>CAZJJG010000001.1:0-108146 GCA_964546275.1 uncultured Gammaproteobacteria bacterium
GGATCCAAATATTTATTGTATTGGGGAAGTTGATAGAAATTTAATTACCAATGTTATGCCTTCATGGACTGTAGCCTCCTTCTTAACAACGATTTCAGGCAGGGGAGTTGCTCAGGGATCAGTTAATATTCAAGGCCTATCTAGTAGAACTAGAGAAGTTGTAATGCATGAGTTAGGTCATTCACATGGTTTTATGGGTGACGAGTATGATTCTGGTGGAGAAAGAACATTCCCAGATTATTATGCAGACTTCCCTATGAATACAACTACTGTCAAAGATCCTGAATTAGCAAAGTGGAGTCATCATATAGACGACTTTAATAATGTTCCTGGTGTAAATTACGATGTTTGTTATAACTACGCTGATGGGTCTATCTTTTATCGTGACGAGCTTACTTATGAGGAATGTGAGTGTTACATGAATCAATATCCTGATTCTGAAGAGTATCCAGGTACGAATGAAGATGATAGCTGTAAAACTAAAATAGGACTCTTAGAGGGAACTTATTATGGTGAAATTGAAACCTATAGACCTAGATGGATAAGTGTCATGTGGTGTTGTTTCTTAGAGTATGGAAAAGTAAATATTGAAGGCTTTGCTGTTGGCTCAATTATGAATCAAGGTTTTTCAAATTATAAAATTAACTCAGAGGAGGATCCATCCTATGTTCTCAACAACCCATCAGGCTTAGGAGAAACTATAACTTTTGAGATTGATGCAGTTTATGACGAAACTAAGTTAAAGCTTAAATGGTTAGTTGATGGGCAGGAACAGACAGAGTTAGAAAATAATCTTACCGCAACTTTTAATAGACCAAGTGACAATAGGGCAGTCTCATACTCTTGGGTAGTTGAAGATTTAACTGGCTCTCTAATAGCTCCCAATGATCCAAATAACCCTCTTGATTTTTATGAGTCATATTGGGAAAGAGAATATTATTATCAAAGTGATCCAGCTTTAACTCCATTAGCATCTCTCAATCCATATGTTGGCTCATGGAGTTGGTATAAAGACGGGGGATACTCGAGAGATGATACGGTTGATTCAAGTAATGAAGATCAATTTTTATATGGAGAACTCTGCTGTTCTATGGGCGCATCATACAAAATAAATTGGTTCAATTATCAGAATTCATCAACAAGTCAATCAAATGATGATTCTAATAATAAATCTCAAACAGTGGTAAGAAGAACACCAACTACTGACAAAATATCAAAGATCTTTAGCTTAAATTTAAGCTCTAATAATATAGAGATCAAAGAAATTAATAATGATTATCCTTTAAAAAGAGATATTAAAAGACCATTTATTAATAAATCCGATATCTATGCATTAAACTTTTTAAATGCTGATAAAGAGCTTATTTATCAAATTGGGATAAATGATCCTTTTAAAGCTGGAGCTCAACATATTGGATATGAGGATTATAAGGAGTATCAATTTGATGTACCTATTAATAACTTTAAAGTAGTAGTTCCTCAAGAGGTTGAAGCTAGCTATATAGAACTTGTGAGGAGATCTCACGATAACAAGCTTATCGTTATGGACTTGTTGAGTATTTAGTTTTTAATAAATAATTTTAATTATTTAACTCAATACTATGAAAAAAAAACCAAAAATTACTGAAGTTGTATTAAGAGATGGTCAGCAATCTCTTATAGCTACCAGAATGGTGATTGAGGATATGCTGCCAATTATTCCTAAAATAGATAAAGTAGGATTTTCGTCAGTAGAGGTTTGGGGCGGTGCTACCTATGATTGCTGCTTACGTTTTCTTAATGAAGATCCATGGGATCGTCTGAAGATTTTTAAAAAAAACTTTAAAAAAACTAAATTACAGATGTTAATTCGTGGTCAAAATATTGTTGGCTATAAAAAATTTGATGATACAGTTTTATCACTATTTATTAAAAATGCATCTAAATCAGGCATTGATATATTCCGCACATTTGATTCACTTAATGATGTTACAAATATTGAATCCTCTATTAAGTTTATAAATAACAATAATAAACACTCGCAAGGTACTATCGCTTATACAACTAGCCCAAAACACACGAAAAATTATTGGTTAAATCTTGCTAAAGATATTGAAGATATGGGCTCATCATCTCTAGCTATCAAAGATATGTCTGGTTTACTTAGACCTTATGCAGCTTTTGAGTTAATAACCCTGCTTAAAAAGAATCTAAAAATACCAATTTATTTACATACTCATGCAACAACTGGTTTAGCGGATGCTACTAATTTAAAAGCATACGAGGCAGGTATTGATAATATCGATACTTCTATTTCTTCATTCAGTGGCACTTATGCACATACTGCGACAGAAAGCCTAATATCAATGATTTACAATGATAAAGATAATCCATATGACATGCGTCTTTTAAATGAAATAGCTGATTATTTCACTAGTATAAGAGTTAAGTATAGCGAGTATGAGGGCAGCTTAAAAAGCATCGACACAAAGATGCTTAACAATCAAGTTCCAGGTGGAATGCTTAGCAATCTTGAGAATCAATTAAGGGACATGGGAATGGTTGATAAATTTGAAGAACTCATAAATGAAATACCTCAGATACGAAAAGATCTAGGCTATATTCCATTAGTTACTCCATCATCTCAAATTGTAGGAACTCAAGCTTTGCTTAATGTAAGAAATGGAAAAAGATATGAGACTTTAACAAATGAAATGATAGAGCTTGTTAATGGTAATTATGGAAAATTAACAGGAAAAGTTAGTAAAGAATTAAAGGATCGAGTAAAAGCCAATAATCATAAAAATGACAATGTATTATTAACGGTAGAAGATTACAGATCACTCTTCAAAGAAAAATGTAATGAAAATAACTTAAAAACTTTATACAAGAATGATAAGCATTTATTGAATTATATTTTCTATCCAGAAATAGCAATTAACTACTACAAAGAGCTAGAAAGAGCTGCAGAGTATGGACTATATGACCTACAAGAGGGCCTTGGAGTAATAATTGATTGATCTAAGGAAATTAGCCTTATCTCAATAGTAAAAGCCTACTGACATGGAAAAAAGCTTTCTACTTGGTTTTTCATAAAGTATCTACTTCTAGGAAAATATTCATCCATAACTTTCTTTGTATCAGATTGGTTCTCAACACTTTGAATAGAATTAGAAAAATCATCACTTGCAAGCATATGTCTAAATTGAATGATTGATACATCTTCATCAAAGACACCATCTCCATCATCAGCCATAGGCAGCCAAGCATAGCCACATTCATTTGTAGCATTTCTTGGCCTATCTTCCAATCTGCTAACAAAGATTGTGAAATACCCATTTTTATCTAAAGGAATTTCTTCATCAAACAAACAATCATTAACTCTAGTATTTCCAAAACTTTGATTAGAACAAACAGACCAATATCTAAGCTCACTTTCTTTATATATACCATTAGAGTTATATGTTTTGGGTGTAAGAGGGGCCTTGGCTTTAAGAAGAAGTACTTTGCCATATTTTCTATTAACAATTGTTCTTAAATAGTGGTTATCTAGGTTAGGAAAAAAACCACCAGTACTTCTAGGAGCTTCATTATTAAACTCTCCTGTATATATCCCAATAAGACTCTGTCTATCCATTTGTATATACCATTCTGGTGGATTTTTTGCAGGCCAAGTCTCAGGTTTATCAGGCTGGGATGCTAGTTCTCTATACTTCATTGGAGGAATTCCTGCTGCATCAAGAGTGATAGCTAAGTTTTGGGACGCATTTAAAATCTTACAAGCATCATTGCCTGAATATGTTTTTCCATCTTGAACAACCTTTAATTGGGGTAAATCGACGCCTCCAAGTGGTCCAGTTTCATTATCAGGTAAATACACTCTATATATGATTAATTGCTGATTTGGGCCATAAAAAGGAGCGTTAAGAGTGTTATTTGATGATATTTTAGATATTTTTCCTGTTTCTCTATCAGTAACTGGTGAGTTATTTAAAACTTGTATTTTATAAGCTCTATTATTATCAAGACGACTATTTGAATTTATAAATGGATTGATTGATTTTATCTCTGGCTCAATTAAATAATCAGCAAGAGATTCTAAAGGTCTTCCACGACCATCATAACTAATAATTGACATGTACCTAGCTAAAGGGAAATTGCCATCTAAATAAAGCTCAGTATCCGAAGGCATTGTAAATGTAGCTGCCCAATAAAATACATTAGCATCTGGATAAGCAAGATTTATATAAGGATCTGCACTATGTGGACCTCTAGACCAGAAACAATCCTTTGGGCCAGGAACACCAATGTCTGAACTAAATACTGGAATTGCGAATAAGAGTACTAAAAGGATATGTATATGTTTCATATAATTATATTAATTTAATAACAAATTATTACACAAACATGAAAATCTTACATCTTAAGCGCTAAGCACTATACTAAACATGTATTATTTAACATAATATATATTATGCGAAGTTATATCAATTATTATGGATATTTATAGTATATCTTCCCTATCATGAGTTAACCGTTGAACAGTTAAGCTTCTAGGGGTACTTTATAAAGATATAAGGAGCTCTGTTATGAGCTCCTTATAATTATACTTTTCAGTCTAAGGCCTAAAAGGTTAGATTGAATTTAATACCAACATTTCTTCCAGGTAATGGAACTGGACCTTTAACAAATGATGAATGATTTCTAGCAACATCATCAAGCAAATTATTAGCAAATAAAGTAACTTTCATTCTACTTTTATCATTAACACTAAATGTTTTTGTTACTCTGGTGTCTAGCATACGATACGTATCAGTAGCTGTCTCACCTTCTGCAAAATCATTCTGTCTTTCAACACTTTTCAGATTAATTTTAAAAACAGTATCATTTTGTTTATAAGATAAGGTATATACATTCCTTGCTGGATTAATTCTCGGAACATTATGTCCGTCAGCAAATTCAGCATTAACTTGATCTCTTCCAAATGAGTAAGTTAAATCTCCAGATGCAAGATTTACAGTTCTTCCAAATTCTAGTTCATAACCAATAAATTCTGCATTTTCTTGAACATAAAAGGAATGAATTAAATCTGCATGATCATCATGGTCATCTCCGTGATCATCCCCATGGTCATCATCTCCTTGATCATCTCCATGATCTTCATCATGATCATCATCTCCATGTTCATCATCTTCATCCATTAAGGTAATGTAGTTATCAACTTTGTTTATATAAAAACTTGCATAACCATAGAAGTCTCCATTGTCATAATCAAAAGTAACGTCAAAATTATTTGATGTTTCACTTTTTAAATTAGGGTTGCCAACTTCAAGTCTTCCAGTAGCTAAATGAGGTCCATTCATAAAGAGCTCAATAACTGAAGGTAGTCTCTCAACACTTGCAAAGCCAAAATCTACATCTAAGCTATCACCTAAGCTTTTGCCTAAAGTTACAGCAAAACTGTTAGTTGTATCATCAATATTGTAATAGTCCATATCTCCATGATCTTCATCCGTTACGCTTCCTGATCTATCAATTTGATCCATTCTGAAACCAAAATCGACGTTATACATTCCTATATCTTTACTCATGAAATATCCAAGTGTGAATTCTTCACTGGTAGCAGGATTCATAAAAGCTTCTTCACCAATAATTGAAGAATCTTCATCAAGAACATTAAATACGATTTTTTGAGTAATATTGTCGTTAGAAAGATCAAAAATTGCACCATATTCAGTAGATGAACTCATGAATTTTGTAGGTTCATGCTCTTCCTCTTCACCTTCATGCTCTTCTTCATCATGATCTTCTTCAGCATGGTCCTCAGTAAGGATGTAATCCGAATCACGAAATGTAAAATCAACTGAATTCACTAACTCGCCACTCATGTTTAATGAACCTTTTATAGTAAAGCTATCAGAGTCTGTAGTTGAAAAAATTCTTTCCTCTTCATGCTCTTCCTCTTCACCCTCTTCATCCTCATGCTCTTCTCCATGAAATGGAATACCGTAAACGCTTTCAAGGCTATCAATTGAAAATCCTAAGTAGCCCCAGTCTCCAGCTTTTGAAATACCAAATTTTGTTGCTTCTGTTTGATAATCAGAGTTATTAACAAAACCTAGATTTTCCTCTTCATGCTCTTCCTCTTCCCCTTCATGCTCTTCTTCTTCATGAAGAATGGCTCCATTTGGGATATCAAAGCTACCTAATTCAATTTTTGAATAACCAAAATTTACGTTAAAGCCGCCAACATTATCTTTAAAATTAAAGTTTTGAGCAGTACCATTATTAACAGATTGCTTTTCATAACCTGCAGAAAACTCTGATCCAGCAAAATCCATTTCTGCGATACTATCATCAACTACATTGATAATTCCACCTATTGAACCATTTGCATAAAGTAAAGAAGATGGGCCTTTAACAATCTCAATTTGTTGAACATTATTTAAGTCAAGATCGTTTAAATGATCTGCGCCAAGACTTGACACATCTCGATTTACCATACCATTTGTAAGAATTTTAACCCTTGGACCAGACATACCTCTAATAATTGGCTGGCCAACAGCAGAACCATAATCTGCTATAGATACTCCCAGGTAACTGTCAATTGCCTCACCCAGACTAGTTGATGCACCATCAGTTATATCTTCGCCATCTATTACGTATAGAGGATTATTTATTTCACTTGATTCAAGTAATGAGGATGTAACTACAACCTCTTCCATTCCATCAGCGATTATATTATTTATTAGTAGAGCACTGATAATCAAAAGTGCCAAATGATAGTTTTTCATGAAAACCTCCCATCAAAAAAATTAAAATTTAAAAATTGTAAAAAATTAAATCTTTGGAGGTGCTCTTGAGTTGTAACTCTTAGGAGTTTTGGAAAAAAATTGTTGTTTTATCTGTTCTTTAAGAACTGATAAGAATGAAACATGCAATAAACTAACTTTAGATATAGAGGTGTCATACACCTCATTTTCACAAAATTGACATTCAACTTCGGCAACATCATGTGAAGAAAGATCATGATTCAGAGGATCTAATGATGCAGTGACTGCAAACAGCACTCCCGCTAAAACGAATAGATATTTTTTGTTAGACAAATTCACAATGCGTATATTGCATAAAATTTTATAAGTTTACAAGAACAAATAAAAAATATTTATATAATTAAGACATAAAGCTTATCTAATAATTTTAATAAGATATGGTATAAATGAAAGTGTTAAAAAATTAATTTTTATTAAAAAGGAGAGAAATATGACTGAATATCAAGTATTAAATTTAATGCAAGTTGGCTTCATCCAAAATGCAATGTATTTTGTAGGAATGGTTCTTATGACATGGTTAGCCTTTAGAATGGCTAATAATGTAAGAAATGCACCAGATGCAAATATGGTTGGAAAAGTATTTACATCTGTATTTTGCTTATTTGTTGCAGCATTTATGTTTCAAGTAAATCAGATTGGAGGAGCCATTTTAAGCTCTAATGTAGATCTATTAGTTGCGATGGGAGCTGAATCTGGAGAAAGGATGTCAGCATATATGGATGCACCACTTATTGTTGGCGGTACCGGACAGACAGTATTTGTTTTGTTTGTTCTAGTTTTTCAACTAGCGCTAGTTTGGGGCAAAAAATAGTCTTGTAAATTATACTTAAAGGGGGCTCTGTGTCCCCTTTTTTATTCTCCTATTTATCTCTTCTTTGATAAGCCAAATACGATCTTGACCCCAAACATAATAAGGATTACTGCCATCTTCATTGGTAAGTTTAAAACTAGGAACACCCCAGCAATTCCCTGAATACATATCGGATAAGTTATTATCTAAATCCTTTTTCCAATTAGATGAATTAAGGTCTTTTGACACTATATTCCAATCAATACCTAATGAAATTACTAAATCTTTTAAATAGTCTTTATCGCCAATATTGATACCTTCTTGAAAAGAGGCTTTTAACAACTCATCTATATATTCAAACCCCTGCCCTAGAGCATCTATTGATGGAAATAAAGAAAAAGCTGCTCTAGCAGGTTTTCCAATAGGAGAATAAATAGATTTAATTTCATGCTTGTGAAGTCTACCCTCACGAGCTGCATCTGAAACTATGTAGACACCTTTGTGAGTTGGAATTGTCATTCCACGCATTAACATTGGTAAAACAGGTTTAGTTATAAGGTTAATTGGATAATGATCTCGCAATTGCTTTACTCGTTTAGAGCTAACAAAAGTATATGGGCTATTTAACGATGGATAGTATGTAAGATTAATTTTGTTTGTTGATGATAATTGCTCTGGAGCATTTATTTTTAAGGGACAAACAGGGTCATCAGACTCCTTAGTTTTGAGGTTTAATTCAGATAGTCTTTGTTCTAAATAAGGAAGTCTATCAACTCCCCAGTAGCATTCATTTTCATAGTAAAAGGCAGATCCAAAGTAGTAACCTTTACTATTTCTAATTGCATTGCCTTCATTTAGTTTCTTAACAACCTCTTCCTTATTAGCATTAAGTGTTTTTAGTAAATTATCTAAAGCTAGTTCATCACTAGTCCATAATGCAAAGCTTACTCTCTGCGCAATCTTAATAAAGTTATCTGCATCTACAGCAGTTAATATTGAATTAGCCTTAGTTATTAATTCGTCAGATGGGATTGATGTTCCTGGGAAATTAATATTATAAAAAGGCGCAATGCGTTTAACATCATCGAGGCAATATTTATCATACAGAGTAGGCTCATGGACAGTTTCAGGATTTTCTAGACCAACAAGTATTGGTTTTATAGATACATCATAATTAGATATAAATTTATCAACACAATTAATCGTAAGGTGAGAATATGGGTCATCAACTTTATGAAAATATAAAACCTCTTGTGATCTATTTTCTATTAATCTATTTTTTTCAGCTTCCACCCTGTTAGCTATAAAGTAATCATAGCTAGAATATTTATTCATAAAACGGTTTCTTACTTTTGCAGAAAAAGTTCTACGAGACATAAAATTTTTAAAGGATTTAATAAGATTCATAAGATTTAATATTAAACATTTTTATTATAGATACAAATAATTTACTAAATAATACTTAAATTTTATATATAGATGAATTAGTATTAGATATGGGTAAATTAAAAATGGCTACATCTTTTATAAAGATAAAGCTTCACAAGATTGGTAATCTGCTTATTAAAACAGCTGGTACCTATGTTGTATCTGGTTTCGCTGTCATACAAGTTTCTAGTATTGTTGTTGATAATGTTTCTACACAAGCGATTTTAGGTCTTAAGCCTGAAGTCTTTATGCAATATTTATTTATTGTAATAATTATTGGCTTCCCATTAATCTTGATATCTACATACATTTATAAAAGAAATACTTTAAATGATTCATCTCTAGAATCCTTTGATGAGCTTAATAAAAACCTTTCAAATAAAAAACCAAAAATTGGAATTATGCCATTTGAAAATTTAAACAATGATAGTGATGGCGCTTTCTTAGTCGATGGCATTGTTGAAGATTTAATAACTGAGCTATCAATGGTAAAAGAAATATCAGTAGCTACGCGAAAGACATGCTTTGGCTTTAAAGGAAAAGATTATACAAGCGAAGCATTTAAACAAGAATGGGGTTTTGATTATGTAGTATCTGGAAGCATTAGATCGTCTGATGACAGGCTTAGGATCTCTGTAGAACTTAGTGATATGGAAGATGATGAGGTTGTATGGAGCTCTAAATATGACAAAGTAAAATCAGATATATTTGATCTTCAAGATGAAATCGTAACTAAAGTAATAACTTGTGTAGTTGGTGAAATAGAGATAACAAGCCTCAAAAGAGCACATAGAAAACCAACCGAGAATATGACATCTTATGAATACACACTCAAAGGCAGAGCTCTTAATCAAAAGTTTCAAAAAGAAGCAAATGACGAGGCTTTAATAATGCTTGATGCAGCGATTGAGGCAGACTCCCTTAACCCACTTCCTCATTCATGGAAAGCATGCACATTAGGTCAACGTATGTTTATGGGCTGGGATGATAATAAAGATGAGTCTATGGGAAATTTTCTAGAAACTCTTAGTAAGGCTAATGAGATGAATGATAATGATTGGAATACCAATAGAATCTTAGCCGAAGCTCATTTAACATTAAATGATTTTGCACAAACTAAAGTTTATGCTGCAAAAGCGTTTAAAGCTAATCCAAGCAATCCTCATGTTCTATCAATTTATGGTGATGCCCTTTTAAGAAATAATGAAGTTGAAAATGCAATAAAGATTTTTGAAAAAATGTATGAGCTTGAGCCTATCGTTGCAAGTGATACAAACTCAGATAGACCGCTTCAATCTATCTTTTTTGCCTATTATTTAAATAATGATTTTGATAAATGCTTAGAACTTTTCAATCAAATAGAGGAATGTAACGCGAGAACCTGGATTTCATTGGTTGATATATACAAACAAACTAAAAAAGATCATTCTGTTGAAAGTTGGTTCACATCGGGACTTAATAGATTTAGTGATGTAGATTGGAAAACAGAAATTAAAGGCTTTCATTTAAATGATAAAGATATGAAAAATAATTATTTAGATATCTCTGCAAGCTTAAGTTAGAGAAGCTTTTTTTATAGTCAATTCTTAAGCATAAGACTCTCAACCTTTATGATAAAATTCAACAATTATTAACCCATTCTCTTAAGCATGCTTTATCAATCAATCTTA
This sequence comes from uncultured Gammaproteobacteria bacterium, assembly GCA_964546275.1. Taxonomy (GTDB): domain Bacteria; phylum Pseudomonadota; class Gammaproteobacteria; order Magnimaribacterales; family D2472; genus MED-G78. Next base: position 10,701 of record CAZJJG010000001.1, read on the forward strand.
GAAACTATCGGAAAGACACCAAGTGTCAAAATTAATCATTTAGCACCAGAAGGTGTTGAGATATATGTTAAACCTGAATTTTTTAATCCAGGAAGCTCTGTAAAAGATAGATTAGCTTTAAATATAATTAACGATGGTGAGAAATCAGGACAATTAAAACCTGGCCAGACAATTGTAGAAGCCACCAGTGGTAACACGGGTATAGGTTTAGCCATGGTCTGTGCTTCAAAAGGCTACCCACTTGTAATTACAATGCCAGAAAGCGCTTCAATTGAAAGAAGAAAAATGATGCGATTTCTAGGTGCTAAAGTTGTTTTAACTCCTGCTGCAGAAGCAGGTTCAGGCGCCTACAAAAGAGCTAAACAATTATCTGAAATTAACAATTGGTTTTATGCAAGACAGTTTGAAAATTCAGCTAATGCAGACATTCATGAAGAGACTACAGGTCAAGAAATTATTGATGATTTTAAAGATATTGGTTTAGATTATTGGGTATCAGGCTATGGAACAGGTGGGACTTTTACCGGAGTTTCAAGAGCATTGCGAGCATCAATGCCCAATACAAAATTAATTATGGCTGAGCCAGATGTAGCGCCACTTCTTGCGAATGGCGTTAAACAAGAAAGAGATAGTAATGGGAACTTCTCAAGCTCACATCCAGATTGGAATCCTCATCCCATTCAAGGATGGACAACAGACTTTATCCCGTTAGTACTTCAAGAATCTATAGATAATAACTTTATTGATCAAATTATTCCTGTATCAGGCATAAATGGCATTAAGTGGTCTCAAGAATTAGCAGCAAAAGAAGGAATTTTGACAGGGATATCTGGAGGGGCAACTTTTTCTGTTGCTATGGAAGTAGCTAAAAATGCATCTCCAGGATCAAAGATTTTATGCATGCTTGCAGACACTGCAGAGAGATATTTATCTAGCCTCTTATTTGAAGATGTTTCAGCAGAAATGAATGATGAAGAGTTGGATATATTGAATTTAACTAATTAAAAGTTAAAGTCTACTTTTTTACCTTCCTTCATAACAAACCTAATATTTTTTATATTCTCGATATCTAGAATAGGATTACCTTTTACCGCAATAATATCTGCTGTTTTACCTATATCTATAGATCCTAAGTCATCATTAATACCTAACAGCATAGCTGTATTAATTGTTGCTGATTTTATAGCCTTCATCGGACTCATTCCATATTGAACCATATAAACAAATTCATCAGAATTAGTTCCATGTGGCTGGACACCAGCATCTGTTCCAAAAGCAATTTTCACACCCCTTTCATGGGCTTTTTTAAATGTTGCTCCAATTTGAGGGCCAACACTTGCTGCTTTAGGTCTAACTATTTCAGGAAAATAATTATCAATTTTTGATTTAGCTGCAACAAATTCTCCAGCTGAAATTGTAGGCACGTAATAGGTTCCGTTGCTGATCATTAAATCCATGATCTCTTCTGTCATAAATGTTCCATGTTCAACTGAGTCAACACCCGCTAAAACAGCCCTCTTCATTCCTTGTGGCCCATGAGCATGAACTGCTACCCACATACCATAATCTTTTGCAGCCTTTACAACAGCATCAACTTCCTCAAGAGTGAATTGTGGATTATCTCCAGATTTAGCTACACTCAAGACTCCACCTGTTACTGTTAACTTAATACCATCTGCTCCGTCTTTATATCGCTGTCTAACAGCTGTATATGCATCATAAGGACCATTTATAACACCATCTTCAGCAGTAGGATATTCATACGAATCAGAACTCATTCCATTTGTTGGGTCTGCATGCCCTCCAGTTGTTGCAATACTTTTACCTGATGTAAACATTCTGGGGCCAACTATTTGATTAGAGTTAATAGCATCCCTTAAAGAAATTGCTACCATTCCACTATCTCCAACTTGTCGTACCGTTGTAAAACCGACTTTTAGAGTCTTATAAGCGTGTTGTGTTGCTAATATTGCTTCAGTTTCTCTTTCCACTTTAATGGGACGTTTAGCTTTAGATTGATATTCGCCACCAAAATGGACATGCATATCCATCAATCCAGGTAATAATGTAAAACCCCTTAGATCAATAAGCTTGTCCCCTGTATCTACTTTAATAAAACCTCTACTAATATCAGTAATTTTATTATTTGTAATTGTTATGGATGTATTTTTTACCTGGACTTCATTTATAACATCTACATAATTAGAAGAATAAATAACAGTTGCCGCGTGAAGATTGAAAGTGATTAAAAATGAAAAGTATAAAAGGTATTTCATATATTTAAGAAAAAATTAAGTTACTTATATTCTATATAAATATCTACAATTTATGTATTAATTTATCTTTATATAAAAGTTTATATATATAATGCTTAAATGAATAAAGAAATTAGTATTTGGGAAAAGTTTATTTGGGTATCTGAGAGAGTAATCTTAATGATTATTGCTGTTGCCACCCTTTATGCTACTGGTGTAGAAATCTTAAGATTAATTGTTGAGCAAGATGTGCATCTTAGCGATCTATTTCTTTTATTTATATATGCAGAGGTTCTAGGCATGGTTGGAGCTTTCTATGCAAACAATAGGCTCCCAGTTACTCTGCCTATTATTATTGCTATGACAGCATTGACTAGAATGATAATACTTCAAAGCAAAGAGCTGGACTCTTTAAACATAATATTTGAAGCATCGGGTATTTTAATACTTGCTGTTGCAGCATATATCATGACCTTAAAGGATCAAATTAGTCTTGAAAAACTAAAAATAAGAAAAGATATTAGTGAAGATTAACTGATAATTTTCCTAAGATCAGTTATTTAGATTCGACGTAAAAAACAACGTCATAACCATTGTTTTCTAAACAAGTTTCCAAATTTTTATATTGGCCTAATGCAGATAATGCGTCAGCTGATGAATAAAGCGACCAACCAGCTATAGCTATAAGTGATGTGGGAAGTACTAAAATCTGAAACAAAGCTCCGCCTGTTGTTAAAATATCAATAACTGCAAACGCGCCAACAAGCCCGGTATATCCACCAAGAGTTTTTATTGCACGTGATATAGCGGTGGTATTAACATCAAATTTCTCTTTGCACCTAGATATATCAGATAGCAGAACGTCCATGTTAATCTCATCATTCATAACAATATAAGCAGGCGTGTCTTTTATATTAAATATATTTGTTTCACCTGGCGTCGATTTAAGCTCATTTAATGAACATGAGCATATTAATAAAAGAAATATAAATGAGATTATCTTAATTTGCATGAAGGGATTGTATAGAAAAAAAGGAGCAGTAAATGCTCCTTTTTAAGATAATTATTAGAATTAATTATTTAGCAGTATATATAACCTGACATAATTCTACTGTTTCAGAAACTATGCCATCAACATACTCTTGAGCATCTGCCCAAATAGTTGAGAATGAAGCTCCTGCATAAAATCCGTCAAGAGCTTTTCCTGCCTCAGCTCCATTATTAAAAATTGCTCTAAAATGAAACATTCCTGTTTCATGAACTCCGCCACCTACAGGAGCATATACTCCTAATCTAACATCATGGCCTGCTGCTTGTAATGCTTTTTCAAGTTCAACCATTTTTGCTGTAAATGCATTTTCATCATTAAGCTTAATTCTCCATAGACGCTCAAAAGTATCTTGTGGAAGAATTGGATTATCTTTTAATGGTTTAAAAGCAGATATATATTTAGCCCTTCTTAAACGCTTATAGACAGGATCTGGATTGAAAGGATCATAGGTTTCAATCATTGATAATGCTCCCTCAAGATTAGGAAAGGCACTCCAGACAAACATTTCACCAGGATAATTATTACCTGCTCTAGTAACGCAAACACCTGCATCGCTTGCTCCTAATGCTTCAAATGTTTCAGGATTATTTTTCATATGATCTATATATTTATCTACATCTTTTGCTTGGACCCATAGAGCTGTAAAAGCACCCTCTGGAACAGCAAGTAAATTATTTGAAAAGCCAAATGTAAAAATTACAGCTAATGTTAATTTAAGTTTGTTCATTTATTACTCCTTTATTTATTAAGTATTAATAATACACCTTATTAATAAATAAGTTATTTTGTTATAACAATTATTTTTAAAAAATCTATCATTATTTTAAAAACTAGTTTAAATTTATCTAGTGTTTTAATTAACTAATTAGGAGTTAGTTTATATATCAATGGCTGATACAAGATTCTTTGACGATCGTCTAACTTACTTATCATTCGTAACAACTTCAAATGAAAAGAATGTTGTAGCTAATGAAATATCCAGTGTCATTAAATCAATTTCAAAAGAAAAAGCTGCCTTAAGAATTTTTGATGCAGGTATTGGAGATGGCTCCCTTTTAATGAATGTCATTAAAAATTGTCATAAAGAATTTCCCTACATACCATTTTTTGTAATGGCTAAAGAAATAAGTATTGAAGATGTTAGGCTTGCTCTAGAAAAGTTATCAGATAGATTTATTGAACATCCTAATATGGTTTTTACGATAACAAATCTTTATTTTAGTGAGGCTGCCTCTCTTCAATCTAAAGATCCAAAGAAGCAAAAGAAAATGAAATGGAACTCTTTAGCATTAGAGGGCAATAGCTCATATGAGTTTAATAATCAGTTAACAAATATAGAACATCTTCTTAAAGATTCATGGACTATTGAAGAAGATCCAGTAACTCATAGAGCTAGTTATAAAAATCCATCTGTATTAACAATTTATAGAAAAGATCATGAAAATTTAGTGGATAGATATATACCTAATAAGGGTGATGATAAAAAAGTCTTTGATCTTGTTCTAGCTTCGCAACCTTATAGATCACGAACATCAGAGAAGAAAAAAGTAGATTTTGTTATCAAACCTATGATTGATATTTTAAATAAAAATGGAAAATTGGTAATTGTCCATTCTTGTGGGAATGATTCGGTATCAAAAGTAATAAAACAGCTTTGGCCTCAAGAAGTACCCTATCCAACACCAGCAAAAGCAATTATTAAATATCTAAAGAAAACACTACCAGCAAGAAAATTAGATGACTTGGTTTTTCACAAACCTGTAAAGTTTGGGTATAAGCTTAAACCAATCGCTGATGACAATAATTCTATTGCTACATCGCTGTTTTCAGCAGCATGGAATAATATTGTTTATGTTGGTCAAATGACCTCAGAACAAATTAATCAAGTACAAGCGGAAGGTAAATACGTAGAAGTTATTGAAAATTTACTAGAAGAAAATCATAATACCGTTCACTTTAAGAATGAGATGTTTGTAATTGAAAAAAATAGAATTTTTAAACCATAAGTTGCTTACATTGAAGCATAGTTCCCTTTTAATACCTTTAATTATAATAGCGAGTTGTAATATGACTAATGATAACGAGTTAACGCCACCCTCTCCCAATAAGATCCCTTATGTTATGGAGGCTCATGGCGACACACGAGTAGATAATTATTACTGGTTAAGAGACGACACAAGATCTAAATCTGAAGTATTAAATTACTTAAAATTAGAAAATGAATATGCTGATAGCTGGTTTGATAATCGAACTGATTATAAGTCTCAAATTCTTGATGAGCTAATTAGTAGAGTTGTATCAAGCGAGACATCTTTCAAAATTAAAAAAGGTGATTATTATTATTTCAATGAGATTACAAGTGATGATCAGTTACCAAAATATTACAGATCTAAAAACGGAGTTAAAGAGTTAATTGTTAACCCTAATATTAAATTAGAAACTCAAGATTATTATTCAATTAATTCAATAGTACCTTCTTCAGATAATTCCTTAATTGCTTTTAACGATGATGATAATGGAAGACGTGAATTTACTATCAAAATCTTAAATTCAGACTATGAATTGTTAGATGATGAGATGACGAAGACCAGTTATGGAATTTTTTGGTCTAGTGATAATAAATATCTAATCTATCTTAAAAAAGATCCAGTAACACTTATAGCTAACCAGGTATATGTTCATGAGGTGGGAACATCACAAGATGAGGATATTCTTATATATAAAGAAGAGGATCCTGAATTTCTTATTAATTTAAGCCAATCAAGAACTGATAAATTTATTTATATAGATATTGAAAAAACTAATGCTAATGAAATTAGGTTAATTGATACATCTAATCCTACTCTAGAACCAAAAATTGCTATAAAGCGCAGCGATAATCATCTATATACACTTGAGCATGCTGCTGATAATAGTTTCTATGTAAGATCAAACTTAGATTCCCCTAATTACAAAATTTATAAGGCAGCTAATATAAATTCAATAGGTGATTCTGTTGACGAGGTATACGCACATAATCTTGATGTGTTTATTTCAGATCATCTAATATTTGAAAACTATCTCATATTAGAAGTTAGAGAAAATGGTTTACCAGGTATTCAAAAGATTAATCTTTTTAATAATGAGCTATCTAAAATCACTTTTAATGAGGACTCTTATTATGTATCGTTAAGTTATAACGATAAAGTTAGTGATCAAGATTTCTATTACAGCTACTCCAGCCCTACTCAGCCAGTAACAATATATTCTCAAAACTTACAAAGTGGTGACACTAAAAACTTGTGGGAAAAACAAGTTGCTAATTTTGACTCAGAAAAATATGTTACGAATAGAAAATTTATAGAAGCAAGGGATGGTGAATCTATTCCTGTGACTATTACCCATCTTAAAGATATTGATCTAGAAAATGCTCCAATACTATTTTATGGCTATGGATCATATGGCCTTAATACCGAATCATATTTTAGAAGCTCTGTTTTACCATTACTGGAAAGAAACTTTGTTCATGTTCTGGTAAATATTAGAGGCGGCGGCGAAATGGGTAAAAGGTGGTATGAGCAAGGAAGAATGTTTAATAAATTGAATACCTTTTATGATTTTAACGATGCTGTTAAAAGCCTGCTAAATATGGGCATTGGAAACAAGGATAAAGTCTTTGCACAAGGTGGCAGCGCTGGAGGCCTTCTAATGGGCGCTATAATCAATTTAGAGCCTGAATTATACAAAGGTGTATTAAGCGGAGTGCCTTTTGTAGATGTTCTTACAACCATGTCCGATGCAAGTATCCCCTTAACGACTTTTGAGTGGGATGAGTGGGGAAATCCAGCAAACAAGGAAGAATACATGTATATGAAGCAGTATTCACCATATGACAATATTGCTGCTTTAAACTACCCGGCCGTATTAGTAACATCTAGTCTTTTTGATTCACAGGTTCAATACTACGAACCAGCGAAGTACACACCAAAGCTTAGAGAATATTCAACGTCTGGAAATCCCATACTTATGAAAATGAATCTTATTGGTGGACATGGTGGTAAAAGTGGCAGATTAAATCAGATGGAAGAAACTGCTGAAGAATATGGATTTTTACTTAATCTTTTAGATTAGTTGGATGATTAGACTCTGAATTTATTTAAACCTTTAGATAAGCTAATAAGATAAGCTCGGTATCCATATTTATATTTTAAATAAAAAAAAGCGCCCTTAGGCGCTTTTTTAATAACTAACTAAAATTAAGACTTTTTCATCCAAATTTGAGCTAACTGCATAACTACAACAGATACAATAAATACCCACTGGACAGGCAGAACCATTGCGCTACCTACTCTAGATACGATGTTTTGTGCACCTGCAGAAAGTTCAACACCTGTATCAGCAAGAAGACTAAACGCTTCCCCAATACCCTGCACTGTAGAACCTACTTGCATAAATGTATTTAAAGTAAACATTGCTACTGATAAACAAAATGCAGTAGTAAGGACTTTAGCAAGCATTGGTGTTGTTGAAGCATTATAGATATTATTAGTAAATCTAAATCCTACCCATATTAAAAATGCACAAGCTGCAAACCAAACTGCTTGATTAAGCATTGCAACATTTAAAAGCATCCACAGTTCGTAAACATTATCATTCCATTCCATATTAATTCTCCAAATAATTTAATTAGTGCATTTTATATATATAACGTGAATGTTTCAAAGTATTAATATACAAAATATGAATATATTAAAGAGTAATATTAATTAGATGATGCTATTGATTTAATGAGGCTTGAGGTGTCTTGATTGCCGCCACCTTTTTCACTTAAAAGTACGTAATCATCTAGGATAGATTTTACTGTATCTAGTTGTATACCTTGGGTTTCAGCTTCTGCTATAGCTATTTTTAAGTCCTTAATCATAAGATCAATACCAAAACCAAAATCAAACTTTCCTTCTACCATGCTATGGAATCTATTATCTAGTTGCCAAGATTGAGCCGCGCCACCAGATATAGCATTAAATACTTTATTTAAATCCAAAGATTCTTGAGCTTGTGCAAAGTGTATTGCTTCAGAAAGTGATTTAATAACCCCTGTAATGCATATTTGATTAACCATTTTGGTTAGCTGACCTGAACCAGAAGGTCCGATAAATTCAATTGCTTTGGAATAATTATCTAAAATGGTTTTAGTTGTAGCAAAGCAATCCTCTTCACCACCTACCATAACTGATAATTGGCCATTAATAGCTCCCGCCTCTCCACCTGAAACAGGCGCATCATAGAAATTAATATTAACATCTTTAAATTTACTGAATAGCTTTAATACTAAATGTTTGGATGTGGTTGAATGATCAACAATACATCCATTTGGATTCATTTTAGCTAACAAATGTTTGTTCATTAGAATTTCAGATAATGCATCGTCATCCTTTAAACAAGTTATAACTAAATCTATGTTCGATGGTAAATTGGAAAGACTGTCTGAGAAGGGTTTATTATAAATAGATGACCATTCTTTAGATTTTTTTAAAGATCTATTGAATACAGTAATATCTAGATTTGCTGTAGCTAAATGTCCAGCCATAGGAAAACCCATTCTACCCAAGCCAATAAAAACAATTTTCATATCTAAATTTTATACTTTTTATATATTAATAACTACAAATATTATGTTACTATGTATTAACATGCTAATACAAAATAATTATGAAAAATATAAATCTAAGTAAAGCAATTCTAGCTTTAAAAAAAGAGAATGAAGTGAATGACTTTTTTACAGATCTTTGCACGCCAGCTGAAATAAAAGCACTAAATGAGCGATGGAATGTTGCTCAACTACTCTATAAAAATCAATTATCTTATAGAGATATTGCTGAAAAGCTTAAAACAAGCACTACTACTGTAACTAGAGTAGCTAGATTTTTAAGTAATGAGCCCTATCAGGGTTATAACCGAATTTTAAAAAGGCTTAACTGATGAAAAATAGATTAACTATAGCTATTCAAGGTAAGGGGCGTTTATCTGAGGAAAGTATTAGGGTTCTCAATAAATCGGGTATTACATTTTCAACTATGAATAGAAAACTTTTGGCAAAAGCTAAAAATTATCCTATAGATATATTATTTGTGCGAGACGATGATATTCCATCTCTTGTTAGTAATGGTATTGCAGATATGGGTATCGTCGGAGAAAATGTTCTGGTAGAAAAGACTATTCAACTAAAAAAATCTAGTATTAACAAAGTTTTAAATCTTGGTTTTTCTAGATGTAAATTATCATTTGCTACTCCAGCAATAAAGAAAATTTCATCTTTAAAGAATAAGACGATTGCTACATCCTACCCAAATATAGTTAGAAATTATTTAAAAGAAAATAATATAAATGCAAAAGTTGTTAATTTTCATGGTTCTGTAGAGTTGACACCTTATATAGGAATTGCAGATTGCATATGTGATCTTGTTTCATCTGGAGCAACTTTAGAAGCTAATAATCTTATAGAATTTAAAACATTGTTAGAGTCTCAGGCTGTCTTGATCATTAATAACAAACTTAATAAGTCTAAATCGCTATCCTCTAAAAAGCTTATTAAAAGAATTGAAGGCGTTGTAAATGCTAAAGAAAGTAAGTATGTAATGCTTAATGCAAATATTTCTAATGTTAAGTCTATTTGTAAACTTCTCCCAGGCTCTGAATCGCCGACCCTAATCCCATTAGAAGACCCTAATAAAGTTGCGATACATGCTCTCTGCCAAGAGCCTGTTTTTTGGGAAACTATGGAGAAACTTAAAGCAAAAGGTGCATCATCAATATTAGTGATGCCTGTAGAAAAAATTCTTAACTAACCAAATAAAAAAATGTTAAATAATAATGAGATATCTCATCAAGAAAATAGTGATTTATTAAAGTTTAGAGACTTAGTAATTACAAATGGTGATCAAGGTATAAATAGAATTAATAGGAATCTAGGCTTACCTGAACTTAAAAAGTTTAAGGTATCTAAATTAGATATTAAAAAATCAGAATTACAGATAGATGATGATCTGAAGTCAGCGATCTTAATTGCAAGGGCTAATATAAGTAAAGTACACCAAGAACAAAGAATACGATTAGATTCAAAACAGATAGAAACAACAAAAGGTATAACAGTTTGGAATGAATTTAGGCCTATACAAAAAGTTGGATTGTACGTACCCGGCGGCACTACTACGTTATTTTCAGCATTATTGATGCAAGCTATACCTGCATTGATAGCTGGATGTAAGGATATAGTTATATGTACACCACCTAATGAGCAAGGAAAAATAGATCCTACCTTGTTATGGATAGCTAAACTTCTAAAAATTACAAATATATATAAAGTTGGTGGCTCTCAAGCAATTTTTGCTATGACTTATGGGACAAAATCAATTCCTAGAGTTGATAAAATATTTGGTCCTGGAAATAAATTTGTAACAAGAGCTAAACAACTAGTATCAGATGTTGTAGCAATAGATATGCCTGCTGGACCTAGCGAGGTATTTGTCGCATCAAACAATATAAATAACTCTGAATTAATTGCAGCAGATTTACTTTCTCAACTTGAGCATGGAAATGATTCAAAAGCTGTGCTCTGTTCGTCAAGCAATGAATTAATGGATCTTGTTAAAAAAAATATAGCTTATCAAGTTAATTCACTAAGTAGAGTAAGCATACTCGAAAAAAGTATAAAAAATATTACATATATATATGTAAAGGATACAGAGAAAATGATTAATGCAATAAATGAATCAGCTCCTGAGCATTTAATATTAATGGATGATAACTATGTAAATATGATTCCGTATATAAATAATGCAGGATCCATATTTTGTGGAGCTTTGTGTCCTGAATCTTTTGGAGATTATGCGTCTGGTTCAAATCACACCCTTCCCACTTCTGGATACGCTAAGACATATTCGGGTTTAGGAGTGAAAGATTTCGGAAAAATTATCTCATTTCAATCTGCTACTGTGGAAGGCTACAATAATTTATCTCCAGTTGTAGAAATAATGGCAGCAGCTGAAAATTTAGATGCACATGTTAATGCTGTAACCATTCGTAAAGATTTAGTAAGAAGTTTATCTAAATATGCATATGTACCTCGTACGAGTTTTATTAGCAGAAAATCAAATGAAACAAATATATTAATCAATCTCAATGTAGATGGGTCAGGAACAAATGTAATAAATACCGGTATTGATTATTTTGATCATATGCTTCAGCAACTTTCAAAACATGGACAATTTGATATAAATATTGAGTGTATTGGCGATCTTGAAATAGATGAACATCATTCAATTGAAGATATTGCTATTGCTTTAGGGAATGCTTTTAGATTAGCTATTGGTGATAGATCTAATATTGAAAGGTATAGTTCTAATGAAATTCTTGTTATGGATGAAACAGAATCAGTTGTATCAATTGATATGTGTACAAGAGCATTTTTAAAATTTAAAACCTCTCCATTAAGAGAATATGTAGGAGATATGCCAACTGAGATGTTTGAGCACTTCTTTATATCATTTATTAATACATTGGGTTTTACTTGTCATATTAAAACAGAAGGACAAAATTCCCATCATATTATTGAGTGCACATTTAAGGCTTTTGCTAGAGCTTTTTCAAAAGCTTTAAAGGTTACTACTAAAGACAATTCAACTAAGGGATTCTTATGAGAATAGGTATATTAGATTGTGGAGGAGCAAATCTTAATTCTATTCACTACTCACTAACAAGACTAGGAGTTAATTCCTTAATTTCGACTGATAAAAATGAATTAGATCTAACAGACGGAATAATTCTTCCTGGTGTAGGCTCTGCTGGCAATGTTATGAAAAATTTAAAGGATAAAGACCTAATTAGTTACATAAAAAATACAAAGAAACAGGTGCTGGGAATTTGTATTGGTATGCAAATACTATATGAACATTCTGAAGAAGATGATGTTCATTGCTTAGGAATTATTAAGGGCAAAATTAAGAAATTTAAACCTACTCAAGCACTACCAGTTCCCCAAATGGGGTGGAATAATGTTAGTGATCAGAATAAAAAGCTTAGTAATCAATATTATTTTGCTAACAGCTATTATGCTCCTGTATCAGAATATACTGTTGCTACCTCATCATATATCAACGATTTTACGTCGATTTTACAAAAAGATAATTTTTTAGGGTGTCAGTTTCATCCAGAAAAATCATCTTTTGCAGGTGTTAAATTTTTAAACTACTTCATGAGCACAATATGCAAATAATTCCAGCAATAGATTTGCTAGATTCTAAGTGTGTCCGATTAATTAAAGGTGATTATAGTCAAGTAACTATCTACAATAATAATCCTTTGGATCAAATCAAATTATTTGAAGATCATGGTATAAAAAAAGTTCATATTGTTGATCTAGATAGTGCTAAATCTGGTCACAATAGCCCTAATACACAGTTAATCAAAAATATTGCATCTTCAACTAATATAGAAATTCAAGTTGGCGGTGGTATAAGGTCAATCGATAAAGCTCAACAATTATATGATATTGGCATTTCTAAAATAATTATTGGGACAGCTGGAATTGAATCTGCAAACTTTTTAACTGATTTGCTAACTATATTTAAGTCTGAATTTATTGTGGCTGGCCTTGATTTTAATATAAAAAATAAAATTCCTTTTTTAGCTACAAATGGGTGGACAAAATCAACATCAATAAATCTATATGCTTTTCTAGAAAGCTTGCCTGAACTAAAAAATATATTAGCTACTGATATTAGTGTTGATGGAACCATGGAAGGTCCTAATATTTGTATATATAAGAAAATTTTAGATAATTTTCCTGATATAAATCTTATAGGCTCAGGTGGAATTAGTTGTCTGAGGGATATAGATGACCTAAAAGAAATAGGCTTAAATGAATGTGTTGTGGGCAAAGCTTACTATGAAGGTAAGATTAAAATTCATGAAATGATTTATGTTAACTAAAAGAATTATTCCTTGCCTTGATGTTAAAGATGGTCAAGTAGTCAAAGGTATACAATTTAAAAATCATATTAATGTAGGCTCCATAGTTGAGATGGCAAAAAGATATGACTATGAAGGTGCTGATGAATTAGTCTTTTATGATATTACTGCAAGCACTACAGGTGATGTTGTCTCAGAGGATTGGGTAAATAAAATTGCTAAAGAGATAAGTATTCCTTTTTGTGTTGCAGGTGGCATCAAGACTCTTTCAGATGCAAAGAGAATTCTAAATGCCGGTGCAGATAAAATATCTATTAACTCCCCCGCTCTGGAAAATCCATCACTTATAAGGAAATTAGCGAATGAATTTGGAAGTCAGTGTGTTGTTGTTGGTATAGATAGTAAATTAGTTAACGGTGAATATATTGTTTGTGGAAAAACAGGTGATATTAATACTCTCTATAGATCAAAATATAAAACTACAGATTGGGTAAAAATTGTAGAAGATCAAGGCGCTGGGGAAATTGTATTGAATTGCATGGATCAAGATGGAGCAAGAAATGGTTATGATATTTTACAATTATCCACAATAAGTAATTTAGTAAATATACCTTTGATAGCTTCAGGTGGAGCAGGATCAATGAAGAATTTTAAAGAGTTATTTATCCATACCAATATACATGGAGCATTGGCAGCATCCATTTTTCATAAAAAAGAAATATCTATACCTGATCTAAAAGAATATCTATTTATTAATAAAATTAATATAAGGAGAAATAATGAACTCACCTGATTGGGCAAAAATGAACAATTTAATTCCTGCAATTATTCAAGATATATCAACAAGAGAGGTTTTGATGCTTGGTTATATGACAGCAGAAGCTTTAGAAGTAACTATTAAAACTAAAAAAGTAACATTTTATAGTAGATCTAAAAATAGATTATGGACAAAAGGTGAGGAATCTGGAAATACACTTATATACAAAGAACACTACCTTGATTGTGATAATGATTCATTCATTTTCATGGTTGAGCCACTGGGCCCAACTTGCCATAAAGATGAAATATCTTGTTTTAAAACAGAATTAGGTAATAGCTTGAATGTTTTGAATCAATTAGAGGCCATTATTGTAGAAAGATTTAATTCAAATAAAACTGATTCTTATGTTAAAAGTCTTCAAATAAAAGGAATAAAGGAGATAGCTAAAAAATTAACAGAAGAAGCTGGAGAAACATCAATTGCTGCTGTAACAAATGATGGAAGAGTTATATCAGAATCAGCAGATTTAATGTTTCACTTATTAGTTTTGCTTAAATCTATGGACCTGTCTATTAATGACATTACTGATGAATTAAAAACAAGAATGGATTAATTAGACAGCTTCTCATATTTAATCCAGTCTATTAATAACCTCTTCTTATCATCACAAAGATTTGGATTACAACAATCGCACATCTCAGACGGTGATGGCGAACCAACAAAGTTACCACCAACTGCCATATTAATGATCAAATAAAATTTTTCATTAAAAGGATAATTTACATCATCAGCAAAATCAGACTTACTAATCTGGTAGATAATATTCTCATTATCTAAAATAAATTTCAATGATGAATCGGTCCATTCAAATCTAATCTCATGAAAAGCTTCGTTAAAGTTATTTTCTTGAGATTCATAATAAGTAGCACCCTTATAAGTATGACCATTATCATAATAATGGACTGTAGATAGAACTTCTTGCGGGTTTTGGCCTCTGTATTCCATTACATCTATTTCTCCACTGTATGGCCATCCACCAAAAACTGCTTCACTTGGCATCATCCATATTGCAGGCCATAAACCCTGGCCTATTGGATTTTTAAACCTTACTGTAATTCTTCCACCATCTTCAAAATCTATCTTCTGATAAGAATTAATTCTTGCAGATGTATATGAATATTGACCATAACTATCTTGTGCATCTTCAACTAAAGCAGTTATTTTAAGGCAACCATCTTCCATATATAAATTATTAGAACTATCTGAATAGTATTGCTGCTCATTATTACCCCAACCACTTATATTTTGAGCGTGACCATTACCAATAATACTAGTCCAATTCTCATTATTCAGTTCACTTTCATTAAAATTATCTGACCAAATTAAATCGAACCCATCAGTAGCCGAAACAGTATTACTAATATTGCAATCCTCTCTTAAAAAAACATTAACTTCTAAATTGCCTGATGCTGAATATTCTCCATCTGAAACACTAACACCTATAAAGTATTCAGATTTAGTTTCATAATTAGTTGGCTCAGTAAAAGTAATTACACCTTGTTGAGTAATATTAAAAAAACCATTGTCAGTGCCAATTAATGTATAGGTTAAAGTATCACCATCATCATCTTGCGCATTAACTGTTATAAGATCTGTTTGGTTTTCGGCAACAGATATTTCTGTTGGAAATCCAATTAAATAAGGAGCCTTATTCGGCGCTGCTGCAGGGCCACTATTGCTACTACCACCGCCACCACATGAAGTGATAACAATAAAAGAACAAAGTAATGCTAAAAACCTGGATTTATTTAAATGCATAGTCTATTTATTTTTGAACAACATAAGAGTCAGACATGCCCTTCATTTCTTTTCTAAGAACTATTAAAGCTATTACGTTAGGGATAGTCACCAAAGGCCCTATAATATATGCCAAATTCCAGACGACCTCTGTATCAATTATTGCAGCTACAAAGAAGCAAGCAACATAGACAAGCCTATACCAAATAACACTTTTTTCTCCAAAAACATATGCTGCAGATCTATCTCCATAATATGACCATGCAATAGCTGTAGAGAAGGCAAAAAGGAGTAATCCAATAGCAACAATATAGCCACCATAAACACCAAGAACCCCTGATTTAAAGGCTACAGCTGTTAATTCAGCTGAATGAACTAAAGACTTACCTGAAATGAGGACATCATTATTAGTATTAATACCATTGTCTATAACAAGAGATCCATTAAACCCATCATTCGTTTCCATTAATGGATTTTCAATATTTACTATTACATTTTCTGCAATAGATTTCTTATGGATAATCGTCACGCTATTACTTAATATCTGACCATTGGATATTTCTAATGAGCCATTAAAGGCTTTAACTTCTGAAGGAAGATTATTAATATAGTTTCTAAGTTGATTTACATCTTCAACATTATTTTCAGAATAAGAGCCTGAGATAAATACTGTAGAAGTCTTATCAAAATTATTTTGATGTTTCTCTGACCATGCGCCACTTGAAAGAATAACAAGTGCTGTAATTGTGCATACTACGAGCGTATCTATAAATGGTTCAAGAATCGAAACAATACCTTCTTCTACTGGATCTTCTGTTTTAGAAGATGCGTGAGCTATCGGTGATGAACCTTGTCCAGCTTCATTTGAAAATGCTCCTCTAGCTACACCTTTTTGCAGAGCTAAAGCAAAACTAGCACCTAAAAAACCACCAACAGCAGAGGATCCTGTAAAGACTTGGCCAAAAATTTGTTGAAAAGAAGGGATGATATTTTCATAATTATCGATAATAACTACCATTGAACCAGCTATGTAGATAAAACCCATTATTGGAACTAGTTTGCTTGCTATTGTTGCTATTCTTTTAATACCCCCAACAATTACTAATAATAATAAAACTGAAAGTACTGATCCTGTGATAATTGGTTTTATTGAAAACTCAGAACTCATTACTTCAGCTATATTATTGATTTGCGGCATATTACCAGTACCAATTGCTGTAATCATCATCAGAACGGCAAAGAGTATCGCTAGCCATTTCATGTTCATACCATGCTCTATATAGTGAAATGGGCCCCCTGATATAGAGCCATCAGCTAAAGTTGTTCTATATTTATGAGCTAGAGTTACCTCAGCAAACTTTGTAGTCATACCAACGATTGCTGTTATCCACATCCAAAATATTGCTGCAGGGCCTCCTATCCATATAGCTAGACCCACTCCTCCGATATTACCGGTTCCAACTGTACCAGAGAGAGCTGTGGTCAGCGCTTGAAAAGGAGTTGTTTCTCCTTTAGTCGTATCTTTGATGTATTTACCTGTAAGAATTCTCCATCCATGCATGAAAAATTTAAATTGAGGAAAGCCTAAATAAACAGTTAAAAATATGCCTGTTCCAATAAGTAGCATAGGGAACCAGGGTGCTCCACCAATATAACCATCAAGCGTAATTAAGAAATTATTAAATTCAACCATATTCTAGTCCTTATTTTGATACCAAGCTTCCAATTCAGTATAACCACCAATTGATTTACCATTAACTTTAATTTGAGGAAAAGTTCTTGCTGTTGGAAACAAGTCAAAGAACTCTTCTCTATTAAAATCCTCATCTAGTTGCTTATAAACATATTCTAGATCTTTGCGTTGGCATAAAGACTTAGCTTTATCGCAATATGTGCACATTTCTTTTCCGTATATTTCTATCATGTTAGAATCCTTAAAGTTTCACTAATTATAATCAAAAAATGTCATTATTTAACTTAAAAGATAAATCAATTTTAATAACAGGATCCTCAAGAGGAATCGGTAAAGCTATAGCTAAACATTGTGCAATGCATGGAGCTAATGTAATTATATCGAGCAGAAAGGAAGATGCCTGTATAGAAACAGCCAATGAAATTAATAGTCTTGTAGGTGAAGATCTAGCCTATCCTATCGCTGCAAGCATTAGCAATACCGATCAATTAAAATTATTAGTTTCTAAGACTCGTGAGAAATATGGAAAAATTGATGTTCTAATTTGTAATGCAGCAACTAATCCATTCATGGGATCCATGTTGGATATGCCATCCGAAAAGTTTGATAAGGTTATGGAGAATAATATTAAATCAAATCAATTTTTATGTAACTTAGTAATACCAGAGATGGTTGATAGAAATGATGGATCTATAATTATAATTTCTAGTATTGGTGGTTTAAAGGGAAGTAGTATTTTAGGTGCTTATAACATTAGTAAGGCTGCTGACATCATGATGGTTAAAAATATTGCGGCTGAATTTGGTAAAAATAACATACGTGCTAACTCTATAGCACCAGGTTTAATCAAAACAGATTTTGCTAAAGCTCTATGGGAAAATCCAGATATTCTTAAATCAGTCTTAGTAAATACACCAATGCAAAGGATTGGGGAGCCTGATGAAATTGCAGGAGTTGCTGTAATGTTATCCTCAAAAGCAGGTGAATATATTAACGGACAAACCATCGTAGTTGATGGCGGGACTACTATTGTTTAACTGCTAAGCTCAGTTTAGAAATAAAATATCTGAATGCATGTGATTCATTGATACTTGAAACTTTATAAATCAAGCTTCTTAGATCATTGAGCTCATCTAATGAATTAGAAAGCAAATCTCTAGATAAATAAACGCTATTTAAAGCTACGAACTTTCCTGAATAAGGTGTATTCCCTAGATCAGACTTCAGTAAGGTTTTAAAAAAATCAATGAGGAGGTTTACCTTGTCTATAACAGGCATATCCATGTCTAATAAGTATTTCACTGTATCATTTACACTCAGATCATTTGTACAAAAACGTAACATAGCATTAGAAAAATTTTTATATTCCGAATCAACACCCTCATCTATATGCTTAAGAATATCTAAAGGGGCTAGATAAGCCGGGTAATCATAAAAATTAAAATCTGAGATACCTTGTAATTTTATCCAATCAGATAATTCAGATTGATCTAAATCTTTAAGAATAATTTTATTACACCTGCTGTAGATAGTTGCATTTAGAGATTTGCGTTTACTTGATGTCATTAGAATAAATGTATTTGGATTTGGCTCTTCAAGAGTTTTTAAGATAGCATTTTGTGAAGCTATATTCATATTTTCACAATTATTTAAAATAATAATTTTACATTTAGATACGGATGATGAAAGAACTGAAAAATCAATCATTCCTCTAATTTCATCAACAAGTATTTTTGAATCATCATCGTTTATAAAAAGATCTGGATGTGTTGATTCATTAAATAAATTACAAGAATGGCAGCCATTACAGGAGTGAATATCGGATTCTAGACATAGTAGTGTTTTTGCAATTTCCTCTACCAGTAATGATTTACCAAGACCCCTGCTACCTTCAATCAAAGTTGAGTGAGGTAATGTAGATAGATTTAAATCTTTAAATTTTAAAGAAAGCCATGGATAGCTAGCTATATTGTTCATAACAAAGGGTTAGCATGCGATAGAACCTTTTTTGATATCACAGTTAAATCTTGTGATGCATCAATAACTTTTATTCTAGATGGATTCTGGGAGGCTTCTTCTAAATAACCTTTTCTTACATTATTAAAAAAATCTATGCCTGCAAGCTCTATTCTATCCATTTTATCTGATGATTTTCTTTTAAATCCTTCAACAGGATCCAGATCTAGCAAGATAGTTAAATCAGGGACTGGGCAGTTAATATTATCAATTAATGACTTTATAAAAGAGATATCTAAACCCCTGCCATAACCTTGATAAGCTATAGATGCATCGTAAAATCTGTCACATAGAATAAAATCAGTAGAGGGGTTATTCAATAACGAATTAACCATTTGAGCTCTTGAGGCAAACATGAGTAATAACTCAGCTTCAGAGGAAATATCATGATCACTATTTAAAAGTAAATTTCTAACATCTTCACCAAAATCTGTAGAGCCTGGCTCTCTTATAATAGAAGAGGTATAACCTAAACTTACTATGTGATCTTGAAGTAATTCAATTTGTGTTGATTTACCAACTCCTTCGATACCTTCAAATGTTATTAATTTCATCATTGTAATTGGTAAAGTTTAACAGCCTCTAAGTGTTCGTTGTATGTTTTTGAAAAATAATGGGAACCTTCTTTATTAGCTACGAAATACAGATAATCACCAGGCTCAGATAATATTGCTGCTTCTATGGAAGATTTGCTTGAAATTGCTATGGAGGTTGGAGGCAAACCTTTAATTACGTAGGTATTAAATTTATTATTTTTATCTTTAATATCTTTTCTTTTGATGTCACCGTCAAAACTTGGAAGTAATCCATAAATAATAGTTGGGTCTGCTTGAAGCTTCATGCCAAGTGAAAGTCGTTGCAAGAAAACAGATGAGATCATTCCTTTTTCTTCATCATTACCTGCCTCCTTCTCAACTATAGAGGCTAAAATTAAAGCTTCATCTATACTCTTAAGAGGATTGGTCTCTGGCTTATCTATCCAGATAGTTTGTAAAAAATTAACAAGGTTTTGTGAACTTGTTGTTAAAATATTAGAAGCCTTCATACCCTTTTTATAAAAAAAGGTATCAGGAATAATCATGCCTTCATTGAAGCCATAAATAGGCTCTAAACATGATAATTCTATGCAATCTTGTATGAGAGATGAATTATTTATAAGCTCGGTAACATCATATTTATTCATGCCTGGAATAATAGTAATTTGATGAGTTATGGTTTTGCCTTTAATAAATTGATTGTGTATCTCAAACAGTGATTTATTTAAAATATCATATTCACCAGCTTGATAATTACCTGAATTAATTAAAAGAAAAATCTTTAAAAAAATATTTTCAATAAAAGTATTATCTTCATTTAGTGATTTCAGTATTAATGAATTAGGTAAACCGTTTTGAATAATAAAAATATGGTTATTTGAATATGATAAAACTGATATATAACTTTTATAAGGACCGGCTATTAGTGAAAAACTAATAGTAAATATTAAAAATATTTTAAATACTGTTGTTTTCAATTATATTTTTTAAAGATTAAGGTTGAATTAGTACCGCCAAACCCAAATGAATTATTCATTGCAATATCAACAATTTTTTCTTTTGCTATATGAGGTGTGAAGTCTAAAAGAGTATTAGGATCTTGGTTATCTAGATTAATAGTTGGGGGAACTATCCCGCTTGTAATTGAAAGTATGCTAAATATTGATTCTATAGCTCCAGCAGCACCAAGCGTATGACCGGTCATAGACTTAGTAGAGCTTATTGATGGATTAGCATCAATAAATACATTTTTCATTGCTGTAGCTTCAGCTAAATCTCCTAGTGGTGTAGAGGTTCCATGAGCATTTATATAGTCAATTTCTTTAACATTTAATTGAGCATCATTAATAGCATTCATCATAGAAAGTGCAGCACCTTCTCCAGATTCCGGAGGTGCAGTCATATGATGTGCATCAGAGCTAGTTCCAAATCCTATTACTTCGGCATAAATATTAGCTTTTCTTTTTAAAGCATGATCAAGGTCTTCTAAGATAATTGCACCAGCGCCATCAGATAATACAAATCCATCACGATCTATATCCCAAGGCCTACTTGCAGATAATGGATTTGAGTTTGTAGATAAAGCTCGTGCAGCAATAAATCCTGAAATTGCCAAAGGCGTGCTAGCCATTTCACTACCCCCAGCTACCATAATATCTGCCTCACCATATGCTATAGATCTTGCGGCTGTTCCAATAGAGTGACTACCAGAGGAGCAAGCTGAAACGCTACTCATGTTTGAGCCTTTTAAACCATATTTAATTGAGATAAAACCAGAGGTCATATTAATAATTGAACCAGGCACAAAGAAAGGAGATACTTTTCTGTAACCTTTTTCTAAATATATTTTATGGTTATTTTCAATAGTTTGAATGCCGCCAATACCTGAACCAAAATTAACACCAGCTCTAGACAAATCACAGTTAGAATCAAGAAATCCTGAATTTGCAATAGCTTGAGAGGCTGCAGCAACACCATATTGAATAAATGGATCTAAACGTCTAACATCTTTAGGTTCAATATAGGATTCGATATCTAAATCATGAATCCTTCCACCAATAGTAACAGGTGAATTTTTTATAGAATTATCAAAAGTTGTTATTCCAGACTTACCATTAATACAAGAATCCCATGATGAAGAAACATCATTACCTAAGGGAGTAATTAAACCTAATCCAGTAACTACAACTCTTCTTTGTAGTTTCATCGAGGTAAATTAAGAGTTTGCGTTTATATAAGTTACAGCTTCGTTAACAGTTGAAATCTTTTCAGCATCTTCATCGGCAATCTCTAAGTCAAATTCTTCTTCTAAAGCCATTACAAGCTCTACTGTATCTAAAGAATCTGCCCCTAAATCATCCACAAAAGATGAATCAACTTGAATTTCTTCAACATCTTTACCTAACTGATCACTCACAATTTTTTTTACTCTATCTTCAACACTCATTTGATACTCCTAGAATTTTGTGAAACTATTTTAACATCTTTATGAATATATATGCATAGCATTAATACATAAATAATCCGCCATCAACTGAAATGGTTTGACCTGTAATATATGAAGCTTGTTCACTAGCAAGATATAAAGCTAGATTGGATATATCATCTGTGTGGCCAAGTCTTTGTAATGGTATACCTTTAATAATCTCTGCCTTACCTTCATCAGTTAAAAATGCGGTCATATCAGTTTCAATGAAACCAGGAGCTATAGAGTTTACAGTTATATTTCTGCTACCAATTTCTTTAGCTAATGATTTAGTAAAGCCACCTAAAGCTGCTTTGGCTGAAGAGTAGTTAACTTGACCAGGGTTGCCCATTAAGCCTGAAACAGATGAAATATTAATTATTCTTCCAGCTTTAGATTTAATAAGATGTTTCATAAAAACTTTAGTGATATTAAATACACCATTTAAATTAGTATCGATAACACTATCCCAGTCATCATCTGACATTCTTAGAAATAATTGGTCTGATGTTATTCCGGCATTATTAATAATAATACTAGGCATTAAGTCTTGTTCTTTTAGATTACTAGCAAGGGATTTAATATTATCTCTATTAGTAACATCTAATTGCATGGATATCATTTTTGAATCTTTATTTACTGGAGTAAAATCAAATTTTGATCTAGCTGTTCCAATAACATCATACCCATTAACATTAAAAGCATTGGCCATTGCTAAACCTATTCCTTTGGATGCGCCAGTTATAAAAACTATATTGTTCATACTAGTTCCTCAAATTGAGATTTAAAGTTGCTGGAAGACATAAATAGAATATCCTTGATTTCATTCGATTTAGCAATACCAGAGAGTACTTTTCCAGGGCCACATTCTATAACCAGTGAATTTGATTCCTTTAATTTACTCATAGTGTGTGACCATTTAACAGAACCTGTTAACTGCTGTATTAAATTAGATTTAATAGTTAATTCATCTTCAGATATTTCGCCTGAGTAATTTTGTATAACATTAATGGATGGCTTAGCTATAGAAATTTGTTCTAGAAATTCGTTAAAAATTTCTGCTGGTTTTTGCATAAGCAAACAGTGCGAGGCCACACTTACATTTAATTTTATTGATCTTTTTGCACCTTTTTCTTTGGCAATATCACAAACTTTACTAACCGCAGAATCAGTTCCAGCAATAACTGTTTGCATAGGTGAGTTTAAATTTGCACAAGATACTATATTATTTTGTGATGAAACCTCTTCACAGATATCATGCAGAACTAATGCATCAAGACCGATAATAGCTGCCATCAATCCATTTGGCGCTTCCTCCATCAAGACACCCCTTCTATGTACGAGCTTAAGAGCATCATAAAAATCAATCGCATCCGCTGCTACTAAAGCAGAATATTCACCGAGAGAATGACCTGCCATTAGTGTAGGCTTGATATTAGATAGCTTTTTAAATGTTAAGAAATATAAATAAGAAGTTAAAAGTAACGCTGGTTGTGTATAAGAGGTTTTATTAAGAGTTTCGTCCGAATCAGAATTAATAATTGACTTGATATCAAAATTTAATAAATCAGATGACTTATTGATAATATCTATATGAGAATGAGTGAGCTCTTCGGAAAGCATACCCAGATGTTGAGAGCCTTGACCTGGAAAAATTAAACTAATTTCCCTAGGCATTAATTACTCCTCAGCTTGGTCTTCGTCTTCCTTGATTGGTTTTCTTAGATCTTTAACTAATCTTCCTTTGTAAAAACCATCTGCTGTCATTTGATGACGAACATGTCTTTCACCTGAAACTTGATCGGTAGATAGTGTTGATGCAGATAGAGAATCATGAGATCTTCTCATTCCTCTTCTTGATCTGGTAACCTTACTTTTTTGAACTGCCATGATGTACCTTAAAAAAAACGTATCCTAACAAACTAAAATAGATTTGTGTAGCTATATATTAATTTAAATAGGTAATTAAATCAGCAAAAGAAGCATCTAATGGTGCTTCTATTTTTATTAGATTATTCTCCTCGTCTTTAAATTCTATTAATTTGGCATGCAAAGCCATAGATCTTACGCCTGAAATTGAAATGAACTTATTAAAATCTTTATCGCCATATTTAATGTCATTTGCAACATGATGGTTTAAAGCTTCTGCCTGCACTCTTATTTGATGAGTTCTTCCAGAATAAATATCAATTTCAACTAAAGTAGATTTTTTTAAATTTTTTACAGGCCTAAAAAGGGAACTTGCATACTTGCCAGACTCGTTAAGATCAACTTTGTAGTCATTAGATGATTTATTGGTGTTTATATTGCCATCTATAAATAATTCATCCTTAAACTTGCCTTTAAGAACTGCTATATAGGTTTTTTTCAAATCTTTATCCCTATTTGCTAAATTTTTATTAAAAAATCTCAGTGCAGTTTTATTTTTGGCAAATACTAAACATCCAGATGTCTCTTTATCTAGTCTATGACAAAGGTCAATTGTCTCTGTATAAAAAGCTCTAACTATATCTATTACTCCAATTCCATTGCCAGATCCGCTATGAACTGCGATACCGTTTGGTTTATTTAAGACTATATAGTTGGCATCCTCATATAAAACTAGAGTTTTATACTTATCTTGAAGTTTAGCTGAGATCTTTCTTTCAATTTTATTTGTATTGTTAAGATATGGTGGAATTCTAACAATATCACCCTCTTTGACTTTATATAGGGGCTTAATTCTTCCAGAATTGATTCTTACTTCGCCTTTTCTAATCATGCTGTAGACTTTTGATCTAGGTAGCTCTTTGTAAATAGACATAATAAAGTTGTCTAGGCGCCTATTTGCGTTATCTTTATCTATAGTTATATTTTTGACACTCATGAGCGAAGTCTATACGATGGTATTATTAAAGACGAACTTTAATAGTATTTAAACTAAATTAAATACATAAATAAAGAAAGACTTAGTAAAACAGAACTTGCCTAAACCCTATTAATGGGTGGACTTAATAAGCAGCATAGTAAGACTTATTAAATAAAATCTTCAGCATACTGACGCCGGTCTTTCCTATATAGGAAAAAACAATGAAAAGAATTTTAATAAACTCATCCTACGGGAATGAATTGAGAGTTGCTCTTGTTAATGGAGCAAAATTATATGACCTAGATACAGAGCTTAGCGATAAGACACTTTTAAAAGGCAGTATTTTCAAAGCAACAGTTTCAAGAATAGAATCTAGTCTAGATGCCGCTTTTGTTAACTTTGGATCAGATAGACATGGGTTTCTCCCTCTAAAAGATTTATCTAATGAATTTTTTGAAAAGAATTCTGAAGGGAAAAAAGTCTGCACACTTAAAGAACAACAAGAAATTATTGTTCAGGTTACCAAAGAAGAGCGTGGTACTAAAGGAGCTGCATTAACTACACAAATAGCTTTAGCAGGTCGTTTCTTAGTTTTAATCCCTAACTCAGATAGAGCTGGTGGAATATCAAGAAGAATAAGTGGTGAAGAAAGAGATGACATCAAGGAAGCTTTAAAAGAACTTTCTATTCCTGATGGAATGGGAGCTATTGTAAGAACAGCTGGTCTTGGAAGGTCATCAGAAGAACTAAGCTTAGATTTAGCCTACTTGTTAGCTCTATGGGGTCAAATTAGCCAAACTACAGAAGAAGCACCCTCTCCTAGCCTTATATACAAAGACGATAAATTAATAGTAAGGGTTGTTAAAGATTATTTTAGAGATGATATTGAAGAAATACTTATTGATGATCAAGCAACCTATGATGAAGCTAAGCAATTTATAAATGCTGTAATTCCTGATCATGCTGATAAAGTTAAATTTTATGATGAAGAAATTCCATTATTTAATAGATATCAAATTGAGGCTCAAATAGAGCTTGCATTTCAAAGAGAGATATCACTTCCATCTGGAGGTTCAATAGTAATTGACCCTACTGAGGCTATGACTGCAGTTGATGTAAATTCTGCAAGATCTACGAAAGGTAAAGATATTGAAGATACTGCTTATCAAACAAATCTAGAAGCTGCTAAAGAAGTTGCAAGGCAACTTAGGCTTAGAGATATAGGCGGACTCATTGTTATTGATTTTATCGATATGAGCGAATCATCAAATCAAGAAAAAGTTGAAAATGCATTTAGAAGATCAGTACATGGAGATAGAGCTAGAGTTCAAATATCTAATATATCTAGATTTGGACTTTTAGAAATTTCACGTCAAAGATTAAGACCTTCACTTAACGAAACTTATGACATTGAGCATGTTTTAGTTAGAGGACCTAGATCGTTAGGTCTATCAATTCTGAGAATTATTTCTGAAGATTCAATTAAAGAAAATACTGGTGAAGTTCATGCTTATGTTCCAGCAGATGTAGCAAGTTATCTTTTAAATGAAAAGCGAAACGAATTAATAAGAATTGAGAAAGCTAGTGGAGTTAAGGTTTATGTAATAGCTGATCCTTATAAACCACGTCCACACTACAAGGTAGTAAGAATTAAAGCTTCTGATATTAAGTCCGTTAATTCTTATGAGCTGACTCCTGAGAGTCCAACACCTGATATGAATTGGAGAGATGATAAAAATCAATCCAAAGCATTAAAACCACTAGTGAATTCAATTACACCGCCTAAGATGCCAAAGAAAGCTGGGCCTGGATTAATGGCTACAATTAAAAAAGCTATCGGAATGAATAAGAAAGAAGAAACGAAGCCTTCACCAAAAAGGAAACCTCAGAATAGAAACCAACAACGCAGGAAGCCGGTTCACAAAAACCAATCTCAGAATAAAAATAATCCCAAGCCTCAGAATAAAAATAATGAGAATAAAGCTCCTAATAAACCTAATCATGATAAGTCTGCTCAACAGAAAAAGCCTATACATACTGATAAGAATAAACAACCAAATAATAACAAGAACATTAAACCTAAAGAGGTTACAGCTGAAGAGGTTAATGGTAATTTAAAAACTGATAATCAAAAAACTGTAAAAGCTAAGATTGTCGATAAAAAGGTTGAAAAAAAAGTAGAGAAGAAAACAGAAGCAAAAGTTGAAAAAAAGCCAGAGCAGAAAGCTGAGAAAAAGCCAGAGCAGAAGGTTGAGAAAACTAGTGGATTAAAACCTGTACCTGCTGCTAAACCTAAAGAAAAGGTTGTTATGCCAACTAGAGCTTCAAACGATCCTCGATATAAGAGTTAATTAATCTTCCTGCGATAGAGGTTGGTGGCGGAACATTTGGTAGATCATTTACATCAAACCATGCTGCCTCTTCTATCTCTTCACCGTCAGGCTCAGGATCTCCATCCGGACATTCACAGTAATACCCAATCATAAGTTGACTTGGAAATGGCCATGCTTGGCTTGAGTAATATGTAATATTATGAACATTTAGATTTACTTCCTCACTCACTTCGCGAACCAATGCTTCTTCTGCTGTTTCTCCAGCTTCGATAAAACCGGCTAAAGCACTAAACATACCTAAAGGGAAAAGCTTATTTCTAGCTAACAATATTTTATTATCTCTTGTTACAAGAGTAATTATGCAGGGTGAAATAGTTGGATAGGTAAAGATGTTTTTACATTTGCAGTAAAATGTTTGCTCAGTTTCTTCAAATATATTCTTGGTTCCACATGATGAACAATATGTATTATTTGTATACCAATGCAGTAATTGTTTTGCTCTACTAACAAGTTTAAATTCATCACTGTTTAAATTAGGAAGCATATAACGTAAATCAATTTGATCTAGAGGCTCTAAACTTATATTTTTTGTTCCTATAGATTCAAGCTGAATAGCATAAATATGCTGATCATCATTAACAGCAATGCCAATTCTATATTTTTCGTAATCAGAATCTAAATAAAGATTATTTGGTTCAAATAAGTAAGATTTATTAGTATTATCGTATAAAATTGCATCACCATTAAAAAGAATAAATGAATTATTGTTAGTGTTGCTGAATTCTATAAATCTTTTTAAGAGCATATAATTATAAGACGGAGTTAAATAAGATGAAGATGTTACAGATTTTATCAAAAATGTTTCTTGGCAGTTCACCTACTTGGTACAAGTTTACCATAATAGTATTTCTAGCTATGAATCCCCTACTGCTTCTTTTATTAAATACGCTTGGTATGAATGGCCCATTTATTATTGGATGGATATTGCTACTTGAATTTATATTTACGCTTGCTTTGGCACTAAAATGTTACCCGCTTCAACCAGGCGGTCTTCTTGCTATTCAGGCAATAGCATTAGGCCTAACAACTACAGAATCTGTATTCCATGAAATAAGTAATAACCTAGAAGTCATTCTTCTTTTAGTATTTATGGTAGCTGGTATATATTTTATGAAAAATTTAATGCTAATGATTTTTACTAAGCTTTTGCTTAATGTGAAATCTAAAATTAAATTATCACTTCTATTTTTAATATCAGCTGCATTTCTTTCAGCATTTTTAGATGCTTTAACTGTTACTGCTGTTCTTATATCTGTAGCAATAGGCTTTTATAGAATTTTTCATACAGTTAGTTCAAATAAGAATTTTCAAGATACAGGCCATAACTTTAATGATGACGAAAGTTTAACAATTGAATCAAAAGCTGAACTAGAAGAATTTAAAGGCTTCTTAAGAGATTTAATTATGCATGGTGCTGTTGGAACAGCTCTTGGCGGCGTTTGTACTATTGTTGGTGAGCCACAAAATCTTTTAATAGCAGGAATAGTTGGATGGAACTTTATTGAATTCTTTATAGCTATGGCTCCTGTAACAATGCCAGTTTTTATAAC
The DNA here is from genome assembly GCA_964546275.1 of uncultured Gammaproteobacteria bacterium. GTDB lineage: Bacteria > Pseudomonadota > Gammaproteobacteria > Magnimaribacterales > D2472 > MED-G78. The sequence goes on from CAZJJG010000001.1 coordinate 40,012, forward strand.
AGGTCTATTTACATGTTATCTCGTTGAACGTTTTAAGATTGCAGGTTTTGGTAATCAAGCCTCAGATTCTATAAGAGCAGTATTTTCTGACTATGACGTCTTTGAGTCTTCCCAGCAAACAGACATTCATAAAGCTGAGCTTTGGGTTGAATTTACAGTCTTAATATTTTTAATTATAGCGCTAGCTCTTCACTTAGCAGCTGTTGGTGTTGTTGGGCTTGCTGTAATAATTCTTTTAACTTCATTCAAAGGTATTACGGATGAACATAAATTAGGAGAAGCTTTCCAGGAAGCTCTTCCATTTACAGCTTTGTTGGCTGTTTTCTTTGCAATTGTAAGTGTCATTCATGATCAGCATTTATTTTCACCAATTATTCATTATGTTCTTGCTCAAGATCCATCAATTCAGCCATCTGTATTTTTTATGGCTAATGGGATACTTTCTGCTATCAGCGATAATGTTTTTGTTGCAACGATTTATATCAATGAAATTAATCAAGCTTACTTAGCTAATACGATTAATAGAGAGCAATTTGAGCTTCTTGCTGTTGCAGTTAATACAGGTACAAATATACCTAGTATTGCTACACCAAACGGACAAGCAGCATTTCTGTTTTTACTAACCTCTTCTCTTGCTCCATTAATCAATCTTTCATATTTTAAGATGGTTAAAATGGCTCTTCCCTACACTATAATTCTTACTATTGTTGGACTTTACTCAATAACTTATCTTTTATAAATTATGAGTTCTCATAAAGTTTGTGTAGCTCCGATGATGCAATATACAGACATGCATGATCGCTACCTATTAAGGTTAATATCAAAGAATATATATCTATATACCGAAATGATTTCTACTGGATCTATAATATTTGGTAATTGTTTAGATCAATTTAACTTTAATAATGAAGAGCATCCTGTTGCTGTTCAACTAGGTGGATCAAATCCAGCGCATTTAGCTCAGTGTTCAAGAATTGCAGAAAGTTATGGTTACGATGAAATTAATCTCAATGTCGGATGTCCCTCTGAAAGAGTTCAAAAAGGTAGGTTTGGAGCCTGCTTAATGCTTGAACCAGAATTAGTTGCCGAATGTGTGCATGAGATGTCAAAAAATGTAAATGTTCCTATTACTGTGAAATGCAGACTTGGTATTGATGACAGAGATGACTTTGAATTTTTGGATAACTTTGTAACAACTGTTAAAGGTGCTGGCGTTGAAACCTTTATTGTTCATGCTCGTAATGGACTATTAAAAGGTCTTAGTCCTAGGCAAAACAGAACAGTGCCACCTTTAAAATACGACTATGTATATAAACTTAAATCTAAATATAAAGATCTTAATATAATTATTAATGGCGGGATTACTGATCTACAACAAACCGAAGAACATTTACAACACGTTGATGGAGTTATGATTGGGAGAGCTTCCTACGATAATCCTTTTATGATGTCAGGAGTAGATTCATTGTTTTTTAATATGGATGAATCAGATAACACTAAATTATCGGTTCTAAATGAGTATTTAGATTATGTTACTTTTATGACTCAACAAGGTCATGATCTTTCAAGGATGCTTAAGCATCTGTTTGGATTATCGAAAGGAGATATCAAAGCAAAGACATTTAGACGTAAAGTGCATCAAGCAATCTTAGATAACGATATTGAAAAATCTAGAGCAGAATTAGTAGAATTAATTTAATCTTCGATTAAGAAATCATCTATATCATCAAGAAAATCATCTTTATCACTTAATCCATTTGAAATCTCATAATCTCGTGATTGTGCATATGCATCTTTTACAAAAGTGTATCTATCACCAGTAATAATGGCTTCAAAATCTAAATAGCGCTCTCTTGTTTCAAGAGCATCTAATGCGGTTAAAGCTAACTTAACATCTGTATCAGTCATAGCAAAAGTGCCAGATAAAAATGATGAAATAGGTCTACTCATTAGATCTCTAACATTACTCGGACCTATTATAGGCAACATGATGTAAGGTCCATCTGGAATACCCCAAACTCCAAGAGTTTGACCAAAATCTTCATCATGCATTTGCAAACCCATCTCTGTTGCAACATCAAATAAACCAAATAACCCAATAGTTGAATTTATAGTGAATCGTCCAAAATCATTTAATGCTAATTTAGGCTCACCTTGGAGAATTTGATTAATAAAAGTATCAATCTCAGCAAGGTTTTTAAAAAATCTAGTAATTCTATTTTGAACAAAAACAGGTGTTATATCTCCATAAAATATAGCAGCAGGTTTAGCTACTTTATTATCAAGAGTGTCATTAATATTAAAAGTAATTCTATTAATATCTTCAAAAGGATCCTTAACCTCTTCAGCATGGGCTTCGCTGAAACTAAGTAAAACAATAGCTATAAGAATAAGTTTATGCATTAATAATATTTGTTAGAAAAAATTTAATCTCATCGCTTAAATTTTGAGTGTTAGTAATAGACATATTATAGATGTTTTCATCAAAAGGTATTTGGGTAATTCTTTCAATATTTTTATCTAAAAATATATCTTCAGTTGCTATAGATGGAAAGTTCATATTTTCAATAAATCCTAATATTGGAACATTTAGTTTATTAAATGTATGAATTGATTTAATAGTATCGTTTATAGCTAATCTATTTGGTGTCGTAACTAATATTACTCCGTCAAGATCTAGCTCACCTGCAACAGTTAAATAAGCATCTCCGGTTCCAGGTGGCATATCAACGATTAGCAGATCAAGATTCCCCCAATCCGTTGAATGAATAAGCTGCTTAATTGCTCCACTTAACATTGGACCTCTCCAGACAGCTGCCTTGTCATCATCTAGGATGGAACCCATTGAAGCTATCTTAATATTATTAGAAACTAATGGTTTAAGGTATTTTTTAGAATCTTTTTGAACTATTTCAGGTTTTAGGTTATCAATATTAAAAATAATATGTTGATTTGGTCCATATATATCAGCATCTAAAATACCAATATTAAAGTCATTGGACAGCGACAATGCTGATAAGGCTGTGATGGTTGACTTACCTACCCCGCCTTTTGCTGATGCAATTGCTATTATTTTTTTAATGTTCATTGAATATTGTTTTAACTAATTGAATTATAATATATTTAAGATAATCATTAACTAGGTATATCATCAACAAGCCAAGAAAAATTATAGTTACTCATGCTTTGCCTTATGCAAATGCACCTCTTCATCTTGGTCATATTCTTGAATCTGTTCAAACTGATATTTGGGTTAGGTTTCAAAACCAAATTGGTAATGAGTGTTTATTCTTTTGTGCAGATGATACTCATGGAACTCCTGTAATGCTTAAAGCGAAAGAGCTTGGTATTAGCCCAGAACAGTTAGTTAAAGAAGTTCAAGCAGACCATTTATCTACATATAAGGCTTATGACATAGATTTTACAAACTATCATTCAACACATTCTGAAGAAAATAAAGAATATTCTGAAATGATTTATAAGAGTGCAAAAGAATCTAATCTAATAATTAAAAAATCTGTTAATCAGTATTTTGATAATGATGAGGGCATGTTCTTATCTGATAGGTTTATTAAAGGCACTTGTCCAAAATGTTCTTCTGAAAATCAGTATGGAGATGGTTGCGAAGATTGTGGAGCATCATATGAACCTAGAGATTTAATTAATCCAATTTCAACTTTATCAAATTCAGAACCGGTTCTAAAGGATAGTGAGCATATATTTTTTAACTTACCCGAAAAAAAAGACATGTTAGAGGCTTTCTTAAATAATTCTAATATACAAACATCAGTAAAGAATAAATTAAATGAATGGATGGGCGATCTTAGGCCTTGGGATATTTCAAGAGATGCGCCCTACTTCGGCTTTCCAATCCCTGATGAAAAAGATAAATTCTTTTATGTTTGGTTAGATGCTCCAATTGGCTACATAGCTTCAATTGCAAATTGGGCTACGAAAGAAGGTAAGGATATAAATAACTATTGGTCAAAAAATTCAGAATATGAAATTGTTCATTTTATTGGTAAGGATGTATTTTACTTCCATTGCTTATTTTGGCCAGCCATATTAGATAGTTCAAATTTTAAAGTACCAGACTCAGTGTTTGTTCATGGATTTCTTACCATCAATGGTGAAAAGATGTCTAAATCAAAAGGAACTGGAATTAAAACAGAAGATTTTGCAAAGCATTGTGATCCAGAGAAATTAAGATATTATTTGGCTTCGAAGCTTAATGATAAGGTTGAAGATATTGATCTTAATATATCTGATATATCTCAAAGAATTAATTCAGACATAGTTGGTAAGTATTTAAATATTGCGAGCAGATCTTCAACTTTTATTAATAAAAATGATGGAATGCTCTCACCTCTTATAGACAATGATTTAATTGATGTCATAACTGGCAATGCTAGCAATATTAAAGATCACTTTGAGTCACGTCAATTCTCCAAAGCAGTTAGATTAATAATGGAAATGGCAGATATTACTAATAAATATATTAATGATAAAACTCCATGGAAGATGGAAAATGATGATGCTGTTCTGGTAGCCACAACAGCAATTAATGCTTTTAGAATTATCTCTATATACCTAAGCCCGATTTTACCTAAATTAACATCAGAGGCTTTTAAGACACTTGGTTTGGATATTCAGAGCTATAAAGACTTAGATAGTAATTTAGTTGGAAAAAAATTAGAAAAGTATGTTCCATTAATGACCAGAATGGAGCCGTTAGAGCTTGAACAATTTAATGAAGGAGATGAGAAGATGAAGGGTGAAGAGGATACTAATGTAATGAATATTATAAATATAAATCAATTTGCAGATATTGATCTAAGAGTAGCTAAAGTAATTGAAGCTGAAGATATAGAAGAAGCGGATAAGCTTATAAAGTTAACCTTGAGTGTTGGTGATTATGGAACTAAAACAGTATTTGCTGGTATTAAAAGTGCCTATAAGAAAGAGGCTTTGTTAAATAGGATGGTCATACTTGTGCATAATTTAGCGCCTAGAAAAATGAAGTTTGGTTTATCTGAAGGTATGGTGCTTGCATCTTCTAATGATGAGGGTGGAATATTTCTTATATCCCCAGATGAGGGAGCAGTTGAGGGTCAAAGAGTAAAATGAAAGAAGTTGATATAGTAGTAATTGGTGCTGGACCTGTTGGATTATTTACAGTGTTTGAGGCAGGGCTTCTTGGATTAAGTTGCGTGTTAATAGATAACTTAGATAAACCAGGTGGTCAGTGTGCTGAACTCTATCCAGAAAAGCCAATATATGACATCCCAGGCGTACCATTTCAGACTGCTCAAGAGCATGTAGATGCATTGCTTGAGCAAATAAAACCATTTGATTATGAATTACTTTTAAATCAAAGAGTTAATGAGCTAAAAATTAATAGCAATGATGATGGAATTAATACTTGGAATGTTGTGACTTCAGAAAATGAATCTTTTACAACTAAGAATGTATTTATTGCAGCAGGAGCTGGCTCATTTGAGCCTAGAAAACCTCCAAATATTGAAGACCCTGATAGATTTGTGGGTTCAGGTGTCACATACGCAGTTAGATCTAAAGATCTTTATAAGAATAAGAATATTATTATTTTTGGCGGTGGTGATTCTGCATTGGATTGGAGTGTAGAACTAGCATCAATAGCGAAATCAGTAAGTTTAGTTCATAGACGAGATGATTTTAGGGGCGCGCCTCATACAGAAGCATTAATGAGAGAGTTGGTAAGTGATAATAAAATAAATTTACTAACACCTTATGTTATTGATTCAATTATTGGTGATGATGTAGTTTCTGGTGTGAATTTAAAAAACTTTGATACTGGTGAAATTGCTGATTTTGAAGCTGATGAGCTTTTATTTTTATTTGGATTAAATAAAAAACTAGGCCCAATAGTAGATTGGAATATTGATCTAAATGGTAAAAAAATTCCAGTAGACACAGCTACATACTCTACAAATTTAGATGGAGTTTTTGCTGTTGGAGATATTAATCATTATGAGGGCAAGCTTGATCTAATACTTTGTGGGTTTCATGAAACAACCATAGCGGTTCAAGAAGCTTATAGAAGAATAAATCCTGGTAAAAGAGTTCCATTTGGTTATACAACCTCAAATGCTAAATTACAGGCCAAACTTGGCGTAAGCTCTTAAGAAATTGAATCTAATTGATTTAATACATGATGAACTGCCGCAGATTCAATGCGGCCGATGTGATACTCCAGGATGTTATCAATATGCTGAACAAATAGCATCAGGAGTAAGTCATGATAGATGTGTTCCTGGTGGTAAGGATACTTTAAATAAGCTTAATAAAATTTTAGCTAAAGATATAACATCTGTTGATATGGCTTATGGTCCATCAATACCTCTACAGGTTGCATTTATAGATGAATCTGAATGTATTGGTTGCAAGAAATGTATTACTGCATGTCCTGTAGATGCCATATCTGGCTCTGTAAACCTAATGCACAACGTTATTAATGATCTCTGTACTGGTTGTGAGCTTTGTATTGAGCCCTGCCCGGTTGACTGTATCGATCTAATAGAAACATCTCAAACGGAAAGTAGAATAAACTCACAAATCAATTTTAATACGACTTCTTTAATTAGAACTAATGAATCTAAAAAGAAACGAATAGATGAGGCATCAAAATTCAATCATGAGTTGGGAATTGAAATAAACATTAAATTAAAAAATAGAAATAAAGATACAGAAAAAAATCTTAAAGATCTTCAGCATAAAATCTTAAAAGATCAGTTAGATAATTTTCATAATTTTAATGATAATGATAAAGATGTATTTATTAACAATCTCCCTAAAGAGGAATAAAGGATGATAAAAGAGAGGTTTCGTAAATACTTACCAGTAGTAGTTGATCTTGAAACAGGTGGGTTTGATAGTAAAACAAATGCAATTCTTGAAATTGCTGCAACTTTAGTTGCTGAGAATAATGATACCGGCTTGTTAGAAGTGGGTGAAACGTATAGATATCATATTGAACCATATGAGGGATTGGTTGTAGAAGCTGAATCCTTGGAATTTACTAAAATTAACCTTGATCACCCTTTGCGTAATGCTGTTAGTGAAAAAGATGCATTAGATGACCTCTTTAAAATTATTAACAAACATAGAACAGAAAATGGTTGCTCAAGAGCAATATTAGTTGGTCATAATGCCCACTTTGATCATGCATTTTTAACAGAGTCAATTAAAAGAAACAATAACAAGAAATCACCATTTCATCCTTTTTCTGTCTTAGACACTGTTACCCTTGGTGCACTTCATACCAAGCAAACAGTCTTAGCCCGTATTTGTGATGTTTTAGATGTAGAGTATGATTCGAAGCTAGCTCATTCAGCAGCCTATGATTCTGATGTTACGGCTAAAGTCTTTTGTAAGATTATCAATGATTTTGATTCTAGGTAAATGGAAATGATTATCAAAAGTAGAATGATTATCATTATTTAAATACCTTAAATCAATGCTTTACATTAGTAATATATTCAAATATATTGGCTAAATATTCACATCAAATAAAGGAAAATAATGGAAATGAAAGAGCTTAATTCGGTTAATGTTTGCAATATACTTAATGAAATTATGGAATACGAGCTGGCAGGAGTTGTTAGATATACTCACTCTGCACTCATGGTTAGTGGTCCCTATAGAATACCAATAGTTACTTTCCTCAAAGAACAAGCTACCGAATCATTACTTCACGCTCAACAAGCTGGTGAACTAATTGTAGGATTAGACGGTCATCCTAGTCAGAAGATTGCTCGTATTGAAGAAACTAATAGACACTCTATAAGAGATATACTTGAAGAAGGTTTGATGCATGAGTTACATGCGTTAAGTTTGTACAAAAAACTTCTTTCAAGTGTTGATAATGCATCTGTCTATCTTGAGGAGTATGCGAGAGGAATGATAGGCGAAGAAGAGCAACACTCTCTTGAGCTAAAAGCAATGTTAAAGGATTTTAGTTAAATAGATTTAATCTTAAACTTCTTGAATAAGCTTGAGGAGCTCACCAGATTCATGCATTTCACTAACGATATCTGCACCCCCTACTAACTCACCCTTTATAAAAACCTGAGGGAAAGTTGGCCAATCTGAAACACTTGGTAAAGTAGATCTTATTTCTGGATTCTCTAAAATATCAACATAGGAGAATTCAGCCTCGCAAGTAATAAGAGCTTGGACAGTCTTAGCAGAAAAACCACATCTAGGCTCATAAGGAGTTCCCTTCATATATATAAGAACAGTATTAGCTGCTATTTGCTCTTTTAATTTTTCTTCAATACTCATATTTGCCCCTTTGTGATGTTTATATATCTATTTATAGTGTCTCTAAAGCCATATTTCAAGGAGTCTACTATAATTGCATGGCCTATTGATACCTCATCTATTAAACCTAGAGATCTTAAAGGTGGCAAGTTGTCTAAATTTAAATCATGTCCAGCATTAACCCTAAGATTTGAGTCCTTACAATAAATAATAATATCTTTGTATGTATTAATTAGATCTGAATTAGAGATACTCTTATCTGCGAAGCTTCGAGCATATGCTTCTGTATAAATTTCTACACAATTAGCTGATAAACTTTGAGCGTAATCTATAGACTTTTTGTCTGGATCAACAAATAAACTCACTCGTTCAGAATTATCTTTTAAATTTTTTATTACTTTTTCTAGTTCATGATCATGATCGCCAGTCTCCCAACCGTGATCTGAAGTTATTTGATCAAGAGCATCTGGAACAAGCGTCGCTTGAGTTGGCTGGACAATCTTTACCAATTCTTCGAACCCAAGATAGTCACCAACCTTTAGTTCAAATGGATTACCTTCAATATTAAATTCAGCTCCTTGAGCCATAACTAGCTTACCAAGATTAATAACATCATTTGATGTAGCATGACGGTGATCTGGTCTTGGGTGCAGTGTGATGCCCTCTGCTCCTTCTTCTAATGCTTGTAATGCAAATGTCTCGAGATTTGGATAATCTGTTCCCCTAGAGTTTCTTAAAAGAGCAATTTTATTTAAATTTACGCTTAGTATCATTTTGTGAGCTTTAGTTATTTAAATGGTCAGCTGAATAATCTGAAACTAAATTAATAAAGCTCTTAACTCCACTATCTAGGGCTGAATCATGAACAACAAAATATGGAGTATGGTTGCCTGGAGCAACTGCTACATTTTCTTTATTAACTCCAAGAAAAAAATATAATCCAGGAACTTCTTGTGCAAAAAATGCGAAATCTTCAGCTCCTGTAGATGCAGATATATCAGAAGTAAACAAGCCATCAGATGCTTCAATGAGTGATTTAGAATAGTTTTTTACTAGATCAGGGTTATTAACAGTAACTGGATAAGATCCGTATATTGCAAAATCTACAGTTGCTTCAACATTATGAGCTTTTGCTATGTTTGTTGCTATTGTTCTCATCTCTTTATGAATGAGATCAGATATCTCTTTTTTAAAAGTTCTTATGGTTCCCTCAAGCATTGCTGTTTCGGGAATAATATTATTTCTTGATCCGGCTTTAACTATACCAACTGAGATAACAGCTGGATTTTCTCTTATATCTATTCGTCTGCTTATTATAGTTTGAAGGCTCGTGCCTATGTCAAAAGCTGCCATTATTGGATCATTCGAAGACCACGGAGTTGAACCATGTGATTGTGTGCCTGTAATATTTATTCTAAAAGCTTCAGCAGAAGCCATGGCTGGACCTGCTTTAACTGCTATTGCTCCGTTATACGAATTTGTTACATGCATACCAAAAACAACATCAGGTCTTTCATCGAATATACCTTCCTTTAACATCAGCTCAGCACCTCCCTCTTCGCCTTCTGGCGGACCTTCTTCAGCAGGTTGAAATATTAATAAGATGTCTCCATGAAGCTTATCTGTATTTCTAGAGAGAAAATCAGCAACGCCTAGCAAGACTGCAATATGTGCATCGTGACCGCACGCATGCATAACTCCAACTTCATTTCCTTGATATTGTGTAGTTTCAATTGAAGCAAATGGAAGATTAGTCATTTCTGTAACAGGAAGACCATCAATATCTGCTCTTAATGCCATGAGTGGACCTGGATGTTCTCCTCTTATGTAAGCAGTTAATCCTGTATAAGCAATACCTGTATTAACTTCTAACCCAAGATCTGTAAGTAATTCAGCAATATATTTAGATGTTTTAAATTCTCTATTGCCAAGTTCTGGGTACTGGTGAAAGTGATGACGCCATTTAATAATTTTAGTCATTAACCCATCTATATCTTGAGAAAGAGCTTCTTTTAATGGGCTAGTTGTACTTTTTGTATTATTTGATGCAATTGCCTCAGGATCCATGCTCATAAGTTGAGCAGATGCTGGCAATAAGCTAAATGTTAACAAGAAACAGAATATGTGTAATATTTTCATAACTATACTAATTTATAAGAAAAGAGACTTAATATCTATATATATCATCCTTTTTTAAGAGTACTAGGGATTCAGCATTATTGGATAAATTAGTATCATCTTTATACCCACTTATTAAAATAATGGGCTGTTGTTCATTACATTGTCCCATTAATATAGATGCAGCTGCGGCAAGCTCATCGCCAATAGCTATTTCTGTTGTCATTAAGACATTGCCATGCATATCTATTGCACCTTTTTTATCTAATAAACAATTTATATTTGAGCTACCTATAGCAAAACCCGTTATTCCATATCTTTGAGGTCGCGTCATTGAGTCACTAATAATAACGTTAACATTAAGGTCTAATCTTTTGCTTAAATTATTACTAATTGTAAGTGCTGATTTGTTCGGATCTTCAGGCAGCAACAGAACCTGTTTCTTATTATCTTTAATATTAGAAATATCAATTCCAGCATTTATATTTGTAAATCCTAGTTTATGCTCAGTTATTAAAATATTGTTTTCAGAACTTAAAATCTGATTTGATTCATTTAAAACTACTTGAATGAATTCTGCTGATTTATTTACTGTTTTAGCAAGGATTGATGCTTCTGCAGATACTTCTACGTTAGATAATTTTACATATCTATCTTCAGACTTAGATATGATCTTTTGAGCAATAACAAAGATATCTCCATCCTTTACTAGCAACTCATCATTAGAAATATTTTGGATTATCAATTCTGTTAAATCTGTTCCAGGATCAATTTCAGGAATATTTAATAATGCTGTTAATGATAATGAATTCATGGAATTAGACTTTATATTTATATTGCTTAATAAGAAGCGCAGCAAGGCTGTAACAAATTATTGGAATAAATATGTATAAATTCCATAATAAATCTAAACTTTCACTTGTATTATTTAAACCTAACACTGGATCAAAAACTGAAAAGAGTCCAAGTATTAAGTAAGGAATTGACGCAGCAAATGCATTACCAAATTTTAAAAATAATGTAAAAAATGAGTACATTGAAGCTGATCTATCTTGTCCATAAAACTCTTTATCTTGTTTTGCTAAGTCAGCAACCATAGCTACTATTAGTGGATTAACTCCTGCATATGCAACGCCAATGCTAACAAATGCAATAGATGATCCAATAAGCATATATTGTGGATTATCTATTAAGTAATACTCCCAACCTAAATAAGCAATAAATGACATGATTGCGACATACACAGAGCATATAAAGGCAGCTTCATGTTTAGATTTTCTTAAGGCTAGCTTTCTCCAAATCTGTAAACCGCAAATAGCTGAAAAGAAATATAATAAAATCATTCTTGCACTATATTCAGGCAGATTTAAAACATAATCTATTACAAATAATGCAGTTGCTCCTTGCGCTCCTTGAGCTAATACAACTAAAACGCCAGCACTAACCACAATCTTTAAATTTTTATTGTAGAAGAATGCTTTAAAAACTTTAAATGGATGCAAAACCTCTGCCGAGACTTCTTTAGAGTCTGGGACTTTGATAAGAGCAGTTGAAACGATAACCGGCAGAAGTATCAATACAAAGATACCTATCGCTAATATTTTTGTTTCAATAGGAGCATTAAAATATATTTCAACAAATGCTGGTATAGCTAATACAAATAAACTAAAGAAAACATTTACAGCTTCTCTTAAAGTTAATAAATTTGTTTTATCATCATATGAAGGAGCTAAAAAAACACTCCATGATAATTGCGTAATCCCACTTAATGTAAATCCTGTATACAGCAAAAATAGACTAAAAAAGAAATACCAGCCAGAAGGGTTCGTATTGATTGGGAAATACAATAAGACTGTTGAAACCATTAATATTGGGAGTGATAAGGCAATCCAATGTTTATGTTTACCCCATCTTGAGGGATATCTATCGATAAGGGTTCCCATAATAGGATCTGTGAATAGATCTAAAACTCGACCTAAGATAAAAATAGAACCTACAGTCGTTAATCCCATTCCTAAATTTGTAGCAAAATATGGAAGAACATATACAACAATTGGCATGGCTGCTGCTGCTCCACTAAAATTTAGAAGAGCATAAAAAACTTTAGAAGACCTTGAAATCATCGAACAACCATAACATAACTTTTATAAATTCATGTCTAATGTATAATCAAAAAATGAGTACATTTGATACCAAAATTTTAGAAGTTTTAGTTTGTCCAAAAACTAAAAAACCTCTTACATACAATAAAGAAACTCAAGAATTAATTAATGAAGATAATTCTTTAGCCTATCCTATTAAAGATGACATTCCTGTTATGTTGATAGAAGAAGCTAGAACTATTTCGTAAAGATTAAGAATAAACTATTTAATACAAGCGCCCGTAGCTCAGCTGGATAGAGTACTTGGCTACGAACCAAGGGGTCGGGAGTTCGAATCTCTCCGGGCGCGCCACTTAAACATTTAAAACGTCTAATTATGCTTCCTTGTTGGGATTCCAAATTGTTAAGTTTTTAGTCTTAATTCTGTTGACTACTAGCTTATATCGAGATTGTTCTGCTTTCCATTCTTCCAACCATTTAGCTCCATCACGTTCTGCATCAACAAAGATTGCATTAGTAAATGCTAACGGGATTAGTATTGCGGTATGTATAACAATGCTAGCAACAGTATTGTATCCAAATAAGCCTAGATAGTTTGCTGCTATAAAACCAAAGAATACACTCCAAATAGTAAATAAAACTAACATAAAATAAGTTTGTAGACTTGGGTCTGGTATATGTTTTAGTGGATTGTATTTAACATCCATTACTCTTCTCCAACCATTAACAAGTGACATTACTGTTCTTCTAAAAAGACTAGGTTTCTTCATTATTGGTTTAATACTCATTTTTTCTCCTATTCAACATTATTTCGTATGTATTCTTTTAGAACATGCATACCATATGATAGCCATGTTACAACTATTAAACTCCAAAACAACATTTTTATCATAGATTCTTATTCCTTAACGTCCAAGAAGTAGATACGACCTTTTTTTTCAATCATATTCACAAAGGATTTATTTTTTTAACTTCGTATCAAAATTAACTCAGCGAATCTAACTCTGAAACCTTATCAAGCCATTGCTGATCTACAACTTCTACTTCATTTGATAGCTCTAACTGATTTCTGATTAGATCTTGCAGATTATCTTTTAAGTCATCTGTATAAAGTTCTGGATCAGCTAATTTTAAATTTGCTTCAGCTAGTTTATTATTTAATCTTAATAATCTTTTTTCTAGTTTAGAAATTTCAATATTAAGATTTTTAATTATCTTGGTATTATCTTTAGCTTCAAAGGGTTTTTTATTGTTATTTTTTGAAACTTTAATTTTTACTGATTTAATGTCTAATATATAATTTTTATAATCATCGAGATCTCCATCAAAAATTTCCAATGCACCTTTATCAACTAGATAAAACGAATCAACAGAACTGCTTAATAAATGTCTATCATGTGAAATAAGTAGAATTGCACCCTTGAATGTTTGCAATGCTATAGTTAAAGCATGCCTCATCTCCATATCCAAATGGTTTGTGGGCTCATCCATCAAAAGGATATTAGGTTTTTGATATGCAATAATTGCAAAAGCTAGCCTAGCTTTTTCACCGCCCGAAAAGAGCTTAATAGTATCTTTAACTTTATCACCCCTAAAATCAAAGCCGCCTAAATAAGTCCTAATCTGTTTCTCGGTTTTAGATTCATCTAAGCGTTGAATGTGTTGAAATGCAGATATTGTAAGATCTAAATCATCAACTTGATGTTGTGAAAAATAACCCACTTTAAAATTGCCACCTACTTTTCTTTCTCCATCAATAACTTTTAAATTACCCACTATGCTCTTAATAAGAGTAGATTTACCAGCACCGTTTGGCCCTAATAGACCGATTCGGTCTCCGGGACAAATTGTAATATTAATATTTGATAATATTGGTTCTTCATATCCAAGAAATGAATTTTCTAATGTGACTAGTGGATTTGATATTTTTTCAGTCTCTGGAATAGTAAAGCTAAAAGGTGAGTCAATATGAGCCGGAGCTATCAGCTCCATTTTCTCTAAAGCCTTAACTCTGCTTTGTGCTTGCCTAGCCTTAGTTGCTTTTGCTTTAAAACGATTAATAAAGCTCTGCATATGAGCAACTTGCTTTTGCTGCTTTATAAAATTACTTTGAATTTCAGCCATTCTTTCAGCTCTAATAATTTCAAATTGTGAATAATTGCCAGGATAAAGTTCTATAGTTTTACGATAAAGATGGGCAATTGAAGTAACGCAATCATCCAGAAACTCTCTATCATGAGAAATAAGAATTAAGGCTCCTTTAAATGACTTGATCCAATTAGCTAACCATAAAATAGCATCAAGATCTAAGTGATTAGTTGGCTCATCAAGTAACATCAGATCCGAAGGCTGCATTAATGTTTTTGCTAAATTAAGCCTTACGCGCCAACCTCCTGAGAAATCATTTAAAGGCTTACTAAAATCATCAGCCTGAAAGCCTAAACCAACCATTAATTGTTCTGCTTTAGATTTTGCAGAATAACCATCTAGAGATGTGTAAGTTTCATATAACTCACCAAGTATTTCAAATTGTTCATTTTTTTCTGCTTGAGCAATTTCTTCTTGAATTTCTATAAGCCTATGATCCCCTGATAAAACATAATCTAAAGCAATTTCATCAGATCCAGGAACTTCTTGAGCTAGATAAGATATTCTTAGGCTTGAGGGGTAACTTAAAGAGCTACTATCAACTTCCATTTCTCTGGTAATAACTTTAAACAGACTTGTTTTACCAGTGCCGTTTGCGCCAACTAATCCAACTTTTTGTTGTTGATGAATAGTCAAAGAGACATCATCAAATAATGTGATGCCACCGAGAACTAGTTCTAAATTATTAAATGAAATCATTCCTTTAAATTCCTTATATTTCTTGTCCTGCAGTAAATGCAGATGCCCATGCCCATTGAAAATTAAATCCACCAAGATGACCGGTTACATCCAAAACTTCTCCAATAAAATATAGACCATTTTGATTATTTACTTCCATTGATTGAGAACTAATATGTTTAGTATCAACGCCGCCCATAGTAACTTCTGCAGTTCTATAACCTTCTGTTGATGATGGTTTAACTTCCCATTTACTTAATACATTTGATACTTCAGATATTTTTTTATTTGACCACTCTCCAATTGATAGCTGAGCTAGGTCAGACCAAAATAAAACCTCTAATTCAGCAACTAATGCCTTAGGCATTAAATTAGTTAATATAGATCTGAGGAGCAATTTTGGGTGCGTTAATTTAAACTGATTTAAAGTATTTTCAATATCTTTATCAGGAAAGAGATTAATATTAATAAAATCACCCAAGTTCCAATAACTTGAAATTTGAAGAATAGCAGGTCCGCTTAAGCCTCTATGGGTGAATAATATATCCTCTGTAAAACTTTTATTATTTGATGAAACTTCAACTCTATGAGAGACGCCTGATAATCTCTCGCATATTGGTTTCATGAAATCGCTAAACATAAAAGGCACTAATCCAGCTCTTAATTCTGTAACCTCCAGATCAAACTCTTTAGCAAGCTCATAACCAAAAGAGCTACCTCCAAGAGTTGGAACAGATAGAGCTCCTGTTGCAACAACTAGTTTATTCGTTATAAGACTTAATTCTGAGGTATGTGTTTTGTCTTCAGTTATACAAAGCAATGAATAAGTATTATCAGCATCGTCATACTTAACATTACTTGCAGTCGAATTCAGTACTATAGTTATATTGTGTTGAGAGCATTCATCTAAAAGCATATTTACAATATCTTTAGATGAATTTGTGCAAAATAGCTGACCATGCTTTTTGGTTTCATATTCAATATCATGCTTTTGTACTAGTTTTATAAAATCCTGAGGTGAATATTTACTTAGAGCAGATTTGCAGAAGTGAATATTATTAGATACAAAATGCTCAGGATTTACCTCATGATTAGTAAAATTACATCTGCCGCCACCTGACATTAGTATTTTTTTACCAACTTTATTTGATTTTTCAATTACTAGAATCTTATTACCATTTTTTGCAGCTGTAATAGCACAAAAAAGCCCTGCAGCTCCAGCGCCTAAAATAATTGCATCATATGATTTATCAGGGTTTGTCATAACAACATTGTAAAAACTAACGTCTTCTATTTCTACTTCTACTTCTTTGCTTAAAGCCTCTTTGATTATTAGTCTTCTTTCTAACATTCTCATGATTAGTGACTGGAATAGAGTGATCAGGCTCAAAACCATCAACAGTTTTGCGCTCTAACGTCTTATTTAAAAGCTTTTCAATATCTTGCAATAAATTATGCTCATCTGCACTAACCAGGGAGATAGCTCTACCTGAATTACCAGCTCGACCAGTTCTACCTATTCTGTGAACATAATCTTTAGCTACGGTTGGAACGTCAAAATTAATAACCTGTTCCATGTTTGGTATATCAATACCTCGAGCTGCTACATCTGTTGCAACTAGTATTCGTGTTTTATTGTTTTTGAATGATTCAAGGGCCTTCATTCTATTATTCTGGGTTTTATTTCCATGAATAGCAGCAGAATTAATATCAGCTTTAATTAATTGCTTTGTTAATCGATCAGCTCCATGCTTGGTTCTAGTAAAAACTAGAGCTTGTTTCCAGTTTTCTGTTTCAATAAGCTCAATTAATAATTCAGCTTTTCTGGATTTATCAACAGGATGAATATAATGCTCTATATTTGCTGCAGTCTCGTTATCAGATGTAACTGAGATTTCTATAGGGTTGTCTACAATCTCATTTGCTAACTTTCTAAATGAATTAGAAAAAGTAGCAGTAAACATTAGATTTTGTCTTTTTGCAGGGAGTAAATTTATAATTTTCTTAATATCATGAATAAAACCCATATCAAGCATTTGATCAGCTTCATCTAATACAAAAATTTCAACTTGATTAAAATTTACAGATTTTTGATTATATAAATCTAACAACCTTCCAGGTGTGGCTACTAAAATATCAACACCTTTTTTCAGTTTAAGTTGTTGGTTATGAATTCTTGCGCCGCCATAAACTGCGGTTGATCTTAAGTCTGTATTCTTTCCATAAGTAACAATATTATCTCTAACCTGAGCAGCTAATTCTCTAGTAGGAGTTAGTATAAGCGCTCTTACCTGATGACCTTTATGATTATTTTTAGGATGGGAAAGATTATGAAGAATAGGTAATGTAAAACTTGCGGTCTTCCCTGTTCCAGTTTGAGCAGCAGCCATAATATCGCTACCTTCTAAAATTGCTGGAATAGATTTTTCCTGAATTGGTGTTGGCTCTTTGTAGCCCTTGTGTGCAAGAGATTTAAGAATTGGTTCAGATAAACCAAGATTACTAAAAGACATATATATACGTATAAATTGTTATGTGCAGGTTATAGGGATACCTAGATAAGTCAATCTTTATTGATATATAAACATTGATCGATTTGAATGAAGAATTAAAGGTTTAAAGTTCTTTTTATACAACTTTTATAATAGATTTACTAAAAAACTACATAACTAAAAAATGCATTGATTTAGATCAATTTGATCTTGATTTATCTCTTATGGATCTAAACTCATTATCCTCATACCAGTTAGGCCATGAATCAGAGTTAGCTAGATCTTTAGATATAGTAAAAACAGTATCTACAGTTTGCTCTATAGCTGTTAAATCCCATGATTCTGAGTATTCATCAGATGTTTGATGATAGTTATTAGTTGTATAGTCGTATCCTATCCTAAATGCCTCTTCACGACCCCCCTCAACTAAATCAGATCCATTATTTGAATAAAGCATTGGGACACCCTTTTTTGCAAAATTAATATGATCTGATCTATAGAAAAAACCTTTTTCCGGTTGTGGATCTGGATTTATATACCTATTTTGACTAATTAGTTCCTCTTCAAGAAGATCTTCTAACTCTGAAGCACCATATCCAACCACTACCATGTCATTAGTTGCACTTGTTGGCATCATTCCATCAAAATTGAATCCAGCAACTATTTTATTTAAAGGAATAGGAGAGTTATTTGCAAAGTATTCAGATCCCAATAAGCCAGACTCCTCTAATGTTACTGAAAGAAATAATATTGATCTATCTGTATCTATAACAGAATAGCGATTTGATAACTCAATAAGAGCTGCTACACCTGTTGCATTGTCTACAGCTCCATTATAGATATTATCTTTTAATGTTAAGTTGTTATCTTTACCAAGGTGATCCCAGTGAGCAGTAAATAATATGTATTCATCTGGTCTAGTAGATCCTACTTTAATGGCGGCAATATTATGAGATTTAAAATAACTTATCTTGTTATGAATATCTGAATTAAGCTGAAGGCCTCGAAGATTAAAAGGTTTAAAAGTTTTTGTTAATGCTATTTCTTGTAATGATTCTAAATTAAAGCCAGTAAATTTAAGGAGATCATTCAACTTATCTTTATGTATCCAGCTTTCAAGCTGAAGCGGTTCAAGTTGATCCGATCCTCTTTGAAGTGAAAGTTGAGAGCCTGTCCACGAACTCTCTACTACTGACCAAGGATATGATGCTGGATCTTCATCATGAATAATTATTGCTGCTGCTGCTCCCTGCCTAGCTGCTTCTTCAAACTTATATGTCCAACGTCCATAGTAAGTCATTGATCTACCATTAAAAAGTCTAATTTTTTCTGTAGTAAAACCTGGGTCATTAATTAACATGACTACTGTTTTTCCTTTAACATCTATACCGTCGTAGTCATTCCAATTATATTCAGGAGCAACAATTCCATATCCAACAAAAATTAGATCACTTGATCGAATTTTTTCATAATCTGAAGTTCTTTTTGTCCAAAAAACAACATCTTTACCAGACACAAGCTTTTCATCAGAGCCTCTAAACGAAATTGAGAAAAATGAATTAGAATTTTGTTTAATATCAACAGCAGGAACGTCTAAGAAAAATTTCTTATTTATTGGTTTTAAACCATTGTTTTGAAAAGCTTTGGAAATAAAATTTTTAGTAAGTTTTCCGCCCTCAGTTCCAGGAGCTCTGCCCTCAAATTCATCTGATGATAATTTTGATATGGAGTCTTTTAAAGTTAATGGAACCTCATCTTTAGTTTGGGATGAGCATGAAGCAATTATTATAGATGTTAAAAAAAGATTTAAAAAATTATTCATAAAAACTCCTCAAAAAGATAAGCAAATTCTACTTTGCATTGTATATAATTATAAGCTTAAATAGATACACTAAATTTCATCGAAATAAATTTTCATTTGAGGAGTAATAATGAATTTACTAACTATAAGAAATACATTCTTAATTTTAATAACAATTGCATCTGCTAATACTTTTAGTAATTCAATGTATGGAAGTGCTGAGCTTGAAATACCAGATATAGAGTTTGACACATTTACTTTAGATAACGGTTTAACTGTTGTCGTTCATGAAGATAGAAAGGTCCCAATGGTAGCTATAAATGTTTGGTATCACGTAGGTTCCAAGAATGAAAAAGTAGGAAAAACCGGCTTTGCTCACTTATTTGAACACCTAATGTTTAATGGAACTGAAAATTATAATGCTGAATATTTCGAACCATTTGAAAAAATTGGGGCTACAGATCAAAACGGTACAACCAATAACGATAGAACAAATTATTTCCAAAATGTCCCTACGAACGCTCTAGATCTAGGTTTATGGATGGAATCAGAGCGAATGGGACACATACTTAATGTTATTGATGAAGACAAGCTAAATGAACAAAGAGGCGTTGTTCAAAATGAAAAAAGGCAGGGTGAAAACCAGCCTTATGGGCAAGTATGGAATGCAATTGGTAAAGGGGTTTTTCCTAAAGGACATCCTTATTCATGGTCAGTGATTGGTTCTATGGAAGATCTAAATGCAGCAACATTAGATGATGTTAAAGATTGGTTCAATACATATTATGGACCTACAAATGCTGTTATTGCTTTAGCTGGAGATATTGATTTAGAAACAGCTAAATTAAAAGTAAAAGAATATTTCGGAGATATACCAGCTGGGCCACCACTATCAAAACCAAAAAAATGGGTTGCTAAAAGAACTGAACAAACTCGTGAAGTTATGGAAGATAAAGTTCCTCAAACTAGAATATATAAAGTATGGAACGTAGCAGAAGATGGAACTGATGATGCTATGGCTCTTGAGCTAACTGCATCAACACTTGCAGGTGGAAAAAATAGTCCTCTATATCAAGAGTTAGTTTATAAAACTGGTTTAGCAACATCAGCGTCAGCATTTTATTATGGAAGAGAGATTGCTGGTTTATTTATAATCACGGCAACTGTTGCAAAGGATAAAGATCCTAAAGAAGTCGAGCGAGTTATGGATGAGACTTTAGCTAAATATTTAAAAAAGGGACCAAATGCTAAGCTATTAAAAAATACAAAAACATCAACCATATCTGGACTTACTTATGGTCAACAAAGGATTGGTGGGTTTGGTGGAAAGTCAGATATTTTAGCTACTTATCAAACTCTGTATGGAGACCCTGGTGCTTATAAAGAACAATTAGAAACTTATTTTAATACATCTGCTAAAACTATTAAATCAGTAGCAAATAAATGGTTAACTACTGGTGATTTTGTATTATCTATTGTCCCAGCAGCCAAAACATCAGTTGTTAAAACTAGTGTGGATAGAACCAAAGGTATTCCCTACCCTACAGAAAAACTATCTTATTCATTTCCAGAAATAAAAAGTATTACTTTAGATAATGGTTCTAATCTTGTTCTGGCTGAAAGAAATGACCTGCCTTTAGTTGAACTTCAAATAGTATTTGATAGAGGTTATGCTGTTGAAACTCAAAGCAAGTTGGGACTTGTGAACTTTACAATGAGTATGGTTGATGAAGGAACTAGTAAATACTCATCGCTTGAGTATGCAGATGCACAAGACGCACTTGGTTCAAGTGTAGGATTTGGTTCTTCTATTGATACAACTTATGCTTCTATGTCTTCTCTCAAAGTTAATCTTGAAAAAACAATCGATCTACTTAAGGAGGGTTTAGAAAATCCAACATTTCCTCAGGATGAGCTAGATAGAGTTAAAAAACGTTGGTTATCAAGTATTGATCAAGAGCTTAATAGCCCCGGTTCTATGGCTGGCAGAGTTATTAGACCTCTGGTCTATGGAGATGGTCATCCTTATGCCAAGGCATCAAGTTCTGGAACAAAAGAAACAGTAGAAACATTTACTAGAGACGATTTGGTAGACATGTACTCTGTTTTAACTAATCCATCAGGAGCAACTTTTATAGTTACTGGAGATATTAGTCTTGAAGAAGCTGCAGAGCTTTTAAATAGAAAATTTGCTAATTGGTCAGGCGATGATTCAAGTGCTAGCGTTGATTTATATACTGTTGAAGATCAAACAAAACCTCGGGTCTTCTTAATAGATAAGCCCGGAGCTATTCAGTCATATATATTAGCAGCTCAATTATTACCACCTACAAACTCAGGTGAAGATATATTAATTGACTATATGAATTATGCTATTGCTGGCAGCTTTACTTCTAGATTAAATATGAATTTAAGAGAAGATAAAAGTTGGTCTTATGGAGCAAGAGCTTCAACAGGCTACAGCAAAGGTCAAAGACTTATGAGAATGACTGCTCCAGTTCAAACAGATCAAACTGCTCCTGCTATTCTTGAAGTGCTTCGTGAATATAATGAATATCTTAGCTCGTCTCCTGTAACAGAAGCAGAGTTATCAAAAACTAAAAATGCTCGTACTCTTAGATTACCTGGTCAATATGAAACATTGGGTGCCCTGCTAAGCGGGATAGAGGATATAGTTAAATATGATAGAGATTTTGATTATCTAGATACGATTGCTGATACTAGGAATGCAATTAAGCTTGAAGAAGTTAGAGCTACAACTCAAAAGTATCTTGATACTAATAAGTGGACATGGGTAATTGTTGGAGATTTAGAAAAAATAGAAACTCCAATAAGAGCTCTTAATATTGGTGATGTAGAAATCATTACTAACTAGATATAAATGTCTTACCCACCAATAAGTGAAACTGCTCTTAATACTAAAATTAAGAGCAATGCGTATGAGCCATTTTATAAACACGCAAGCTCAGTTAATTTATACGACATCCATCAGTTCACAAATGGTCAGCCTTTTGATGCTTATGATGAATTGAGAGCTAAGAGTCCAGTGTATTTTCAAGACCCACCTGAGTGGGATATAGAGCCAGGTTCATGGATGTTAACTTCATATGAGGATATTATTCATGTATCTTCTAACCCGCTTATATACTCATCTCAAGCAGCAACTGGTAACTTAATGACGCTTGGTGATCCAGAAACTAGGCATCCAAAGTTATGGCAAACCTCTATTGATCATATGCTTAACCTAGATGGATCTTTCCATCTTAATTTACGTAAAGAACATATGCCCTTTTTTAAACCTGGTTATGTTGATGATCTTCATAAGAAAGTTGAAATTAAAGTTGAAACACTTTTAGATGCAATTGCTAAATTAGGACAATGTAATTTAGTTAAAGATGTTTCTCAGCAACTACCTATTTTTACTCTTTCAGAAATTTTAGGTATACCAGAAGAAGATCGTCATAAATTAGCAACGTGGATGGAATTCTTAGAGTTAGCTCAATACTACGCTGCAGAAAACTTTAAACAAACATCTGGAAAAACTGAAGAAATGGAAGTTGATACTTCAATGATAGAGTTATTTCAAACCATGATAGATGAGATGTTTGATTACGGTAAACACATACTTCAAGCAAAAAGAGCTAATCCTGAAAATGATCTTTTATCTGCTATAGCAAATGCTGAATTAGATGGAGCTAAACTAAGCCAAGAATACTTAGACGGATCATGGCTTTTAATAATATTTGCAGGTAATGACACCACACGTAACTCTATAAGTGGAGCTATAAAATTACTTACTGAGTTTCCTGATCAAAAAAATAAGCTTATTAATAATTTAGAACTTTTACCCAACTTTGCTCAAGAAACTATACGAATGGTATCACCAGTAATTCATATGAGAAGAACAACAACTTGTGATACAACTATAGGTAACCAAAAACTTGGAGCTGGTGAAAAAGTAATTATGTGGTACGGAGCAGCTAATAGAGATCCAACTGTATTTGATAGACCTCATGAGTTTGATATAGAGCGTGAAAATGCAATTAAACATTTATCGTTTGGAATGGGTAGACATACTTGTATAGGAAAACCAGTAGCTCTAATGCAGTTAAAAGAAGTCTATAAGCAAATTTTAACTAGATTTCCTGATATGACTATGGATGGGGATTGGAAGGTAGCACCGAATAACTTTGTTCATGCAATTCAAGAAATGCCAGTGAGTTTTACTCCAGAGAAATAATTTCACCAGGTTTAGGTGTTAAAAAAAGATTTTCTTTACCAATCCTCTTGAGCTCTCTTTCGAGTTGTTTTGGAGGATCTAATACTGGCTCATCAGTTAACATAAAAGTTCCCCAATGCATACTTAGAGCAAGTTTAGCTTCTAGATCCAGAGCAGCTTGAACCGCTTCCTGAGGATTTAAGTGGCTATCTTTCATTATATTTCTAGGCTCGTAAGCGCCAATAGGTATAAAAGCAACATCTGGTATTCCTAGCTCTTGATTAATCAACTTAAAATCATTTGTATAACCTGTATCTCCCAAATGAACTAATTGCAAAGATGGGCTATCAAACCACCATCCGCCCCATAGGGTCTTATTTTTATCAAAAGGAGTTCTTGATGACCAGTGATGAACAGGCACAAAAGTTATTAATGTATCCTTAACTTTTAATGTATCCCACCAATTCATTTCAACTACATTTTTTATTCCTGAAGACTTAAGTAATTTTCCAAGTTTCATTGGGACTAAAAATAAAGTTGCATTATTTTTATCATAAAGTTTTTTTAATGTTGGTATATCAAGATGATCATAATGAGCATGACTTACTGTTACCACATCTATAAAAGGCAATTTCTCATAACTTATTCCGGGAGGAATCATTCGTTTAGGTCCAATAAATGATACGGGTGATGCTCTATTTGAGTATATTGGATCGGTAATAATTGTAATATTTGAGTTATTGATCAAATAACTAGCATGGCCTACCCATACTGCATAACTTTTAGGCAATTCAGTTGAAGAATTAAATTCATCGCTTAGTTCTATAGCAATTCGATCAGGCTTATCTGAATTAAATTGCCAATTTAAAAAATCCTTAAAGGTACTATCATCGCCATTGAGATTATCATTGTTTTTAAATAGTTCATCAGATGAAATTGATGTAATCAAAAAAATACAAAAAAATAAATATAGAGATTTTAGATGTTTATGTTGAATTAGATTATTCATAATTAGAAAAAAGATTATGAATTAATTGATTATTAAACTCAAATTTTAATAATGTATTTCTAATGCCAAGTAATCTTAACCTTCCGCAATAAGAAACTCTTAAATTTACGATATTATTGTGCCATTTAATATTAGAGAGATTAACTAAGATATTAATCCTATAAATCTACTTATTAACCAATAAAAACCCATTCCACCTAAAGCATAAGATGTAATTGTTATAGATTTATCATAAAGATTAAATTTATGAGCAAACCATATAAATAAACCAAAGATAGGAATAAGTGATACTTGCCCAGCTTCAATACCTAAATTAAAGAATAATAAAGAAAGTAACATTTGATCATTAGCTATACCAATTTCTGTTAAGGCGCTAGCAAAACCCAAGCCATGCAATAGACCAAAACCAAATGCCATAATCCAAGGAGTTTTCTCGTATTTTTCAGAAGCAGATAATTCTAGAGCTAAATAAATTATTGTGAGGGCTATGAGCACCTCAACAGTGGCTTGTGGTAAAGAAATGATACCAAAGACTGATAAACCTAAGGTAATGCTATGAGCTATTGTAAATGCAGTGATTGTCTTAAAAATATTAAATAAACCTGAAACCAAAAATAATAATCCTAAAATAAATAAAATATGATCAATTCCACTGAAAAGATGATCAATACCCAGCGTAAAATATGTAGTTGGATAGTAAGCTACCTCAAGAGGTATTAGAATTTTAGACTCTTTTAGGTTCATTAGTCCCTCAAAGACATCTTCATTAATAAAATTAATAGTTATTAATGCATCTGTTAAGACGCTTAAATTAATAACTTCTATCACATGACCTTGCAATGCAAGGCTACAGTTAAGTGATATTTTTTCAACTAGATATTTTCCTTGAGGATAAGGAGATTGGGCATCAGTTAAACAATGATCTGGAAATATTAGTTCAGCTCTTTTTCCGATATTTTTTAGCGGATACATCCATGTTGCAGAATATGTATTTTGCTCAACAGATAATTGATCTATAACTAAATGTGCAGGATTAAATTCATGCGATTCAAGATCAATAAAAAAAAATATTAAAAAATAAACAAATAGCTTATTCATTAGAATTTTAGATTAGGATTAATAATAACCTTATATTCAGATTTTACTTGATTGATATAGTTGTTGATTGCGGCCTCTTTGTTTGCATTAAATAAATCGACCTCCACCCTGTTTAGGACTTCTGTAATTAATGGGTAATAACCAGGCTTTGAATCTCTTACAAGGACGATGTGGTGACCAAAGGATGACTTAAAAGGTCCAACCCACTCGTTAACAGGAATATCATCAAATTGAAGACTAAACTGGGTACCAAAATTTCTTGAGATCTCATTAGTAGTTTTATCTATAAAGTTTTTGCCTAAAAAGAATGGATCAGATGTAATGTTTTGATTACCTTTTAGAATTTCTTTAAAAGATAATTCTGACCTAATCTTTGAATTATTTTCAGCTGAATAAAAGTAATGAGTAAAGCTATAAGTGGGTTTTGTGTAGTACTTATCTTTATTCAGATCATAGTACTCAATAAGTTCAGCATTAGATGGAGTATCTGTAAGAGTTTCTTGTTTTAGGAAGGTTATTTTTTGAGCTAATCTTCTTTTAATTATTCTATCTTCTTTATCTAAATCTAATAATAGGGCTTCTCGATATAAAATTTCTTCTTCAACTAAATTATTAATAATCCTAGCTATTTCATCATCAGTTGGATTTCTTCCAACCTGAGATTTCCATGCGCTAATTAAGCTAGTAATTTCTTGATCAGATATATAAATATTTTTTGAATTTTCTTCCGAATTAAACCCTATATCAATAAGATATATAAATAGTCCGATACAGACGAATGTAAATATTTTACGTTTCAATTTAAAGGATTATAGAAAGTTTATTGGTCGCTAATAGAAACTGTTCCACCCAAAGGAATAACAGATATATCACTTAATGCTGGTATATACCAAATAGGTGATGACCATGCCCTTTCTTGAAGCGTATCATGCAAATCTTCTCTAGGTTTTAAACCAGCTCTAACAGCATCCCATGTTGACCATCTACATGTTGGATTTTCGAGAACTCTTACATAATAAAAAGATTTAGCATTTGCATCAAAATCAGGATCATTCCAAACTGTTTTTAATTCAGAGGCGCCAACACCTTGAGTGATTGAACAATCATTAATATTAACTCTTGCGCCATTATCTGGACATCTATTAGTTAATGGGTCAACAGACATACCATCAGAACAAACAACATCATAGATTTTTTCATGCGGTGTTCCGCTATTCATGTCAATCCAACCTTTTATAATTTGCACTCTTTGAAGAGCTGCACCATTTTTATCTCTTTGAGCCCAAACAAGAAAATCAGGTGATTGCCCATCATTATTCATTAAATCAGAGCCCATAGTTACGCCTTTAGCGTAAGCTTCGCTAACAAGAGAATCAGAATCAATATCAATAGAAGCTAAGTCATATCCAGCGAAAAAACGAACAGCAATTCTTGTTCCGGTTGTAGCAAATGTTTCTTTTCGTTTAAAAGCTTGGAAAATTGAGTCACGAGTATTTTCTTCTGCCCAAACTACTGCTAAACCTGATGCGCCCCATTGTGTAAACCCTGTATTTGCATATGTGCCCTGCTCTAGATCAACTGTACTAACAGGTTGATTAAAGGCACTCATGTATTCATTTAATAATTGAATATTCTCATCAGCCAATACAACACTTCCTCTATTTTCAGGGTTTCCATCAAGCAAGCCAACTTTTGACCAATAGTTTGATTCATCATAAGAACCTGCGCCTGTATGGGTATCACTTGAACCAATTAAGCCAAATTTATAGGGATTACCTTGATTGCTAAAATCTAAAGTTAAACCATTTTGATAAGCTTCTCTTACATATGACCCTGACGGTCTACTATAAGTTGGAGGTCTGCTACCAACTCTTTTATCCATAATTTCGAAATCAGCCCATTCATCGTCTGGTGATAGTAAAGGGTGAGTATCTGATGTTCCTTTTACTTGAGTGATCTCAACAACAGGCTCATTTCTCATTCTCTTTTCTGCATAAGCTTTATTAATAGCATTACCCTTAAAAGTTTCCATTTCAAACATTTGCCCATTAGAACCATTACTGTTGTGAGGCATAGAAATAGTATCTATACCCTTTGCTCTCAGGCCGTCTTGCCAAGTCCATAGATCTTCTGGATTAAGAGAATCAATTCTTGTCCAAGGTCTTCTTGAAGCTACTGAAGAATCAAAAATAACATTTCTATGAAGATTACCTCCCTCTGTATCCGTAGAAGTAGTAAATTCATATCCAATAAAAGCAGTAAAGTGTCCAGGATCATTATGCTCATTTGCAGAGCGTGCTACGTCTGCCCAAGCAGATTTATGAATATTGTAATCAAAAGATTTTAAAGCTAATTGAGTATTGTTAGTAAACCAGGCTTTTAAAGTATTTGGGTGCCACCATGGAAGTGGTTGAATAATGGCTTGAGCTAAAACAGAGCTAAAAATATTAGATCTTTGTGCAGCAGACTCAATAGTAAGATTTGCAGGAATATTAAGATCATGAAAAGGTTCAGCAAAATCATTTTGTGATATATCTGTCGAGGTATCAGCATAAGCTTGAATCATTCCCATATAAAAACCATGATCAGTAACAGAGTAAAAATCTAAAGGTTCTTGAAGTTTCATTTCATAACCTAACGGATGAGCAATTCCTTCTCCCTTAGCATACTTATAAGCATCATCAGGAGATGCGGTTACACCAAATACATAAGCATCAAATGAATACTTAGTATGAACATGAACGTCTCCATAATAAGCATTTCTATCTACATTAGGCGCAGGCATAGCTTTTGAAGATGCTGCTTTTTCAACAGAGAAATCAACTAACTCTAAAGCAGAATCAGATTGAGTTTTCTTTAATAAACTTATCATTGGTCTTGAATCATAGACATCAACATAGAGTAAAACTAAAACTAATACATAAACTGAAGCTATGGCTATTAGAGCTTTTTTTAAGAGTGCGGTATTTTTCATTATTTCCCCTATTGAAAATTAAATTTTATCATCAAATAAACTATTGTCATAACAACTGTCAATTTTTTAAATTGACCAGTCAGCTTTAATTAAGTCTGATGCTTTTTCTCCAATCATTATTGTTGGAGCATTTGTATTACCACCTACTAGCGTTGGCATTATTGATGCATCAACAACTCGAAGATTAGTAACATTATGAACTTTTAGTTCATTAGAAACGACACTCATATCGTCACTTCCCATTTTACAAGTACCTACTGGATGGTAAACAGTATCAGCTTCTTCGCGAATAGCTTGCTCTATATCAGCATCATCATTAATATTAATTGGTCTTTGAGTATCTTCTTGAATATATTTACTAAAAGGTTCTGTATTTAGTACTTTCATCATAATCTTATAACCATCGATCATATCTCTCATATCATCAGGATGACTTAAGAACTTTGGATCTATAAGCGGATCAGCAAAAGGATCGGCAGATTCTAAAGTTACTTCACCTCGTGATTTAGGGCGTAATAAGCATGAATGGCAACTCATACCCGTACCCCAGGCACTTTTTCTTCCATGATCAATAACCATAGCTGGAGCGTAATGAAATTGAATGTTTGGAGCTTCTAAGTCATCTTTGGTCTTAATAAATGCTCCAGCCTCTGCAATAGTTGAGGTGAATACCCCTGTTTTCATAAAAACATACTTAATAATTTCAAGAGGGAATTTAAAGAAGATAGTTTTTAAATTAAAACCTATTAAATTAATAGAGTTGTATTTGTGAACTGTAAGATAATCAATGTGATCCTGGAGATTCTTTCCTACGCCAGGTAAATCTACCAGATGATCTATGCCATGTTTGGTGATTTCATTAGCCGGCCCAATTCCAGATCTTAAGAGTATTTGCGGTGAGCCAAATGCTCCTGATGAAAGAATTACTTCTTTTGAGGCATGAAAAGTGAACGTATTATTATCAGCATCTATACACTCAACACCTTTTGCAGAGTTTTCTTCAATTAGAATCTTATTAACATGAGTATCTGTAAGAACAGTTAGGTTATCTCGCTCTAATGCAGGAACAAGATAGGCTTTAGCTGCACTGCATCTTTTTCCATTTATTTGTGTAGTTTGGTAATAACCAAATCCCTCTTGATCCTCTCCATTAAAATCATCATTATAATTATATAAAGCTGAACCAGCTTCAACGAAAGATTCACATGATTCGGGTTGATGTCGAATTTTACTAACATTTAAAGGGCCATTTTGGCCATGATATTCATTATTATGTTCTTCGTTGTGTTCTGCCTTGATAAAGTAAGGTAGAACCTCATCATATGACCAGCCATCATTTCCAATTTCAGACCAATGATCATAATCCCAACGATGTCCTCTTACATAGAGCATTGCGTTGATAGAACTTGAACCGCCAAGTGTTTTACCTCTAGGCTGATAACCCTTTCTGTGCTCAAGGGTCTCATTAGACATTTTATGAACTCCGCCAGCTGAATCAACAGCTACCGAAGCAGGCTCCGTAACAGTTACTTTTTCAAATTCTTTTTGAGGGACTGTATCGTATGCCCAACTATATTTACTTTTATCACCTAGAAATGCAAAACCAAGTGGTACATGTAATCTAGGATCACTATCCTTAGATCCTGCTTCTATTAGACATACTGAAACATCTGGATTGGCACTTAGCCTATTTGCTAGTACACAACCTGCAGAGCCAGCTCCTAAAATTATAAAATCAAAATTTTTCATCTAATCCCCCTAAAGAATAGTACTACTATATTATTTGATTCTGCATATTTTATCTATATTGATATTTAAGTGTATTTAATTTGTTTAAATATGACATGAATTTAAAAGGATTGAAGAAAGACAATATTCCGGCATATATAATTAATGCATGACTAGTTATACTATGTGTTCTTTTTATTAGAAATTTTTTTATTCATTTATATATATGAAAGATTTTATAGAACATTTATGGTCAACAAAGATTCTTGGTATTCCTTTAATACTTCATTTAACAATCCCGCCTCTTGTGGGCTATCTAATTGTTAAGGCATTTGCTTGATGGAAGATAAAAAAGAAGATTCTGTTGGCATAATGAAGCTTGTAGGAATTTTATTTCTTAGCGTATTGTTTGGAATGTTTTTTGTTTTGGTTTTTGCTTAAATTTTCATGAAAAAAAGATTTAACACACTGATAAAAATATTTAAGATACTAATGGTTTTAGCTTTTGTTTTAACGGCTTACAGAATTGGCATGGCTATATCTGTGTATTAGGTTTTTAATCATGCGCCTGTAGCTCAGTTGGATAGAGTACTTGGCTTCGAACCAAGGGGTCGGGAGTTCGAATCTTCCCGGGCGCGCCAATTATTTAGAATTATAAAAACGAATAGTTGAATCTTTAATTGAAAAGATTCGTACGTAAAAAATATCAATTAAATAATTTTGATAGTTTCTCCATGGAGATTTGTTGCCCTGCTTAGGCAGTCTATCTAACGCTCTTTGAACATAACCAGAAGTAAAATCAATATATTCATCATCACTTACTGCTGTAGGGTCTTCTTGAGGCATACAGGTTGTTACTTTTTGTTTATCCATCTGATTGAGTAATCTGCAAACATACTCACAAGTTAAGTCAGCTCTAAGAGTCCAAGATGCGTTTACGTAACCAAAAGAAAAAGCTAAATTAGGTACTCCTCCTAACATCATCCCTTTATAGGATAATCTGTTATGAGGCTCAATGTCTCTCCCGTCAATACATACTTTTATATCATTAAGTACATTTAGTTCAATTCCTGTTGCTGAGATAATTATGTCAGCCTTTAATTCAGTACCTGATTTTAATAAAATGCCTTCATTAGTAAATTTTTCAATATGATCAGTTACAACAGTTGCTGATTTGTCCTTAAGCGCATTAAATAGATCACCATCTGGAACAAGACACATTCTTTGATCCCAAGGCTTATAGCTTGGGGTGAAATGTTTTTCAACATCATACTCCTCTCCCAGCTCCTCTTTAACCATTTCAATAACTCTTGTTTTAGTTCTTTCAGGATATTTTCTAGACATGAAAAAGAAAAAACTAGTAAGAAGAATATTTTTCCATCGTGTTAAAAAGTAGGCTAACTTTGCAGGAAGTACTTTTTTTAATCGGGTATTTATTACATCTTCTTCAGGTCTAGATAAGATATAGCTTGGAGATCTTTGAAGCATATGGACATGCTTAGCGCGTTTAGCTAGTGCTGGCACTAAAGTTACAGCAGTAGCTCCGCTACCTATTACGATAATATTTTTATTATCATAATTCAAAGACTCATCCCAAAATTGTGGATGTATCACTGTGCCATTAAAGTCTTCTTGATTAGGAAAATTAGGCTGAAACGGTTTGTCATAACTGTAATAACCTCCACACATAAATAGGAAATTACAGGTAAATTTAAGCTCTTGATTATTACTTAATACATCTAGCTCCCAGTAGGACTTATCCGATATCCAATTAGCTGCAATAATCTTATGATTAAATAATATTTTTTCTCTTATATTAAATTCATCAACAGTCTCATTAAGATAATTCATGATTGAGGTGCCGTCAGCAATCGTTTTTTTATTAATCCAAGGTTTAAATCTAAAACCTAGGGTGTGCATGTCAGAATCAGATCTTATTCCTGGGTATTTAAAAAGATCCCATGTACCGCCAATATTATCTCTTCCCTCTAGAATAGAAAAAGATCTAGATTTACAGCTCTTTTGAAGATTGTAAGCTGCACCTATTCCTGATATTCCAGCTCCTACTACTATTACATCTTTATGCATAAAATTTATAAATTATAATTTTTTAAAATATGATTATTGTCTTTATTATAACTACTGACATAATATATGTAATTAGCTAATTAGGGGTAGTTGATGAAATATTTAGTGTTAGGTTTAGTAATTATTTTAGTTACATATTTATTTATTAATTCATTTAATGAAAAAATTGAATACACAGAAGAAGTTAATATCAATCAAGGGTCTCTTGCTGGATATGCTAAAGATGAAACTAATTTCTATTTAGGCATACCTTACGCTCAAGCTCCTGTAGGAGATCTTCGCTGGAAACCTCCTTTAAAACACAAGGGCTGGAAAGAGAAATTATTAGCAGTTGATCTTCCTAAGTCATGCACGCAACCAACTGGGTTCGGTCTTGGTCCATTTATTGGTCTTTGGATTGATGGATCCGGAATGAGTTGGTTTAGTAGAAAGTTGATATATTTTGGTTCAGGTCTTCTTCCATTTCTTGACGGAGGTGAGGATGGTCAATCTGAAGACTGCCTCTATCTAAATATTATGACTCCCAAGCAGAAAGAAGAAAAGCTTCCAGTAATGCTCTGGATTCATGGTGGCGGTTATAGATTTGGAAATGGAGCAGGTGCTTATATTAATACCGACCTTCCATCCAAAGATATTGTTTTAGTTACTATTAATTATAGACTTGGTTCATTGGGATATTTTGCACACCCTACTCTGTCTGATGAATCTGAATTTAATTCATCTGGAAATTATGGAACATTAGATCAGATACAAGCTCTTAAATGGGTTCAAGAGAATATTGAGAATTTTGGCGGTGATCCATCTAATGTAACAATTTTTGGTGAATCTGCAGGTGGTCATGCTGTAAGACAGTTAATGTCATCACCACTTTCAATAGATTTATTCCATAAAGCTATTGCTCAAAGTAGTTATGGAATTTCTAATACTCTTAATCTAAAAAAACCAAATGGCTTAATTAAATCCGCAGAAGAGTCTGGTAAAGACTTTGTTAAAACCTTAGGTATTAATGCTGATGATGCTGATTTGTTACAAAAACTAAGAGATATACCAGCTAGAGAGCTTCAACAGGTTGGAGATGGTATGGTTGTGCCAGAAGATGCTACTAACCAAGAAGATTATGAAATATCTGCAGCATGGATGCCAAATATAGATGGATGGGTATTTGAAGATTCAGCTCTTAATGTTTCAAAATTTGGTAAAACTCATAATATTCCATTATTAATTGGATTTAATGGATTTGAAGGGTCCAGCCTTCTTCCAATGTTTTATACAAAAAATCAACATCTTAATGATGATGATTGGATTAAAACAATTTGGGAATTGGGAATGCCTGCTCATGCTAAAGAGTTGCCTGAGGGTTATAGAGCTTGGGCTGAATCAGTTGATTTAGATTCTTACTTAGCAGCTCAGAAGTTATGGGGTGATCTTAATTTTGGAAGCTCTACTTACTACTCAGCTTTGAATCACAGCAAAGTCAATTCAGATACATATTTCTATTATTTTAATAGAGCTCCTGCTTCAAAAGATCAAATTATTGGCGCCACTCATGCTATTGAAGTTATGTATTTGTTTAATGCCTTTTTTCCAGGATGGCCTAAGAATAATATTGATGATCAGATTGGTGAGCAAATGAGAGATGATTGGACTAATTTTGCTAAGAATGGAAATCTTGAATCTTTTGGCTGGCCTAAATTTTCAGATGAAAATCAAATTCAGATGAACTATCAAGAAAAAATAGGTACAAGCAATGTACTTGAAGTTGAATTATTTAAAATTACTAATACTATTTTTGATAATCAAGAGGAATAACTAAGCTTCGATTTCACCGCCATTAGAAACCCACTCTGAAAAGCCGCCTAGATTGTAGACATTGGTAAAACCTAGATCTTGAAGAGTTTTAGCAGCGAGGGCTGATCTTATTCCTGCTGCACAATAAACTAAGATAGTTGATTCTTGTATTATTCCCATAGGGTTATTTTGAGCTTCTACACTCAACTGAAATTCAATCAAGCCGCGCGGAATATGAATAGCATCTTTTATCTTGCCAGACTGCATGACTTCAGACTCCTCTCTAACATCTACAATAAAAGCTCCATCTAAAATTAATTCATTTGATGCATCAAAGTCTAGACGTGTAACTGATTCATTTGCAGCATCTAATAATTCTGTAACTGTTGTCATAAATATAAATCCTTTGTTTAATATTTTAAATTAAATATATACTCAGTATAAATCAATTTCAGCTAGTAGATTTAGTTGCTGTATTAGCTACAAAAATACCAATTAAAACCATAAAGCACCCTATTACAATTAGTGGAGTGATTTGTTCATTTAAAAATATATTGCCCCATAAAATACCAAAGACTGGCAAGAAGTAAGCAACAGTTGATGTTTTGACAGCTCCTATTTTCTCTATTAATCGAACATAACCTAAAAATGCCAAACCTGTACTTATAATACCAAGCCAAAGAACGCTAAATATTGCTTCATTTGAAGGAAGGGTTTTAGGAATGTAATTGAGGCTAAATGGCAACATTGTTATTGCTGCATAAATTAACGACCAACCTATTAAGACAAGTTTATTGGTTGATTGAGCATGCTTTTGTATAAAGACGCCTGATAACGCATATAGGGAAGCTGCTATAAGGCACGCGAGACTAGATAAGATTGTTGTTTGTGCATTAATTGGGTTTACTAAAACCACTATGCCTATAAAACCTAGTAATAAGCCAAGAATCTGTTTAGTTGTGATGGGTTGATTAATCCAGATATAAGCAATTATTAATGTAAACAGAGCTGTAGAAGAGTTTAATATTGAAAGCATATTAGAGTCTGAATTCAAAGATGCATATGAAAAAAGAGTGAAAGGAATAGAGCAATTAATTAAACTCAATATAAAAATTTTGAGTTTATGTCCATATATTTGTTTTAAGTATTTTTGTTGTAAAAGAATTGGTAGGAAGAATATTCCAGCAAGGAAAAGCCTTAGATTTACTAGAAAAATTGGTCCAAACTCAGGAGTCGCAATCTTTATAAACATAAAAGCACTTCCCCAGATAGATCCAAGAAAAATTAATAAAAACCAATACTTAATTTGCATATTTAAAACTATAAAAAAACCCCCAAAAACTAATTTGAGGGTTTTATAAAAAACTCTGTTCGTTATAAATTATAACTTACAGTCGAAAACTTAAGATTTGCCGTTTGTCAAAAGGCGAACCCTCCATTTCCTGATTTAATATTGATACTAATAGGACCACCTCCTTTGTAGGGTAAAAATAAAAATATTTATAAACCCCCATGACAATCTATAAATACGACACTCATAAAAATTATATACAGAGATTTAAAAAATTACTACAGATTAAACTAGATGAATTAGATAATTATTTTATTTATTTAATGCTTCGAAAACACCGGGATGTTTAATCTCACCATTTGAGGCATTAAGTCCATTTCTTAGATGAATATTTTCGTTAAGAGTATTTTTAATACCATTATTAGCTAACTCAAGGATGTAAGGTAATGTAACTTTATTTAAAGCTAATGTTGCTGTTAAAGGTACAGCGCCAGGCATATTAGTTACACAATAATGAACAACATCATTAACCAAGAATGTAGGATTATCATGTGTTGTAGGCTTACTTGATTCAAAACAGCCGCCTTGATCGATCGAAATATCAACCATTACTGTTCCAGGTTTCATCTGGTTAATCATATCTAATGTAACTATTTTAGGGGCTTTTTTTCCGATGACATATACAGAGCCAATAACTAGATCTGAAGCAATAACTGCTTCTTTGATTGAATCAGGAGTCGATTTTATATATTCAATATTTGTATTACCAAACCTAGACTCAAGTTCTTTTAATTTACTCTCTGACAAGTCAATAACTTTAACAAATGCTTCATTAGCAATTGCTTTGGCAATAGCTTCGGTTCCAGCAACACCTGCTCCAATTACAGTAACAACTCTAGGTGCTATATCATCGAATGCCCCAATCAGAACACCTTTTCCAGAATTATGCTTAAGTAGATGATATGAACCAACTACAACACTAATTTGTCCAGCAATTGCACTCATTGGTGCTAACAATGGCATTGACCCATCATCTGCAGTTACCGTCTCGTAAGCAATACCTGTAACACCTGTGGATACTAATTTTTTAGCATTTTCAGGATCGCCAGCTAAATGAAGGTAAGTAAAAAGAGTTAAATCAGGTCTTAGATATTTGAATTCACTTTCAACAGGTTCTTTTACTTTAATAACTAATTCAGCTGAGGAATAAACCTCTTCAGCTGTATCAAGAACAGTTGCACCTGCTTCAGTATAATTTTCATTACTAAAGCCTATTGCAGCTCCAGCATTATCTTGAATGAATACTTGATGTCCATTATTAACAATAGCTAAGACAGAATCAGGAGTTAAGCCAACCCTGTATTCATTATTTTTAACTTCAGAAGGTACACCAATAATCATGAGCGTAATCTAACATAATAGTTGTTAAATACTAGTGATAAAAAATCATACAAGTATTGATTTAAGTTATGCATTATTCTTATATTTAAAATCTCTTAAAAAGTTAATAAAGCTTTTATTAATTAAAGATAATGGATTAGATTTTGAGTAAACAATTTCTAAATTAAATTCTAAATTAGGAGTTAAATTTAATATTTTTATATTTGAATGAGCAGAACTTTCAGCAGATATCCTGTCGGTTATTGTGATACCCATACCTTTGGCAACAAGAGCTAATGCAACCTGATAAGTCTCAGTATTAAATGTTGGATTTAATGAAATTGAATTATTTAATAAATACTCTTCTAATTTACTTCCTAGCGGCCCTCTAGGGCCAACTTTATCTGTTATTTTTATAAAAGGCTGTATTTTAATTTCTTCAATATTTACACTTGTTTTATCAGGAAAATAATCTCTTGGCGCTATAACAACAAAACTACCCTTTATGATTGGTTCATTAATTAAATCATCGTGAGGCATAGGATCATAAACAATTCCTACATCTACCTTTAATTCTAATACTTGTTTTATTATCTCATCGTAATGAAGGGTTACTGTTTCAAATGTAGCTTTAGTATTAAGAGAACTAAATTTAGATATAGCCTCAGGAAGATAATCAATTCCTAGGGCGTGAGTAGCTGCTATATTAAGATCACCCTGGGGCTTATCAATAAGATTTGAAGAAACTTTTCTAAAATTAGATAAATTATTATGAATTTTTTGGACGTAAGGAAATAGAATTTTAGCTTCTTGTGTAGGTATCATTTTTTTGTTGAGTCGCTCAAATAACTTAATACCTAAATCAGATTCAGATTGACTTAAAATTTTACTTATCGAAGGCTGAGTAACATTTAATTCATGGGCAGCTTTTGTAACAGACCCATGAATAAATACAGAATAAAAAACTTCAATATGACGATATCTCATTCAAGTAAGATATCTTAAATGAAGTAATATGTATAACAAAAAGATATAAATTTTATAAAAATTTTGCTTCAGATTTCTTTAAAGCAATTTCAAAAATATCAAACATTTCATCAACTTGCTCTTTAGTAATTATAAGAGGTGGGCACATAGCAATAACATCTCCAATCGCCCTAACAATAAGACCATCATCTTGACAAGTTTTAGCAACTATTTTTCCAGCAGACCCTAATGGCTCAAATCCTTTTTTAGTTGATTTATCTGACACTAATTCGATTCCACATATAAGTCCGACACCTCTAGCTTCTCCAACACTTGCAAAATCTTGAAGTTTTTTAACTCTTGATTGAAAGTGTTCTGTAATACTATCTACGTGAGCAAATATATTATCTCTTTCAT
Organism: uncultured Gammaproteobacteria bacterium; assembly: GCA_964546275.1. GTDB lineage: Bacteria > Pseudomonadota > Gammaproteobacteria > Magnimaribacterales > D2472 > MED-G78. Next base: position 78,610 of record CAZJJG010000001.1, read on the forward strand.
ATATCTCTATGGTTTTAAGAGCTACTGCACAAGACACTGGATGACCTGAATAGGTGTAACCATGCCCAAAGATACCTATGTCACCACTAGCGTCTTTAATTGGGTCATAGAGTTCATCTGGGACTATAACCGCACTTATAGGAATATAGCCAGATGAAAGAGCTTTAGCGATAGTAATAGATGAAGGTTTCATATCAAATGTTTCATAGCCCCACATATTTCCAGTTCTACCAAATGCGCAAACTACCTCATCATCTATTAGAGGTATATCATGATTATCTAAAACCTTTTGTATGCTTGGAAAATAGTTATGAGGAGGAATAATAACTCCACCAGCTCCCATTAATGGTTCAGCAATCATAGCTGCAATATTTTCAGCTCCTTCACTTTTTATTAAATCATCTAGATTTTTAGTTAAACGTTGAACATATTGCTCTTCGCTTTCACCATCCAAACCGCCCCGATAATAATGAGGGGTGTCGCTGTGTGAGAATCCTTTAGCAGGGAGATCAAAAAGCTTATGCTGAGCAGGTAAGCCGGTCATGCTCGCGCTGGCAACAGTTACCCCGTGATAACCTTTTACTCTTGATATAATTTTTTTCTTATTAGGTTTTCCAATAGCATTATTGTGATATGTATATAATTTTAACTGCGTATCATTGGCGTCTGATCCTGAATTTCCAAAGAAAACCTTGCCACTCTTATAAGGTGATAACTCCATCAGTTTCTCTGAAAGCAAAATTGCTGGCTCATGACTCTTGGATGCAAAAAGTGATGCATATCCAAGCTTTGCCATTTGTTCTGAAGCTGCATCAGCTAACTCTTGAACTCCATAACCTAAAGAGGTACACCAGAGACCTGCAAGGCCTTCTAAATATTTTTTTCCTTTACTATCATAAACATATATACCCTCTCCTCTATCGATAACCAGAATCTCTTCATCTTGGTGGGCTTTTAAGTTAGTAATAGGATGAAAAAGATTATTTTTATCCATAGTTGAAAGATCTAGATTGTCCGTATTTTTCATCATTTACTCCTTTTTAAAATCTTTTAATTCACCAAGCGTATCTAAATAATTAGTATTAGCATCTATATTATTTAATATATTAAATGGTTTATCCCTATAACTCTTTAGGTTCTGTCCAAGCCCCATGAAGCCTTGAATACGTGACCTGTTTGAGTGATTAAAATCAATATCCACTATAAACATTTCCTCATCATGAGAAGATAAGTGCATGATATCTCCATCCGGATTAGATGCAATTGATAAACCGCAACCTTGATCACCGCAACTGTTTACATCAATATAAAAACATTGCTGTTGTGCTGCTGTTGTTCTAACCATAAGCGTTTCTATCTCCCTATCTTTTGTAGGTGTAAGTGTTGGATTAATAATCAGCTCAGCGCCACCTAATGCAAGGGCTCTACTTGTCTCTGGAAACCATAGGTCATAGCATATGTGTATACCTATAGTTCCTTTATTAGGAATTGTAAAAATACATATGTCATTTCCTTCATCTACATCCTTTTCATAGGGAAGCCATGGATATAATTTTCTAGCTTTAGTAATAAGATTACCGCTCGTATCAAAAACTGGTGCTGTATTAAATATTTGATTGTTACAAGACTCGTAAAAAGTTCCAGGTATTAACCAAACACTTAGCTCTTTAGCTAAGTTTGAAAAAGTATCAAGATGTATTTCAAGGGAATGATTAGTGTTTTTAGCTCCAGCTCCACCTACAGCCAACTCACTAATAACAATAAGATCAATGCTACTGTTATTCTTATAAAAATTTTTAATTGCATGGACTACATAATCTAAATTATCAGTCTTTTGTAAGTTAAGTTGTAAGCACCCTACTTTTAAGATGCTCATATTATTTATTCCTCTTTTGAGTACTGACATAAACTGAAAAGAATAATGCTGCAATTAAAGCAATAGTAGCTATATTTATTATAAAACCAAAGCCACTTGTAGTTATAAATAAAGCGCCTATTAGAGGACCTGTTGCTAGGCCCATTTTAGAAATAAAGCCAGCTAATGCTGCCATTTGACCATAGATATCAAAGGTAGCACACAAGCCTAACAAGTAAGGAATAGTAAAGCCCCAAGCGACTCCTGTTATGGTATTGGCAATAAAGTACATCGTAATATTATCTGAATAATGAAGTAGATATGTAAATATTGCTGCAGATGATATTCCGATAAATAATGGAATTGTCCTCCCGTACTTAATACCAATAAGATAAACCATTATTCCTCCTGAAATAGAAATAATATTTGCTATTGTAAGAAGATTACTAATTTCAGTATTTTGAAGACCTATATCCTTACCTAACTCAAAAGCATAATCAGCAACACCCATGTTAGCTGCTTGAAATAAAAATAATCCACAGAGAGTTAATATAAGTAAAAAACTAATAGGAATTTTAAAAAAACTATTACTAGATTCATTTTCTTGAGGAATAGAATTAACGTTTGGTATAAAGGGTAGGATTAATAATGTCATCAATGTAAAGGATATAAGAGCCCCAAATGCTGCACCATATCCAAATATATCTACTAAACGAGGAACTATCCAAATCCCCAAACTTCCAAAACTATACTGGACAGCTAAAAGCATACCAAATACCTTATCTGGGTTTGCAGTTCTAGCTATGAGGGATAGACCAATACCAACAGATAAACCTCCAATAGAACCATGAATAAATCTTAATATGATTAAAGACTGAGGATTGGAAATTTGAGTTGAAATAATATCAAAAGCTATTAAACCAAATAAAAGAATTCTAACAAAACTTCTCCATTCAATTTTTTTTACAATAAATGTGGCAATAAGTGCACCGAATGCTGCGCCGTATTTATTAGCGCTGACAATAAAACCAGCTACATCTCTTTCAACCCCCAGCCCATCTACAAAAGCAGATAAGAATGCTCCACCAAGATTTACATAAAACAATCCAGCTGTTGCAAGAATGCTATAAAAAAATGCAGCAAAAATGCTGTTTTGATCAAAGGTAGAGTCTAGGTTTTTATATGTCATAAGTATTGGTTAACAAAAAGGTTTAATAGAATTAGCAGCAATAACAGCTGATTCCCAAGCAAAGGTATATCCATCACTGAAGTAATAATAAGTCATTCCATTTGGAAGAAGAGCTAATGTTATCCCTCCAAATCCTGACATAAAAGGAATCCAGATATCTTTATTACAATTAAAAATAGCTTTATCAAATTTTCTAGACCAGATGCCATTATTGTAATAAATATCTGATGATGAAATTGCAAGTAATGAGTTATCCTCATTCGGATTTAATGCTTCATGCATGAATTGTAAATCAGTAAATTTATTATCTTTAATTGTATGCATTAATTGAGCCAAATGAAGTAAATCATCTTGAAGAAAGAACATGCCCCATCCCGTGAATGGTTGATTTGCGTCATCATTAGTTCGCAAAGTTGAATTTGAGACTTGACTAAAATTATTCTTCTTTAAAAAAGGAATTAAATAATCATTAAAAAAGTCAGCATTTTTATTCGATTTTTTTAGATAGCTATTCATTGCAGCACCTAATATATAAGTATCGCTAGTGTGATAAACAAATCTTTTTCCCGATTTCATTTTTTTTGGAAAAGCTTTGCATGCTTTTTTAAGTTTATCTTTATGGTTATTTAAAAGAAAAATAAATTGCAGAGACGCAATTCCGCTTTCATCTATATCGTGAATAAGGCTGTTGTATTGGCCTGTGGACATGTCTGAAAGATCTTCTAAAGATATATTTTTCCATTTACTTTGTGAGCACTCTTCAACTAAATCCATAACTTTTAGTGTAGTTACATTCTTATACTCTGCTTCAATTAGAGATAAGCTAAGAGTTCCAGCAATAGATTTTGCTAATGAATAAGATGGTAATAAAACTTGATCACAAAGCGGATGATTACCAAGACGAGTGAAGCATGAGCTCGAATAATGATTATCCCCATCTATTAAACCAAATAAAGTTAGATCATCTGGATTGAATAAATCAGAATCTGCAAAAGATTTATTATTTATACTAAAATTTGTATACAAGCTTGAGATTGGCTTAACTATAGAAATATCTTCCAAACCAATATTATTATCTAAGGGCATCTTATTAAGAGTGCTTCTATAAAGAGCAACATAATCGAATTTATAATAGGCACAAGTCTCACTTGCTACTTGAAGCAATGTGTTTGATATATCATTTGAGCTAGAAATTGAAAAAATTCCTATACCATTATGAATACAGTTTGCATTTTTATGGACTAAATTAAACGGAAAAATTACATAGTGAATATCTAATTCTTTATCAAATTTAGTAACGCCTTTACCAAATTGGATATCCCAAAATTTATGGCTAGTTTTTCTTAATTTAGTATTTTCTGGATAGAATAATCCGTTGGTAATTAAGAAATTTAGATCAAAGTAAGGAAAATTTTCATATGACTTTTTATGAAGATCTTTCTCGTCTCTGATAACAGTATATCCATAACCTAAAGGCTCAATATTAAGTGCAAAATTGCCATTAAGTTCTATATCTGATGAAGGTAATGAAAGAATATTTTTATTTATCGTATTGTATGAAAAAGAATTATTAAGTCTTTCTTTCCCATACAAAACATCCGCTAGCTCTTGTGAAGCTAGCGGAAAGCAAATTAAAAATAATAAAAGCCTTATCAAAGGTTTTTAGAAACTTCTATTTAATGAAATTCCTACTGTTCTTGGTAATGCAAAAAATTCTCTATTATTACTTCCATAGAATCCTTGATCAGGCGAAGGGCCAAAAGCAGGATTTAAAAAAGCACCAGTTACGCCTCTTTCATTACCTACGTTTTTAATAAAAATAGATAGATAAGTATTATCAACGAAAAATGTTGATGACATATTCATTATTCTAAAGCCATTAAAATTTGCATCATATTCAGAATTTTCACCGATGTAATTTCTAGTATCAGATTGTGAATAAAAATCCATACGTTGAGCTAATCCAATACCTGAATTGAAATAATGTGTGTAAGCTAAACCAATATTGAGCATATGCTCTGGACTTCCTGGTAATTTAGCTCCTTGGCTTGCATATAAAACTGGCGTTGATGCAGGCGTATATAAATCTTCTGTAAGATTTGAGTCATTAAATGCATATCCAAGATTCCAATCTAATTTGCCGACACTACCTTGAATCTCTAGATCCATTCCTTTGGTTTCAGCTTCTTGTCCATTAATTACTGCATAGTATCCATAAATTGGAGTGGATGTATTTAATTGAGGATCATCCCATACAACATTGTAAAAACTCATATTGTAGTATGTATCTCCAGCAAAACCCTTCACTCCGATCTCAAGGTTGGTTACAGTATCTGATTTAAATGGAACCCATCCAGCCTCTTCAACAAAGGTTCCTTCTGTCGGAACAGCATTGACGCCTCCTCTTCTAAAACCCTCAGATATAGTTGCAAAGTAAGTTACATTATCTGCAGGTCTATAAGATAAATTAGCTTTTAACAAAGTGTCTGAGTCATTATTAGATGATGTATCAGTTGCAGGCCCTATATTATAAAGCTTAAATGACATATCCATATTTGCAGTAGCATCAGATGTAAAATCTCTAAAACCTAAAGTTAGATCATACTGATCAGATAAATGAAAAGTAAATTCTCCATAAAAAGCTTCATGATCTATTGATTCTGAGACATTATAATCAAAGTCCTGCTCATTTGGATCTATGACATAATCAACTCCGAAATAGTAGCCCTTCCAAGCATTAACACCCTTGATATAAGTTTGTTGTGATCTGCTCATTTCTTCTGTTTGGTTAAAGTATCCAATGATGTAGTCAAAAGTATCAGATACCTCTGATATAAATTTAATTTCTAACGTATCTGCTGTGTCGGTGTACTGTCTATGCGTTGGTGAATATGGTCTAGCTGGTGTAGCCCAAATTCCGCCTGCTGTTTGATTGTAATAACCAGCTAATGCAGATGTGTATACTCCTGCACCAGAAAAATAACCAGTGTTATCAGTAATGCTTGAGCCAGATTTTTCATAAGTTGATAAGGAGACTATTACATCATAACCATTAGCATCGTAAGTTAATTCAGATGCATAGACTTCAACCTCTCTTTGAGATGGCTCTAACATCAATGCTCCATTTTCATATTTTCCATATTTCCCGGTTGAGTAACAGTTTGGATCTAAAAGAGTGGTACAGCTTTCATTAAGCATGTATCTAGTTCCAGTAGAAGCCTGACGTCTTGAGCCAACATCATCCTCTTGGGTTGTTGCTGTTAACATTAATTCTAAGTTGTCACTTATATCAAATAGAAATTTATGCCTAAAAAAATCTATTCCAACCGTATCAGCATCTTGTACAGTTTTGACAGAAGGTGGTGATGTTATAAAGTCTGGAAAGCCAGTTCCTTCTTTTGGTGTTGGAACTCCATATGATGGATCAACCGGTCCAAACCAAGAATCAAAACCTGCAATATCAGATACTCTGAATACATTTACATAATCTGTTATACCAGGATAATCAGCATACGAATATGCAAGCCTATATGCCATCTTTTCAGAAATAGGCACGTTAAGAACTAGATCAATAGATGTACCCAATGAATTTGAACCTAAAACATCTGAAGTAGTAACATTTACATTGCCACCCATCTCTCCAATCACAGGATCATTAGTTATATATCTAACAGTTCCGCCTAAAGCTCCAGAACCATAGAGAGTACCTTGTGGTCCTCTAAGGACCTCTACTCTTTTAAGATCTTTTAATAAGAAGTTTGCAAAGACTGGTGTTTTATCAACATATGTAGAAACAGAAGCTACCGAACTTACTGGGTAATCTTGGAGAGCAGAGGAGTCTACATTAAGCCCTCTAATCCTTGTATTATTTGTAGTGCCAGCATTTCTATAGCCTCTATCAACGGTGCTAACTCCTGCAAAATTTCTCAGTAATTCACTTGCATCCTGAATTGAACGTTCTTCTATATCAGCTCCTGATATTGTAGAAATATTATATGGAACATCTAATAATGATGATTCTCTAGAAGTAGCTGTTACAACAACCTCTTCAACATCTGACACACCGTTGTTAGGAATTTGAGAGTCTTCTTGAGCCATCATTAATAGTGGCAATGAAGTAGAAATAGTTAATAGTAAAAATTTAGTTAAAATACGCATAAAAGCTCCAAGTTTGTTAGCAACACTAATTTAAAAATACATGAGAATTCTTATAATTTAAATTGAATTTTATTTATCATATTATAACAATAAGTTATGTTTATAACGATAAACATAAATTAAAACTATACTTTCTAATTAGTATTGAATGATAATAAGTCATATGCAAATATCTAATACATATATAAAAGGTTCATTTTATGATGAGGTTGGAACTTCATTTGATCTAATAAATCCAGCAAATGAAACTCAGTACGGTTCATTAATATGCTCAACTAAAGAGCAAGTGCATGAAGCTATAAATAATGCTTTAGAAATGGAAAAGGTAGCAGCAAGTTTGAGTGTTGCCAAAAGAATACTTATCTTAAATGAAATTCTAGATGGAATTAACTTAAGAAGGCAAGATTTAGCAGAAGCTATAACACTAGAGATGGGAGCGCCTATTTCATTAACTAGCTCATCTCATATACAAATGGGAACGGATCATCTTATAAATACTATTGCTACTCTAGAAAATTATTTATTCAACGAAGATTGTAAAGGCTATCAATTATTCAAGGTTCCAATTGGTTTGGTTGCTTTAATAACCCCCTGGAACTGGCCATTAAACCAAACGCTAACAAAAATTGCTTCATCTATAGCAGCAGGTTGTCCAATAATCTTAAAGCCCAGTGAGTATTCACCTCTCAGTAGTCGAATACTTATAGAGATCATTCATAAAACCTCGCTTCCAAAGGGCTGTTTTAATAGTGTGAATGGTATTGGATCTGAAATTGGTCCATTGATTTCATCACATCCAGACATAAAAATGATTTCATTTACAGGATCAACTAGTGCTGGAATTAGTATTCAGAAGCTTGCAGCAGATTCTATCAAAAGAGTGTCATTGGAACTTGGAGGAAAATCTGCTCATATTATTTGTCCAGGAGTTGATTTAAATATAGCTGTGCCAAATGCCATAGATCAATGTTTTATTAACTCTGGTCAATCATGCTCAGCTGCTACAAGATTGCTAGTTTCTAGAGAGAATGCTGATGAAGTTAAAATCATTGCTAAAAATTATGTCAATTCAAAAATAACTGGGGATCCAAATAATAAATCTACTAATCTAGGACCTGTTGTTAACATTAAACAATTTGAATCTATTCAGAAACATATTGCATTAGGTATTGAAAATGGAAATGAGTTGTTGCTTGGAGGATTAGGTAAACCTGCCAATTGTTCAGACGGTTATTTTATTAAGCCAACAGTATTTACTGGTGTAAATAATATATCTCCTTTAGCTCAAGAAGAAATATTTGGTCCTGTTTTAACAATTATTTATTATTCAAATATAGAAGATGCTATTGAATTAGCAAATAATTCTAAGTATGGGCTATCAAGTTATATAACCTGTTTAGATGAAAGCGAAGGATATGAAATTGCTAAGAAGTTAAAAGCAGGTCAGACAATAATCAATAAAAAAAGTAGAGGTTCAGCTCCAGCTCCATTTGGTGGATTTAAAATGTCAGGCAACGGCCGTGAGCATGGGCAGTTTGGATTAGAAGAATATTTAGAAATTAAAGCAATAATTTAAAACATTGCTAACTGTCGATATTCTTGAGCTTCAATGGGTTGAGAATATTCGCTCTCAATTATCTCTAATTCTTTTGTATCTCCAGAAGATTGCAGATAAGAATCTAATTTGTTAGTGTCACCACCAAAAAATTTGAATGCTATTGTTTTAATTGCCGCATCCTTATCAAGTGCTCTATTCCACTGATCTAGTATAGGATCAGTTTTTTTTATTTGTATTACGTTATTCATATTCTAAATATACTGTATAAATATACAGTAGTCAAGAACTATAGGTACATACTGTCAATAAGTACTGCTATAAATAATGCAGGCTCTTCACCAGATGCAGTCCAGGCGTGGTTTGTCCCTCTTTGAATGACAATATCACCCTCTACTAAATTAATCTCATCTGTATCTAAAATTAGAGTTGCAGAACCTTTGATAAGGATTATGTAATCAATAGTTTGGGTTGTATGCATACCAGGATGTCTAGTTGTATCTATTCGTTCATGTTCAGCTCCAATAGCTTTAAATCCTGCAGCAAACATAAGCTCTAAATCATCCGCACTAACTGCAGGATCCTGAGGAGCAATACTAAAGTAACGAATTTTTGTGCCATTTTTGGGTGGAGATAAAATAACTGGGCCGTCTGCATTATCTAAAGAATTATTATTGTTAATAACCTTTCCATCTGTATTCCATAATTCAAGAAAAATATTATCGCCATTGATAATATCAGGCTCGATAATCGAATTAATTTTAATTTCTGATTTTCCGTCACTATTATTACCAGTAACTATTCTTCTTGGTTTTATCATTTTTATTACTCCTAAACTTTAAATATTTCTTCATCATTTTTAAATGACTTAAATTCAATAGCATTTCCACTAGGATCATTTAAGAACATGATTGCTTGCTCTCCAGGTTTTCCTTTAAATCTAACGCTTGGCTCAATTATAAAATTAATATTTTTATTAATTAAAGAGTTACTCAGCTCTTGAAATTCGTCCCACTGAAGAATTATTCCAAAATGTGGAACGGGAATATCCTCTCCGTCTACATAATTACTATTAATGCCGTGAATTTGCTGAACTTTGTGACACACAAGCTGATGGCCGTAAAAATTAAAATCTGACCAGAGCTCACTGGATCTTCCTTTAGAACAGCCCAGAGTATTTTCATAAAAATTAATTGCTTTAGTTAAGTCAGAAACTGGAATAGCCAAATGAAATGGATTCATCAAAATATTATTTCACAATATTATTATTTTTATTTCTTAACAAAAGATCTTTATAAGCTGACATCATAATTGTACAAGTAGCTAAAACTACCAGACATCCTAGAATGTCTCCAATAGTAAATCTTAAAACAGTGAACATATGGACATCATAATCTGTGGTAAGTTGCCTTAAGAGACTTCCAAATAAACCATTGATAGTCGCAGAGATAACAGTAATTAAAAAAATATGCTGATAATTAGACTTTTGTAGTAATAATGATCCATGGCTGTAATGAAATGAAAATCCACTAATTTTTAAAAGTAAAAGTGCCATATAAACTGAACTACATGCAAATAATGACATGCTGAACTCCTGGAAAGAGTAGCCTGCATTTACTAAGATAGGATCACTGCTCGCAAAGAAGGTTAATCCAACCCAATCTGCACATACCATAGCAGGTATGGCATACCATCCAAACATACATGTACATAGAACTCTCGCAGCATGAGGTAAATAGACTAAACTTCCTGGATATTTTGAATCAACCCCGATATCTACTGCAAAACTTATCCATATTGACCATAAGGCAAAATACATTAGAAAAGTAAATGCAAAAGTTTGAAAAAAGTATTTCATGTTGTTTAAGTTTAAATTAAATATTAACCTTAATAGAAAACTCCCTTCGATCTTCAGGTGATTGAAATAAAGATACCAAAGAAAGACTTTCAAGTTTTTTAAGGACCTTAAATACAGTAGATCTTGATAATTTTGATGTTTTTATTACATCAGAAATTATGCAATTATTACCATCCTTTTCTCTGATTAAAATAGAATAAAAAATGACTTTTTCATTGCCATTTAAGAAGTTAATTTTTAACTGATCTTCAATATTGGAAACAAGAGATATAGCTTCTCCAAGATCTTTTTTAAATGATTTCATAATTTATTCCTATCAAACAATATTATCAAAAATTATATATATTTACAAAAAGCATGGCGGAGAGGATAGGATTCGAACCTACGGTAGGTTGCCCTACACTTCCTTTCCAAGGAAGCACCTTAAACCACTCAGACACCTCTCCAATTAATGAATAGCATTATATGTTAAATACAAATTATAAGACTTTAAATATTTTAATTTTATTAACCATTTGTATAAAAAGATAATCTACTGGAAGAAGTTTATTGTCTGACCTTTTATCCATTAATAAATTAAATTTCTTGTCGCCCTTAATCAAAAGAATAATCTGCTTCGATTTATTAATTTCATTTAAACTCATGGTTAATCTAGGCACATCAGGATAACCATCATTTAAATTAATTAATGATGACTTATGATGAAGTGCTTCTGATAGATTAGACATATTAGGAAATATAGATCCAATATGACCATCATCACCCATACCAAGAATGCATAAATCATATGATTCAATCAAATCCAATCTAGATTGAGCATCCTCTTTAACTAGGCTAATAAATGACTTATTGAAACTATTATTTTTAATAATTGCTTTAATAGAGCCCTCATTACTTAAAGGGTTTGAAATTTCAACATCCCTTTCATCTGAAAGAGTAATCTCATAATTGGACCATTTAATGTCTGTCACAGAAAGGCGTTTATAAAAACTTAAAGGGGTAGAGCCGCCAGATAATACAATTCGGGAGATAGGTTTATGTAAATCATTGAACAAAGCTAATAATGCATCATCACAATCAGATAAAGAATTAAAACTAACTACTTTTTTATTGAGAGAATTCACGGTGATTACTGAATAGTGTAATAGATGATGATGATCTAATTGGATTTATATCAATGCCGCCTCTCCTCATAAATCTTCCATATACAGTTATTTTTTTAAGATTAAATTTATTTTTAATAGTTGAATATATTTTATCCATGCACAACTCATGAAATTCACCTGTCTCTCTAAAAGATGTAAGGTATTCGGCTAGCCAGGGAATATCAACTTTAGATCCAAAAGATAAATATATAACTGCCCAATCAGGTTGATTTGTTACTGGACACAAAGATCTAAAGGCATCAAATCTATATATATTTTTTGATTCGGTTGAAAGTGTTTTTGAATTTATTAAAGAGATTGATTTTGGTTTTTTTGAATAACTTTTTTTAAAATTTACTGAAACTGTTGCTTTACATATATTAGATAAATCAAGTGCTATTTTTGTAAGAATCTCTTTTTTGTTTTTATATGATCTGTTGTAAAAAGAATTTAAATATAGCTTCATAGATTTTGATTCAACAGTTTTTGCCGAATTGCTTGGAATAACTATTTCAAGGACACATAAATGAGGACTTAAATTCTTATCTAAATAAGAAAATTCATATGCATTCCATATATCCTCTCCAAAATTTGATGGAGTTAAATTATCATATTTAGAAATCTCAATACTTCTATCAATGGGATCAAGTATAGAAAATTGATCCTTGGATAAAATTTTCTTAGATTTTTTTCCTAGATACTTCCTGCTCACTGCCTGATACCAATACCTTTATTTAATAGGTACAGACATAAACCGGTAAAGAGGCCTATAAATCCACAAATCATTCCAAGTGAAAAAGGTATGGAAACATCACCAATCCCAAGCATGCCTGCTCTAAAGGTGCTTACAACATAAAGCATGGGATTAACCATAGATATATTTCTCCACATTTCAGGAAGAATATCAATTGAATAAAAAACACCGCCTAGATATATTAATGGTGTAAGAATAAAAGTGGGAATAACAGATATTGCATCAAAACTATCAGCATAGATAGCATTAACAAAGCCCATTAGTGAAAATAATATTGAGGTAAGAAAGAGAACTAAAAGAGTGAGACCAGGATTTACAACTTCAAAAGATGGATAGAATAATAAACTGACAAAAAAGACAATAAATCCGATTATAGTCCCGCGCACAACACCGCCAATAATGAATCCTAATAAAATTGTCCAGTTAGGCATTGGTGAAACTAATAGCTCTTCAATAGATCTTTGGAATTTAACAGAATAAAAAGATGAAGTTACATTAGCATAGGAATTAGTTATAACTGACATCATGATCAAGCCTGGAATCATGAATTGAACATAGTTAAGACCAGCAGAAACTTCAGTCGCTATTCGAGGTCCAATTAGAGACCCAAATATTACAAAATAAAGTGACATAGTTACTGCAGGTGGTACTAATGTTTGAACCCAGATTCTAAGAAATCTCCTAACTTCTTTTGTAGATAAAGTAATTAATGAGTTTAAAATTTCTCTTCTTCTTGAAACCATTATCTTTTCACCATCTCAATAAATAATTCTTCCAGCCTATTAGATTCATTTCTCATAGAGTTCACCTGAATAGATTGATCGCTAAGTAATTTAAATAAATTATTTATATTATTACCTTTTGATACCGCTGCAACTAAAGTGGTGGGGTCATCCAGTCTCATCGGGAAAGCTTCAATCGTTGGGGCTTCGGTAATAGGTTTATCAAGATCTAAAACAAAAGCTTGAACATCAAGACGACTTAAAAGCTCTTTCATGGTTGTATTTTCAACAATATCACCATGGTCAATAATGGCAATATTTTTACATAATTGCTCCGCTTCTTCTAAGTAGTGAGTTGTAAGAATTATAGTTGTTCCGTTAGCATTAATTTCTCTTAAAAATTCCCACATTTCTCTTCTCAATTCAATGTCAACACCAGCTGTAGGCTCGTCAAGAATTAAGAGTTTTGGTTCATGAATTAAAGCTTTTGCAATCATGAGTCTTCTTTTATAACCACCAGATAAAGTTCTAGCTTGATCAGAACGTTTATCCCATAAACCTAGTCTTCTCATTACACTCTCAGCTTTAATTAGGGCATCTTTTGCCGGAATGCCGTAAAAACCACCTTGTGTAACTACAATATCTAGTACTTTTTCAAAACCGCCGAAATTGACTTCCTGAGAAACAACACCAAGCAGACGTTTTGCTTCTGGAAAGTTTTCATCAATATCGATGTCAAATATTTTTACTTGACCAGAAGTTTTATTAACCAGAGATCCTATAATACCTATAGTAGAAGATTTACCAGCGCCATTAGGTCCTAGTAAAGCAAAAAAGTCGCCTTCCTTCACTTTTAGATCTATCCCTTTTAGGGCCTCGGTCCCGCCTTTGTAGACTTTTTTTAGATTTGATATTTCAAGGGCGAAGGTCATGATGCGTTATTCTAAACTTTATCTTTATCAGTTCCAACCACAAAGATGCTCAGCAATATTCCCATCAATAATCCAACCCAAGCACTAAAGAAAGTTATAAAAACAGCTATCAATAATGCTGATGCCATTTCAGAATTTTTCTTTGGTATGGCCATTGCTACATATGCACATGCAAATCCAGTTAATATTAATGTTAATGTTAATGCCATTTGCATTAAAGGCTTCATAAGGGTAATAAAAGGAAGAGTTACATATAAAAATGGTATTCCCATTAAATAGTAAGAACCTAATCCATCAAAAATTGAAGGCATTTCTTTAGGGCCTTTTTTCCAACGCTCGGCTATAACAACATGAACACCAGTCCATAAAGCTCCCTGTGTTGGAAAGAATGGATTAATAAGTAATCCTAAAAAGTTTCTTACAGCTACTGATAAATGGGATCTATCTAGATTAATATCAAGTGGCTCATCAGGTCTATGTGTCTGTGCATCATTTAAAACCTCAGTACCTGTAATTAAATCACCAAAAAGTAAGGTGTAACCAATTATCACTAGAGGTATAGCCTCTAAGTACATATCAATCGAAGGAAAGCCTATAGCTAATGGTGAAGTTCTATTAAATAAAGAGACAACGTCAGGAATTCTAAAGCCCCACTCAATATTAAAGGTAACTTCATTGAGTAAAAATGCAACAATAGCTGCCAAAACAAATCCAGGCAACAAACCAAGAGATCCAACAAATTTAAAAAATTTATTGTGTAGTGCTAACTTTTTAAATGGTTCTGAAAACGTTGTAATAACACATAGAGAAATAGCTACAATCATAGAAACAGGTTGAATCATAAGTTTATCAAAATCTGTTACAAAGACTTGATAGAAGGCTGCTAAAGCTGCTCCCAATATAATGCCTGCCTTTAAGCCATTAGGTATTATTTCAATGAGCTTTTTACCCCAACCTGTAATACCCATAACAAATAGAAGTAGAGTAAATTCAATACACATGGCTGCCATAAATTGAAAAACTTCAGGATCATAAACGCCATTAAATTGACCTTTTGCTGCAAAAGCAGCAATAACAATAGGAACAGCCGGAGTAACCCAGCCTGGTGCCATAGGTTCACCAAAAAATATTGGGCCAGCTCCAATAAGTGTTCCAGCAATAAAGCTCAGTGCAACACCTTCCTCAAAAGTTAAACCAAGACCCATAGCAATAGGAACAGCTGCAAAAGCTGTAGCTCCTGAAATTACCATCCCTTGGAAAAATTCTCCAGATCTAAATTTTAGATGTATAAATGGAATTCTAAGTGTAAAAGGACCCCATTTCAGACCTTTACTCGTTGTTGTATTTGTAGTTGTATTCATTTTGATAGATTAGACATCCCCTCTTCTAAACCTTTTAGAGTTAAAGAATACATTCTATCGTCAAATAAGTCTCGTAATATCGTGACCGATGAGGTGTAATCCCAGTGATCTTCAGGAACAGGATTTAACCACGCCATATTCTCGAAGTGTTTTGAAAGTTTTTTAATCCATACTGATCCAGAATCTTCATTCCAGTGCTCTATACTTCCACCTGGATTAGTTATCTCATAAGGTGCCATTGTCGCATCGCCAACAACAATTACTTTATAGTCAGCTGTATATTTGTTAATAATATCTTGGACTAACATTCTCTCCTGGCTCCTTCTTCTATTATCTTTCCAAACAGATTCATAAATACAATTATGAAAATAATAATATTCAAGATGTTTAAATTCGGTCTTTATAGCTGAAAATAGTTCTTCACATAGTTTCACATAAGGATCCATTGAGCCGCCTACATCAAACAAAATAATAACCTTAACTGCATTGGCTCTTTCAGGAACCATGTTGATATCCAGAAAGCCTGCATTTTTAGCAGTTGCTTTAATAGTGCCATCCATGTCCAACTCTAGCTCATTGCCTTGCCTAGCAAACTTTCTAAGTCTTCTTAAAGCCATTTTAATGTTTCTTGTTCCGATGGTTATGGAATCGTCTAAATTACTATATTGGCGCTCTTCCCAAACCTTAACGGCTTTTTTTTGACCACCTGCGCCACCGACTCTAATACCTTCTGGGTTTTGACCACCATGACCAAAAGGTGAAGTCCCGTTAGTGCCGACCCACTTAGAGCCTCCTTCATGTCGTTCTTTTTGTTCCTCTAATCTCTTTTTGAATTCATCAAGTAGTTTGTCTAGCCCTCCAAGGGATTTAATTTTTTTTAATTCCTCAGGGTCTAACTCTTTTTCAAAAGCTTTTCTTAACCAGTCATCAGGGATAAGAGCTTGAAAGATATCTTCTAATTTCTCAATACCTTTAAAATAAATATCAAAAGCTTTATCAAACTTATCGTAGTGCTTTTCATCTTTAACTAATATTGCACGTGAAAGATAATAAAAATCTTCAAGATTTGCATAGGCAACTCTTTTTTCAAGAGCACCAAGCAAGTCTAGCAATTCCCTGAGTGAGCATGGGACACCAGATGCTTTTACTGTTTGAAAGAGATTGATTAGCATAAATTACTTATTAGCGGATTCTCTTCTAGACATAAACGCTAATCTCTCTAATAAATGAACATCTTGTTCATTCTTTAAAAGTGCTCCGTATAATGGAGGTATTGCTTTTGACGAGTCCGCATTTTTTAAAATCTCATCAGGCATATCATCAGAAAGTAATAATTTAAGCCAGTCTATGAGTTCTGAAGTTGATGGTTTTTTCTTAAGACCTGGAATTTTTCTTAAATCAAAGAATATTTCTAAAGCATCATTTACTAATTTTTTCTTAATCTTAGGATAATGAACATTAACAATCTTATTCATAGTCTCTCTATTTGGAAAGCTTATATAGTGAAAGAAGCATCTACGAAGAAAAGCATCAGGCAATTCCTTTTCATTATTAGAAGTCATAATAATTAGGGGTCTATGCTTAGCTTTAATGGTCTCTCCTGTCTCGTAACAAAAGAATTCCATGCGATCTATTTCCTGAAGTAAATCATTTGGAAACTCGATATCAGCTTTATCAATCTCATCGATAAGAAGCACTACTTGCTTTTCAGAAGTAAAGGCTTCCCACAACTTGCCTTTTCTAATGTAGTTAGCAATATCTTTAACTCTTTCGTCGCCAAGCTGTGAATCTCTTAGTCTTGTTACTGCATCATATTCATATAAGCCTTGGGTAGCTTTAGTTGTTGATTTGATATGCCATTCTATTAATTCAAGACCTAATGCATCAGCTACCTCGATAGCTAGTAGTGTTTTTCCAGTTCCAGGCTCCCCTTTAATTAAAAGCGGTCTTTCAAGGGCGACAGCAGCATTTACTGCCATACTAAGATCATCTGTAGCTATATAATTTTTTGTTCCTTTAAATTCCATAATTCATCCTTTCTTAAAATTTTAAATTGTAATTTTATCTTCTGATTTAAGTATTCTAGTGAGTTGTCTGCTTGAAGCAACTAAATTGCCATCTAAATCCCAAATAGTACAATCTTGTTCAAAGTATCCATTCTGAATATCTCTTGCAACAAAATCTAAAAGGAGCACTTCAGTTTTTGGTAACTGTCTTATATGGGTGGTTAATGTAAGCGTTGGCACCCAGCCTAAAGGACCATACTTATTTGATACTACAGGTGGCAAGATATCAGAAAAAAACGATATAGCGAATTGATCAGGAATTCCTCCAGGTAAAGAAATATAAGAAGAGCATCGCGCTTCTGCATCTTCATTGGATATTTCTCTATCCCACCAAGCATGATCAGGATGAACAACACAATCTACTTGTTTTATAAAAGCGGGCGTGAATCCGGCTTTAATATTTTCATAATCTAAATTTTTAAAATCATCTTTTTTAGAGTTTAAAAAAATCTCTGGAATTGATGTGGCTAAACCGTTGTAGCCTTTCATGTGTTCAAAATCAGAACATAATCCTGTATATATACATTTAATAGTATTGTCTTGAAATATAGTAACTTTTCCAGCTGAGCTTCCTTTACTTAATCTTATTACCTCAACTTCAATATCTATTTCTCTTGGCTCTGTTCTATCAAGATATTGAATGGATGAACTAATTGCGCATGAATGAGGCAATGTGGAAGTTAAGGCTTTATGCATAATAGCCATTAGGTAACCACCATGCGGAGTACTTCCCACGAAAAAATTCTCACTTGGAGTTATCTTGTATGAAGTATCTGAGACTTGAGTAAGTTCAATTGCTTCTTGAAATTGTTGAAATTTGTCCATAAAGTTAATTTTTGTTAGATAATTGTAATTCATAAGAAGGAAATCTTTTAAAAATGAATCAATTATTTGATATAGCTTGTAATTTTACCCACGAATCTTTTAATGAAGATTTAAAAGACGTTATTGCTTCGGCTTTAAAAAATAATACTAATAAATTTCTTGTTGTTTCTGCTCAACTAGATGATGTTGAAAAAATAAATAATTTAGTTAATACATATAAAGATAATTTTTATTTTACAGTTGGGGTTCATCCCCATCATGCTAATGAATTTAAAGATGGATCAACACAAAAGATGCGTGAGTTAATAATAAATAATGCTCCCCATGCAATTGGGGAAATGGGTCTGGACTTCTTTAGAAATTTATCCACGAAGGAGGAGCAGATATATGCTTTTGAAGAGCAAATAAAACTAGCAATTGAGTTTGATAAACCATTATTTTTACATCAAAGAGACTCGCATGATTTATTTATCCAAATTCTCAGAAAGTATAAAAATGATATAAATAATGCTGTTGTGCATTGTTTTACGGGAACTCAGGCAGAATTAGATGATTATCTTGAATGTGGCTTTTGTATTGGTTTAACAGGATGGATATGTGATGAAAGGAGAAATAAAGATCTTAGAGCTTCTATTAAAAATATTCCTTTAGACAAATTAATGCTAGAGACTGATTCGCCTTATTTAATTCCAAGAAACCTTAAACCAAAACCAAAAAATAATAGAAATGAGCCATCTAATCTTATGCATATTGCAAATGAAATAACTTTGTTAAGAGATGAAAGCCTTGAAGAAATATGTAATTCTACCTATAAAAACAGTCTCAATTTTTTTAAGAAAGTTTAGATATATCTAAATTGTAGAGGTTGCATATATCTTCATTGCTAGCCCCTGATGCTTGAATTATAGATTTTTTTTCTGCAGGAGACTTTGAAAATCTTGGTGATGGTGCTGGTTCAGAAAATCCATTCACATTCATAAAAGTATCTCTTGATACATGATGAGGATGTAACGGTGTCTCAGATAGACTTAAAACCGGTGTCACGCATGCTTCTGATCCTTCAAATATTTTTGCCCACTCATCTCTTGATTTTAATTTAATGACTTCAGCCATTTTTAACTTAAGTTGCGGCCACATACTTCTATTCATTTGATCTATAAACATTTCGTCATTAATATCTAATTTATTTAAAAGCTCTGAATAGAATTGAGGTTCAATTGCGCCAATAGCAATATGCTTTTTATCTCTACATTCGTAAGTATCATAAAAATGAGCTGCTCCATCAAGTAAATTAGATTCTTTACCTTCATTCCAAAAACCCATTTCTTTAAATGAATAAAACATACTCATAAGCATTGAGCTACCGTCTATCATTGCAGCATCAACAACCTGTCCTTGGCCTGTTCTTTGAGAGTGAATAATTGCAGAAAGCATCCCAACAGCTAAAAGCATGCCTCCTCCTCCGAAGTCACCAATTAAATTTAAAGGTGGCTGAGGGTTTTCATCTTTACGACCCATAGAATCTAAGACACCTGAAAGGGCTATATAGTTAATATCATGACCTGACATTAAAGCCATTGGGCCTTCTTGACCCCAACCAGTCATTCGACCATAAACAAGAGACTTATTTAATTCCATGCAATCATTTGGACCCAAGCCTAAACGCTCCATGACTCCTGGTCTAAAACCTTCAAATACGCCATCCATTTGTGAAATTAATTTTTTAACTTGCTCTACAGAATCAGGGTTTTTTAAATCTACCGTAATAGATTTTTTATTTCTATTATGTATATCAGCTTTATTATGCATTCCATGGGTTGAGGCTTTATCTAGCCTAATAACTTCAGCACCTAGATCTGCAAGCAGCATGCCACAGAATGGGCCTGGTCCAATCCCAGAAAACTCTAATATTTTTAAACCGCTTAATGGACCCATAGTAAACCTAAATAAAAACCTTCAACCGAACTAACAGTAAAGGCAGTAAAGTTAATGAACTTACAAATGCTAATAATAATGCTATAGCTGTAAAGATACCAAATAAAGCAGTAGGTGCAAAATTTGATAAGGAGAGAATAGAAAAACCAATAGCTATAGTAAAAGCAGTATAGAAGATAGCTCGTCCAACACTTAAATGAGAAAGCAGCATGCTTTCATCTGGAGTATTGCCAGCCTCTATCTCAGACCTATATCGATATAAATAATGAATTGTATTATCTACAGCCATACCAACACTTATTGATGCAACTGTAATGGTCATGATGTCTAGAGGTATTTTTAATAGGCCAAGTAAACCAAGCACGCTTGATGCAACAAATATATTTGGAAGAACCCCTATAATCATTATTTTTATAGACCTAAATAATATAAGCAGCATTAAGGCAATGACTGCAAAAACTAAAGCCAGCGAACCTATTTGAGATGAAAATAAGGATTGAAGCATATTATTATAAAGGACTGCCAAACCTGTAATTTCGAACTGATCTTTGGACAAATTAAACTTATTAACTAAATCATCTTCAATTTTTAAGAGAAGTTCTTTTCTGTTTAAAGATTCAGCTGACTCAATAACTCTCGCTGATATTCTAACTTTTGAATCATCTTTATTTATATAAGAATACAAGAGAGTTTCGCGGATATCTTCAGGAAGAACTGATCTGAGTAATGCTAATTCAAGGTCATTTAAATCTTCGTTATCATTAATTTTTCTTGCTAATTTAACACCACTTGCAACACTCAAAACTTTTCCTATTTCAGGCATAGCATCTAAGTAATCATGAATATCTTCTAATTTATTTAAGCTATAAATATTCCACCAATAA
Organism: uncultured Gammaproteobacteria bacterium; assembly: GCA_964546275.1. Lineage (GTDB taxonomy): Bacteria > Pseudomonadota > Gammaproteobacteria > Magnimaribacterales > D2472 > MED-G78. The sequence continues at coordinate 99,849 of CAZJJG010000001.1, forward strand.
CCAGAAGCTTCACTCTCGTCATCTTCGAATAAATCATCTCCAAATAAATCATCATCAATGTATATGGAATCATCAATCTCTAATGCAGGCTCTTTAATTATTATGTCTAAAGTAGCTGTTCCACCAAGCTCCTCATCAAGCAATAACATGCCTTGGTATATTTCTGTAGATTCATCGAAATAATCAATAAATCTATTCTCAACTAACAGTTTTGACATTCCGAAGAGAAATATAGAAAGCATAATTGCATAAGATGCTAATAAAAATAGATTATTACCTTTAGTAAATTTAGCAATAGAGTTTAAATAACTTTTAACATCAATAAAATCTTTTGTTTTACCTGTATTAATAGCCATTAAAGCTGCAGGTAAAAAGGTAAATGTAAAAAATAATGCAAAAGCCATTCCAACTGCCATCATTTTTCCAAACTCTATTACCGGTTTTAAATCACCAAGAGTTAATGAAAGAAATGCTATTGCAGTTGTTAAGGCTGCAAACATGCAAGGCAAAAACATATCAGAAAATGTTTTTTGCAGTGATTTACGTTTATCAGCATCATTGTTATCTATAAACTTAACCATTACATGGACAGTTAATGAAATAGTTAATATAAGCAATAAGGCTATAAAATTAGACGAAACAACACTTATCTTCCAGTTCATTAAACCAAGAAAACCAGCTGTAAAGATAGTAGTTACGAATGCGTTTATTAAAGGAAGAATTACAAACCAGAAATTACCAAAAAATATATAAAGCATAATTGCAAAAATTAGCGCAACTCCAATTCCAAAGATTATTAAATCTGATTGAATAAATGCCATCATATCCACAGCAATCATAGATGGTCCGCCTAAAAAAAGATCTGCTTTATCTTTGTAATTAACAAGAGTTGAGCGTATTTCTTTTACTAATTTTTTTTGAGCAGATGACTCCTCATCATTTAAAATAGAAATTTGTTCACTTAAAGCGCTTATAAGAGATGCATCTCTGACTTCTGCTTCAAGGGCTTGGTATCTTTTATTAATTAATATATTTTTTTGAATATTTTCTTCTATAACTAACTGAAGTGCTGTAGTTTTTCCATCTGAGCTGATTATTAAATCTTTATATATAGGGTTTTCTAAAAACTCTTCTTTTGCTAAAAGAAGGTTGATTTCAGGTGATTCTAGATCTTTTAAGTTGTCTGCAACATCTGCTAAAGGGACTTTGGGCTGAAAAAATATAGGCGCATCAAGAAGTGAGAATACATTTTCTACACCATCAAGCATGCCAAGATCAGTCTCAAGTGACTTTAATGCTGTTAACGAATTAACTGAAAATAGTTCTTTATAAGGTGAATAAGTAACAATTAAAAAATCAGATTCACCAAATTCTTCACCCGACTCACGATAAATTTTAAAAGCAGTATCATTTTCAAGAACTAACGCATCTGATGATGCATCTAATTTAAAATTAGTCAGGCCCAGAGAACTTATGATAAGAGCTAAAAAAACTAACAGAAGCACCCTTTTAGGGTTGGCTAGAATTAATTGAATATAGTTGTGTATTGGTTGCATAATTTCTAATTTACACACTCAGGACTGGCTATCAAATCTGGATTAAGGTCATACTCTGATTTGGTGTATAAATGCATTGAGAGAGCATGGATGAGCTTCATTTCAGCTTTTAAACACTTATATACAAGCTGATGGCGTTTAACTAAAGATAAATCTATAAAACTATCTGAAACTACTAAAAGCTTGAAGTGACTTTCAGAACCATCCGGCACGTTATGCATATGACTTTCGTTGGTTACACTTATAACTTGAGGTGAAAATGATTCATTTAGAATATTTTCTATACATAAAGTTATATTATTAGAAGCCATAGCCTATTATAAGTTGTACAGGGTCAAATTATTCAGATTTATATTTTTTTTAGCTATCAAGGGAATTGGATTTATGAAGTTCCTGAATCATTACAATAACCTTCTCCCATAGCATCCAATTATCATTATCAAGCATTGCAGCATATTCAGCCGCCTTAAGCATCGCAACAGGCTCTGCATCGTCTCCATATTGAGATATAAGATCTATAGCTAATTTTCGAATCATTTTTGTCTGTTTATTGATTTATACTTAAGAGTGTACAAATAATTTAGAAGGCATTCTATTTAAGAAATTAAATTTTGTAAAAAAAATATGAAAATTTGGTGGTATAAAGACAATAAAATTGGGCATAACAAGCAAGTAAGTGCTTTGCTTAATGAGCTTGCCAAACAAAATGAGCTTTCAATCAAGAAAATTGATTGTAAAAAGTCTATAGCGAAAGATTGTCTTAAACTGATGCTTTCGTATTTCTCCCTAAGAACTAATTCACAAGATATCCCTGATGTATTAATTGGTGCTGGTCATGATACCTATCTAAAAATGGTTGCTGATAAGAATAGATATGGAGATAAAGTTAAATCAATTGCAATTTTAAAGCCTTCATTTTTAAAGGAAAATTTTGATTTAATTTGCGCACCTGAGCATGATTTTAATAAACCAATATCATCTAATGTATTCATGTTTAAAGGCTCTTTAGCTAAAGTAATAGATACGCCTCCGCAGGATGACGTTGGGCTTATTGCAATAGGTGGAATCAATAAACACTATACATTTGATACTAATGAGATCATTAAACAGATAGATTTTATATTGAGTTTAAAACAGCAAACTCAATGGTTTATATATAACTCAAGAAGGACGCCTGAAGTATTAAATAACAAGCTTAGATTACTAGAAGCCAGCAATATTAAATTTATTAATGCTGATGATCGGGCAGCTGTTAGCCTAGATGAAATTATTGCTAAAGCTAAAATTAAGTTTGTAACACCTGATAGCGTGAATTTAGTTTTTGAATCCCTTTCATCTAGTGGCGAAACTTATTTACTTAACATGCAGCCTAATAAGGTAGGCAAAATTACTACCCTTATGGATAAACTAGTAGCCATACAGGATGTCGGGATCCTAGAAAGATCAGATATGACTAGTGTTATTAAGACTTATAAACTCAAACAACCAAATAAGTTTCATCAAATCTATGCTGAAGTTGAAAAAGTATCTTTTAAAATTACTCAGTTAATACAAACATGAAGATTTGTCATTTTCTTTTAAGTAATACTTTTGCAGGTATTGAGCAGCATATAAAAGAGCTAGCTAAAATTCAATCAAACCATCATGAAGTTTCTATCTTATGTAATAAAGAGCTCTCCTCTTTTTATAAAGACTTTAATGTCATTATTTTAAAAAATAGTCATAGGAGATCTTTACTTGGAGCTTATGCAATATATAACCTATTAAGGTCAAACCAGTTTGATATAGTTCATTCCCATGGTTCAAAGACAACTTATAAATTAGCAATTGTAAAAAATATATTTAAATTTAATTTTGTGGCTACGATTCATGGAATGAAAACCAAAACTAATATTTATAATAAAGCTGATTATGTAATTGGTGGTTCTAAAAAAATAATTTCAGATATAAAAATTAATAATACGGTTATTTATAACTGGTATAGATCTTCATCTTATGTAAAACAATCAAGCGACTATGCTTTAGCGGTAGGAAGATTAGAAAAAGTTAAAGGTTTTGATTTACTTATTAAAGCCTGGGTAAATATTGAGTCACCTCTTCTTATTGTAGGTTCTGGAAAAGAGAAAGAGCATTTAACTAACTTAATTCAAGAATTTGATCTGACTCACAAAATTACAATACTAGACTGGGTTTCTCAGGAAAGATTAGATGAAATATATTCTAAAGCTTCGGTATTAGTTATTTCTTCATTACGTGAAGGTGGTCCAAGAGTTGCTCTTGAAGCGCTAGCCAATAACTTACCAGTTTTATCAACAGATGTTGGTCATATGAATGTAATTATACCTAAGGAATTATTAGCTCAACCCAATAACCTAACTTCTTTAGAAAATCTACTACAAACATACGTTGATACTATTGAAACTATTAATCAATCAGCAATATTTAAATTTGTAAGAGAAGAGTTTTCTCTTGAAAAACAAAGTCTTAAAGTAACTCAAGTCTATGATGATTTGCTTAAGAGATCTCTATAAACCTGAAGAGTGCTGGATATCATTCTTTCTGAAGTAAAAGTATTTGTTTTGGGCTTAACTTCATCTTTATAAACCAAATCCATTGTCTTTTCTTTTAAACCATTAAGATTGCCAAGTTCTACAAGGCCTTGAGGAAAAAGCTCATTTAGAATTTCTTTAGTGCCGCCATGATTCCAGCCCATTATTTTAGTCCCAACGCTAGCTGCTTCAATAGTTGTTCTACCAAAGGGTTCTGGTGTTTTCGATAAGTTAAAAACAATGTCTGATAGTTTATAAATATTTACGATATCAGATCTAGATCCACAAAATGTTACTCTAGATTCTAGATTAGCTAACTTAACTTTTGCTTGGAGTTTTTTAAAATATTTCTCTTTACTCTTAGAAACAGGCCCGACTACTAATCCATGAATATTGTCGTCATTAATTATTTTTATTAAATCAATAAAATCATCTACCCCTTTCCATTTAGTTATTCTTGCTGGGATAGTAAGAATTTTTTTATTGAGAGTTTGAGGAAATTCCTCATACCAACTTTGCTTCCATTGATCGCTAAGAGGCTCTTGATTAAATTCATGAAGATCGCAGCCTCTTGGAATTACAGATATGTTATCTGAAGAAACTTGATATGTAGATTTAATATATTCTTCCACTGTTTTTGAAATGCTGATTACATGATCAACTTTAGCCATAACCTTGCTATATATAGGAAAGCTATAGAGCCCATGGAATGTAGATATATATACAGGTCTTTTTTCTGTAAAGTTTTTAAACGCTCTATATGTTACCCAAGCAGGCATTCTGGATCTAACGTGAACAACATCTGGATTAATATCAACCATTACATGGTACAAATCATCAGATAATTTAAGGGTTTTAAAGCGTTTTTTATGAATTGGCATGCTTATATGCTTACCACCTGAGGCTATCAGAGAAGCTTCTAGCTTGCCTCCATTTGAAATCACATATGACTCATGTCCTTGGGCAACTAAAGCCTTAGAGAGGTCCAAAACTCCCCTTTCAACACCACCAATATTCAATTCTGGCAGTATCTGCAGGATCTTCATCCTATTCGTACCTAAGCGATAGGGCTGGATCTAATTTTGCTGCTCTTCGAGCAGGCCATATACCAAAGAAAAGACCAACTGCAGCAGAGAAAGTTATAGAACCCACAATAGCATCAAAAGGGATAAAAAATGGCCACTCTTGAACATATGCAAATGCATAAAAAATACTCGCACCTAGAATAACGCCAACTAGACCTCCAAGAACACATAAAAGAACTGCTTCAACAATAAATTGCATCATGATAGCTTTATGAGTAGCCCCTAAAGCTTTTCTTAAACCTATTTCCCTTGTTCTCTCTGTAACAGATACAAGCATTATATTCATAACACCAATACCACCGACTAATAAGCTGATCCCTGCAATACCAATTAGTAAGGATGTAAAAATAGCTGTAGCCTGCTTTCTTAAGTCAGAATATTGACTCCAATCATTAATCCTAAAATCATTATCAGCTCCTGGGCCGATGTCATGTTGTCTTCTTAGGACTTGCTCAATAGCAACCATTGCTTCTTCTATATTTTGATCATTTGATATGCTGACGCCAATTGAGTTAACGGTTTTCCTTCCATACAACCTGTCGCTAGCTGTTAATAATGGAACGTAGACCTTGTCATCAGGAGATCTCCATCCGCTAGAGCCTTCACTTTCCATAATTCCAACAACTTTATAGGGCACTCCTGCTATTAATAATTCATTATTAAGCATTTGCTTAGGTGAGGTCTTTAATTCTTGAGCAACTTTAGCGCCAAGAACAGCAACTCTTTTTCTTGCAAGGTTTTCATTATCAGTAAAGTTACGTCCCATAGAAATTGTGTATCCTTGGGTTTCAAAATAATTCGTCCAATGACCGCTAATTCCTGCACTCATATTATTATTGCCAAACTTTAATTGTTTGCTGCCATCTATCGTAGGAGAAATCTTCCAATCAATCTTTTTATCTCTTAGTAAAGCTTCAGCATCTTTTATTACCAAGGGGTTCGTGCCGGAACTTACTCCACCTCTTTTTCTTTGACTTGCATAGATTGAAAGAGTTCTTCCTCCTAATTCATTAATCTCTTCATCAAGACTTTGCTGAGCTCCAGAAGTAATACCAATCATAGCAATAACTGATGCAGTTCCAATAATAATGGCTAGGGATGTTAAAAATGATCGAGTTGCATTAGCTTTTATTGAACTAACTGCTGAATGAAGAGACTCAATAAAAAGCATAATTATCCGCCAAATGCAGAGGAAACTCTTTTTCTAAATTTTTCTTGGTAATCAACCAGACTTTGACTGGGTAATACAAACACCTGATCTCCATCTAAAAGGCCGCTTAAAACTTCTACATTACTTAAATCTGATTTTCCTATCTGAACCCATGCTAACTCAGGCCCATTTTTTGATTCTTTTATAACTATAAATTTATTAAAACTTTCGCCCTTCACTTTATTTGTTAGGAAAATTTTAACTTGCTCTTCAGGCATTTCTAAAAGTGCTGCAGCTGACTTAATATCTTTTCTTGTACGTAATGAACCTGTAGGTACACCAATTGATACATCTTCATTTAATATCTGAATTACAACATCTGTATTCATTCCAAGCAGCAATAAATTATCTTCATTTTCTATATCAATTAAGATTGGGAAAGTTGTTACATTTTGCTCGACTTTAGCTAAGGGTTCGATTTTCGCTACTCTACCAAAAAATTGTCTATCTCTATATGCTGATACTTTGATTGAAACTTCCTGACCTACAACCACTTTACCAACATCAATTTCATCAACTAGGGCTCTTACTCTGACTTTACTTAGATCAGCCATCTGCATAAGGACTGTTCCACCGCCTACAGCTACACTTGGAGATGAAATAACCTGACCAACTTCTACATTTCTTTTTATAATAGTACCTGCTGTTGGTGATCTAACAATAGTGTCATCTAAAGAAATTTTAGAATTTTCTAAATTAACTTGTGTTCTCACTAAAGAAGATTGAGCTGATGCGTAGCTTTCTTGATAATCTTCAAATGCTTTATCTGCAATACTGCCTTTTTTGTGCAAAGCTTGCCCTCTGGTAAGTTGAGATTTTGTATTTGCTAAACGAACTTTTGATAATTCTAAGTCAGCTTCAGCTTGCGATAACATGTTATTTGGCGTTCTTTGATCAATTTTAGCTAAGATAAAGCCTTTTGTTATGTAGTCTCCTACTTCGGCACCAAGAAATAAAACTTCTCCAGAAGCTTTTGATTTTATTTCAACAGTTGCAATAGCTTCAATCTCGCCTGAAGCTTCAATTGATAGCTCTAAGCTTTTATTGGTAGCTTCTTCTTTTGAATAATATTTAAAATTTTCATCAGCTGATTCAGGGGCGTCTCCGCCACATGATATTAAAATAACTAACGTTAAAAGTGTTATATAAATGTTTTTCATAATATTCCTATACTAATTTATCTGATTCAATTACGCCATCTCGAATAGTTATAACTCTTTGAGCTTGCATAGCAACCTCTTCTTCGTGAGTGATGATAATTATAGTTTGTCCATTTCGATGAAGATCCTTAAAAAGATTCATAACATCTGTTCCAGTTTGAGAGTCTAAGTTCCCGGTTGGTTCATCTGCAAATAATATACTTGGAGAATTTACTAGAGCTCTAGCAATAGCAACACGTTGCTGTTGGCCTCCTGATAATTCAGATGGAGCATGGTCCATCCTATCCTCTAGACCTACATCTTTAAGAGCCTTAATAGATCTCTCAATTGCAATATCTCTCTTTTCACCAGCATATTTCAACGGAAGCATTACATTATCAAGCGCAGAACTTCTTGCTAATAAATGAAAAGACTGAAATACAAAACCAATCTCCTTATTTCTAATTCTTGCAAGATCATCATCCTTGAGAGTGCTGACTTCCTGGTTATTTAAAAAGTACTGACCAGTTGTTGGTGTATCAAGACAACCAATAATATTCATTAAAGTTGTTTTACCAGAACCTGATGGGCCCATTATTGCGATAAATTCACCAGCATTAACATTAAGATCAATACCTTTTAAGGCTTCAATAGTTTGAGTACCCATCTCAAAAGATCTTTTTAAGTTTTCAGTTTTTATAATGCTCATGATGTTTTGACATTTTACACTATGTAAAGTTCACTTTACATTTAATTAAA
>CAZJJG010000002.1:0-77379 GCA_964546275.1 uncultured Gammaproteobacteria bacterium
ACTACAAAATCTTTAAAGATCAGGTCTCTATCAATCATTAATATAACAACTTGCTTGATGCTAGTATTAAACATAACGTTGTGAGCATTAGCATATGCACAGCCTTGAAGGAAATAATCATCTATCCAATCACGACGTTTAATTTTTTTAGCTGTTTTAAAATCTATTATTGACGGAACGCCTTTTACTAAGCCTACACAGTCTGCAGTCCCAGCATATAGTCCATCTAAAATAAGACCCACCTCCAAACCCCAAGTTTCGTCTATAGATTTCAATCCATCGCTTATAAATTTCTTAGTTATACTTCTGGCAATTAAATCTGTTCTAGTTTCAGAAAAATCATCCCATTCATTGCCATGGAGGTATTCCTCTATAGCCTCATGCACTGCTGATCCAATGTCTGTACTTTCTTTAATAACTCTTTCAGCTTCCTTCTCTCCAACCCTTCTCTTCCATTGTTCAATACCTTTCTTTTCAGAAGTTCCAGATAGGATAGTTGTTACGCTTGGGACTGGAGTTCCTGTGCTATCTATATAATGGCGACCTCTTTCTAGATCAACTCTTTCTAACGATGGATAATCATATTTATTTTCAATCATTTAGTATCTCGTCATTAAATAGTTTCTGTAATGGGCCAAGATCATTTTCAAAATTTTTCCAATAATCTAATCCAGATTTATAAATAGGTTGTCTTACCTGCTCTGCGCTTGGAGTTTTAACTGGTCTTTTAGATTTATAAAATTCTAAACACTGACTTTCAAATGGAAGATTGCAATAGTCTAAAAGATTAGCAATCTCCGCATCCGTATTATTAATCATATTTGAATATTTAACCGTATATATCTCGTTTGGGTATAAATCATGCCAGTGATTCATGAGTTTTATGTAGTCATTGTAAAATAGCCCCAAATCTTCTAAGTCATATGTAAATAATTGGCCTTTTGCAAAGAATTGTTTAAAGCAACTAAAACATGTATCCATAGCACCCCTTCTAGTATCAATTATTTTTGCATTAGGAAGAATTGTTTTAATTAGTCCAATATGTAAAAAATTATTAGGCATTTTATCTATAAAAAATGGTGCATTGCCTCTTCCCCATTTTGTTTGATCAATATATTTTTTGCCTAAATCTGATATTTGTAGTTCAGAGAGCTTACTTAAAAAATTAGGATAGGCCTTGCTATCTTTGCCTAGCGCCTCGACCTCTTTACTAAGATTCATTATGTTGGGTAATTCTTGCGTACCATCAACCATTGAGTGAGAGGATATAATTTGGTCTATCAGAGTAGAGCCTGATCTTGGTAGGCCTAAAATAAATATCGGATCATTATTTAGGCATTTAGATTTTTTAATTTTTTGAATATTTTTCTTATTAAAAAATTCGATTGTTTTATTTATATTCTCTGTATTATTTTGCGATGAATACTTTATTGATTTTCTTTTCAGCCAATTACCTTCTTGGTATTTTTTAAATGACAATTCGTATTGCTCTGATCCTTCATACGCTTTTCCAAGGGCAAATAATAATTGTATTTTTTCAATTTCAGAGATATCAGATTTAACAGTATCTTCCATTTCATTTATCTGCTTATTTGTAAAAGTGTATGTCTTAAGATTAGCTAAACTCCAATAGGCTTCTCCAGAATCAGGATTATGTTTTATTGCATTAATATATGACTCAATTGACTTATCTTTGTTGCCAATAGTGTTGTATGCATGACCTAAACTTAAATAGGCTCTAGGGCTATCAGCTTTAAGTGAAACGCATCTTGAGTATGCAACTATCGCTTCTTTATATTTTGCTAGCATTATAAGAATAGTCCCATAATCAGCCCAAACACTTGCATTTTTTGGATCTAAGGCAAGAATATTATCCATAGATTTTTGTGCTTTCTCAAGTTGTCCAGAAAGCCTATAGACTAATGAAATATTTCTCCATAGAAGACTATAGGTAGGAGCTATCTGAATAGCTTTAATTAAAATTTGTTCTGCAATTTTATACTTTCCACCTTTGGTAGCAAGAATACCAAGCAGCCTCATAGCATCTACATTATCAGGCTCATCTTGAAGTATTGTTTTATATGTTTCTTCTGCTAATTTAAGTCTCCCCGCTTTAGCATGTCGTATGCCTTTATATAAATTTGAGTAGGTCTTATTATCCTCTAAGAAATTTTGAATAGCCTCATCGGCATCATCCTCTCTATCTAATTCAACTAAGATATTAGTGAACTGTCTTAATAAACCTATTTCGGGCCTTAACTTTAAAAGATCTTCAAATTTAGAACAGGCTTCATGTTTTTTTTCTTGAAATAGCAAAATTTGAATTTCTTTTTCTAATAACTCATCACTATTTGGATTTATTTCTAAGCCTTTATGAATATAGTCAATTGCATCTTTTGGTTGATTAAGTTTTATTAAAACATCTATAAGTAAGAAAATAGAATTAAGCTCATTAGGAAAAACTTTTAAAATTTCTAATAATTGAGCCTTAGCAAGGGATAACTTGTTATCATTAAGATAATTTTTAGCTTGTTCGAAGGCTTTTTTAGGAGAATCTAAATCTTTCATATATATAAGAACATTATAGAACTTTCAAAAGATTGGAATAAGTCTTTAGTCATTATTCCTATTTTACTATCATTTGGAATGTGTGTGTATGCTATCAATGACCCGGAGACTACTTCAGCTCAACTTGCGACTGTATATAACTTAGCAGCACTTAAATTTGAAACAGTTTTTCAATATGGCGCTTTAATTATTCTTGTTTTCTTAGTTAGCATTGCTTTAAGTAAAGTTGGTAATAAAAAGATTAATGTTGCTGGAGCATCTGAATATTCTTTATTGTCATGGAGCTCTATGTTATTTGCTGCAGGCATGGGGGCATCTATTTTATATTGGTCTCCTATTGAATGGGCAGCCTACTATTCAGGACCTCCTTTTGATCTAGAAGTAGGTTCAGATGAGGCTCTGTTAACTATTAATACTTATACATCTTTTCATTGGGGATTTAGTGGATGGGCTATCTATGCATTGCCAGCTGTAGCATTTGCTATCGCTACAACCTTGAATAAATCTACCCCGCTCACATTTGGATCTCTTCTTATTCACAAAGATCTTCCTTTTAATAACTTCTTGAAATCTTTATTTGATGTATTTTTTATATTTGGAATCCTTGCAGGTGCTGGGGTTGGTTTAGGTTTATCCTTTCCATTAATAGCAGAGGTAATAGCTAATTTGCTTGGTATACCCTCCTCATTAGTATTAGAAATGATCATTCTATTAATATGCTTAACTATTATCACCACAAGCGCCTACCTTGGTATAACAAAAGGCATTAAAAGACTCAGTAATATCAATATAGTTCTGGTAATAATGCTTTTGATCTTTGTATTGCTTGTTGGTCCTACCCAATACATCATCTCTACTAGCTTTGATGTAATGGTTAATTATGTTCAAGATTTTATTAAAATGAGTACTTATACAGGTAGTCAGTTTGTGCAAAGTTGGACAGTCTTTTATTGGGCATGGTGGTTGGCGTTAGCTCCATACTTAGGAGTATTTTTTGTAAATATATCTAATGGGAAATCTATTCGCCAATTAATACTAGGGACAATAATTATTGGTGGAGTTGGTTCGATTCTTCATTTCTTAATAATAGGAAATTACTCCCTACATTTATTTGAAACTGGTGCATTGGATTTACCTACGCTTCTTGCAAATGAGCGACCAACTAAGGTGATTGTCGATGTAATATCCTCTTTGCCCTTAAATACATTGATGTTAACAATATACGGAATAATTTCTATTATATTTTTATGCACTACATATGATTCCTGCGCTTTTATTCTCTCAAAAACAGCTATGAAAACACCAGATATGGAACCATCAAAAATTCTTAGAATTATATTTTCTGCATTACTAGTTGTTCAGCCTGCAATTCTTATGTATCTTGGTGGCCTACAAACTGTTAAATATATGCTTGTAATAACCTCTATACCCCTTATCTTTATAAATATTTTACTTATCGGATATATCTTTAAAAATGTACAAAAAATCTAATAACTCTAATTATTATCTTCATAACTTTGCCTCTATAGATGCAAATAAAGACTCAGTGCTCATGATTCCTGGTGCAGGAATGGACCATAGAATTGTAAAAGATATTAAATTAGACTCAGCTCTATTTAATCAAACTCTTGCAATTGATTTACCTCACCATGGGTATTCAACAGGACCTAAATTAAAAACTATTGAAGACTATGCAGAAGGTGTTGAGGAAGTCTTAAGTGATGTTGATATAAGCAACTTTCATCTTTGCGGACACAGCATGGGCGGCCTTATTGCACTTAGAATTGCATTTAATCAGAAGCTTAAATTTAAATCAGTAAATATTTTGAATTCATCAGCCCCTATGTTCGTTGGTACAGCTTTACTTGATGATGCGAGAAAGAATTTAGATTCAGCTATGGATATGCTTACTACCTATGGGGTTAATCAACCTCCAAAAGCTAAGGCAAGCGGCCCTATGTTTGGAACTAAAGGCTCTGGTTTTTATCAAAAAAAATCTGATTTAATCAATACTCCCTATGGTAGTAAAAAAATCATAGATAATTTAGATAATGAAGTTGATCTTTATGATTTAAAAAAACTATTCAATCAGATAACTAAAGATATTCTAAGCAATGATCTTACTGCTTGTAAGAACTTTTCATTAAGTGAAACTGACATATCTTCGTATGAAGGTCTTGTTACCTTTATTCTTGGTGAGAAAGATAAGCTTATCCCGTTAAAATACGTAGAAAAGTTTTGTGAAAATTTAAAAAGTGCTGAAATAAAGGTCCTTGATAACTTAAGTCACTTTACATTCTATGAAGATCCTACCAAGCTCTCAGAAGAGCTTGGTAAGTTATTATCTAGAGATAATTAGAATCTATATCTAAGCCTAACGCCAATAGTTCTTGGCTTGCTTCCAGTTCTTCTGATGTCACCAAAGTCATCATAAATACCCAGAGTAGGATCAGAGTCATGAACATTTTCAAGATAGACTTCTACTGAAGAATGCTTCAGGAAGCCAAAGATATCATCAGCTTGGGAACTGGCCTTGCTAGAAGGATTAACCCCAAATCTTAAATTAGCTAGTGAATATGAAGCATTAGTATCAGTATTGGCTGATGATTGATAGCTCTCTCCTGTATAGGAGTGATCATAACTAACATAGGCATCCCTATTTCTAATTACAAAATCTTTGTTCATAGACATTACAAACTGTTCAGTTGGAACATAAGCTAACTGATTACCTTTCGGAGTTGATAGCTCTCCTTGTAAATCATATATATCTTCCTTAAATTCTGGATCTGTTAAGGCAAGCATTAATGAAGCGCTAAAAGTATCTGAAATATTAAAATAACTCTCTAGTTCCAGACCGGTAATAGTTGCTTGACCAACATTTTGAACAAAGGCAACTGTTAATAAATCATAAATATAACTAGTGGACTGAAAGTCATCCCAATTCATAGTATGTAAATTACCATTTAAGACAATCTTGCCATCAGCAAAAGTTGATTTAAAACCAGCTTCTAAGTTAGTGAGGGTATCAGAATCATATGTTGCAGGAACAATACCTGATTCTCTAGCTTGTTTATTTAACCTATTGGTACCACTTGGTCTAAAGCCTTCAGAATATGTAGCATAGAACAATACATCATCATTTAGCTTATGAGATAAATTAATCTTTGGAGAAATATCAGAAAAATCTTTTGAATATTTTTCTGTTCTTCCAGCAAAACCTAAGTTTGGATCAGTTTCATAGTAACCAAAGTAACCATCTTTAGCATCAAAATCAGCTTGATTATCATATGCTCGAAGCCCAACGGTTAATTCAGTTTTATCATCTAGTGGCCAAGTAGCTTCACCAAAAATAGCTTTTTGACTATCTTCTCTTACATTATCTTGTTTCCACCATCTGCCAGGAACAGTTGTAATGGTTGGTGAGATAGCAGGCATATTATAAGTAGTTGAATATGCTAGTTTTTGATCTTCAATAAATACTCCAAGGATCCATCTAAAGCCAGAATCATTTGTTGATTGAAGTCTAAATTCTGTACTTTGTCTGTCATATTGATCATTTTCTACATAAAACATTCTTGCATCTGTAGATGCGTAGTAATCGTAATCATAAGCATATGCAGTATATGAATCGTAATAGTTTGTATAAACATAATTAGTGTAGTCATATGTATAGTCTATCTCACGATCAAAAATAGATGTATTGAATGTAAATTCAACATCATCAGATAGATTTCCACTAATTGTTAATGATGTTTGTGTAAACTCATCATCAAAAGTTTCATCACCAAATCTTGAATTTTTTCTTGCACCTTCTGCAACATCAGTTTCCCATGAGCCATTTGAGAAGGACTTGTGGCTTAAGAAAGATAAATCTACCGTAGTCCCACTTTCCATGTCATGACCTAAGCGAATTCTGTGTCCAGACTTGTCAATCCAGTTATAGTCATCTTCAACATAACTGCTGTTATCAATCGTAGCACCTGTGTAATAAAAACTTACAGTAGAAGGAACATTGTCAATCCAACCTCCATTACTAATATCATATGCGCTAATTCTTACAGCTGTACTTGTTCCCAGCGGAATATTAACGAAAGTCTCAAGAGACTCATCAGTTGTACCGTCATGAATATCACCTCTTTCGATATCAAAACCAGCCTCAAAACCAGAAGGATCAGGTTTATTAGTAATAATCCTAACTGTACCTGATTGAGAGGAAGAGCCATATAAAGTGCCTTGAGGTCCTTTTAGAATTTCTACTCTATTTACGTCATAGATATGAGGATCAGGGTTTCCGCCAATGGTTGATACAGGCTGTTCATCAATATAGTAAGCTGTTGATGCTTGTGCTCCAGCTCTATTACCAAAGCCTCCATCAGAAACACCTCTGATGTAGAAATATGAATTTCCAGAACCGCTTGAATCCATTGTTATGGATGGGGATAAAGCTGCAATATCTGCAAAATCAGTTATATTTTTTGCTTCAAGCTCTTCTGAACTAATTGCTTGAACTGCCATAGGTAAATCTTGAATATTAGTTGCTCTTTTTGAAGCTGTAACAACTATCTCTTCAACATTCTCTTCAGCACTCAATGTGCTAACTTGAGAGAAACCAAGCCCAATAGATAAAGCTCCTAAATATGACATTGCATATTTATTATCTTTAAATATATCTCTTAGTAGTAAAGTTATTGGATCTACTTTTTTCTCAAAAAGTGGTTTAAGTAAAAAATTATTCATGCTAACCCCCTAGCAAAGTCTATTTTAATAAACTAAAAAAGCTTATTAGTAATTTTAATTACCTAATATTAGCATAGTAAAGGGGTATTTATCCAAGATTTAAGTATAAAAAAGATACAAGCTTTAGTAAGAAAATAACCTATCTAATAGGTATTTTGAGCCATTGATCTTATTAATATCTCTGCATTCTGGGTAAATAATATCTGATTGAAGGTCGCTCCTGCAATAGCCCTCACCTGGAGAAAGACCAGGCCAAGAATGACCACTATTAAGATTTAATATGGCTGTAATAGTTACATTGTTATCACAATTATAAAATACGGTCTCTTTTGTCTGAAAAATGGTATCAATAGAGGTAGATTTTTTATCTTTGCAATTAAATTTAGAAGACCAAGAAGATGCTGTTAAGAGGATTGGTTCATAAAAATATCCACCTGAGGATGTAATATTTACCGGAGGAGTGCTTTTATCAAGCATACCGCCATAAATAACAAGGTTTGTTGGTTTTTCAGGAGTACAACTCAAACCTAATGGATGCATGCCAACTACATTGAGAACACCATCAAAAAGATCAGGGTATTTGCATCCAGCCATCTGAGCCATCATTCCGCCATTACTTAATCCCATTACATAGGTTTTATTTATAGAAAATGTATTTTTCATGTGAATAACTATATCTTTAATGAAGCCTAAATCATCACTGCAGCTTGTCCAATGGCAAGCATCTTGATTACTGCAATTTGAATAGATAGGCGAAAGATCAGCGTTATCATCACAAATTTTTATATCCTGATTTAATTCATATAAAGACGTTAAATGATTCCAGGAGCTTACATAATATTCGCTAATACCTGGATTCATTTCATTGCTACCTGATTCAATGCTTTGATAGAAATAACTTCCTTGGGGATAAACTACAATAATGCCCTGCTCTTCTGCATAAAGATTAAAACCTCCGGTAGTTTCTTTTTCAAAACCAGTAGCTGAACCGGAATAACCATGAAGACCTATCATCAAATCATAAGAATCTTTTTTAACATCTGGGATATAGATAAGATAAGAGCGAGCTTCGCCTCCGTAATTAAGAGTTATTCTCTCCATGCTATGTCCAAGAGGAATAAAAAGTATAGAAAATAGAAAAAGGTACTTAATCACTTTTGTATAAAACGGATAATTTCTTCATATGTTTTATTTTTATCAACCTCATTAAGTATTTCATGACGAAAGCCTTCCAACAAAACTATTTCTACTGAGTGAACATATTCATTTAAAAATGAAAAAAGAGCTTCAACTCCCTTACCTTGATCACCAACTGGATCTTCTGTGCCAGCAATTAATAAAATTGGTAAGTCTGGATTAAGTAATTTCATTTGTTCTGTAGAGAAAGTTGTAATAACTCCATCAGCTAAATCTTCGTACATTTGATTGGTTGGAATAAAACCGCATAAAGGGCTATCTATATACTCATCTACGCTTGAATCATTAGATGATAACCAGTCATGAGTTGTTCTATTAGGTTTAAAAAAGCTATTAAACTTTTCAGTAGTTAATATATTAGACATGCCACTTGGGGACTTGCCTCCTTTAAATAATTTAATACATTTAATAAGAAGTTTTTGAATGCCTAACAGTGATGTGGATAGTTTAGATGATGCGGAAAGTATAACTTTGGTAGGGTTTATATCTCTTTGCAGAAAAGACAAAGTAAGCCAGCTTCCCATGCTATGAGCTAAGATGTAATGAGGTAGATTGTCATAATGAGATTCTATTGTTTTAAAAGATGCCTCCATGTCATTTAAGACAACATTCCAGCCATCATTATCTGAGAAATAACCTGGAAGCGCTCCTGAATTAATCCAATGACCATGGCCTCTATGATCTATACCGACCACATGATATCCAAGTGAATTAAAATGCTCTCTAGTTTCTGTATATCTTCCAAAGTGTTCAGCCAAGCCATGATAAATATGTATTACTCCTTTAGCATTTTCAGAGGAGCTAGACTCTGAGATATATATTCTCATGGAGTCATTATTTAAGGATTTGGCTGTAATAAATTTCATAAACGTTTAAAATATTATGACTCAATTTTAAATGGTTATGGAAAATATTTACATCTCAGGAACTGGTTATTGGAAAGCTGATGAAATCGTTACTAATGACGAAATAGTTTCTTCTTTTAACAGTTATGTTGAAAAGTTTAATAAAGATAATCATCAGGAAATAGAAGCAGGTAATGTTGAAGCTCTAGGTCTATCTTCAACTGATTTTATAGAGAAAGCATCAGGAATTAAAACTAGATATTTAATTGATAAAAAGAATTGTCTTGATATAGATGTGATGAGGCCAATTTTAAGACAAGAGAAGGCTGAAAATCTTTCATGGCATGCTGAGATGAGTGTCCATGCTGCAAAAGAAGCATTCAAGCAAGCAGGCATCGGACCAGAAGATGTTGATGGAGTGATCCTAGGAACATCTCACTCAGCTAGAAATTACCCATCATTAGCAATGGAAGTAATGGAAGAGCTTGGAATTAATGGATACGGTTATGATATTTTAGTAGGTTGTTCATCAACAACTTTTGCAATAAGTAATGCATATAGCGATATTGCTTCAGGATTAGCTAAAACAATATTGGTAGTAAACCCTGAACTCACCTCGCCTCATAACGATTTTACTTTAAGAGATAGCCATTTTATTTTTGGTGATGCTTGTGTTGCTACTATCGTTCAAAAAGACTCCACTTCTGAACATAGGGTTAAAATTATTGATAGAAAGTTAGTAACGCAGTTTTCAAATAACATTAGAAGTGATTTTGGATATTTAAATAGAGTTGAGGAAAATCCAAGAGATGAAAAAGATTTATACTTTAAGCAAAATGGTAAAAGTGTATTTAAAGAAGTCTGTCCAATGGTAGCAAATCTAATCACCAGCCAATTACATGACGCAGGATTGGAGGCGAAAGATATTACTCAATATTGGTTACATCAAGCCAACTCAAATATGTGCAGATTTATCATCACTAAAATTCTTGGAACAAGTGAATATGATGATGATGTTGCTCCAATGATATTAAGTGAATTTGGAAATATAGCTTCTGCTGGCTCTTTGCTTTCATTTCACTTAAACAACAAATTAAAGAAAGGACAAAAAGGAATTATCTGCTCATTTGGAGCCGGTTACTCTATTTGCTCTATAATGATAGAAAAAGAATAAGTATTTATTCTTTATTAAATTAACAAATAATATTTATAATACTCTTATGGCTGAATATGACGCACTAATCGTTTTTATACTCTCTGCAATTCTGATGATTTTTTATATATCAGTAGAAGCTAAACCAAAAGGCTCAAATGTTATTGGGAATATTAAAGAAACTATTTCTAGGTTTTTTAGAAAAAGGTAATTTTGTTTCTTAGTAATAGATACTCTGTTTTCTTATTTGTTCTCTTAGCTTTAATCCTTGGAAGTCTAGCCTCAGCAAATACTGCAAGTGATATCTGGTATCAAAACCTCGTTAAATCCAACTTAAACCCGCCAGGTTATATTTTTGGCATTGTCTGGCCAATACTCTATGTGCTTATGAGCATATCGGCATTTCGAACCTTTGAGTCTACAAAAAAGTTATTTATTATTCAGTTAATTTTAAATACTGCTTGGTCATGGTTATTCTTTTCACTGCATGTTCCAATAATTGCACTCATTAATATATTCATACTCATATGTGTAAATATTAAAATTTTTTTAATGATGTTTGTGGATGATAGGTTGTCAGCAGGTATTTATTTACCATATATTTTATGGTTATTATTCGCATCCTATTTAAATGCATTCATAGTTTTTAATAATTAAATAACTGTAATTTTTATATAAAACATCCAACAACTAAACCGGTCATGCATGAAGCTAATGTCGCTCCGATTAGTGCTTTAAATGAAACATCTATAAAGTCCTGCTTACGCTCAGGCTCCATAGCCCCAAGGCCTGAAATCAGAATACCAACAGAGGATAAGTTAGCAAAACCACAAAGACCGTAGAAAGTGATTAATTTTGATCTATCTGAGAGCACACCCTCTTCAAGATTTGCTAAAGCTGGATAGGCTATAAACTCATTAAGTGCTGTTTTAATACCAAGTAGTTCTCCAGAAATAATAGCCTCATTCCAAGGAATACCCATCAACCAAGCAATAGGAGCAAATATGTAGCCTAAAATAATCTCTATAGAAAGATCAGCTCCAAATTGCATACCAATAACGCCAAGGAAAGAGTTCACTATATAAACCAATGCAATAACAACAATTAGAATAGTTCCGACACTTATAGCTATGCTGGTTCCATCTGAGGTGCCTCTTGTGATGGCATCCATAGTGCTTTTATAAATTTTGGGCGTTTTTGACTCTGTAAATTCTGTAATTGAACTTGAAGGAATCATAATGTTTGAATACATAATGGCAGCAGGAACAGAAAGAACAGATGCTGTTATAAAGTGCTGAATTAAATTTACATCAGCAAATGATATTTCAAGAATACTGATTAATGCGACCATTACAGAGCCTGCAACTGTTGCCATCCCAGCAGTCATTAGTATTAATAATTCTTTATTAGTTAATTTTTTTAAGTAAGGTCTGATTAATAAGGGAGCTTCGACTTGACCAATAAAAACGTTGGCAGCAGCACCTAGTCCAACTGGGCCACCAATATTAAATAATTTCTGACAGGCCTTTGATAACATGTTCACTATAAATGGCAATATACCCCAGTACCATAAAATAGCAGATATACATGACATAACGATTACGTAAGGAAGGACTCCAAAGGCAAATGTTTGTAAAAGAGATCTATAGGCTGGCGCATCTTCGATAGGAGGATAACCAAATACAAAGTTTGCACCTTCTTGAGTAGCCTGTTGAAGAATAAAAACACCATTACCTAGAATTTCAAAAGCGCTAATAACAAGAGGTACTTTAAGTAAAATAAGGGCTAAAACTAGTTGAGCTAAAATCCCATAAAATATATATTTCAAATTAATTTTTTTTATATCATCTGAAAAAGGAACAGCAAGAGCTACTAGCCCTACAAAACCAATTGTAATTTGAAATAAATTAAATAAATTCATGGCTTAGTATAACTTAATAGCTTTTAATCTTTCATTTAAAAATTCATCAGCTAGAACACCTTCATCGTCATCATTAAAGATTGATTTAAGGACAATATTTGGTGCAGGATGAAGAAAAAATGGCATGCTATAACGAGACTTTGATCTTGAATTAGAATAATTAATAACTCTATGAGTTGTGCTTAGGAGCATCCCATCAGTAACAAGTTGCATCATATCTCCGATATTACAAACTATTGCATTAGAAGATGCTTTAATTGGAATCCATTCACCCTTTTTAGACTTTACTTCCAAGCCTGATTCTTCAGCGCCTACTAATAAAGTAATTAAGTTTATATCTTCATGAGCTCGAGCTCTTAAGTTATTTGAATCATCTGTAACAGGCGGATAATGGATTAATCTTAATAGCGAGTTTCCCTTAATAGCCCATGAATCAAAAAAGCTGGGTTCTTTGTTCAAAATTACAGCAATAACTCTTAACACATCCATCCCTAAAGTATTAATGGCAATAAAAAGCTCATCAAAGTTATTATTAAAATGATCCATCTCCTCAACTGAAATATTTGTGTGAATTCTTTTGTCATAAGAATTATCTATACAAGGCCCATGATGCCAAAACTCCTTTTGATCTGGGGTTACTTCACCTAAAGCTGTTTCCTTACCAAATGGTGTATAACCTCTAGCGCCAGCATTTTGAGGAAAGGCATAATTTTTTTTAATATTAGTTGGGAGATTAAAAAAATCTTTAGAAAGATCATAGCTCTTGGCAAGAAGATCAGAGCTTAAACCATGATCTGTAATGGTGAAAAAACCATATTCGGTTAGAGCGCTCTTAAGCTTTTCTAAAGCTTCTTTGTTTCCATCTTTAATATCTATATAAGATAATTCTGGTATTAATTGATCTGACATTTAAATATTTTATCAAAAAAAAGGGCAGTTAACTGCCCTTTTTAAATTTACTAATTATTATTAGAACTTATAAGCAAATCCTAATTGCATTCTATAACGTGAGCCATAAGTATCAGTACTTGGACCTCTGTCATCAATACCGGTAATAATTATTTGTCCAGATGAGTTAAATCCATCAGACTCTAAAAGTCCTCTAGAACCATAATTATAATACTTTTGATGCCCTTTATCTTCATCTATTAAGTTCATAAGGTTTAGAACATCTAGATAAACAAATAGTTTATGACCATCTACAAAAGTAGGAACTTCTTGAGCAATTCTCATATCAAGCTGTTTAGTCCAAGGTAAATTATGATGATTTCTTGGAATAACTCTTCCAGCCCAGCTGTTTAAACCAGCTTTAGTAATAGCGGCAAGAACATCATTTTCTGTAACTCCGTCATAAACAACATTAGCATCTCCTGCTGTTGGAACATACATTAAAGTACTTCCATCATCTAGACCGTTATCAAAACCATCTAAAGTATGACTGTATGGTGATCCTGAGTATGCTTTATAAAATAATGATATTTTTGTTGGAGCTCCATCAAAAATATTCATCGTTTTATCTAGTCCCATTACTAATCTATGTTCATTTGACCAATTAGTTGGTGCTACAGGAACATTTTTAATATCTGCATTAAGTTGATATCTTAGATTTGAAGAAGCCTGTGAAGAAGTTGCTGACCAACCACTTGAAGCTTTCATATTAGTATAACTAACGAAAACACTTGTTCCATTATCAAAGTCTTTATCAAATCCAAAAGACATTGACTCTGAGCTTGTACCTTCTGCATTTGAGATAACTGTATGGCCATATCCGTTATATGAAACAATACCTGTTGGAGAGGATTGATCTACAGTATGAGTAGAATCATAGAAGCCCATACCTTCTTTAGCATCATCTCTATTGTAAGCCAGTCTTAGATTGTATCCATTAGCAGTTGTTAGATCTAACTCTACTGAAGTCTTCCAAGTTGATGGAGTTTCGTAGTTTGGGTCAATAGCCTCAGCTCCACCTGGAGAAACAGATCCTGGAGGAATTAAAGTATATAAATCAGAATCACCGTAGAAACATGTTGGATCTCCGGCAACAGGACAAGGAGAATAGTATCTAGCTCCATAAGTAGCAACACCAGAATTTGAGAATGGACTTGCTAACCATACATTAGGCACTCTTCCAGCAAATAGTCCAATACCCCCTCTTAACTCAGCAGAAACTACCTTGCTTGAATTTGAGAACATTAAATCTGTTGCATCTAAATTAAATCCAACTCTAGGCTGAATAATTCTTGACTTAGCAGGTGTAGAATTAGAAAAACCATGTTTTTGTGAAGCTAATTCGTTATACATAGGCCCATTATTCATTGCAAATGAATCAAGTCTTAGTCCAGCTAGAACAGTTAAGATATCAGAGACATACATTTTATCTTGTATGTAGATAGTTTTAAATGTTCCAGAGAATGCAGCAGCTGCATCATAAGGATCGCCTGTTGCTGATTGATTAAATCTAAAGAAACTTGGAACACCTGCTTCAAAATTATCAACACCTTGGAACTGGTAAGCTCCATCTTCTCTTGAAATAAATAGATTACTAACAAATTTATCAATAGAGTCATAACCCATTGTTATCTCATGATCACCAATTGTTAATACACCTTTAATATTTAAAATTTCATCAGTAGCAGATGTTTCATTAGCACTTCTGTACTTATCTCCACCTAAGAAGATTGATTCTCTAGAACCACTTGTATATCCACCCATTGAATCAGTAATTCTAATTTCAACATGAGGGAAATCTTCTCCACCCAAAGCATCCTGATCATTTGTGTATTCGACATCTGAAAATTTAGCTTGTACATAGAAATTATCTGTTAAATCACCATACCAAGAATAAGTAGATTTCTCATTCGTTGTTGGATAGTTATAATAATGAGAACTAAATCTAATATCGTAGTTATAAGGTTTTACAGAGTTATCTTCTGAATAACTGTAAACATACTCTAATCTATTTTTGTCGTTCACAATGTAATCAATCTTTGTAAGTTGCTTCTCGGCCATTTCTGGTGGAGGTGAGAAGTTTGGTGAACCTGGATCATAGTTATAAAGAGTTTTTGTAATATTTGTAATTCTGTCTATTAAAGCTTGATCAGCAATTCTATAAACAACCTCTTCAGAAGGTGTTAATGATTCAAATTCTTCGTAAGCAGTAAAGAAGAATAATTTATCTTTAATAATTGGTCCGCCTAAAACAAAACCAGTAGTTTCGTCTTCGAATTGACTTGGAGCACTTCCGTTCAAGTCACCAACATTGTTTTCATCAGTTGAGTAGTAGTAACCCATTCCTTTAAATTCATTAGTTCCTGATTTAGTAACAGCATTTATACTTGCACCAGTAAAGTTACCTTTTGAAACATCAAATGGGCTGATATCTACTGAAATCTGCTCTAGTGTTTCAATACTGATAGGGTTTCTTACTGAAGGGAATCCGTTAGCATTAAGGCCTAATGGATCATTCTGAGCAACACCATCAACTGTAAAGTTGTTATATCTATTATTTGTTCCAGAAACTGATATAGAAGCATTTCTAGCTTGACCATTAACAATAATTCTAGAATCTTTTTTTACATACTCTGATATAGATCTTTCAATACTTGGTGTGCCTTCTATGTCAGCAGCGCTGATGGATAGACCAGAACCAAATTTAGTAAAGGATGTTTTGGAACCAGATACCACGACCTCATCCATTGAACCTCCTGAAAGGTTTATATCAACATTAGATGTTTGAGATACATTTAAGTAAACGCCTGTAAGTCTTTCAGGAGTATATCCTGAAGCGGTTACTTTGATGATATATGGACCACCAGGCCTTAAGTTTGAAACAGCAAATGTTCCATCATCACCAGCAACAACAGTTTTTGAGGCTCCTGTTGGAGTATGTGTGATCTCAATAGTAGCTCCTGAAACATTTACATCACCACGAATGGAAGATGTGGTTTCATTCGCTGCGTAAACAGACCCACTTATAAAAAATACAGTTAATAAAGACAAATACCACTTATTCATATCAGCTCCCTTGAAGAATAGTAAGATTAATATATACCAATAATATACCTTTTTTATATCCTGCGAAAGAGGAAAAGACTTCATTTTTGTAATTTTTGTGTGAACTTTTTAAGCTAAACTGATAAATGGTTTATTCAGACAAGGAAATAAATTTCTTTCCCATAAATTCAACTAATGCTTTAGGCACTTTAATAGAATTTTTACCGTCATAATTATTTTCTATTACAGCAATAAGCGCCCTACCTGCTGCTAAGGCTGAGCCATTTATAGTATGAGCAAAGGCTTTATCTTTACCATTTTTAATTCTAATTTTTCCTCTTCTTGCTTGAAAATCTAAAAAATTAGAACATGATGATATTTCTCTATACTTATTTTGACTTGGCATCCAAACTTCAATATCGAAAGTTTTAGCAGCTGTAAAACCAAGATCTCCCGAACAAAGCTCAATAACTTGATAAGGCAATTCAAGAACTTGAAGAACTTCTTCGGCATGGCTTAAAAGCTCATCAAGAGCATTATATGAATCCTCAGGATCAACAATTTGAACTAGCTCAACTTTTTCAAATTGATGCTGTCTTATTAAGCCCTTAGTGTCTTTTCCATAGCTGCCTGCCTCAGAACGAAAGCATGGGGTATGCGCTGTCAATTTTAATGGTAATTTTGATGAATCGATTATCGAATCTCTATATAAGTTTGTTAATGGAACTTCAGCTGTTGGAATTAAGTACATATCATTTGAGAGCTTGAACAAATCTTCCTCAAACTTTGGGAGTTGGCCTGTGGCAGTTAAAGACTCAGCATTTGCTACATAAGGAACGTAATGTTCTTGATAACCATTCTTTGTTGCTATATCTAGCATTAGATTAACTAGACCTCTTTGAAGCTTAGCTATATCATTTTTTAAAACTGAGAAACGTGTACCTGCTAATTTAACAGCTAGCTCAGAATCAATATCTTTTGCAATCTCAATATGATCTTTTGTATTTACTGATGAAGGTTCACCAATTTTTTTTACTACAACATTATCATTCTCATTAGCGCCTAAAGGAGCGTTGGGATGGGGTATATTAGGTATGTCTAGCATGAAAATTTCTAACTCGAGCTGGATTTCTTTTAAGATTTCTTCACCAGATTTTAAGCCTTCATTGATCTTATCTATATCTTGTTTCAGAGAATCTGTAGAGCTTGAAGATTTTTTTAAAGCTGCGAACTCATTAGATAATCTCTTTCTTTCTGCCTGAAGAAATTCAACATCAATTTGTACTACCTTTCTTTTGTCATCTATTTCACAAAATTTATTAACATCCAATTCATAACCTTTTTGAGCAAGATTTTTTACCAGCACCTCTGGTGATTCTCTAAGTAATTTTATATCTAACATTTTATTTCAGTGATCCTAAGGTTAAACCTATATAAGTAGCTAGTATTGTAAATAGAATTGTCATGAATATATACATAGACGCCTCACCAAAGCTTTGATTGTTGAACATTTCAACTGCTTGCATAGAAAAAGCTGACATAGTTGTAAATGATCCAAGGAAGCCAATAACAAAGAAAAGCTGTAACTCTGATCTTAAATCAGCAAAATAACTAAATATAAAACCAACTAATAAACACCCGAGAACATTAACAATAAATGTGCCTATGTGGTAACTAGACTCAAAATATTTAGAAATTATTTCACTCAGAACATATCTTGATATAGCTCCTAAAGCGCCGCCAATTCCAATTACAAGAATATTCATTATTTTATAAGTCTTTAAAGATAATTAGATTTTCAATATCAAGATTATCATTATATTTTAAATAGTGAATCTTACTTTCTTTAAATTTAATTTCTATTTTGTTATAGGTTTCATTATTAAGTGAGTTGATTATTATCGAATCTGACGTCTGTTCAAGCTCGTAATCTGAACTACTGTTAGTGATGCCATTTGTAAAAATATCTAATAGAGTATTATCTCCAAAATCATTTACTGAAACTCTAGAGATTTGATCTAATTCAATATCAGTAACAATAATCTCATCACCATAAAGTTCATACTTTTCCATAAAAGGCGTGTCAACAAAAACTAAAATACCCTTATTGCTTCTAATGATTCTTCCCTCGCTCTTATCAATAGAATTAGTGTATGGATTAATCGAGGATTGAGTGAACGCTAGATTAGCTTTTTCAATTGATGCATTAAAAATATCAGTTAAATTTTCTGAATAAATATTAGAGCTTGATAAAACAAGCATTAAGAAAAATAATCTCATTTATGATCTTTTTGGAACAATGACTTCTCTTGAGCCATTTGTTGCCATTTCAGTAACTATTCCAGCTTGCTCCATTGTTTCAATTAGTCTCGCTGCTCTGTTATAGCCTATTCTTAATTTTCTTTGAACAGCCGATATCGATGCTCTTCTTGAATCAATAACAAAGTTAACCGCTTCATCATAAAGCTCATCAGCTTCTTCATCATTTGAATTAGAGTTTTCAGAAGACCATCCAGGAATTGGTCCTGTGTCCTGAAGGTCAGAAACAATGTCATCAATATAATCTGGTTCAGATCTTTTTCTCCAATCATCTACAACTCTATGAACCTCATCATCACCAACAAATGCTCCGTGAACTCTAACTGGAACACTTACACCTGGTGGAAGATAAAGCATATCTCCCCAACCAAGCAATTGTTCTGCCCCGCCCTGATCAAGAATAGTTCTTGAATCAATCTTAGATGAGACTTGAAATCCTATTCGAGTAGGAATATTAGCTTTAATTAATCCAGTGATGACATCTACAGAAGGTCTCTGTGTTGCTAAAATAAGATGTATTCCTGCTGCTCTAGCTTTTTGTGCAATTCTTGCAATAAGATGTTCAACTTTTTTACCAACAAGCATCATCATGTCTGCAAATTCATCAACTACGACAACAATTGCCGGAAGTTTTTCTAAGAAAACATCGCCCTCTTCCTTAAGAGGATCTGGAATTTGCTGACCATTAGCTGCCGCTTCTTCAATTTTCTTATTAAATCCTTGTAAATTTCTTACTCCCATCATGGACATTAACTTATATCTTCTGTCCATCTCAGCAACACACCACCTCAGACCATTCGCTGCATCTGTCATATCAGTAATAACAGGAGTAAGTAAATGAGGTATTCCATCATAAACTGATAATTCAAGCATTTTAGGATCAATAAGAATTAAACGCACATCCTCTGGGTCTGATTTGAAAAGTAAGCTTAATAACATCGCATTAACACCGACAGATTTTCCTGAACCTGTTGTGCCTGCAACTAATAAATGCGGCATTTTAGCAAGATCAACAACAACAGATTTTCCAGCAATATCATGACCTAGGGCTAAAGATAAACTTGATGTAGAATTTTTAAAAGCACTAGAAGAAAGAATTTCAGTTAATCGCACCATCTTTCTATTAGTATTAGGTATCTCTATCCCAACCACAGATTTACCTTCTATGACCTCTACAACTCTAACACTACTAACTGCTAATGACCTGGCTATATCTTGAGCAATATTTGTAACTTTGCTTGCTTTCGTTCCTGGGGCTAACTCAATCTCAAATCTTGTAACAACAGGACCAGGAAGAACTGATACAACATCTGCTGTAACTCCAAATTCTGCTAGTTTGATTTCAAGTAAACCGGCTAGCTCATTTAAGTCTTCTTGAGACAAAGAAGAGCCATCGTCAAGCGCTCTGTCTAAAAGCTCAGTGCTCGGCATTCTTGTTCTAACTTCTTCAACATTCGACTTTTGCGATGCAGATGGAGGTTTTGGAACGGGTTTAATATCTGGTTTAATTGGCTCTTGATCTTTAGTTGAAGTTTGAACTTCTTTCACGGGCGACTTAATCTCAATTGGTTTCTTTTCAACAACTTGTTTAAGTGAAGCCTCTTCTTTCTTTAATTTTATTGCTTCTGCTCTTTTTTGGTATTTTGTTATTAAAGTCTGGAAAAGATTTTGAACTGCATAAAAACTTTTTAAAGTTACATTCTTGATCTTATTAATACTTATTAGCAAAAAGGTTCCCAAAATATCTATAAATTTTGTCCAACTAAAATTGAAAGCTAATGCAATTGAAGGAATTAAAAATAGTATTAAAAATATCAAGGTACCAATTTGACCAAAAATACTAGATAGAAAGATAAAAATAGAAGCCCCAATAAAGCCACCTGCTGACTCCTCAGGATAAGTATCTCCAGCAATATAAAATTCAAATAAAGAACAAGCACATAAAATAGCGACAATAGAACCAAAAGAGCGGAAATAAAATTTAGCTTTAGATGTGTATTTGCTTGTAATAAATATTGATTCAATAGAAATACAGGCTAAGAGAGCCAATATCATGTATGCCCCTAAACCAAAAAGAACAAAAAATAAATCTGAGATCCATGCTCCAAATGGTCCGCCCATGTTAATAATTTCTTGGTTGGTTGAAAAAGAAGAAAAACCTGGGTCATTTGCATTGAAAGAAACGAGTGCAATAAAAATATATAAACATAAACCCAGTAATGTAAAACCAAGAAAACTCTTAAAAATGCTTTTAGTATATGGAGAATTCATTATTTAAATATAATTAATATATGATTAATTATATTGGAATTAATCACAATTTGTAGATATTTGAATTATAATTTTGCAACATGAATAATCATAAAAAAATAATTATCTTAGGCTCAGGTCCAGCTGGATACTCGGCATCAATTTACGCTGCGAGAGCTGGTTTGAATCCGGCAATAATTGCTGGATCTCAAGAAGGTGGGCAATTAACTACTACAACTGATGTTGAAAACTGGCCAGGTGATAGCGATGGTCTTCAGGGTCCTGATTTAATGAAAAGAATGAAAGAGCATGCTCTTCAATTTGATGTAGAAATGATTGCAGACCACATAGATTCTGTAGATCTTTCGAAAAAACCATTTGTATTAAATGGAAGTAGTTCTTACACAACTGATGCCCTTATTATTTCAACTGGGGCTAGCGCTATGTATCTTGGAATTCCTTCGGAGCAAGAATTTCTTGGTAAAGGTGTATCGGCATGCGCTACATGTGACGGGTTTTTTTATAGAGACCAAGAAGTTTTAGTAATTGGTGGAGGTAATACAGCTGTAGAAGAAGCTCTATACCTATCTAGAATATGCTCAAAAGTAACATTAGTTCATAGAAGAGATGAATTAAGAGCTGAGAAGATACTTCAAGACAGAGTCTTTGAGCAAGAGCGTGCTGGAAAAATAGATATTTTATGGAATACTCAGTTAAAAGAAGTGCTTGGAGATAATGCTGGAGTAAACGGAGCTTTATTAGAGCAAAATGGAAAAGAATTTAAGAAAGATGTTATGGGTGTTTTTATAGCAATAGGTCATAAACCTAATACTGATATATTTTCAGGACAGCTAGATATGGAAAATGGATATATACAAATCCAGTCAGGCACAAATGGATCTGTAACTAAAACTAGCGTTGAGGGTGTGTTTGCAGCAGGTGATGTTTCAGATCAAATCTACAGACAAGCTGTTACATCGGCTGGATTTGGATGTATGGCTGCTCTGGATGCTGAAAAGTATTTAGCTGAATAAGCTATTACTGACCAGAAACCCAATATAGAGCTGCAATTACAGCAACTACTATAATAATAAGTGAAACTCTCGCGTCAGACTTACTATCTTCATTAGTTTCAACATCATCATAAAAAGTATCTATATCATCTCTCATATTATTCTCCATGTTTAATTACAATTCTTCCAACCTGCTCGCCATTTAAAATTTTACTAATTTCTTCACCAACATCAACAAGACTAATTATCTTAGTCTGATCTTTTAAATTAACTTTCCATTCATTAGAAAGTAAATTCCAAATTGATTCTTTAAATTCAATAGGTGACTCAGCGGAATCAATACCAAGAAGTGAAACACCTCTGAGAATAAATGGAAATACTGTCGTATTTAAAACCATTCCTGCAACATTACCACAAGCTGAGATTGAGCACTTTGGTGAAACCATTGAAATTATTTTAGCCAGGATGTCACCACCAACTGTATCTACAGCACCACCATAAATAGCTTTATCTAATGGTTTAACTGGATTTTCCATAAACTCATTTCTTACAATAACAGTGCTAGCTCCAATTTCTTTAAGAAACTCATCTTGGGTACTTTTTCCAGTTAATGCATGAACTTCGTAGCCAAGCTTGCTGAGTATATTTACCGCTACAGAACCGACGCCACCCGTTGCTCCTGAAACAAGGATTGGTTTATTTTTATCAATACCATTGTCAATAATTTTTTTAATAGATGCGGCTGCTGTAAGGCCAGCTGTTCCATAACTCATTGCTTCTATTGGTAATAGACCCTCAGGAAGTTTTACAGCCCATTCTGCTGGAACTTGAACGACCTCACCAAATCCACCGTAAACACTCATACCCATACTATAGCCAGTTATTATTACCATATCCCCTTTTCTAAAATTTTCGCTAGATGATTCTGTAACAGAACCAACTGCGTCTATTCCAGGAACAAATGGGTAATTTCTTGTTACACCTGTCTTTGGCCCAGAAGCAGATAAAGCATCTTTATAGTTAAGTGAAGAAAATTGAACATCAACAATTATATGACCATCCTGAATTTCAGGTTTCTCAATAGCCTCAATTGAACCTAAATAACTACCATCGACCTCTTTAACTAGATAAGCCTGGTAGGTGATCATCTTGGAGTCATTCTCATACCAGAATCAATTCTAATAGTTTCACCATTTAAGTATGAATTAGAAACAATATGAGCTGCTAAATCACCATACTCTGAAGGCGCTCCAAATCTATGAGGAAATTGAGTTGAGTCAAGAAGAGGTTGTCTAACTTTATCAGGCGCTAGTTGCATCAATGGGGTATCAAAAATACCAGGTGCAATAGTGCAAACTCTTATGTTATGTCTTGCGAGATCTCTGGCTGCTGTTAATGTTAATCCTATAACTCCAGCTTTTGAAGCGCTATATGCTGATTGACCAATCTGACCTTCATAACCTGCGACGGAAGCAGTATTTATAAGAACACCTTTTTCACCCTTCTCATCAGGTTCATTTTTATCCATTAATTCTGCAGCTAAACGCATTACGTTAAAGGTGCCAACTAAATTTAAATCAATTATAAATTTAAAGTGATCTAATGGATGAGGAGCATCTTTTCCAAGTATTCTTGCGCCATACCCCGTTCCAGCACAATTAACTGCTACATGAAGTGCCCCAAATTTTTCTTTAATGCCAGCAATTGCATCCATAACTGGCTGCTCTTCCATAACATTAGTTAAAAAATATTGTACATTTTCTTCACCTAATGCAGCTTGAACTTCTTTGGCGTTATCCTCATTTAAATCTAGAATAGCTACCTTTGCTCCCTCAGAAACAAATTTCTCAACTGTAGCTCTACCTAGACCAGAAGCGCCGCCAGTAACTAATGCAACCTTATTTTTTAAATCCATATTATCTCCATAAAAACTTAAGAGTGAATTATAACGATTAACTAATATATGAACAGGCTTTAGATTAAAACCTTTTGGCATAGAAATTGCTATATCAAGGTTAGAACTTAAATTTAATTTAACAAGGAGATAATATGAAAAAACTTTTAACTTTCCTGCTTGCAGCCTTTATAGCTGTTCCAAGCTTTGCTGGCGTAAGTGCAAATATGGCTTTTGCTTCAGATTATATTTGGAGAGGAATGACTCAAACTGGAAATGATCCTGCTATATCAGGTGGGTTTGATTTTGAATCTGAATCTGGTTTCTATGCTGGAATTTGGGGTTCAAATGTAAACTTCTCTGAGGGTGCTGGCAGTGAATTAGATACATACCTTGGTTATGGATTTTCTCTTGGGGATGTGGGTGTAGATCTTAGTTACATTGATTTTGGATACCCTGGAGATTCAGGCTTGGACTTCCAAGAAATTGGAGTTGCTTTAAGTTATGAGGATTTTGGTATTGGGTATTATTCTGGTCAAGATGGTGCTCCTGATTATATGGATATATCTTATAGCATGGGTGCTTTTTCTATTTCATATGGTGATTATGATACTTATGGAACTAATTTTGCTTTAGGTTATGGATTTACATGCGGCCAATACGATTGTGGATTAACTTATACAGATTTCAGCTCAAATTCTATTGATTTAATGGATGAAGATGCTCTAGTTTTTTCTGTTTCTGTAAATTTTTAACTGTTGATATTATGAAATTAGTAACTGCAATTATTAAACCTTATAAACTTCAAGAAGTAAGAGAAGCTCTGATTGAGGCTGGTATAGAGGGCTTAACTATCTCTGAAGTAAAAGGTTATGGAAGACAGAAAGGTCATACAGAAATGTATAGAGGCGCTGAATATTCAGTTGATACATTACCAAAAATAAAACTCGATATTCTTACAGATGATATAGAAACTGTGACAAAGGCAATTATTGAGTCTGCTAACACAGGGAAAATTGGTGATGGAAAAATATTTATAACTAACGTTGAAAACGTGATCAGAATTAGAACCGGTGAAACTGGTTCTGAAGCTATATAAAGGAGAAAAAATTATGATTATAAAAAGATTATTACTTTCTTGTGCAATGCTATTTTTTGCACCAACACTTCTAGCTCAAGAATTAAATTCTGGAGATACTTCATGGATCTTAACATCTACTGCGCTAGTACTATTTATGACTTTACCTGGTCTTGCTTTGTTTTATGGTGGTCTAGTTAGATCCAAAAATGTTCTATCAGTATTGATGCAATGTTTTGCTATTGCCTGCTTGATATCTGTTTGCTGGGTAGTTTATGGATATAGTTTAGCTTTTAAGGGTGAAGGTCTTTATATTGGTGACTTAAGTGCATTATTCTTATCAGGAATTGATAGAGATTCAATGTCTGGATCTATTCCAGAATCACTATTTGTGATGTTCCAAATGACATTTGCCATCATCACTCCTGCTCTTGTCGTTGGAGCATTTGCTGAAAGAGTAAAATTTGGAGCTATATGTCTATTTTCTGTCCTATGGTTTACTTTTGTGTATTTACCAGCGTGTCATATGGTATGGGGCGGCGGATTACTTGCTAATGCTGGGGTTATAGATTTTGCTGGTGGTTTGGTAGTTCATACAACTTGTGGTGTAGGTGCGTTAGTAGCAGCAATAATGCTTGGAAATCGTAAAGGCTTTCCAGGGACTCCAATGCCTCCTCATAACAGAACAATGGTTATGATAGGAGCAAGTATGCTATGGGTTGGCTGGTTTGGCTTTAATGCCGGTAGCGCTGTCGCAGCAGATTCTAGTGCTAGCATGGCAATGCTAGTTACTCATATAAGTGCAGCAGTTGGAGCTCTAACTTGGATGACCATTGAATGGATGAAACAAGGCAAGGCCACTATTATTGGTATAGCAACAGGAATGGTTGCTGGCTTAGCAACAATAACCCCTGCTGCAGGCAGTGTTGGCCCAGGAGGAGCTTTGCTTATAGGAGTTATGGCTGGTTTTGTATGTTTCTATGCAACACAAGCTATTAAAGGCTATTTTTATATTGATGATTCCTTAGATGTATTTCCAGTTCATGGCGTTGGAGGTATGCTTGGAATAATTATGATTAGCTTTGTTGGATCACCTGATGGATTTTTAGGATCTGGTGCTGCAGGAATAGCTGATGGCGGAGTTTTAGTTCAATTAAAAGCTCAATTACTAGGTATTACTGTAGTTGCTGCTTGGACAGCTTTAGCAACCTATATCATTATTAAAGCCATTAATGTCTTTACAGATATTCGTGTAAGTGAAGATGTTGAAGCTGAAGGTGTTGATATAAATGAACATAACGAACAAGGATATAACTATTAGGTTATAGCTTTTCTTTTTGAAGAACAGGATTAGAGTATTGTTGTAAAAGCAATGCTTTAATTCCTGGCTTTAATGTCTTAGTTCTTTCTTCAAGATAATCTTTAGCGAGTTGAATTTGGTTATCTGAAAAATTGCAATCAAGGGTGTAGTTAATATTCTGAATATCACAAGCAGCAAAATTTGAAGGCTGTAATTTATACAACTTAAGTATAGATTGGCTAATCAGTCTAGCGCAGGTCTCATAATCATCTTCTTTAAAAATTATAGGTGGACCAATATTTAAATTTACTAAACCTTTCTGACCAGAAATTCCATTAGCTATGCTATTTAAATCTTCTCTATCAGATTTGATATATTCTTGATTTTTTTTAAGAGCATATAACTCGTTTGCTTTGAATAGATCATTTGGATCAAACTCATACGAAACCGCAACAGGAATAAAGCACAATGAATTAAAGTAATCATTAATTCGAATAGATTTTCTTTTTATCAAATGAATCATTTTTAGCAAGGCTGGATCTGTTTCATCAATTCCATCTTTAGCTCGGCCTTGTTTTTGCGCAATCCAAATTGGCTCATTTTTATCTAAAATACTATCTTCAATATATTCAGATGCTAAATTTAACCCTTGGTATATTTCACGTTTAGATTTACCTGTTCTATCAATAATAAAACTCTTATTTAGTCTCATAAGGTCTGAGGCCCAAGCTTCACTCATTAAATTATTGCCAACAGCAATATTAGTGGTCTTGTAGTTATTTTGATGTAGCATAAAATTTAATAAAGCTGGATCTACAGTTATATCTCTATGATTAGATATGTACAAATAAGCTTTATCAGGTTCAATATTTTCAAAACCATTACAGGTAAATCCTGAGGTTTTAGTGTCAATCATATTGCTAACTAAATTCTCAAAAATAGATTGATAGTCCTTGATTGTATGAATATCTTTTATCTTGCTTTGAAGAATTTTCGATACAATCAAGCTACTAAAAGGTGCTTTTGTTAAATAGCTATATTTACTTGCAGATATGAAAGCTTTTACAACATCTTTGTTTGTAGATAGCTCTTGAAGTACGCTTTGCACTTCTGAATCTGTGTAGGGTCTAATAGAATCAAATCTTTTCACTTGTGACCATTAGGATATAATTTAGTTTTTATTTTACATGAATATTAGTATATGAAACATTATTTAGACTTTCCGGGAATAGCCGTACTTGCTCACAGAGGTGGAGCATTAGAGGCAAATGAAAATACTCTTGAATCTTTTCAGTATGCTGATGAAATTGGATGTGAATATATAGAAACAGATGTTCAGGTTTCATCGGATGGTATTCCTTATATATTTCATGATGAAGATTTATCAAGAATAGTTGGTGAAAGAAAAAACTTTAATGAATTATCAAGCTCTGAAATTAATAATCTAGTAATCTTTATAGATCATAAAATTCCAACCTTGGAGTCAGTCCTTTTAAGTCTTCCAAACACATTATTCCAGATTGATGTAAAAACAGATGATGTAGCTCTGCCCGCATTAAAAGTTATTGAAAAATGTGGGGCTCTTGATAGAGTCTGTATTGCCAGCTTTTCTAGCAATCGTTTAGAGGTGGTTAGAGAAAAGTTTCCAAATATTTGTATCTCAATGGGACCAAAAGAAATTATAAAAACCCTACTAGCAAGCTTTGGCTTGTATTCAAAGCCTATACATGGAGACTGTCTTCAAGTTCCAATTTATTATTATGGAATAAAAATTGTTACTCAAAGATTTATCAATTACGTCCAAAGTCAGGGTTTGAAAATTATTGTTTGGACAATAAATGATATCAAATCAATGAATAAGCTAATGGATATGGGTGTTGATGGAATTATTACTGATAAACCAATGGAGCTAAAAAGACTATTAACTAAGAGAAGTACTTAGTCTTAAATTTTATAAAAAACCTTTTAGCGAAATAATACATTGGTAAGATTATTCCTGTGGTTATCAATATTTCAATAGCAAAACTAAAGTCTAATAAGCTTCTAATATAGGGTGCAACTATAAATCCTGCAAAGGCTCCTAAGACGCTATAAAAAATAATTGATTCTTTACTTAATAGTTTCATTTGGCTCCTTAACTTTCAGCATAATCATTCCACCAGTAATAAATAATAAAATAATTGGGGTTAGTGCAATAGTAATGCTATCAAATACAGTTATAAAAATAGCAACTAGAGCTGGGCCAATAAAAGCTCCAGCCTTCCCAAAAGTATTAAAGAAACCAAAGAATTCTCCTGATTTTTCTTCTGGTACAAGTTTTCCAAATAAGCTTCTTGAGCAAGCCTGAATTCCACCCTGAACAGATCCTACACCTGCTGCAAGGATATAAAATTCAGTCGCTGAAGAAAGGGTCGTTGAATAAAAAATTATTCCTATGTAAGCCACTATACATATATTAATTACAGATCTATCTCCGTAACGAGAAGAAATCCGTGACCAAATTAATGTCGCTGGAAATGCTACAAATTGAACAAGAATTAAACCAACGATAACTGAGCTACTTGCAAGACCTAAATTTAATGCAAATGTTGATGCAAGAGCCATGACTGTATGAACTCCATCAATATATAAAAAGAATGCTAATAGAAATAGAAAAGCATTTTTATGTTCAGAAATATTTCTTAAAGTTACAAACACTTTAATAGTAGATTCCTTAACTAAAGATTTTTCATATAATGCGACACCTCTATCCTTGTAATGAATTAATAAAGGTATTAAAAACATTCCCCACCAAACAGATACCATTACAAATGACCATTGAATTGCTTCAGATGCATCTGCGAGACCAAATGTTTCTGGTGATAAAGTCATAAAAGCATTAATTAAAAATAATACGCCTCCTCCTAGATAACCATAAGCAAAGCCAAGGCTAGAAATTCTTGTCAATTGAGATTGAGGTGCAATTTGTACAAGCATTTTGTCGTAAAGAATATTACCTGCAGAGAAACAATAATTCGCAATGCCAAAAAATAACAAAGCTGTAAACCAGTCACCTAAATCGAGTACAGATAGCAAGGCAACAAAAAAAATAGAAATTAATACAAAAAAGGTGAATAGTTTTTTAGTTGTTCTGGATAGGTCAGTTATAGAACCGATAATTGGAGCTGAGAATAGTAAAGCTAAGTTACTAAAAGTTAAAGTCCAACTGTAATATGATGCCGCAGTAAGATTATCAACGCCTGTTGACCAAAACTCTTTATAAAAAATTGGGAAAAATGCTGCAACAACAGTAGTTGCAAATGCAGAATTTCCTGCATCATAAGCAATCCAAGCTTTTGATTCTGTATTTAAGCGAAATTTTGACATCTAATGATGCTCCTAACATGGCTTGATTAAGGTCAATCATAACCTGAATATACAGAGTAATTAAGTCTATTGTTTAACATTAGTAAAAAGAGGAAATGTTAAAAAGCTTGAATATATAAGTATTTTTTTTTATATTTGTAGTAAGGGAGATTTTTATGAATACTGATTCAGATACTATGAGACATGGCGCGTTCTTTGTTCTAGGGATAGGTGCGCTTATTTTTGCACTTGGTCTTGGTTCAATGTTTTACGTAGGTTAGAGCTTAACCAGGAGGCCAGGAAAGTGTTCTGCCTGATAAAAGGTGGATATGAATATGGAAAACGCTTTGACCTGCTTTAGCGCCATTGTTAACAACCAACCTAAATGTATCCTCAACACCAACTTGCCTTGCCACCTCTCCTGCAACCCACATCAAATGTCCAAGAATATCTTTATCTTCTTTAAGAGCATCTGAGACTTTAGGAATTGGCTTTTTGGGAATAATTAATAGATGAGTAGGTGCTTGAGGATTAATATCTTTAATGACTATGGATAAATCATCTTCATAAACAATATCAGCTGGTATCTCTCTATCAATAATCTTTTGAAATAATGTCATTAGATTAATAAATGAAGCTTAGAGGACGAATCTAGTAAATAGTCTAAAGACTATATAAAAAATAGCTGAGGTCATTGCTAGTGCCAAAAGCACAACAAATAAATCTCTAATTATTTGGATAAATCTTCCTGATCTTTTTGCCTTAAGTAGCTGCTGAAATAAAAAAACAACCGCTATAAGACTTATAAATAAAATTAATATATTAATCATAATGTTTTAATTAAAAATGGCTCCTATTCCAATTACTAAAAACCCAAGAGCAGTTCCCCATAAAAGACATGCAATTACGTCTGCTATATAAAATCTTACAGCTTTTACATCAGAAACTCCAAGCAAAAAGGGAGTGAGAGCTCTAATAGCTGGAATAAATCTTCCAAATAAAACAGTATAAGGGCCAAATTTATCTAAAAATTTTTGAGCTCTATTGATGGTCTTTTGTCTCTTTATTAAAATTCTAGAGTTAATGATTTGTGGTCCAAGTGTTTTACCTAAGAGAAAACTTGAAACATCTCCAGTATGAGCTCCTATTACTGCTAAAGGGACAATACCAAAAATAGTTAAGACATCCATGTTATATAAAAATATACATACTGAAAAAAGTATTGCAGAAGATATAAAAACACCTGTAATTAAAAAAGATTCTGCAAAAGCAAGAAATATAATAATTAACCAAGAATACTCAGTATTATTAATTAAAAATTGTTGTATGGATTCAAGATTCATATGTGGAGAGAAATTATATCAGTTGTAAATTACAATCGGATCAAATATTGTAACTATAAAAAAGAGATAGTTATGATTGAAAAATTTCAAATACATATAGATGATTCAGAAATAGAATTACTTCATAAAAAAATTGAGCTCACACGTTGGCCAGATGAAGTAAATGATTTTAAGTGGTCTTATGGAACTAGTTTAAAGTTTATGCAGCATGTTGCTGACTACTGGGTTAATAATTTTAATTGGCGAGATCATGAGGCAGCTTTAAATGATATTGGCAGCTTTAAATTTAAAACATCTAGTGGTCTAAAACTTCACTTTTTGCATTCAAAATCATCAAACCCAAATGCAGTCCCTCTCTTGCTTACCCATGGCTGGCCTGGGAGTATTCAAGAGTTTTTAAAAATTATCCCTCTTTTACAAAATAATCCAGAAATAGATTTCCATATCGTATGCCCTGCACTTGTAGGTTTTGGTTTTTCAGATAAAGCTACCGAACCTGGAATGAGTTCAGAAGAAATAGCAAAGCTTCAGCATGAATTAATGTTAGAGCTTGGTTATGATAAATATATTGTTCAAGGAGGAGATTGGGGTGCAACAGTTAGTAAATGGATGGCTGAATTATTTCCTGAATCATGTCTTGGTATTCATTTAAATTTAGTAATAGCATGGCCTCCTGCAGATGGAGATCCGATGGAGGGATTGAGCAAAGATGAAATTAAGGGGCTTGAAAATCATCAAAAATATCAGTCAATTGGTTCGGGATACTATGCAATACAAAGCACCAAACCTCAAACCTTAGGCTATGGGCTTAATGACTCACCTATTGGATTAGCAGCTTGGATAATTGAAAAATTTCATGCCTGGACAGATGATGAAAATAATAAACTAATGATAGATCTGGATGAGGTCTTGGCTATTGTTTCTTTATATTGGTTTACTGAATCAATTACTTCGTCAGCAAGAATATATAAAGCTAATTCACCAGAAGGAGGCTTCTCTCTTAACCCAGTGAGCACTCCATTTGCAGGTGTAATATTTAATAATGAAATTATTAAACCTCCTCGAGCATGGGCTGAAAAAATATATAACATAGTCCAGTGGAGTAATTATGATGGCGGACATTTTGCTGCCATAGAGAACCCTGAAGTTTTAGCTCAAGATATTATTAACTTTGTAAAAAAATTAGAGCTTTAGTTTTTTAATAATATCTTTAAAGGAAAGGTATTTAAAATTTTGATTCTTAGCTTGATCTTTATCAAAATTATATCCATCTTGAACAACCATAATGCCCATAGGAAAATCTCTATTTAGATTATTGCTTAAAATAGCAACACCATCTGTATCGCTAGTACCATCAATAGCTCCATAAAGTGAGTTTCCCACTCTAAAACTGTCAATATAGTTATAAGGCGCCTCTCTATTATAAAGATTATATTTTGAATCGCCTTGAGAGGATAAAACAACATAACCACTTAATAAGGAAGTTTTATATATGGCAACACCCTCCGGATCACCGCCAATATTTCCTGCTCTAGAATCTATTATGATAGCTGAATCAAAGTCTAGCGAATCGTTAACTTGATAGGCTTTTAAGACGCCATTAGTATTTTCTTCTGAAATGAATAATGTTCTATTTTCATCATCATAAACACAACCCTCAGACTCACCATTATTACTAAAAGTAGTGAGTAGCTTTAATGTATTATTTGAATATTGCCATAATTCAACACTGGGACCTCCGTCCTCGGTAGCAAATACTATTAAACCTAATTGAGGATCATTACCTGCACAAATACCATATATATTTATATTTGATAACATTTGAATTAAAGGTTCTTTTGCAAGGGCAAAATTCATATCAATAATATCAAGCCTTATATCGCTATCCTTATAAGCCCACATATCTATGGATTGTGTAGTTCTATTAGAAGCAAAAAAATAAGTATCTGAGCGATTTTTGTTATAAAGAGTTCTTAAATCTATATTATTTATACTACCTAATTCTGTAAAACCTAGCGCTTTACCTGTTAAGTCATATACATGGACGCCACTTCTTTTATCTGTTCCAAAAATTAATGATCTAGATGGCTGCTCTGCATTAAGCCAGATAGCTGGATCATCGGCAGCATCTCCAGGAGTAAGCACTTCAACTGTTTCATATTTAGGAGAAATTTCTTGAAAATCTGCATTTAGATTAAGCAAAGGAAGGACAATAAAAAGAAATAGGTATCTTTTGCTCATCGTTTTAAAATTAGTCTTTTTGAGCTATGCAGCTTAAAAGATATGCATAAGAAGCTCTGTGAGCTTCGGTTTTACCAATATCATTAAGTTCATCATTTTCTTTTACATTTAAAGAAAATATAGAAATTATTATCTGAACTATAACCAAGAATACTCCGTCCTTGTTAAACATAGACGGAAGCTGAACTTCGCTTTCAATATATTTCATAACCTCTGATGATATTTTATGTAGATCTTCGGATTCAGCAGATGGGCTAACAGTATTATTTAAAATAATTTTTTGAGCTCCTGTATTAATTGTAAAGAAATTAAAAATTCTTAAAACTGATTCTTTCATTACTCCTGATAAATCTTCTTCAAAATCAGCACTTTCAGATTTACCAAACTCTAATGAGCATTCATTTAAATATCTTTTAACTAGTAATAGTTTTACATCATCTGGATTAGCAAAAAATTTATAAGTAGATGTTCTCTTTAAACCAGAATGTAATGCGAGATTTGAAATAGTTATATCATCAATATTGCCTGTGAGTAATATTTGATGAGCTGCCTCAATTATTGCAGCAACTCGTAATTTACTTCTTTCTTGTTTAGCGGAAACACCCATAGCTCAATTATGGACAAATGTTCAGAAAAGTAAATTAAGAATTATAAATAAAGTAATTAAAATTTATATTCAAAACCTAATGAGGTTGAAGAAGTATCTTTTAAATTAATATCTTTACTCATTTTTGAATAATGTATGAAAGTTTTAATATTTTGTTTAATTCTATGTGAATAGCCAATGGATTTCTGTTCTCCTGCATTTATTTTCATATCAGATTTAGTGCTTTGGAATAAGATGTTTCCTTTTTCTGAAATCTTTCTTTTTAAGCTAAATACAGATCCTGAATTAGATATGTTTGATGATAAATCTTTTGAAGACTGGTACAGCAAACCAATATTATAATCATCAATAGGTATCATAATTGCTAACCTTTGGCTGTCGTATCCCTTGGCCTTCCTGTCAAAAGCTAAAGAAGTTTGAATTTTCCCTATGCTGTAGTAAATAGATGAAGACTTATAGGAGTCATTAGATTGGCTAATAGAATTAAACGTAACTGTTAAACCTTTTATAATCTCTGGGCTCGTATAACCAATAAAACTATTCATTCTATTCTCCCCATGTAAAAGATATTTAATGTCAGATCTGGTGTCATTAAAAAGATCAACTTTTAGCTGAGCTTGTTTGAAGGCGGTATCATGTGTTCCAGTGAATATCTTTCCGAAAGATCCATTAAGTGCAATAAAAGTATTTCTATCTTTAAAAACTTTACCCTTATCTGCCCTTCCATCAGTTGGATCTATTTCTTTCTCAACTTGAAAAGATAAATTAAGGCTTTCAGATAATTTCCATGAGCCTTTTATTCCAAATCTTGAAGCATTATTTTTAAAATCAGTTTCATGCGATGTATTAGTTTTATGATCTTCGAGGCTTATATGAAGCTTGCCATATATAGAGCCCTCATAATTTATCTCGCTAGAATTAACTGTAAAACTAATTAATAAAATATTAAATACTAAAAAATTAAGATAAGATTTTGTGAACATTTTATCTCCCAGCGCTAGCTATTAATTAAATACCAAATATTAATCTAAGTAATATATAAAATAATATTGTAAATGCAGCCCCTGCTGGGATAGTTACAAGCCAGGATGCAATTATTCTTTTGATAGAGCTTAGATCTAAATGCTCTACTCCTTTTGCTAAACCTACACCTATAACACCTCCTACAAGTGTATGAGTAGTTGAAATTGGAAATCCAAGATATGAGGCAGCTACAACAGTAGAAGCAGTTGCCATTTCAGCTGAAAATCCAAGACTCGGAGTAAGATTTGTTATTTTTTTTCCGACAGTCTCTATTACTCTTGAGCCAAGTGTAGCAAGACCAAAAACAATACCTATGCCTCCAATAAATAGAATCCATGGACTAATAGCAGCTTTTGAACCAATTTCACCAGTATCAACAACGCTAACAATAGCTGCAAGAGGACCAATTGCATTCGCTACATCATTAGACCCATGAGCAAATGCCATGGCGCTTGCTGAGACTATCATAAGTAAGCCAAAAGCAAATTCAATTCCACCATCGCGTAAGATCTTTTCCTTGTTTGTTCTTAAAAAGAAGGCTGTGCCAAGAGCAACAATTGAACTAAATAATAAAATAAATAGATATATCTCATTATCAGTCCATTCAATTCCGACATGCTTTAATCCTTTTCTTGCAGTTACTAGAGAGATAACAACAGCCACCATGAAGCTATACATGGGTATAAAGGTTATTGCTGCTTTCTCAGGTTCAGAACGATCTAAAATGAGTTTTTTTGCAGAAATATATAGACCAAATGCTAAAGCTCCAGAAAATAATGGAGAAGTAATCCAGCTCATGGCTATATTGCCAACTTTTCCCCAAGAAACGGCATCTACACCCTTAGTTATAAGCGCAAAACCAATAATCGAACCTACAATAGAATGTGTTGTTGAGACTGGCCAGCCTTTCAAGCTTGCAATATAAAGCCAAGTACCACCAGCAAGCAAAGCAGACATCATGCCAATGATAAAAATATTAATATCATTTGCGTAGATATTAGGATCAATAATACCTTTACGAATAGTTGAGGTTACCTCTCCGCCTGCTAAAAAAGCTCCAAGAAATTCAAAAATGGCAGCAATAATAATTGCTTGTTTAATAGTAATAGCATTACTTCCAACAGAAGTTCCCATTGAGTTAGCAACATCATTAGCGCCTATACCAAAGGCCATAAAAAACCCAATAAATCCTGCAAGTAGGAGTATTGTGTAGGGATCAAGAAATAAAGTTTCCATAATTTTTATAGTTATTAAATTAAATTATGGTTCTATTTAAACTTTCGAATGTGACATCTTTGTTAAGAAACTTATACTTTTAAGTGAATTAGTTTTACAAAGAAAAAATGAGGGTATATCTTTTTATATCATTAAGCCTAGCTACCTCTAAAGAGACAGGCGACTTTCCAATAAGAGCAGTTGACTCCTCTACAAACACCAATGACTTCTCTAAATCATTCATTATATAAACTATCTTTAGAGACGAAGTATCAGCCGTACGAGAATAATTTATTAATTCATTACTGATCGCCATTTGATCAATCTTTATGTATATAGCATCTGCATTTAATTCAAAACTTTGTTGAGCAAGATTTGCTGATAAGTCCTGCGCTCTTCTGAAAACATAATTGTAATCAGACTTAGATGAATTTAATATTTTTGATGAAGTTTTAAGGTTACTAAAGAGATTTGTAGTTGCAGAAAGAATAATTC
The DNA here is from genome assembly GCA_964546275.1 of uncultured Gammaproteobacteria bacterium. Lineage (GTDB taxonomy): Bacteria > Pseudomonadota > Gammaproteobacteria > Magnimaribacterales > D2472 > MED-G78. The sequence goes on from CAZJJG010000002.1 coordinate 36,538, forward strand.
CAGTAAGAATAATAATAATTAGAATAATTATTAAATTCTTTTCTCGACTTTGAAGGCTATTAAAGAGATCTTTCATTATTTAGGTAATCCAATTAGCACTGTTCCTGAAACTTTCCCATTAACAATTTCAGTATTATCTTGAATTAAAATTAGGTTTGATTGAGGCAAGAGAGTCATTAGAAATTTAAACTGATTACTTCCAAGTTCTGACAGAGTGAGGGTAGCTTCAGATGTTTCTACATTCATGAAAACCTTAGTTAATTGCGGAATATCCAATACTTTCAAGCTATCCATACCAGAAATACTAATTCTATTGGTTTTAACTAAATTATATGAATTAAGTATTTCATCAATTTGTCTACGTGGGTTAACTACTTTTTTGATGTTGGGATTAATTTTTTTAAAAAGATTTACAGTTTCATTCTTGTATTGATCAGCGTAGCTGTTATTTAAGTAAGTTGTTACTAGTGGATATGCGACGGTCAAACAAAGCGCTGTTATGGCTATGACCATGTCCAATCTATTGATCTGTAATCTTTTGATCCAGTAAGTAATTGAGAAACTTGACTTGTATAAATTTGGAAGGCTGCTGTAATTTTTTGCAAAGTTGGAGTGAAGATCTTCTAAAGTTAATTCTTCAAGATTAGTACTTTTATATGTATTTATTAGAATTTCATCATTGGAAAAAATCTTAGGATCAAAATCAATTCTTTCTTGTTTCACTAAATCGATATAGTCTTGGACGGTAGACTCAGTTTGAGAAAATCCCTCACCAGAATTAAAAGAAAATATAAAACGATCTGCAACTTTAAATATAGAAGATCTTTTTTTTAAAAATCCGAGAAAATGTTCTGGATAAATATAAATTTTTGAACCGGTAGATCTTAGATTATTAACAAGATCTTTTAAGTAGTTATTGCTTATCAGGATTGCAAGATTAAGGTCTGAGCTCTTATAAATAAAAATTTCATTTTCTGATATATCACTAACAATATAGTCATCCATATTAGAGAGTAATTTTGCACGAGTAGCTTCATCGCTATCTCCTTCTATTGCCTCTATTCCTATTGAAGATAAGTTTGAGGAAGGTACAAAATAAAATATTTCAGAATCTGAATCTATATGATCTGAAATATCAGTTAACTCAATTTGCGTTTTTGTTTGGAAGATATTATTAACATAATAAAAAAGATCTAATCTATTAGGACTATTTGATGATGTATGTATAAAGTATCTATTCATATTTATTTATCTATAAACCATTGTATGTTCTAGAAATAATATATCCATTTTTATTATTTTCTAGATAAATAATACTTTGTGAACTTATTTCCATATCTTCGCTCATTATCTCAGATTTAATAGAAAATAGATTTGATGTAAAAAAAATACTAGATTCACTATTTGCAAAATTAATACTTGGAAACTCCATCATAAGCTGAGATAAGTCAACGAAACCTTCTCTGGGAATATTTGCAATGATCATCTCAGCTTCATTAAATCTTGCATTTGGTAATAAAGAAGATAGTAACTCTGCATCGCCCTCTTTTAAAGTATTAATATTAATTCTAGAACTGCCTGGAAGTGGTATTGAGCATAAATGACTAATTACCTTATCCCAGTTAAACAATCGAAAAGCCGGAAGATTTTTAAGCTCAGATAAATCATAGAATAATCTCTTACTTGTATACTGCTGGGGTGAATGAAGAGGTCCAGTATAAAAATAGTCTTCTAAACCACCACCTCTTGGTTGATTATCTTGATCAATCCAATCAAGCATTTGATCAATTAAAGAATCTATATTCCTTTCATCAAACTCTTGATACATGAGCAATTTTTTAAAAGCTGCTATACCTCTTGGATTTTGAACATATTTATTATTAGATAAAGAAACTATCGAATTTATATTCAAGCAATTAGATGCATCTGATATTTGAGCATATAGTTGACCATTTGGCAGCTCAAAGTAAAAAGTCTCTTTAAATAAAGGGTCGTCTTTGGTAAGAACTTGAGCTCCAAATCTATTTTTTTCTTCAATTTTTTGAATAGAAATAGACTCCAGATTTTTAAATAGCTCAAGGCTATTGGATTCTAAGTCTTGATACACAGAGCGTTTAAAAGCTAAAAGGAAATTATTTCCAATTGACATAGCTATAGCTGATAGCACAAGAACTATTAATAGAACTGAGATTAAAATAACCCCTTTATCTTTATTTTTTATATACATAATCTATATTCGGATTAATAAACCACTCGTATCGCAAGCCATCTTTAATAAAAGATATTTTTACTAATTCAGGTATTTTATTTTTAGTAATGATATCCATGGGCCACACCAAATACCATTTAGCGCTATTCATATAGCTAAATTCTATTTCAGAAATATTATTTAATAAGACTGTCTCGAAAAACTCGTCATAAGAGTATGGATTATCTGCATAATATTGCTTTCTAATAAAAGCATTGTCTTGAAAAAGGTATTCAACTCTTCTAACTTTAGTTGTAGAAAACGATGAGTTTACTAAGGTAGTAAATATTATAGAGTTAGCAGTCTGATCAGCAATAAAATTGCCTTTAAGGTTATTGCCAAAATAATCTCTTATAGGAACATTGAGTATTTGACGCATATCTCTTCTAACAATACTAGAAGCTATATTAAGTTCTTTAATTTTTTGAAGTTTATTAGCTCCTTGTTCTCTAGCTTCAATTGAAGATTGTAAAAAATTTGTCGATACAACAGCAATAATACTAAGTATTACTATAGAAACTAAAACTTCAATTAAGGTAAAGCCTTTTTCATGCTTATTTAACAAGATATCCCCTTGCTTCATAAATATAATTAGAGGCTGCTGATTTTTTTATAAGAATTGAGTACTCGTATACATTTATCGCTGGTCCTTTAGTAATTTCCTCTTTCCACTCCCACTCAATACCAGCCATATCAATACTGCCCTTTCTTGTCCCACTTCCTTTAGGTATATCTAAAGTGTTCATTAAAGCAACTCTATTATTGCCAATTTCTCTAGCTAGATATCTATCCTCTAGTTCATAGATGGAGATAGTTGTAGAAGATATAACTTGATATATAGCAATTACAGATGTGCTTAAGATTAAAAGAGCGATTGCAACTTCTAATAGACTGAAACCTTTATTTAATCTTGGTTTCATTGTTTATCTTTCCATTTTGAGAAATGGTAATTTGTTGAATGTATTCATCTCTATAAATATATAGCTCAGCTCCTGAATTTTCACCAGATGGAAAAAAAGTTATAACAGGATAATCGGTAATCTCAGCATTTAACTCAACCTCCTCACCATCGCTACCCTTTATAATCTTTTGATATTCAGAGATGCTATTCCAATATGCGCTTAATGATTCTGAGTTATATTCAATATCCTTATTACCCGATGCATCTAATACGTATATTTTTTGGAATGAATTTCCAGGAAACCAACCAAGAATCTTACTAGATAAGATGCTTTCTTCTGACATGATTTGAAAATTTCTTTCGACTGATACTCCACCTTTCATAATTTTTTCAATTGATGTGGTATTGATTAATACAACAGATGAAGCAATGCCAATTATTAAAAGTACTACAAGTAGCTCTAATAAAGTGAAGCCGTTTTTCTGTTTATTGTAGCCAGTTGCCGATGTCTGAATTTTCACCAGTTCCGCCCTCTATTCCATCAGCTCCAAGTGAGTAAAGATCATAATTTTTAGATTTCTGAGGCGGGTATTCGTATATATACTCTCTTCCCCATGGATCAGCAGGAATTGAGCTAATATAACCTCCTTCTGGATATAAAAATGGTCTTTTTAATTCTGAGTGCGGCATTATTAAAGCATCGAGTCCTTGTGATGTAGCGGGATAAGTTAATTCATTAAACTTATATAATTCTAAAGCTTTTCCTGTTTGAGCAATATCTGCTCTAGCCTTTTCTAAATTAGCTCTTTGTAAAAAAGGAGATACATTTACAGCAACAATTGTTGTGAGCATTCCAAGAATTACTATCACAATCATAAGCTCAATTAACGTAAAACCTTTTTCTTTATTTTTCATAAAAATTATCCAAGTGTTAGGGTATTCATTTGCATGATAGGTATTAGTATAGCTAGAACTATCAATAGAATAAATCCGCCCATAAAAATAGTTATAACAGGCTCTAAAAGAGATAGCATAACAGTTCTCTTTGATTCTATTTCTGACTTCATAAAATCTGAAACTTTTTTAAACATTTTTACTATGTTTCCAGACCTATAGCCGCTTGAAATAAGTTGAATAAATATATCAGGAAAGATATCTGTTTTGCTAAGTGCTAGAACAAAATCTTTACCTTCTACCACTTCTTTTCTAGCCTTATTAATAGAATTCTTTAGGTATTTATTACCTATGACTTTTGAAGACTCTTCCATAGCTAGGTCTAAATTCATACCAGAATCAGTAAGCAAGAACATAGTGCTAGAAAATCTTTCAATTTCACTGTGAAGCATAAATTTACCCACTAGTGGAAGCGACAGTATTTTTTGGTGAGCTCTGATATGATTTTCTGGGTCAGATATATAGCTTTTATAAAGAAATGTTAGCCCTGTGACTAAAAGAAAAAAACCAATCACAATAAAGACGATATTATTTGAAATGGATAAGAGCATTGAAGTAAGAAAAGGAAGTTCAGCACCAGCTTTTACAAATTGCCCAACCACTTGAGGCATAACAAATGCAAGCAATGCGATAATAACTAAAACACAAAAGCAAACAAGAATTATTGGATATGCTAAAGCGGAGAAAATTTTCTGTTTAACTAGTGCACTCTCTTCAAGATAATCAGCTAAATTATCAAAGATAATATCTAAATTTCCAGAACTATCGCCAGCGGTTACTAATGAAATATATGTATCTGAAAAAACCTGAGGATATTTACTCATTGCCTGTCCGAGACGCCTGCCTTGTATTACTTCATCCCTAAGATTGTAAAGAATATCTGCTATTGTTTCGTTATTATACTGATCTGCAGTAATTTTTAATGCTTCATCAATTGCAGAATCAGCATCCAGCAAAGTAGCAATTTGTCGAGTAATTAATACTAAATCTTTATCCTTTATTTTAATTTTGTTGTCTAAATTCTTATTTGATTCTTTAACAACTAAAGGTGATAAGTTTAATTCTTTGATTGCTCTTCTAGCTTCTCTTTCAGATGAGGCTGTTAAAAAGCCTTTTTCCTTTTTTCCAGAATTATTAAAGGCTGTGTAACTATAAGCTGGCATCTTCGGTCAAATTATTAAGTCTCATTATTTCTTCAGATGAGGTTATACCATTAACAACAAGCTCTCTGCTTGCTGCATCTATAGAAGGCTGATCTTTAAATACGTGTTCAACGATCTCCTGCTCAGATGCTTTTTGATGAATTAAGTCTCTTGTTATTTGATCAATTTGTATACATTCAGCAATAGCAATTCTTCCTTGAAATCCTGAGAATGAGCATGATGCACAACCTTCTGCTAAAAATGTTTTAGACTCATGATCTAAATTAAATAATCTAATGGCTTCTTTTGAAGGAATAGATTCTGCCTTGCATGAGTTGCATAATCTTCTTACTAAACGCTGGGAAATAATAGACCTTAAGCTTGAGGAAAGTAAAAATGATTCAATTCCCATGTCTCTAAGTCTAGTAATAGCCCCAACAGCACTATTGGTATGTACTGTTGATAGGACTAAATGCCCTGTTAAGCTAGATTGAATTGCAATCTGAGCAGTCTCTATATCTCTAATCTCACCAACCATCATTACATCCGGATCTTGTCTTAACATTGCCCTCAAGCCCTTTGCAAAAGTGTAGCCTGTTTTGGTATTAACTTGGGTTTGTCCAATACCTTTTAAAGTATATTCAATAGGATCTTCTACTGTAAGAATATTTTGAGATGAATCACTTAACTCTCTAAGGCCTGCATATAAAGTTGTCGTTTTACCAGATCCAGTAGGCCCAGTAAAAAGAATAATACCTTCAGAGCTTTTTAGAGATTTTTTATAGTTATTAAGTATTGCTTCAGGAAGACCTAGGTCGTCTATGTTTATTTGGGCAGACTGTTTATCTAGCAATCGAAGGACAATTCTCTCGCCATAAGATGATGGGAGTGTAGACACCCTTACATCAACGCTTTTATCGCCTAATGAAAGTGAAACTCTTCCATCCTGAGGGAGTCTTCTTTCAGATATATCTAATCTAGAAATAATCTTTATTCTAGCAATAACCAAAGAGGCTATTCTGCTATCTTGAGTTAAAACTTCTTTTAATATTCCATCAACCCTAAATCTAATTACAAGCTGATCTTCATATGGTTCAAAATGAATATCGGAAGCTCTTTGTTTTATTGCTTGGCTAATAATTCCATTAATTAATTTAATAATAGGTGCGTCATTATTTCCATTTAATAAATCCTCAGTTGGCGCAATATTCCCTGCAAATGACTCCAGATCAAAATCATCAGATAATTCTTCAGATAAAGTATCAGATGTATCTTTAGATCCAAAAGTTTTCGTTAGCATTTCATTAAATGCTTCAGCAGAACATTTATTAACAAAAAAAGGTTTATCAAGATACCTTGATAGCTCTTGGTATGTTCTTACATTAATGGCGTTAGGAGAATAAACATTACACACATCCTCAGAATCCAGTGCAATAATCATCCTGTCTCTTACATAATCATAAGGAAGAATATTAGAGATGGACTCTATTTTTCCAGCAATTAGGTCGTCCATAAAATTTTATTTAGGGGTAGTTAGATCAATTAAATTTATTTGGGAATCTCTTGATAACTGTTCAGCTTTAATAAAGTTATATTTTTCTGCTGATAAGTCATTAATAGAATCTGAATCTACTAAAATAGTTGGCCTAATAAATACTAGGAGTTGTTTCTTTATAACTTGATTAGAAGAAGACCTAAATAATCTGCCCAGCCAAGGAATAGATCCTAGAATAGGCACCTTGGATATATTCTCTTGAATATCCTCATCCATTAGTCCACCTAAAACTATTATCTGTCCATTGTCAGCTAAAACTGTGGTCTCAATACTTCTTTTGTTAGTAATTAGATCTACGCCACTTGCATAAGTTCCAGCAACACTTGAAACTTCTTGTTTAATTTTAAGAATAACTGAGCTTCCTTCATTTATTTGGGGAGTCACTTCTAATACTATTCCAACCTCTTCTCTTGAAGTAGTTCTAAATGCATTAACATTACTTGATCCCAAGCTCTCACCTGTTGTTATAGGAATTTCTTGTCCAACAATAAGCTTAGAGGGAGTATTATCAATAGCAATTGCGAAAGGGGTTGAAAGAATATTAGAATTTTGATCATTGGCAACTGCATTAATAATTCCAGCAAAGTCAGTAAGGTTTCCAAAAGCGGCAACTAAGCCCTGGGAGCCTAATAATGAAGAAGTTGCAAGCTGAGCTAATGTGGCATCAGTTCCATCAGATGCAGCTGAGCCAGCTAAGGCAAGAATATCTGGACCAGTTCCAACATTAAAAGATGTTAATCCAACAGGAACATCTCCATCCCCTCCTTTATATAATGTTTCTATACCAAGATTTTTTGCAGTGGTTTCAGATAATTCCACAATTATGGCTTCAACTAAAACCTGAGCTCTTCTGATGTCTAATTTAGAAATAAGATTCCTAATTCCTGGTATGTTTGATTCCTCAGAAGAAATAATAAGAGAATTTGTATTTTCATGATGAGTAATGACTGTCTTAATGCCATCAGCACTAGCAGCAAACCTATCTGAAACACTATTAAGTATTGAAGCTACCTCTTCTGCTTTTGCAAATTTAAGATAAACAACATCAATAGATTTATCAGCTTTTACATCAGCATCTAAGGATAAAAGAGTGCTTTGAACATTAGAGGTTATAGTTGAGTTTGCAGATAAAATTACTGAATTTGATGGGCTAAAAGGAATGGCAACAAAGTTATTTATAGTTGGATTATTTTGAGCCTTTAATTTCTCTAATATACGAACTGCTTCAATCGATGAAAGGTTGTCTAACTTAATAATAGTAATCTTAGCGCTATCATCTTGGTCTAGTTCTTTTAAAAGATTTTTAATTCTATTCACGTTGCTTGATCTATCAACAAGCAACACAGAATTAATTGAAGGAATGCTGGAAAGATGAGATTGTCTTCCTGTAATAGGTTTGATCATAGGTAGTATTTCAGCAGCTGATCTATTTACTAACGGAATAACTGCTGTTAAAAAATTACCACTTTGAGTATCAACATCATTTTTGTCACGAGTTGCTTCATTTTCAGGAACAATTCTAACAACACCATTATCTGAGATGGAACTAAAACCATTAACTTGAATAGTTCTTAGATAAACGTCCCAAACCTGATCACTATCTAAACTAGCATTAGAATAAATTGTAATTTTACCTTTAACTCTTGGATCTAAAATAATAGTCTTTTTAGAAAATCTTGCTATATCTTGAGAAACTTTTTTAATGTCTGCATCTTCATAATTTAATATAAATGAGTCTTGAGCCATTAAAGAGCTAGGAATTGCTATTAACAATCCATAAAAAAACAGTTTTAAAGATTTATTCATATTTATTTTCCAACCTTATTCTCTAATTTATATAGTTTACCTGATCCTTTAAAGATAATTTCATCAGGACTTATACTCATGAGTTCATATGTATTTTCTAAAAGATCTCCCTCATATACAACAAATTCTTTACTGCCTTTTTTAACTATGATTGAAGAGCTCTCTTCTCCATATCTATAACCTATAATTGTATAACTAAAATCAGTTTGTTTTATATCTGACACCTCTACTTCTGATGAATCTAAAGAGTTATTTTTAATTTTATCAATGTTACTAAATTGAATATTTTTTATATCTGGTTTATTGATAATATTTAAAATAAGAATAGCAGACAAAGTTATAGCAAATATCCCTATTAAGGTGATGAGTAGTTTTTTAATTTGTTTAGTATTCATAATAAAAAAATGAGCTACATAGTGTAGCTCATTTTATAATTATCGTGGAGCCTATAAAGCTATATTTAAAAGGCTAAAAAAGATATAAATTACTATTTTAAGCCTGAAATTTTAACAACTTTTCCAAGACGACCAGATTTCATAATAAAGTGAAATTTATTCCACATAAGCTTAATCATGATATTTGTATTCTCCAGTTTGATTTAAATGCAACATTTATGTGACATTTATGTTACATATACTATACATACTTTTTGAATAAGTAAAGAAAATGGGTAATAGATATATTATTTAGGCTTAGGCAGTGTGAACCAGAAGATTGATCCAAAGGGTTCTTTAGTAGTAATTCCAACCTCTCCATTTAAACTATTGGTAAGATTTTTTACAATAGCGAGTCCTAATCCGCTACCTTTGTTATCTGATGCTCTGGCTGATGCTGTCCTATAAAATCTATCAAATATATGCTCTTGATCCTCATTTGATACGCCTATTCCAGAGTCAGCAACCATTACTTTAATCATCTTGCCTTGATCTTTGGTGGATATTTCAACCTTTGTACCCTCTTCTGAGTATTTCAATGCATTATCTAGAAGATTATTCATAATTCTCTCCAAAGCTTGAACATCTGCAAAAATAAGATCTTTGTGACTTGGAGAGTAACTAATATCAATATTCATTTTTTTTGCAACGCTATTCATAGATATTAAAAACGAATTCATGAATTCATCTAAATCTATACCTTTAATATTTAACTTTAGATCACCATATTCAATTCTTGATAAGTCAATAAGGTCACTCACCATAGATGTAAGCCTCTCTGAATTATGCAAAATTGCTTTAGCAAATATTTTGGCGTCTTTTTTATTATCTAAAGCTCCATCAAGTAGCGTTTCTGAGTTAGCTCTAATAACGCTTACAGGAGTTCTTAATTCATGGGAGAGATTAGAAATAAAATCTCTTCGCATTGAGTTAAGTTGTCTTAATTGGGTTATGTCATGAAGTACTAGTATATATTCACCAGTTGTTTTTGATTGATTCATAGAACCAAGTACCCATTTTGTTGACTTATCATCAAGCTCAATTTCAAACTCAATATCTGCCCTTTTTTTATTAGTAACTCTATTGAATAAATAGTTTATAGCCGGGAAGTTTAAAGAATTTATATTTTTATTATCTAAATCAATAACATTTAAAATGATTAAGCTTTGCTCATTGTTATATACAACCTTCCCTTCTTTGTTGGTAACAAGAATACCTTCACCCAAGTCATCTAAAACTAAACCAAATTGATCTCGTTGTTTGGCAATTAATTTAATTTGATTTTTTAAATCTTCTGAAATCTGTGAAATAGATCTTGCTACAGTTCCAAATTCATCACCTCTTTGAGTCGGGAGTGTACCAATATCTCTTGACTTGTAATCACCTTCAGCAATATTTGATGCTGCTGATGCTAACTCTTGTAGATTAGAATAAAGATAGTTTGCTGCAATTACACTGGCAAATATTGAGACTATAAAGACTACGACAAATAAAAGAATGACTGAAATTTGCAGAGTTCCTGTAGCACTTTCTAGATAATTAAGTGGTACAGATATTCTTATAATATTGGGTTGATTAATATTTGTATCTTGAATCGCAAAATATAATAAATCTTGTTGGATGGTTTCGCTATATCTAGAAACCCATCCAGAGCCATTATTTACCGCATCAATAAACTCAATTCTATCTGCATGGTTATCAATAGATTTAATTTGATTTACATCTAAATTAGAATCTCCTACGACTTTTCCATTACTCAGTATAAAAGTGACTCTTGAATTTGCTGCCTTACCAAGGCTATCTGCGATTGCATCAGCTTCCTCAATAGTCTTGTAATTACTTATATTGCTTGCTGAAGCAACAAGCAGGCCAGCTTGTTTTTCTAACTCATTAACTATTTGAAGTTCAAAAGTTTTTGTAAGATCGCGTTCTGCAATAATATAAGAAATTCCTATGCTTGTTGAAAGCAAAAGAAATACTAATAGAAATATACGAGACCTTATTCCCATTTAGCTACTCAGGGGTGCGTGAGAATTTATAACCAACGCCTCTTATTGTTTGAATATACTTACCCATAACACCAAGTTTCTCTCTTAGTCTTTTAATATGAGTATCTACAGTCCTAGTAGTAACATCTGAACTATATCCCCAGACGTCGGAAAGTAATTGATCTCTTGTTTGAACTCTACCCCTTCTCTCTACAAGCTGATTTAATAACTTGAATTCTAAAGCGGTTAAGGTTATCTCCTCATCATCAATAAATACCTCATGAGATTCAATATCCATAACCAATGAACCAAAACTTCGATTAATTTCTAGAGGAGTGGCAGTTTTCTGATTTCTTTTTAGAACCGCCTTTACTCTTAAAATAAGCTCTCTAACACTAAAAGGTTTAGTAACATAATCATCTGCTCCTAACTCAAATCCAACAACTTTATCAACCTCATCATCTTTTGCTGTAAGAATAATAATAGGTATTTCTTTTAAAGCTGAGTTTGACTTTAATTCCCTGCACAAGTCTAAGCCAGATCCATCGGGCAGCATTAAATCTAATAAAATGAGTGAGAAATTTGGATTTTCTAATATATTTTTAGCTTTTTTAAGAGATCCTGCTGTTGAAACTATAAAACCCTCTCTTGCTAAATTATATTCAAGAGTTTTTCTTATATCAGGCTCATCTTCTATGACAAGAATTTTATCTGGCATCTTTGTTTATTGTGTATGTGCTTTCTTTTATACGCTCTTTTAAAATTAAATCAATTATCAGCAAATATCTTTCTTAGCTTAGGTTTATCAAATTTTCCAGAGGCGATTTTAGGAAGAGGTTCTTTATAAAATCTAATTTCAAAAGGAATTTTAAATTTTGCTATTTTGCCATGCAAAAAATCTTGAATATTCTCTTGGGTTAATTCAACTCCAGGTTTTAAATAAATTGCTGATGCTACCTGCTCTCCTAGCCTTTCATCAGGAACTCCAATAATACAAGCTTCAAGCACATCGCTGTGTTCATATATAGCAGCTTCGACCTCTATGCATGAGATATTTTCACCGCCACGAATGACTAAATCCTTTAAACGATCAACTATATGTAAGAATGGTCCATCAAAGAAGCCCAAGTCACCAGATTTAAACCAGCCATCATCATTAAATACCTCTGCAGTAGCTTCTGGATTCTTCCAATAACCAACCATGTTAGCTGGTGATTTAATAACCACCTCGCCCACTTCGCCTTCTTTGAGTACATTCCAATTTTCATCAATAATATTTATATCAGTTATTGGAGGAACTATTCGCCCACAACTTGAAGGGTGCTGTAAATACTCATCACCACCATTTAATGTTCCAGCCGCATTCGTTTCAGATAACCCATATCCGATTGAAGGACGAGCTTCGAACTGCTCATCCATTAACTTTACATGTTCAGCTGGTCTAGCGGCTCCACCACCACTTAGATCTTCAAGCGAAGAAAGGTCATAATTATCCCTTTCTGGATGGCTTAATATCTCCCATGATTGAGTAGGTACGCCTGTTATATTGGTAATTTTTTCTTGTTCTATTAATTGTAATGCTTCTGTTGAATCCCATTTTTTCATCATAACTATTTTTCTTCCAATTAAAACAGATATTAAGAAAGCAGAATGACTTCCAGTTACATGAAATAATGGCACGCAGTGAAGAACAGAAAGCTCTTTAACTTCGCCATTATCACTTTCACCAAGTCCGCCGGCTGAGTCTGACATTTGACTTCTAACTGATGAATAGCACATCCAGCTAAATAGTGTTGCAAGAACATTCCTATGAGATGAAAGAACTCCTTTTGGGAATCCTGTTGATCCTGAAGTATAAAATAATGTTGCATTATCATCTTTGGAGATATCAACAGAAGGCCAGTCTGTAGATTGTCCATTTATAAAAGTTGTGAATTCTTCATGGTCAGATGGATTGTCAGCTCTTACAACTAATTTCTTAACATCTTTATTATTTTCAAGTCCGACCAGACGTTTCTCGTCAGCTATAAGAACTTTGGCATCACAGTGATCTAAACCATGTGAGACCTCAGAAGGAACCCACCAAGAATTCAAAGGAACCACCACAGCTCCCATGCCAGCAATTGCCATAAAAGAAAATATATACTCCGGATTATTCATCATGCAGATGGCTACTCTATCGCCCTTCTCAACTCCTACTGATTTAAGCGCGTTGGCAGTTTGAGCTGCTTTGGCAAAAACTTCTTTAAAAGTATATCTTTCATCTTCATATACTAGCCAATCCTTTTCCGCATGAAGTAATCCAAAATCAAAAAACCCTTTCAGGGATGAAGGAATTCCGGGATTACAAAATTCTCTATATGTAACTCCATTTTTATCAATAACTTCTTTAAATTCAAAGAGTTGTCCAGGAGCTGTGTGTGCATTTAATAATTCTTGATATTGATCTGTCATAAAATATTCTATAAATATATTGAAGATTATTTTACTACGAAATTAAATAAACGTCTTATGGATTAAGAATGAAATTGTCATCTTTAAAAAAATATAGTAATTTGGTTTAATATAAACAAATTATAAATAGATAAGATAAACCTATGCCTATAAATTACTCAGAAAGACACTTTGCAACAATATTTGAACAAAATGCTGATCTCTTACCAGATAATCCTGCTGCAATATGCGGTGATTCAACGTTAAGTTGGAGGGAATACGATAATGAGGCAGCCAGAGTTGCTCAATTCTTATCAGACAAAGGTCTTAGTAAAAATTCAAAAGTTGGATTGTATTTACATAATTCTAATGAATATTTAGTTGCTCATTATGCCGCTTTTAAGATTATGGGAGTGCCGATTAATGTAAATTACCGATATCAGGCTAATGAGCTGATTTACCTTCTAGATAACTCAGATTCAGAGGCTGTTTTTTATCAAGGCTGTTATGCAGATCAAGTAAAAAAAATTAAAAATGATTTACCTAAAGTAAAAGTTTGGATTCAATTAGAAGATTCAACGCCTCTTCTTGAGGGTTCATACTCATATAAAGAGATTGCAACTAACACCTCTGCCATGCAAAGAATTAAAAGAGATGAAGATAATATTTATATGCTCTATACAGGTGGAACTACAGGCATGCCAAAAGGAGTAATGTACACCCATGGCGGCTTTGTTAATTCTATGTTGAAAACATTAAAAGGAATGGGTATTAATGTTCCTGATGAGCTTTCTGAAATAGAAAATACAATTCTAGATCTTCATAATAATGGAGACTTAGCAAAAAGTTTTGTGGCATGTCCTCTAATGCATGGAACTGGAATGTGGCTTGGTGGGTTTCTATCTCATTTGCTCGGCGGATGCGTCATAACAACCCCAAATCTTGGACTTGATACTAAGCTGCTTTGGGAAGAAGTGGGAAGAGTTGGCGTAACTAATATTATTATAGTTGGTGATTCGTTTGCAAAGCCTATGGTTAAAGAGCTAAACAGAGCTGTAGCTGAAAATAATCCTTATGATTTAAGTAGTTTAAAACTAATTTATTCAAGTGGCGTAATGTGGAGTGCAGAAGTTAAGGCCGAACTCCTAGAACATCATGATATGACATTGATGGATGCAATGGGATCAAGCGAAGGAGGAATGGGCTCCTCAGTAACAACCAGACAGGATGCTGCGGCAACAGCTAAATTTAGACTAAATCCTGGAGTTGTTGTTGTAAGCGATGAAGGTGAAGAGGTTGTGCCTGGTTCAGGAGAAAGAGGTTTAGTTGGCACCAGCGGTTTAGTTCCGGAAGGATACTTTAAAGATAAAGAAAAATCCGAAGCAACATTTAAAGAATTTAAAGGAACGCGATACTCATTTCCTGGAGACTACGCAACTGTTGAGGCTGATGGAACTATTACACTTTTGGGTAGAGGAAGTAATTGTATTAATTCAGCTGGAGAAAAAATATATCCTGAAGAAGTTGAAGAGGCTTTAAAGCTTAATCAGAATGTTTATGACTCACTTGTTGTAGGGCTTCCTGATGATCGTTTTGGTAATAAGGTAGTCGCAGTGGTATCTTTAACTGAAAATGGTCAAATTGATGAAGCTAATCTTGTAAGCGCAACACGAGATCATCTTTCTGGTTATAAATTACCAAAAAATGTTATTTTTGTACCAGAAGTTATGAGAGCTCCAAATGGTAAAGCTGATTACAAATGGGCGAAGAAAATAGCAGAAACAGAGCTATCTTAGTGATTAAAAATCTAAAAATCTTTGTAATAGTTGTATGTGCTTTTTCTTATAATTTGCATGCACAAACGCTTGCCTTAAACCCAAGCTCCATTACTCATCCTGTTTTAGCAACTAATGGGATGGTTGCTTCACAGCATTATCTTGCTTCAAAGGTTGGAGAGGATATCTTAAGTAAAGGTGGAAATGCATATGATGCAGCAGTAGCTGTTGGATTCGCGCTTGCTGTAGTTCTTCCAAGAGCTGGTAATATTGGTGGCGGTGGATTTATGGTCATGCATGACGCTTCATCAAAAGAGAATTATTCTATAGATTACAGAGAAAAGGCTCCATTAAAAGCATCAAGAGATATGTATTTAAATGAAGATGGGTCAGTTAATTATCTACGATCGACTATTGGATATCTTGCAATTGGAGTTCCTGGAACAGTTTATGGGATGTGGGAAGTTCATAAAAAATTTGGTTCCATGCCTTGGGAAGAATTAGTTCAACCTTCTATTGATTTAGCAAAAAATGGTTTTGTTATGTCTCCATATATGACTATGACCCTCAATAGATCTCACAAAAAACTAAGTCAATTTTCTGAAACAGAATCTATCTTTTATGAAGATTTTCCAATTGAATTTAATACTCTTCTTGTTCAGCCTGATCTTGCAAATACTTTAACTCTTATTGCTCAAAATGGAGTGGCAGGTTTTTATGAGGGCGAAGTTGCTGACAAGATAGTTAGTGCAATGAAAGAAAATGGCGGTTTAATTTCACATCGAGATCTTAAAAAATATAAACCTAGCTGGAGAAAGCCTTTAAAAGGTTTTTATAGAGGCCTGGATATTATAACAATGGGGCCTCCGTCTTCAGGTGGAATACATTTAATTCAAATGCTAAATATCCTTGAAAATCATGATTTAAATAATCTTGGCCATAATAATCCAAGATATGTATCTTTGTTAGCTGAGGTTATGAAATATGCATATGCAGATAGGTCAAAGTACCTAGGAGATCCAGATTTTTTTGATGTTCCAATACAAGAACTTACTAGTAAGGAGTATGCCACAGCAATAAATCAAAAATTAAAACTCTATGCATTTATGACGCCGCCTCCGGCACCCTCCTCTTCAGTTAAACCTGGCCAATTTATGAAGAAAGAAAGTATGGAGACAACGCATTACTCTATTGCAGATAAGTATGGGAATATTATCTCAAATACCTACACGTTAAATTCATCATATGGTTCAGGAGTAACTATTCCAGGAACAGGTATTCTTATGAATAATGAAATGGACGACTTTTCAGCATCTCCTGGCTCACCAAATCAATTTGGCTTATTAGGCGGTGAGGCAAATAAAATAGTTCCAGAAAAAAGACCGCTTAGCTCTATGACTCCTTCAATAATATTAAAAGATGGAATGCCATATTTTGCTACCGGAACTCCAGGTGGTTCAAGAATTATTACAAGCGTTCTTCAGTCAATTTTAAATGTTGTGGATTTTGAAATGGAGGTCTCAGATGCTATTTTGGCACCAAGAGTCCATCATCAGTGGTATCCAGATGTTCTTCAGTTAGAAAAGTCATATAATTCACTGCATGCTGAATCTTTAGCTAAAAAAGGTTATGAAATTAAAATGATTAATCCTGGAACAGCTCTTCAGATGGTGATGATTAAAAATAATTTTTATTATGGATTTGGGGATACTAGAAGACCAGACTCATTAGCAATTGGAGTAAATTAGATGTTAGATAAAATTCTTGTTATAAGTGCCTATGCATTACCAGCAATCATGCTATTAATTTTTTGTTTTAAAATTTCAAAAAAATAAATTTCTCTTAACATGGTAATTAACCTTCTTTTGTTAGCCTCTTTGGGCGCTTGCATTGGTAGCTTTTCATCTATGCTGATGTATAGATTACCCCTAATTAAAGACAAGAACTCAATTGGATTATCTTATCCAAGATCTCATTGCCCTCAATGCAAATCACAATTGAAAATGGGGATGCTTGTCCCTATTTTTAGTTACATATTTCAAACAGGTAAATGCGCATCTTGTAAAAATAACATTGGAATAGCTTATTTCTTAAATGAAATTATTCATGTTGTTGCAATCCTTTTTGTATGGATGAACTTTGGATTTACTATTGAAGCTTGTGTTCATTACCTAATTTTTAGTATTTTTTATATTTTATTTTTTTTAGATCTTAAATACTTATATTTACCCTTGTTGTTGAATACATCTCTAATAGCAATAGGCCTTTTAACTAACTTTGCAATGAATACTTTTGCGCCTATTGAAGAAGCTCTAGTTGGATTGATTGCTGGATACTCGTCTCTTTGGCTTATTAATAAGGCATTTAAGCTTATTAAAAATAAAGATGGAATTGGTGGTGGAGATTTTATTTTATTAGGAGGTATAGGAAGTATATTTGGCATCTATGCACTAGGTCCAATAGTCTTCTTGGGCTCAAGCATTTCGATAGTAATATTTATTCTCAGCGGAAGTAATAAAGATGATGAAATTCCTCTTGGATCAGGTCTTATTTTAGGCTCTATAATTTTTTACTTAATTAAAACCCAACTTATTTAATAAAGTATAGAACTTTTTATATTTAAGCTGGTCTATATATATGTTGGTGCTGTTATCTCCTCTAATATGTTGATAAGTTTCCCCTAGAACCAACAAAAAAGCGGGCTTAAAGCCCGCTTTTTATTTGAAATAACAAGAAAAACTATTTCAAATCAACTCGAACTAATAAATCATCTGAATGGCTAATTACATGCATATTCTTATCACCCATTTTTTCACCAATGATTGCATAGATTTTGTTAGCTTTATCAGCAAAATCTTTATAGTCATCAAATCCACAACTCATATACCAAGCATTTTCTGGTCCCCATTGATGATCATATAAATTACAAGCACCAAATGCTTCTAGAAAATGATCAAATAAACCTTTGGCTTCTGCGGCAGCTTCGTTCAATGTTAGTGTCGTCATATCAAAATTCCATCTCATATTTAAAATATAGTTTGGAGCTGTTGTCATATGTTTCTCAACTATGGCAACGATGTGATCGGTATGTGAGTCAAAGTTTTGTTTCTCATTTAAATTAGGCTCTTCATTATCCATAATTTCAGCTAATTGATATAAATCATCAAAGTAACAAAAAGTATAAAAACCTCTCATTTCACCAAATTCATGTCTGTAAAGTCCACATGCATTAAATCCAGCTTTCATTTGATCTTTCTGATATTGAATGAGCTCTCTTTGCAAAGGAGCATAAGCACTTCCTTTGGCTAACCCATAGGTTGAAAGTAATGCAGAATTATTAGCGTGAACTGATGCAGTCTCTTCTGACTTCTCATGATGCATAGCAAAACTTGCTGAACCAAATACTAACAATGCTGTTAATAATATATTTTTCATAACCTTCTCCTTTATATGTATTAACCTAAATATATCCTAATTTTATATTAAAAAATATCTAAAACACGTCTAGAAATTTAACACAAAGTAAGATTAAGCAAGAAGATTGCTTAATATTTTACTTAGAGAGATTGGAGCGGGTAGACAGGATCGAACTGTCATCAAAAGGTTGGAAACCTCTTATAATAGCCATTATACGATACCCGCGTGGGATGGAATTATAAAGCAAATAGATATCAAATAGAAGAAGAAATGGGGGTAAAAATAACCATTTAGTCATTCAGGAATAATAAATTCTAGAGTACTTTATAGCCTTTATAGGAAGAAGCTGATTTGCATGTTGACTGAGAATTAAATGCCTCTTGAATAAGAATTGAATCCTCTTCTTCTACCCAACCTTTATATAAAATTTCTTTGTCTAATTCTGATCCAAGATAATTCATCCAAATAAATTTATTAGATGACATATTTGCTTGTTGAAATTTTGCAAAGTAAGAAACGTCTTTTTTTCTAACTAAGTTTAAAAAAGAATCTACTTCAATTGAGAATGTTCCGTAATTAAAACCTTCATTAAATTCACAGTAAAGAATTTCTACTTCAAATGAATTTAACTGTTGAGATAAATCTTCTATAAAAATATCCATTGAAAAAAGTTCATCTTCCTTCAATTCACATACTGCTATCGATTCTATACCTTCTTTATTTAAAAGATCAGTTATTTTTGTAGAATTAAAATCATTTTTATTATCAGAATACAGAATAGAAAATATATTTATATTGTTCTTTTGATTAAAAAGAAACTCTAAACTAATTTCAGAAGAAAGGATTTTAGCTTTTGCTACTAGTCCAGGAATAAAAGCTTCCAAGCGGTTTAAAGATTTATCTTTTTCGAGTGTGCAATCATACCTAGCTTGCTTTGCTAAAAAGTTAGGTTTAATTAGCGAGCTAGATCTAATATCGTCAAAATTGGTGACGTCAGAGCAAGAAGCAATATTAAAAATGATAAAAAATGAAACTAGATATTTAATCAAATGTATTTGTACAGATATTAAGATAAAATGATTTTACCATGAAAAAAAATCACAATATCACGATATTTTCTCTCTTATTTTTATTACCCATATCATTTATTTCAGCTGAAGAGTATAAATTTGGTTTAGGCTCATGCATTCATCAAGATGATCCTCAGCCGATATGGAATTCTGTTAAAAAAGATGATATTAACAGTTTTATTTTTTTAGGTGACAACGTTTATGGTGACTCAGCATCGCTAAGATTAGACAAAATGGCTA
Organism: uncultured Gammaproteobacteria bacterium; assembly: GCA_964546275.1. Lineage (GTDB taxonomy): Bacteria > Pseudomonadota > Gammaproteobacteria > Magnimaribacterales > D2472 > MED-G78. The sequence goes on from CAZJJG010000002.1 coordinate 56,501, forward strand.
AAGCATATGCAAAGCAGAAAAAAGTTTTTCCCTTATGGCTTAAAGAAAAAGAAGTTTTAGCAATATGGGATGATCATGATTATGGAAAAAATGATGGTGGCGGAGAATATCGTCTTAAAAAAGAGGCTCAAAAATTATTTGTAGATTTTTGGGATATTCCTAAAAACGATATCAGACAAACAAGGGAAGGAATTTATTTTAATCTTATTAAAAATGTTGATAACTTAAAAATTAATATTATTGGTCTTGATACTAGGTATTTTAGATCTGAGTTAAAAGGACCCAAAGGTAACTATATTGATAATAAAGATTTAGATGCATCAATGTTAGGTGATGCTCAATGGAAGTGGTTATCAATGGTTATAAATACTGAATCTGATTTAGTTGTGCTGCTGACCTCAATCCAGCTTTTAGCAACTGAACATCAATATGAAAAATGGTCTAACTTTTCTCTAGAAAGAAATAAATTGATTAGCCTAATTCAAGCCTCAGGAAAACAAGTAATAGTAATATCTGGAGATAGGCATAGGGGCGGTATATATAAATATAAAAATATTTATGAGTTAACAGCTTCATCAATGAATAAGACTGCTAGTCCAGTTTTTGAAACAGATTCTCTATTAATTGGAGAAACGCACTTTGAAGAAAACTATGGAATTATGTCTATAAATACATCTGATAAGGTAATAAAGTTAATTTTAAAAGATAAAGATGGTGCTATTCTTGAATCTATTACTACCCCTATAAGCGGTCATTAATGAGCTCACTTGGCATTATCTTTCCAGATCAGCTTTCAAAAAATAATAAGGTATATGAATCGTTATCGAGTGAAGATGATTTGCTTATCTACGAGCCTGTTGAAGCGTTTTATAAGAATACATACCACAAGCAAAAGTTAGTATTTTTATTAGCTTCATTAAGAAATCTCAAAGAAGTCCTTTCTCCTAAATTTAATATTATTCACGAAAAAATCAGCCCACAAAGAACAAAATTTTTAAACTCATATTTAAATGAGTTATTTAAAAAGAATGATTATGACGAAATATTTGTTACTAAGCCTGGTGATTACCAAACCCTTTCTGAATTAATGTTTTTTGCGCAGAGCCGAGGAAAGGTTTTGCATATTTTGGAAGATACAAAATTTATTTCCGAATTAGATGACTTTAAAGATTGGGCTGATGGTAAAAAAAGTTTAGTACAAGAGTTTTATTATAGATGGCTAAGAAAAAAATATTCTATTTTGATGGATGATGGTAAACCTGTTTCAGGAAAATGGAATTTGGATAAAGAAAATAGAGCTAGTATTTCAAAATTAAAAGAAGCTCCACCGGAAAGACTAAAAAATCCTATAGATTCCATAACTTTTGACGTTATGGTAGAAATTGAGAAAATATTTCCTAAATCATACGGAGACTTGGAGAAATTTAATTGGGTAGTAACTCATAAAGATGCCTGGATAAATCTCCAAGATTTTTTAGATAGATATTTATTCAACTACGGGACATTTCAAGATGCAATTAATAAAGATGATCCTTTTGTATTTCATTCTCTCCTTTCACCTTATTTAAATATTGGATTGCTTGATCCTATGGATTGTATAAATGAATGTGAAAGAAGATTTCGCGATCCATCTAATGATATTCCGTTAAATTCAGTTGAAGGCTTTATTAGGCAGATTCTAGGCTGGCGAGAGTTCATAAGAGGAGTTTACTGGGAAAATATGCCTGAATATAAAGGTTTAAATTTTTGGAGTCACAAGGGTAAACTTAATTCAAATTGGTATGAGGGTAATACAGGTATACCCCCTTTGGATGACGCAATTCAAGAAACCTTAGACTATGGGTATACCCATCATATTAATAGATTGATGATTATTTCAAATATAATGAATCTATCTAGAGTAAGCCCGCACCATATGTATGATTGGTTTATGGAGATGTATGTAGATGCTCATGATTGGGTTATGGTTCCCAATGTATATGGCATGGGAACTTATGCTGACGGTGGTATTTTTTCAACTAAACCTTATATTTGCGGTTCAAGTTACATGTTAAGAATGTCCAACTATAAAAAGGGAGATTGGTGTGATGTTGTTGATGGTTTATATTGGAAATTTATCGAGGACAATATTAGTTTTTTTAAAAAAAGTCCAAGGCTTGCTCTTATGCCAAGAGCATTAGAGAAACTAAACAAGGATCGAAAAAGGTTAATCTTTAGCGCAGCTGAAGAATTTATTAAAAGAAATACCTATTAGTCAGAATAGTCTAGATCGGAGAGCATAAATGGAATGGCGGCCTCTGACATTTGCTTGGTATCATGATTTACCCCTCTCACAAGCTGATACTTCCATCGAAAAGGTACCTGGAAATAATTTCCAACATTGATTAACGAATTAAAATAGTTTTTACCTCTCATCAGCCTATCAGAGCCCTGCTCCATAGAGCCTTTGGTCTTATTTAAACTCTTTGATAATGGATCATTGTCTTTACTGCCTAACAAGAGCAGAACCTCTCTAGACATAAGCCATTCCAACCTACCTGGCTCTAGTGGCATATTTTTAATTCCCCAAGGAAATGGCTTGGATTCAACAAAGGTATACCAGCCAGCGCTTCCTATAGCTGCTCTTTCTATAGCCTGATCTTCTCCATACATAAGATATCTATGAATAAACTGAGATCCTCCTGAAAACCCAAACATTAAATATGTATCACTCTCTAAATTATATTTACTTTGAAAATATGTATAAAAAGATTTTATAGAACCTGTTAGCCATGTATTTTTATCTGTATTGATAACTCCTGAAGATGTCGACATTTCAAGCGTGTGATAAGAGCGAAAATTTCTTTTAATAAAATGTGGAGCTACCAAAATTATATTCTTATCTTTTGAGCTCTCTATCCATTGCTCTAAGTAAAACTCTGCATTCCTGCTAGCGCCATGGATCACAAATAAGACCTTGGTATCTGAATTTATTTCTTTAGGAAGAACATACAACAGATCAACATCTGGTTTATTCCAGGCAGCATAAGTAACAATTTTAATGTCATTAGCAAAAATGTTGGAAGAAAGTATAAAAGCGGTAAAGAAGATGCTTCTAAAATAATGATTCATAGATTTTTATCTTTTTTTTCAAAATAATATATATATGTTTAACATTCTATCAAGCTAATTATATTATTGGGTTAAAATACTCAAATAATATTGACCTTAACTATCTATGCAGAAAGAAACTCTTGCAATGGCACAAAAAGATATCTCTAAAATTCATGAAAGCCCTTTTAAGCTTGTCTTTGTATCAAGCGGCGGCGGAACGAATGCAATATCTTCTATGCTTGAAGTTCCAGGAGCAAGTAATACAATCTTGGAATCTTATATTCCATATGCAAAAGAGTCCTTAAATGCCTACTTAAACAAAAAACCTGATCATTATTGTAGTCTTGATACGAGTTTAAGTATGGCTGCACGAGCATTTCAAAAAGCTAAGAAATTAATGCCAGAAACTGATCCTAAATATCTATTAGGCATCTCTGTAACTGCTAGTTTAGTTACAACCTATGAAAAGCTAGGGGAACATAAATTTTTTATAACTCTGCAGACAGAAAATTATAGTAAGACTGTAAGTTGTATTTTAGATAAAGGTATTCGTACTAGAGATGCAGAAGAAAATTTAGTTTCAGCATATATTTTTATGCTAATAGCTGAGGCCTGCAGTATAGATTTTAAAAAACCTGTTCATAAAGAATCTGTGGATATAAATATTGTAAATGCATCAAAATCTTGGATTAAGTTAATAAACAATGAAATTAATTTTGTAAGTAATCATAATAATTTTACGCCTGAGCTAATATTTCCAGGCTCATTTAATCCCTTGCATCAAGGTCATATTGAAATGAGAGAATTAGCTGAAAAAAGAACTGGCATGCAAGTAACGTTTGAAATATGTATTGAGAATGCAGAAAAGCCGCCTTTAACCTTTCATGAAATGAAGAGAACAATAGATCAATTTTCAAACAATGACAGTTGGGTAATGACGAGGCATGGACGTTTTAGTGAAAAGGCAAAACTATTTCCTAATTCTGTATTTATTATTGGAGCTGATACATTGGTTAGAATAATGGATGAAAAGTTTTATTTAAATCGAAGGGATCTTATTAGCCATATAGAAAGGTTTAATGATCATAATATTAACTTCCTCGTATTTGGTAGAAAGGTAAAAGATAGCTTTGTAACTCTTGATCAAGTAGACGTACCTAAGTCTATTAAATCTAGATTTACTGGAATAGATGAAACAGGATTTAGGCAAGACATCTCTTCTAGATCATTAAGATTAGAGAAAATTTAGGCAAAAAAAAACAGAGCCAGGCTCTGTTCTTCAGTTCGAGTTCCTTAGGGGTCTAAAGTGAGATTCTCTCTAGCTCCTTGAATTCTTTCTCTGGAATTCTTGGTGGGTTTTTTAAGCTCTTTTTTATCGTCGACTCTTAAAAACGCTTTCACCCTCAGGTCTCTTTCTATGTTCTCTCTCTAATTCTCGTCTGCAGTTGGTCTTTAGTCGGATGCGATAGGTAAAGTTAATACTACACCGATTTTTTCTATTGTCAACATCTTTTATAAAAAAGATTAAGTTATTTAAGATTTGTTAAAAAATGCTATTAATTAGATATAATTTATACACATATGTCATCATTTATGGCGTATAAAAAAATATGACTCATTCTTTTTTACCTAACACTTCTCCAATAAAAACCTATACAGATACTTCCAATGAATCTTTGATGAGATTGCAGGAAATTGCTACTCAGCTTCCTAAGCTACTTTTAACAGGTAAAGTTCAGTCAACTATTAAGGCGCTTGCTGATGAAGATCTTTCTGTTAATGAGCTATTTATTGAGAACCGAACACAAAATATTAAGCTAGCTATGGTCCATCTAAGTTTTATTGCTCATGCTTATATTTGGGGTGGACCTAAGCCAGAAGGATTACTTCCAACAGCTTTAGCAACTCCATGGGTTAAAGTTTCAAAAAATTTAGGTAGGCCACCTATTCTAAGTTACGCAAGTTATTGTTTAGATAATTGGTTCAAAATTAATGATGATGAAAAGATTTCATTAGATAATGTTGGCCTAATAACAAACTTTCTAGGTGGAGTTGATGAGGATTGGTTTGTAACTATTCATGTCTGTATTGAAAATGCAGCATCTGAAGCAATATCCTCTGCTAAGGCACTATCAGAAATGACTGATAAAAATACTGAAGATGAGATACTTCTTCATCTTAAAGAAATTACAAAATCATTAGGAAAAGTAAATAAAATATTTTCTCGAATGCCGGAAAAATGTGACCCTTATATTTATTACCATAGAGTAAGACCTTTTATTTTTGGGACTAAAGATAATCCTGATTTAAAAGAAGGATTAATATATGAAAGTGAGTTTGATAATAAAGCTCAATTCTTTAGAGGTGAAACTGGCGCTCAAAGTAGCATCATGCCTTTCTTAGATGGAGCCCTAGGCGTCTATCACACGAAAGACAGTCTAAGACATTACCTTAATGAAATGCGTGATTATATGCCTCCTGAGCACAGAGCAATGATTGATGAAGTGGAAGCTAAATCTCAAGCTATTACACTAATAAATCAATCAAGAAAATTAGTAGATGAATACAATAATTGTCTTGAAGAAATTAGAGCATTTAGGGCATTGCATTTGGAGTTTGCCGGAACTTATATCAATAAACAATCTCAGATAAAAAATCCATTTGGCAGAGGTGGTTCTACTATTACTGGAACAGGCGGAACACCATTTATGAAATACTTAAAAAAGCACAGAGATGAGACAGAGGATCAGAAAATTAATTCAGATTAGTTTAATTGTGTGGAGGTAATTTAGCTTCAATAAACCACTCATGCACTCTCTTTACAGGATTAAATTTTTTCATTCTCATTTTTTTATTTTCGAGAATAAAGTTCCTAGTTTTGATAGCGGTATAGTGATACGTATGATGATCTCTAGTTTCACCTTCAGGTATTAAATATACTTTTGTTTGTTTCTTGTCAGCCATAATTAGACGCAATTATACACAAATAAGTGATAAATAATATTGAAAATATCTATTTAAATTAATTATTTTTATTTATAAAATTAAAGTAATTTATATTGCCGTATAAACAAGTCAGCTCTCTAGTAATTACCCCAATCCTAATCTTTTCTAGAAGATCTTTATGAATAGAAGATTTATCTAAAAGGAACTCCTTTTTAAAGGAATCGTGATTTATAAGACTTTCTAGAGTTCTGCTTAAGCCGCCCGCTAGATAAATACCATTTCCAGGCATGTAAGCCAAAGCTAAGTCAGAAAGAACATGAGCCAAACTTTTTATAAACCCTGAAATTATTTCTTGAGCCGCGCATTCATTTTCATTAAATCTTTTAATAACCTCTTCTGCTGAAATATTATTTCCTGTTAATGCTGCATAGAGTTTTGATATACCAGTTCCAGAAAGAATATCTTCAAGAGTTACAAAATTATTTATCTCGGAGATATTAAAATTCTTTATTAATCCATGAGTCCAGTTTGTTGTATTGCCTATTTCGGTAGCAAGAACAGAGCCATTATTGATAAAAGCAGCTCCTAATCCAGTTCCAGGTCCTAAAACTAAACTGTTTGAATTGAAAGATACTCCTTCTTTAATATATTTAATATTATCTTCAGCTGTTGTAGAAAGACTATAGCCAATTGACTCCCAGTCATTTAATAAATAGCATTCTTCTAATAAAAAATTTTCTTTTATTTGATCTGCATCTGCAGAAAAAGATCTATTAGTCATGGAGATAGTATTTAAGACTTTAGGCCCAGCTATAGAAAAAACAGCACTTTTGATATCTAAATTTGGGTGATTAATTAAGTCATTAATAATTGTGTCAAAGTTATCTAGGTTATCCAGCGACATTCGCTTAGAGTCATATATAGAAATATCTCCTAATTTTGAGTAGGCATATCTCATATTGGTGCCGCCGATATCTACTAATAGAACATCACTCATTATTGAATTCCTGAGGCTAAATTAGAGCAACTAATATTTTTTGGTAATTTGCTATCTATAATTTTTATAGAATGTAGATCTATTTCCCAATTTCCATTCGTTAAAAAAAGCGTTCTAATGTCTATATTTGAAATATCAAGACCGCCTTCTTCTAAACATGTAAGGGGTATATGCAACTTAGACCAGTCTGTTAATTTTTTTGTGCTAAAAAGGGGTGAAACATCAATAGCTCCTCTGCATAACTCATAACCATTGCCTGCACATGTCGAACTCAAATATATTGGTGATTTGCTGACTCTATTTACTTTCATTTCGAATTCAAATACAGGGTTAGTCATGTACTTAATATCAAGAAAAGAGTCTGCAAGAATGCCCCAGGCATTGTAATTATCAGATTTAAAAAATTTAATATTTTTTGCATCATCTTGCTTTTTATAATCAAACTTATATAAAGTTATATTTTTTAGTTTACTTGTAAAAATATCAGACTGGATCTGTTCAACATCTGCTCCTTCTTGGACAAATTCAACTCCCGGAGAATATGAGCTTCCTATAAATAGAACTATTTCTTCAAGCTCTTTTATAGCTTTTATTTCTTTTACATCTTCTAAGTCTTCTTTAAAAGAATAATCTAAACCATAGTTATAAGGAAATAATGGTTCGTAAGTGGCATCTTTAAAATTAGGATTTTGATCTATAGATTTTGGCCAAGAAAAAGATAACTTGCCTTTAAAATCATAATTAACTTTTCCATCTTTTAAAAATATTACATCACTGATTCCTTCTACAGCTGAGCCTGGAAGCCATGCAGCAACAAATGCTGTTGAAAGATTAAGCTCTGTATTTATTTCAAGCGGTCTTCCTGATAAAAATATAGATACTAGTGGAATATCTTGATTAGCTAATTTTTTCATAATATCTAAATATGAAGTATCTTTAGCAATAAATTCAAGGTCTTGTCTGTCTCCGTCACCTTCAGCATAAGGCTCTTCTCCGTAGATAACTATTACGGAGTCTGGTTTTTGTTTATAAGATCCATCATTAGAAAACTCTATACTTCCACCCTGACTAATAATGGTTGAGGCTAGCGTTGTGTAGATATCGTTTACATTTTTATAATCTGAATTTTTATTATCGCGGGCTTGCCAAGTTATAGTCCATCCACCCATTTGATTATTAATTGATTGAGCAGCCTTACCAACCACAACAAAATGCTTAGAAGGATTTAATGGCAAAATATTTTCATTATTTTTAAGAAGAACTAGTGATTCTCTTACAGCCTGTCTGGCAATCTCAAAATGCTCCGGTGCACCTACAAAATTATCTTTATATTCATGTGGCTTTAGTCCATCTAAAAGACCTATCTGCATTTTAACTCTAAGTATTCTTCTTACAGCATCATTGATTCTTTCAAGTGGTATAGAACCATTTTTTACTTGTTTGAGAGTTGTTTTATATAACTCTTGCCACTCATCAGGCACCATAAAAACATCAACTCCTGCATTAAATGCCTGGGGGCAATCTGTATTAGTACAGCCTCTAACTTGACCATGACCATTCCAGTCTCCAACAACAAGACCCTTAAAGTTCATTTCCGTTTTTAAAATATCATTTAATAGATATTTATTTCCATGCATTTTTTTTCCATTCCATGAATTAAAACTAGCCATTATTGACTGAACGCATGCATCTAATGCTTTAAAGTATGGCTCTCCATGTAAATTTTTTAATCCAAGCTCACTTATAGTTGAATTGCCTTGATCAATACCATCGATTGTTCCGCCATCACCGATAAAATGTTTTGCTGTAGCTAACATATGATTCTTGCCAAGGAAGTTATCGCCCTCTCCTTGCAGACCATAAATCATAGCTTGACCAAGCTCTGCTACCAACTCTGGATCTTCAGAATAGCCTTCATAAGTCCTACCCCAAGTATCATTCTGAGGCACAGTAATAGTGGGGGCAAATGTCCAAGGTATACCTGTTGAAAGAACTTCTTTTGCAACAGCTTTACCTATTTTTTTAATTAATTGAGGGTTTCTTGTAGCGCCTAATCCAATGTTATGGGGGAAAATGGTGGCACCAATTACATTATTATGACCATGTACTGCATCTGTACCCCAGAGAATTGGGATGATATCACCATCAATTACCGGAGAAGCTTCGTAATAAGCTTTACTAAGATCTTTCCAGTCTTGTATTGAGCTGTACTTATTCTTATTTGGATACCTTCCACCGCCATTTAAGATGGATCCAAGTTTAAATTTTTTAGCTAGCTCTGGAGTTACTGCATCTATATCAGGCATGATGACCTGACCCACTTTCTCTCTAAGAGACATGTTGTTGATAATTTCTTCAATCCTCTCCATGTCTGGAGATGGGCATGTGTTCTGATGCGACCAATTAACTTCTGCAGAGATATTTAAAGAAATCAGAAAGATAAAAATAAACTTTTTCATAGCTGATTTACCAGAGCAATCCGTAAATTACTACTAGTACTGCAACTATAGCTACAGTGCTTAAGTTAAAGCCTCTAGAAGTTGAAAAATTAATTCCATTTAAATCAATTGCTTTCTCTTGATCTGAATAACCTTGAATTAAAGCAGTCATATAACAAGTAAGACCTGATAATAAGAATACAACTCCCATTCTATGGATAAACGGATAATCAGGAAAAACATAATAAATAAATACAGAAAGCACTAGCGATGTTCCAGCTGCTACTAAAACTGACATAGTTGTAGCTTTTTTCCAAAATAAAGCAACTAAAAATATAACCAAAATAGCTGGCGTAAAGAAACCAGTAAACTCTTGTATATATTGAAAAGCTGATTCTAGGCTTCCTAGAAGAGGTTTTGCACAAGAAACTGCGATTACTAAGGATATCCATGCAATATTTCTTCCAATATTAATTAGTTTTGCTTGAGATGGTTCTTCTCTTGAGAAACTTCTATATATATCCATTGTGAATATAGTACTTACGCTATTTGTCATAGAAGCTAAAGAAGACACAATTGCTGCAATAAGAGCTGCAAATGTAAGGCCTAATAATCCATGAGGCAATAAAGCCATCATGGTTGGGTAAGCTTGATCCGACTTTTCAAGAGTTGGATAAAGAACTGCTGCACATATACCAGGAAGAACAATGACTAAAGGCATTAGTAATTTTAGATAAGCAGCAAACATTACGCCCTTTTGAGCTTCAGGTAGCGACTTTGCTCCTAATGCTCTTTGCGTAATATATTGATTAAATCCCCAGTAAGCAAAATGAGCAATCCATAGACCGCCGATTAGAACCCATACACCGGGAAGATCACTGTAAGCTGGATTATCGGGAGAAAGAATCATATCAAACTTCTCAGGCACTTCATTATAAACAGTAACAAGTCCTGCTAAAAGATTGCCATCCCCTATTGTGGTTAAAGCAATATAAGAAACAGCAAGCCCACCAAATATTAATAATACAACTTGGATAATATCCGTTAGTGCGACTGCTTTTAATCCACCCCATAAAGAATATGCTAGGGATAGGGCTGCTAATAAAATTAATCCATAAACTTCATCTATACCAGTTAGTGAGTTAATTGCTAAAGAGCCAAGCCATAAAACTGAGGTAAGGTTAATAAAAATATAAACAGCTAGCCAGAAAAATGAAAGTACTAGGCTGACTCTTTTATCAAATCTTTGTTCAAGAAACTGAGGCATTGTATAAATCTTTTTTTCTAAAAAAAGTGGTAAGAAAAATTTAGCCATTACTATAAGCGCTATAGCAGCTGTAAGTTCGTAAGTAGCAATAGCCATTCCAACAACAAAACCCTGACCTGACATACCAATAATTTGTTCTGCAGAAATATTTGCAGCGATAAGTGAAGCTCCAATTGCCCACCATGGTAATGACCTTCCAGCAAGGAAGTAATCTTCAGCGGTTCTTTCGTGTCCAGATGACTGTCTTGATACATAAGTAGCAAGTCCAATAATTCCTATGCAGTAAACTGCAATAATACTTAGATCTAATGAATTAAATAACATATCTCACCTCTCCCAATTTAGAATAGATATCGTTGTCATTGTAGCAAATATAAATATATTTAGAGAGTAAGACTCTTAAATAAAAATTTATCAAATGCAATATTGGTTTCCAAGATTTCAAGTATGATAATCAAATGGAGATTAAAAAAGCAACAATTACAGATGTAGCCAATCATTCAAAAGTTTCAATTAAGACGGTTTCAAGAGTAATAAATAATGAATATGGCGTTTCTAAGACTACTAAAAATAGAGTCTTAAATTCAATAAAGTTACTAAACTATAATCCAAATAAAGCTGCTCAAGGATTAAGATCAAAGAAATCATTTCTTATAGGTCTAGCTTATGACAATCCTGATAAATTCTATTTATCAGATATTCAAACAGGAGTTCTTGAAGCATGTGTCGAGAATGGTTTTAGTGTTGTTTTGTTTCCATGTAATTACAGTGATATTGATTTATATTTACAATTAAGCGAATTTGTAAAAAGAACAAATCTTGATGGACTTATACTCACCCCTCCTATAAGTGACATGAAGGAATTAGTTCAAAAACTAAAAATAGAAATACCTCTTTCAATCATTTCTCCTGGTCAATCTAGTACTGATCAGCTTTGGGTATCATCAGATGATTTTAAGGCATCCTATGACATGACATGTCATCTTATAAAACAAGGTCATAAAAAAATCGGTTTTATAAAAGGTCATGTAGACCATGGCGCAACTGAACATAGGCTTAATGGCTATTTAAATGCGCTTAAAGATAATAATATTAACGTTGATAAAAATAATATAACTGATGGAGATTTTTCATTTGACTCAGGTGAGAGTGCAGCAAAAAAACTACTGAGCAATAAGAAATCTGGAATTACTGCAATATTTGCATCGAATGATGCTATGGCTGCTGGAGTTTTAAAAGCAGCATATAAAGCAAAAATTAAAATACCTGATGATATTTCTCTTGTAGGTTTTGATAATTCTCCAACTGCTAGCCAGGCATGGCCTTCAATAACAACAGTGAGTCAGCCAATAAAAGAGATGGCTTCCTTTGCAGCAGAAATTCTTATCCAGAATATTTCTAAAAAATCAGAAAACAAGTCTTTTAATAAGATTTTTGATTCAGAGTTAATTTTTAGAGAATCAGTTAAAAGAATTTAAACTCTTTATAGATTTATTATCTGAATGGCTTCTGAGTGTTCTTCAGAAAAAATGCCGGAAATCATAATAAATTTAAGATTTGGCCTATCTTTATAATAATTTTTTAACTTCTTTGAGACATGTTTTATTGTATTTTCATGATTCGAAATACTCTTGATAAAATGTGCGTGAGTTGAACCCACTAATGAAAGATGTCTTAATGTGGAAGCGTTATTAGTAAAGCAGAAAACAGGCATTCTAAAGGGTTTAGCGTTAGATACGACATTAGCTGTATAGCCTGTTCTTGTAATTACTATAATTCCATCAGCTTTAGTTGATTCAGCTAGTTTTTTTGCAGCTATTCCTAATTGTTGCCAATCAGAATCTGACTGAAGATCATCCTCATATCCTAAAGCTTTATATTGCTCAGTTCTTGATGCTATAGATTTAAGAAACTTAACGCATTCTATTGGATATTTACCAATACTAGTTTCTCCTGAAAGCATGATGGCATCTGATCCTTCATAGATAGCATTGGCTATATCTGTTACTTCTGCTCTTGTTGGAGTTGGATTGGTGATCATGGATTCAAGTAAATGTGTTGCAACAATAGAGCGTTTTCCCCATTTAGCACAAGCATGCATTATTCTTCTTTGGATATTTGGCAAGTCTGCTAAGTTAGTTTCTATACCAAGATCTCCCCTGGCTACCATAACGCCATCAGATGCTTGGCAAATTTCATGTATATTATCTAAACCTTCTTGGTTTTCTATTTTTGCAATAATTTTTGCAACAGAAGATTTACGCTTTAAGATGGCTCTTAATTTTTCTAGGTCATCTGGATCTCTAACAAAAGATAAAGCTATAAAATCAACCTTATTTTTAATTCCAAAATTAATATCTTCAAGGTCCTTGGATGTTATAGAGGGTAAATTTACTCTAACACCAGGCAGATTAACATGCCTTTTACTTCCAAGCTTTCCACCATCAAGGACTCTACACAACAATGTATCTTTATCTTTAGAAAGAACCTGAAAGTTTATAAGTCCATTATCAACTGTTATTTTAGAGCCAGGAGTAACGCTGGTGATAAGATCTTTGTAGTTGATTTTAATTGAAGAAGTTTCAACATCCACTTGATCTCTAACTGTTAAAGTAACCTCATCACCAGTTTTAAGATCAAGAGGAATTTCGGTGTCTCCAGTTCTAATTTCTGGTCCCTGTGTATCCAGTAAAATACCTATTGGTGTTTCATTTTCACTTAATGCAGAATTAATTTTATTAACCTTATTGATTACTGCTTGGGCTGTCTTATGATTTGCGTGTGACATATTAATTCGAACCACATTCATGCCTTCTTTATGAAGCTTTCTAAGTGTAGCTATGCTTTCAGTTGCAGGTCCAACTGTGCAAATAATTTTAGTTCTTGTAAATGTCATGATAGTTTTATTCTATGTCAAAAATATGTTTTAGAGATGTGGCTATTGAGCATAATACCCTTATACGCCTTCAACTAATACCACATGCCTAATAGCAGAATTAGTTACATGCATAAGAGCTTCTTGATATGCAGAAGATTTATAGCACTCTTCAGCAATTTGAATATTAGGAAACTCCACTAGAACAGTTCTTTCGTAGATACCGCCTTCTACTTCTATTTGGGGTCCGCCGCGAACTAAAAACTTGCCTTGATAGCTCTCTATTATTGGTCCTGCTAGAGCTGCATACTTTGAGTACTCATCCGTATCAGTGACATGACATCTTGCTACCCAGAAACCTTTCATATTAAGCCTTAAACTCTAATCTTTTTAAGTGAAGTATTGGTTCGGTATAGCCGCTAGGCTGAACCCTACCCTCTATTGCTAAGGCGCATGCTGCTGAGAATGCAAGGCCATCATAATCAGGAGCCATATTTATATAATCAGCATCACTAGAGTTTTGTTCATCAACAATCAGTGCCATTTTTTTCATAGTCTCAATGACCTGCTCCTCTGAACATAAATCATGATGCAGCCAATTTGCTATATGCTGACTTGAAATTCTACATGTTGCTCTGTCTTCCATCAGACCTACATTATTAATATCAGGAACTTTTGAACAACCTACTCCAGCATCGACCCATCTAACAACATAACCAAGAATGCCTTGAGCATTATTATCTAATTCTTTTTGTATATCCTCAGAAGATAGAGATTCTCTATTAGGCATAACAGGAATAGTTAAAATATCATTTAAGCTAGCCTTAGCCCTAGAAGCAATAATCTCTTGCTCTTTTGAAACTAAGACTTGGTGATAATGCATCACGTGTAAAGATGCTGCAGTTGGTGATGGAACCCATGCACAATTAGCACCAGCTTTTGGATGCATTGCTTTGGTGTTATACATTTCTAACATTTCATCAGGCATTGCCCACATACCTTTACCAATTTGAGCTTTGCCTTTAAAGCCAGTTTGCAACCCAATATCTACATTCCAGTCTTCATAAGCTGATATCCATGGTTGCTGCTTCATGTCAGATTTTAAGACCATAGGACCAGCTTCCATACTTGTATGTATCTCATCTCCGGTTCTATCTAAGAAACCAGTGTTTATAAAAATAATCCTATCTTTAGCTATACGTATGCATTCTTTTAGATTTACAGTGGTTCTTCTCTCTTCATCCATGATTCCAATTTTTACACTTAAAGGCTTAATACCTAACTCCTTTTCAACAGCTGCAAATAGATCGCAAGCAAATTTAACTTCCTTAGGCCCGTGCATTTTAGGCTTAACAATATACATACTGCCTTTTCTTGAATTTACTAAACTGCCTGTTCTTTCAAGATCATGCTTGGCAATACATATGGTAAACATGGCATCAAGTATGCCTTCTGGAATTTCATTACCATGCTTATCTAAGACAGCTGGATTTGTCATGAGATGTCCAACATTTCGAACAAGCATTAAACTTCTTCCAGGCAAGCTTAGAGTTTTATTATCTTTTGCTGTATAGGTTCTATCAGGAAGTAGTGATCTGGTCATCTCAGAATTACCCTTCATAAAAGTTTCTTTCAAATCGCCTTTCATGAGTCCCAACCAATTTCTATACACAATTACTTTATCTGCAGCATCTACAGCTGCAACTGAATCTTCGCAGTCTTGAATTGTTGTGATCGCTGATTCAACTAATACATCTTTGATGCCTGCTGGATCATCCATTCCAATATTGTGATTTTTATCTAATTGAATTTCTAAGTGTAGATTATTATTTTTTAGCAATATTCCGCTTGGTTCTGAGCTATCACCTGCATAACCAACATATTGATGTGTATCTTTTAATTCGGTTCTTGTACCATCGCTTAATTCTATTTGTAAGCTGTCACTTAAAATCATAAAGCTTATGGCTTCTTCATAGGTTCCATTTTTTAATGGTACTGATTTATTTAAGAAGTCTTTAGCAAAAGCAATAACCTTTTCCCCTCTTACTAGGTTATACCCACCAGTTTTTCCTGCTCCATCATCTTCTGATATTACATCTGTCCCATACAAGGCATTATAAAGGCTTCCCCATCGGGCATTTGCTGCATTTAATGCAAATCTTGCATTCATAACAGGCACAACTAATTGAGGACCAGCAATAGTTTTAATTTCTGGATCTACGTCAGAAGTTTCAATAGAAAAATTATCACCCTCTTCTATCAAGTACCCAATATCTTTAAGAAAGTTCTTATATTCTGCAGCATTATGAGTCTGGCCTTTTCTTTCAATATGCCAAGCATCGATTTGCTTTTGTAAAGATTCTCTTATAGCTAAAAGCTCTATATTTTTTGGACCAAAGGTATCTAAGATTGTTTCAAGTGATTTCCAAAAGAGACTAGGTTGGATATTAATACCTGGAACTAGCTCTTCTTTTAAAAAGTTATCTAGTTCTTTGGAAACATGCAGGCCGCCATAAGTAACTCTTGCACTGTCATCTATAGAGTTAGGAACCATTTCTGTCTCAGATTTTAATAATGAGATAAGTTTAGTAAAAATATTCATAACAGGATTATATACAACCTAGCATTGCTATCAAATATCTTAGCCAATCAAATAATGCTTAAATAATTTATAATTATTTTATGAATAGTAATAATAGTAGTATTGATGCCCTGATTATTGGTGCAGGACATAATGGGCTGGTTTGTGCCCACTATCTTGCTAAAGCTGGACTCAATGTTCACATCTTTGAGAGAAGGCATATAGTTGGTGGTGCTGCAGTCACCGAAGAGTTTCATCCTGGATTTAGAAATTCAGTGGCTAGCTATACCGTAAGCCTGCTTAATCCTCAAGTTATCAAAGATATGCACCTAAAAGATTATGGTTTAGAGGTTGTTAAACGCCCAATATCAAACTTCCTCCCTATTAATAGCACAACTTATCTAAAGCTAGGTGGTGGCTTAGAAAAAACTCAGGCAGAATTTAGAAAATTCTCTGAAGCAGATGCTGATCGACTACCAGAATATTATGAGCGCATTGAAGCAGTTGCAGATGTTTTAAGAGATCTATCAATAAAAACTCCGCCAAACCCTAAACATGGAGTTAAGGCGCTTATTCAAGCTGCTTTACAGGCTTGGCCAATTGCTCGAAAAGGCAATCAGTTACACAGAGATGTTTATGATTTATTTACCAAAAGCGCTAGATCTTTTTTGGATTCATGGTTTGAAAATGAGCATGTAAAGGCTGCATTTGGTTTTGATTCTATTGTTGGTAACTATGCAAGCCCTGATACTCCTGGTTCAGCTTATGTATTGCTTCATCATGTGTTTGGAGAGGTTGATGGTGAAAAAGGTGCCTGGGGACACGCTATTGGCGGGATGGGCTCTATCACTCAAGCTATGCAAAAAGCTTGTATAGATGCTGGAGTTCAAATCACAACTGATGCAGCAGTTAAAAAGGTTCTAGTTAATGATAATAAGGCAATTGGTATTGAGCTTGAAAATGGTGATGTTATTCATGCTTCAAAAATTATATCCAATCTTAATCCTACGCTGCTATATAAAAAATTAATTGATAGTGCAGATCTAGATGACGAGTTCAATAAAAGCATGGATGGTTATAAGTCTGGCTCGGGAACCTTCCGTATGAATGTTGCTTTATCTGAGCTTCCAGACTTTGTCTCTTTGCCTGGAAAAGAAGTGGCAGAACATCATCAGTCTGGAGTTGTTATTGCACCGACATTAGATTATATGGATCAGGCTTATATTGATGCTAAGCAGTATGGCTGGTCAAAGAAACCTATCGTAGAAATGCTTATACCCTCAACACTCGATGATAGCCTTGCTCCAAAAGGCAAGCATGTAGCTTCATTATTTTGTCAGCAATTTTCTCCAACTTTAAAAGATGGGCAATCATGGAATGATGCACGTTTAGATGCTGCCGAATGCATTATTGATACCGTAACAGAGCATGCTCCAAATTTTAGAGAATCTATTTTGGGAACTATGATTCTTTCGCCCCTTGATTTAGAAGAAAAATTTGGTCTAATTGGTGGCGATATAATGCATGGGCATATGACGCTAGATCAAATGTGGGCTGCTAGACCGCTAATGAACTATGGTGATTATAGAGGCCCACTCAAGTCTTTATACATGTGCGGGGCAGGAAGTCATCCTGGCGGAGGTGTAACTGGTTTACCTGGTAAAAATGCTGCAAGAGAGATTCTTAAAGATAAATAAAAAAGTTTACTGGTTTGCTCTTTCAAAGGTCGCTGCATATTCTATTAATTGCTTATCAGACCATTTAGTACCTATAAAAGAAACTCCTACTGGCAAGCCTTCAACTTTATCTAGTGGAAGTGTTATATGGGGATATCCAGCTATAGCAGCATAACCTCCATTACCCCAACCTCTTTGCTCTTCCATAGCAATTCCATCACCACCATCATAGTTAGTTAGCCATGCCGGATTCCTTGTTAATCCGACAAATGCATCTAAATTATATTTAGTTAATAAATTATCGAAATCTTTTTTGACCTGATTTAAGGCTTTCATAGATTCGCGATATTTATCATGATCCTTTGAGGCTTCAAGACTAGCTTCAAAAATCTCTTGTTTAAAATAAGGCATTACTGATTCTGCATTCTGATTATTAAAAGTAATTAAATCTTTAAGAGATTTAAATTTAGCCTCTGATGTTTGAAGATAAGACTCCAGGTCTCTCTTAAATTCATATAAAAGTATAAAAAACTCTTCTTCTCCAGGATAAACTCTTGTGTCGTCTATTAGAATGACCTCGCCACCCCTAGATTCAATAATGCGGATGATTTTATCTAGCAATCTCTTACCCTCTGAGTCATCTGAACCAGATTGAAGTAAACCAAAACGCTTATTTTTTAAAGAATTCTTATTTATATTTGAAATAAAATTAAAATTAAAATTCTTAGGTATATCAAGTGTAGCTTTATCTGCTAGATCCTTTCCTGCAATTGCTTGAAGAGTTTTGGCTACTAATCCAACAGAATTTCCCATAGGTCCAGCTGTATCTTGGCTAGAAGATATAGGAACTATTCCACTTCTGCTAACAAGCCCCACGGAAGGCTTCATGCCAACAATGCCATTTACAGAGGCTGGGCATGAAATTGATCCATTGGTTTCAGTTCCTATAGCTATATCAAGCATGCCTGAAGCAACTGCAACAGCTGATCCTGCGCTTGATCCGCATGGATTTCTATTTATTCCATAAGGATTTACTGTCTGGCCACCTAAACTTGACCATCCACTAACTGAATTAAAGGATCTAAAATTAGCCCATTCAGAGAGATTTGTTTTACCAAAAATATGATAACCAGAAGCCTTTAATTTGGTAATTAAAAAAGCATCCTTATTTGGATAATAATCAGCTAAGGCTAATGAGCCCGCAGATGTAGCCATCCCTTTGACATCTATATTGTCTTTAATGCCAATCCCAATAGCACCTTCATTAGCAGAGTTTTGATTGAGATAAATAAAAGCATTGAATCTATCCTCTACAGCATGAGCTGCAAAAGATATAAAAATAAGTAGAAGAGTAATAATTTTTATCATGACTTTGATATTAAATATAAAGCTGTAAGTAGTCAAAGATAAAAAATTGGAGCGGGAAACGAGGTTCGAACTCGCGACCTCAACCTTGGCAAGGTTGCGCTCTACCAGCTGAGCTATTCCCGCATTATTAACCTTATTTGATAAGGTCTGGAGCAGTATTATCTATTATTAAAAACTATAGGTAAAGTTAAGATATGTTCAAAAATGACTATTTAATAAGAATCTTTTGGATTTTCTCTTTGGTATCTAAAAGATCTCTATAAATAACAACAGCATGAGGCTCCATATTCTTTGGAAACGGAATAAAGAAACTAGCTTCATTATCATAACCATAGAAAAAATCACTATCCTCAAAACCGATATGTTGAGCTTTGACTAGCAATGGATTACCTATATTTGCCTGGAATATCTCTTGATTATCAGCATCTAGAAATACAGCTTCATATGTTTCAATTTTAATTGGATCTTTTTTAAAACGATAAGCAGGTATGATTTTATTGAACTCAATAGCTCTAAATTCAAATACTCCATCTTTAACATAAAGCTTAAGTTTATTTTGTCGATTATCATCAATGGTGACTTTGCTATCTTTTAAAATTTGATGCTTACCAGGTACTGAATCGTCTGCTGTTATTGCAAATGAAAAGCTAAAGACTAATGCCATTAAAAAAATTCTTGTACTCATCATAAGTTACTCCAGTTAATACCAATCGTTCCACCCGTGGTTCCGTCTATGTAACCTATCGTATATTGAGATTTATCAGTTGGATTTGCTTGATAAGATCCTGACCAATCAATAGATGTATTCCAGTAGTATTCACTATTAAAAAAGCCTTCATAGTTATCTGTATCTAGCAATATATCATCTGGTGCTGTCATGAAGCCTTGAAGATCAACTGCTTTATATGAATATTCCATAACACCCCCGCCTTCAGGTTTTAAAAATGAAACTTGGGTTTGATTAGTAAGATCGTCTTGGATGACTCCATTTATATACCAATTAATTTGAATATTAACTGGATTAAATTCAACATCAAGATTGTAGTTAATTGATGAGTAATTAGCGCCTTGCTGGAGGTTGTCTAGATTTACCATAACTCCATCTGCCTCAGCTAGAGATATGTTGCTCCAAACATTTGGACAGTTATCATAATTATCATATTGTTTAAAACATAGGTTAGCGATGGTTTGAATAATAAATGCTTCGGAATTAATTGGGCCATATTGAGAAATAAAGTTTTCTGGAACACCCCAGCTTCCAGCATAATCCCCACCATACATAACATTGTAGTCTTCTGGCCTCCAGGAAGCGTCAGATGAGTAGTATGTACCCAGGAATAGTCCTACGCCCTGATTAGAAGCGCCATCGGTATAACCTGGTACATTCGTTTTATCTTGTATCCAATGAGACCACTTTACATTATACGGGTCATTGTTCGTTGTAGTATTTGGCGAGGAGTCTGCATAAATACTCATATCAAAACCTCTGTCATCACTGGTAATATATTCATCACCTAAATTAGCATGGCTATGTCCAAGCTCATGCATGGCAATGTAAGAAGTAGAGCCGCCTAGAGGCTGAGCATTAACATAACCTCTTGCAACTCCTCGACCATTAAAACCAGCAAGAATAGAAAT
>CAZJJG010000003.1:0-66359 GCA_964546275.1 uncultured Gammaproteobacteria bacterium
TGTCTGACTTAACAAGATTGCCTTTTAACATACTTGCACCCATTGATGCAGTAATATGCTCCATTGCAGTTGTAATTGCTAATCGTATTTTGTTATCTACTTTATCTGTATGAGATTTTTCAAGTTTTTTTACAAATACACTTTCTAACTCTTCTAAGTCATACCCCTTGAGTTCACATAATAGTTTGTTGTATTTGATGTGTTCTCTTGTATGCGTTGCCTCTTGTATGCAGAACATACGAATCTCTTCGGACATCTCTTTGCTCACTTCGTCTTTGAATGCACGAACACTATTCATAAAAAACTTCTCGCCTTTTGGAAAACTAATACTTAAAGCATTAAAAACTGCAGTTAAGAATGCATCATCGTTTGCCCAATTTGAAGATAGGTGTTTCTGCAGTTGAAACGAAGGATCTCTCTTGATCATTGTCATATTAATTTTTTCCTTTTTTATCCATTAAATCTTTCCCTGCTTTATCCCAAATTTTTTTTGTTCGTTTTAAATTTCATTGATTCTTTCTTAGCAATCACTGACTTCGATCGAAGGATTATGAGATTTTTAGAGACAGGTATAAGTGCGATAATAAGTTAGTATATTGGCATAAGTTATGTCAATATATTAGAAGCAATAATTTATGTCAATATATTAATAAAAATTTATAACCTTTCTATAATTGTAGCGTTTGCTGTTCCACCGCCTTCACATATAGCTTGGAGTGCGTATTTGCCTTTTCTTCTTTCAAGCTCATGAAGCATTGTGGTCATTAATTTAGCTCCAGTTGCACCCAGCGGATGTCCAAGAGCCATAGCGCCACCGTTAACATTAAGCCTAGTCATATCAGCGTTGAGTTCAGAAGCCCAAGCTAATGGCACTGGAGCAAATGCTTCATTCACTTCATAAAGATCCATATCATCAATAGTTAAGTTTGCGCGAGCTAATACTTTATGTGATGCAGGTATTGGTCCTGTTAACATGAAAACAGGGTCATCGCCGACTACGGATAATGCTGTAATTTTTGCTCTGGGATCAGACTTAATTTTTTTAAGACCTTCGTCATTGCAAATCATTATTGCTGCTGCACCATCAGTGATCTGACTGGCGTTCCCGGCAGTTATTACACCACCTTCAACAACTGTTCTAAGACCAGCAAGAGCTTCAAGGGAGGCATCAAATCTAATACCTTCATCTGCAAGAACCATGTCAGTGTCGTTATGTTCATTTTTACCTGGTAGAGGTAATATTTCTAAATCAAAATATTTCATTTCAGTAGCGTGTTTAGCTTTCTGATGACTTTCTAAAGCAAACGAGTCTAGTGCTTCTCTGGACAGCTTCCATTTGTCAGCAACTAATTCAGCACCTGTGAATTGTGAGAAAAATACACCCGGATATCTTGCAGCAATACCATCTGCATTGAAAGGAAAACCATGACCAGCATCAAAGCCATCTTTTACACTTGCCCCAATTGGTACCATTGACATAGCTTCTACCCCACCAGCTATTACTATATCTTGTGTGCCTGACATAACAGCTTGAGCTGCAAAGTGAATTGCTTGCTGAGAAGAACCACACTGTCTATCAATTGTAGTGCCTGGAACTGATTCTGGGAGACTTGATGCAAGAACAGCATTTCTTGCAAGATTGCCTGACTGTGCTCCCACCTGGTCAACACAACCAAAAATAACATCATCAATATCTTTTGGATCTATACCTGTTTGAAGAACTAATTCATCTAAAACTTTAGCTCCTAAATCTGCTGGATGCCAGCCACTCAACTTTCCATTCTTTTTGCCGCCAGCTGTTCTAACTGCGCTTACGATATATGCATTATTTGAAATCATGTAACAAAAATCCCCACTTTAATTTAGTCATAATGCTAATCTAAAGTGGGGATAAATGCCAATGTTTAATATTTATTTCTTGATAGGTTTTGTGCTTGAAACAATATATTCAGCCCTAATATCTTTAAGCAAGGTATCTCTTATTGCTGTATTTTCTTTTAAGAATGTACTTGCATTAACTTTTCCTTGGCCTATTTTTTCTCCATTATGGCTATACCAAGATCCAGCTTTTTCTATAACACCTAATTTTTGACCGAAGTCTAAAATTTCACCCTCTGAATTAATCCCTAGACCATACATAATTTGGAATTCTGCCTGTCTAAATGGAGGTGAAACCTTATTCTTAACTACTTTTACTCTTGTTTCATTTCCTATAACCTCATCACCCTCTTTGACAGCACCAATCCTTCTGATATCTAGTCTTACTGATGAATAAAATTTAAGAGCATTTCCACCAGTAGTTGTCTCAGGACTTCCAAACATAACTCCTATTTTCATACGAATCTGGTTTATAAAAATTACAGTTGCTCCAGAGCGCTGGATATTTCCAGTTATCTTTCTTAAAGCCTGTGACATTAATCTTGCTTGAAGTCCAACGTGATGATCTCCCATCTCGCCTTCAATTTCTGCTCTTGGAACAAGTGCTGCTACAGAATCGATTACAACTAAATCAACAGCATTTGATTTAACTAACATATCTGCTACTTCTAATGCTTGTTCGCCGGTATCTGGCTGTGAAAGAAGTAAATCATCCACGTTAACGCCTAGTTTAGCTGCGTATTGAGGATCAAGAGCATGCTCAGCATCTATAAAAGCAGCTGTGCCTCCTTTTTTTTGGCATTCAGCAATTATTTGTAATGTTAGAGTTGTTTTTCCTGATGATTCGGGTCCGTATATTTCTGTTACTCTTCCTTGTGGAATTCCTCCTATACCCAGAGCTATGTCTAGTCCTACTGATCCAGTAGAAATAGATGGTATATCAAGTATTTCTTTATCCCCCATTCTCATCACTGTACCTTTACCAAACTGTTTTTCAATCTGACTTAGGGTTTCTTTTAGATCTGTTTTTTTGTCTGTAGCCATGTTTACTCCTTACTGTATGTTTGTACAGTATAATAGAAATACTTTATAAATCAAATACTATTCTACAATTTTATTTTTTTGTACGTTAAAATCAATTTTTCTTTGAAAAGTTAATTATGACATTTGTTGTTACAGAGACCTGCATTAAATGCAAACTCACTGATTGTGTTGAAGTTTGTCCTGTGGATTGCTTTTATGAAGGTCCTGAATTTTTAGTAATACATCCAGATGAATGTATTGATTGTGGTCTATGCGTTCCTGAATGTCCGATAGATGCTATTTTTTCTGATGATGAATTACCTGAGGGTCAGATTGATTTTATAGAAATAAATGCAAAACTTGCAGAAGTTTATGAAAACATTACGGAGGCTAAAGAGCCGCTTCCTGAGTCTGATAAATATAAAAATATTAAAGATAAAAAATTATTTTTAGATCTTAGCAATATTTAACTTAGTTAAAATTTAAGTCTGATATTTTGATTGGGACGCCTAACTTTCTTACTTGAAACTTTAATTTAGGCTGATTGGTTTCAGATGATCCTAAAGATGCTATTAATTCACCCTTTTTAACCTTCATACCTTTTTTTACATAAAGCTCATCACAATGAGCATAGAGACTTAGATATTCATTTCCATGATCGATCATGATGAAATTTCCATAGCCTGGAAGAACTGCTCCAGATAAAACAACTTCACCATCTAAAATGGCAAAAATAGGATCGCCTATCTTCCCATTAAAAATTAGCCAAAAATTACCTTCATAAGATTTTCTAATTGAGGATTTTGTAGGAAGTTTCCATGAAGGTGAAATATTTTGATCTAACTTTATAGACTCTAAATTATTAAGCAATAATTTTTGACCTGGGTAAATTAGATAAGGTTTTTTAAGATTATTTCTAATAGCTAATTTATTTGGGCTCACATTATTTTTTAGTGCTATTGACCACAAAGTTTCATTTTCTTTAACAGTATATTGAGAAGATGAGATAACTTCCTGATACAAGGAATCGATTGATTGCTCTAATGACGAGCATGATGTGAGAAGGATACTAACCAATACAAAAGAAGGTAGTCTATTCATTAGACGATTAAAATAATTCCAGTCCCTACTATGAGTCCGCTGAAGAATATAATTAAAGAGTCTCTATATTTTTCTATAAAATACGAGATTAGTTTGGGCATTATAAATAAAGCAATTAATGCTCCAATAGCAAATGGAGCCAAAATGGTTAGGTTTAATAAAGAAATTGCTTCTATAACCGTAGTATAAAATCCAAAAACTAATAGTATTGCGCTCCCTGATATACCTGGTATAAGAAAGAATGAAAAAGATATAAAGCCAGCAATAGCTAGGCTAAGGTTATTAATTGGAATAGTGCCATTTGATAAATTTGATAGAAGAAAGCTTCCAATAAGCCCTAAAAAAAAGAATATCCATATATTTAAATTAGATTTAATGAGACCCATCTGCAGAACATAGCCGCCAATAATCATTATTAAACCAAGGATGATATTAAAAATATTAGCAAACTCACTCTGAAGAAATAAAATAAGATTAGAAAAAGCGAGTACGCTTATAATCATTGCAATAACAAATGGTATTACTAAATTAAATGCGAAGGTTTTATTTAAATGTTCTAAATTTAGAGTAATGTTCTTTATTCTTAGCTCACTAAGAATTTTTATCAATTTTTCATATATTCCAAAAAATATTGCTACAGTGGATCCAGATATTCCAGGTAAAAGTTCTGCAAATCCAACGCAGAATCCAGCTAAAATGAATCTCAATCTTTCACTCATTAATCTTTCCCATCCATAGATTTTCCTGGAAGCATAGGAACAAATGCAACCTCATCATGATACTCTTCCTCAAAACTATCTTTTGTCTTTGTAACTACTAACAATTTTTGTTCTTTAGAATTTCCAATAGGCATAACAATCTTTGTATTTTCTATCGAACATTCAAGTAACTCCTTTGGAAAAGCTCTTGGCGCAGCAGCACAAATAATGCCTTCATATTTATTATTAGCATCCCAGTCTTGATAACCGTCACCATGCTTGACGATAACATTGTAAATTTTTAACTCACCAAGATTTTCTCTTGATTTGATGACTAATGGCTTAATTCTTTCAATTGCATGGACTTCTTCAGAAAAATAAGACAATACAGCTGATTGATAGCCACACCCGGAACCTAATTCTAAAATATTTTTAAAAACATGCCCTCTTCCACCTGTATGAGAAATTAAAAGCTCTGTCATTTTTGCAACTATATAAGGTTGAGAAATTGTTTGTTGATATCCGATTGTAAGAGATCTATTTTCATAAGCTCTTGATCTTAAGGCCTCATCAATAAAAATATGTCTTGGGATCTGCGCCATTGCATCGAGCACTCTAAAATCTTTAATCCCCATCTCTAGGAGATTTTCTATCATCTCTTCTCTAACGCGCCTAAAAGTAAAGCCTGAACTACTCATTCACAAAGAATCTTTACAAGATAATTCTTTTCTTCATCTGCCTTAGTGAGATTGTAATCAAGTATTGATAAAGATATGTAACCTGATTGGACTGCCTCAACATCAGAAAGATATGATTCTTTAATAGCTTCGCCTTGGAGATTGTATCTATAAGTTTTGCTATTATGAGATGAAGAAATCTCAACAGGTGCAGCTGGAATTCCTCTTCGAGATAATCGCGTAAACTTCGTTCCTTTTACATCCTTTTCTAATAAATCAGGAAAATTAATATTGAGTATTTTATTTTCAAAGCTCAAAGGATTTTTAAAAATTTTATTTACTATATCAGCTGATTTTGTTGCAATATATTCTGGGTCTTTTGCATTATAAGATGCGACAGAAATAGCTACTGGAGGGAATTTTAAACTTCTACCTCCAACAGCAGCTCCTACAGTTCCAGAATACAAAACATCATTGCCAAGATTTGCGCCATGATTGATTCCTGAAACAACAATATCAGGTTCAAAACCTAAGACACTTAGAAGGCCAAAGTACGTGCAATCAGCAGGAGTTCCATCTACTGCATATGTATAGTCATTAATTTTTGTAATTTCTGTGTCTTTTAAAAAAGATATTGCTGCACTCATTCCGCTGCAATTATTTGCAGGTGCAACTATCCAAACTTCATGATCTTTAGATAAAGCCTTGTATAAATTTTGAATATTTACTGCATCGTATCCATCGTCATTAGTTAATAATATTTTCATTTTTTACCTATAAGATTTACTGAAGCCTGAACAGCTATTGCTTTATTTTCTCCAATAATACCAATCTTTTCAGAAGTTGTGGCTTTTAGTCCAATGTTTGATGGATCTATTTTTAATATGCTAGAAAGTGAATTGAGAATCATATCTCTATGCGGAGATATCTTTGGTGTTTCACAGATTATGGTTGTATCAATATTAAAGATTTCTAAATCTAATTTAGCGATTTCTTTTAAACAAAAGTTAATAATTTCTATACTGTCTAAATTTTTATTATCTTCATTGGTATCTGCAAAAAATAATCCTATATCTCCAAGAGCGCTAGCACCTAGAATTGCATCAGCAATTGAATGCAAAAGAACATCTCCATCCGAATGAGCATTAATTGAATAATCGCATTCTATAAAGCAGCCGCCTAAAATAATTCCTTTTCCAGGCTTATAGGTATGAAGGTCATACCCTATTCCAGTTCTCGTATTAAATTTTTGCAATAAATGTAAATCTTCAGCATACGTAATTTTTATATTTGAAGATTTACCTTTAACTTTAGATAGAGAATAATTCATTTTCTCCATTACAAAAGATTCATCTGGAATATTTATACCTTGATCAATAGATATTTTTAGAGCGTTGAAGAGTTTTTGACTATTGCATATCTGGGGTGTCTGGACCAGATAGTAATTATCTTTGTTCATGGTAGCATCTGATGCTCTTGATACTTGTTTAATGGAATCTCTAACAGGAGTATAAAAAAATGAACAGTCTGAATTATTATTAACAATATTTTCAATGATCTGCTTTATATCATCAACCTCAATATTAGGCCTTGCTACATCGTGAGTTAAAACATAATCATAATTATTTAATTCTATGCTACTAAGAGCATTCATGACTGATTCAGCTCTTGTTAATCCGCCTTGAATTAATTCAATTTTAGGGTCATTAAAAAAATCTTGTTCTTTAATAAAATTATCATCTTTGTTGATGGTAATAATAATTTTAGAAATTAATTCAGAAGAAAGAAATGTTGAGATGGTCTGCTCAATAATAGTTCTTCCATTTAGTTTTGAGTATTGCTTAGGATTTAATGAATTAAATCTTTCACCTGTTCCAGCAGCTGGAATAATAGCTAAAATATTATTTTTCATCTTGTGGCTGAATTTCCTTGTCTTCAAATTTGATAAATTGTTCTTCTGGCATAGTAAGATTTAATTTTT
Organism: uncultured Gammaproteobacteria bacterium; assembly: GCA_964546275.1. Taxonomy (GTDB): domain Bacteria; phylum Pseudomonadota; class Gammaproteobacteria; order Magnimaribacterales; family D2472; genus MED-G78. The sequence continues at coordinate 7,359 of CAZJJG010000003.1, forward strand.
CTCTAGCATAATTCTCTATATGCTCATTATTATCTTGTGCATTGATGATTTCAAATCTTAATTCTTCATTACTATTTCTTAATACGTTATTTCTAGTTGATAAATCTTCGTTCTCATCAATCAAACTCTTTCTTTCCTTATAGCCATTAGGGCTTATAAAAAGATTAAATATGAGTATAAGAATTATTATTAATAAAAAAATAAATAGGGAAAGAGGTAATTTCCTCATTAGCCAATAGTTAGGTCTATACATTCGTCTTCTATCCATAAAAGACGGTTATATTTTGCTACTCTATCTGATCTACATGGAGCTCCTGTTTTTATTTGTCCAACTCCAAGACCAACAGCAAGATCAGAAATTGTTGTATCTTCAGTCTCGCCAGATCTATGAGAAATTATAGATTTATAGTTATTTAAATTTGCTAGGTTAATGGTCTGAATAGTTTCTGTTATTGAGCCTATCTGATTAAATTTAATTAAAATTGCATTGGCTAAACCTTGATCAATACCCTCTTGAAAAATTTTCTTATTAGTGACAAACAAGTCATCACCTACTAATTGGCATTTGGTTCCAATTTTTTCAGTTAAGATTTTCCATCCAATAAAATCATTCTCATCCATACCATCTTCTATTGAAAGGATTGGATAATTTTGAACTAAGTTTTCAAGGTAATTAGCAAAAGATTGCGAGTCTAAACTTCTACCCTCTCCCGATAATTGATATTTACCATCTCTATAAAATTCAGATGCAGCGCAATCAAGTGCAATAAAAATGTCTTTGCCAGATTCAAGATTAGACTTTTCTATAGCTTCAATAATAAGTTGAATTGCTTCTTCGTTAGATTGAAGATTAGGAGCAAATCCTCCCTCATCTCCAACTGACGTTGATAAATTTCTATCTTTTAAAATAGTTTTGAGATTCCAGTAAATTTCTGAAGACCATCTCATTGCTTCTTTAAAACTTGAAGCGCCCTTCGGTATAATCATGAATTCTTGAATATCAATATTATTATCAGCATGCTGTCCACCATTAAGAATATTTAACATTGGCATAGGAAGACTTTGGCTTACAGTATTACCAGTAATATTCTTAAAAATATCTTTAAAATAACTATGAAGACTTATATCAACATCTTTTGCTGCAACTCTACAAATAGCCAATGACACTGCTAGAATTGCATTTGCACCTAGATTAGATTTATCTTCAGTACCATCTAGTGCAATTAGCTGATTATCAATTTTCTCTTGCTCTAATGGATTTTGACCTGCAAGAAGAGGGCTTATAATAAGATTTATATTATCTACAGCTTTTAGAACTCCTTTTCCCATATAAGCATCTTCGCCATCTCTTAATTCTAGAGCTTCTTTAGCGCCAGTGGATGCACCGCTAGGCACCATAACTTCAGCTGAAAGAAAATTATCTAATAAAACTCTGCAAGCAATAGTGGGAAGACCTCGAGAATCTAAAACTTGTATCGCTTTTATTGACGTGATTTTTGACATAAATATTATGAAATATCTAAAACTTCTTGATTCTTAATAAATTCATCTAAATTTTTAATTTGAATTAAGAAAGGTTCTAGCATGTCTATATTTAAAGCGCATGGGCCATCACATTTTGCATTATCAGGATCTGGATGGGCTTCTAAAAATAAACCAGCAATTCCTTGTGAAATTCCTGCTTTTGCTAAACTTAATAGATATTCTCTTCTTCCGCCAGCAGCATTGCCCAGACCTCCAGGTAATTGAAGAGAATGCGTGACATCAAATATTACTGGATAACTGAAATCTTTAAGGATCTGAAAATTTAAAGTATCTACAATAAGATTATTATAACCAAAACTATTACCTCTTTCGCATAAGGTTATATTTTCATTCCCAGCTTCAGAACATTTTTTAATAATATTTTTCATTTCAGGAGCAGCTAAAAATTGTGGTTTTTTAAACTGGATGATTGAATTGGTTTTTGCAGCAGCAGTAACTAAATCTGTTTGTCGGGCCAAAAATGCAGGAATTTGAATAATTTCACAAATCTCACTAACAGGTTCTGCTTGATCGGGCTCATGTATATCTGTAATAACAGCGCAATCAAAAGAAGATGAAACTTTCTCAAGCAATTTAAGCCCTTCTTCCATTCCAGGGCCTCTAAAAGAATCTATAGAGCTTCGATTAGCTTTATCGTATGAGCCTTTAAATATCCAATTAATATCATACTTTTCTGTAATATTCTTAAATTTTTCAGCAACTCTCATTACCATGTCCTCTGACTCAAGAACATTTACTCCACCCATGAGAGTTAAAGGTTGATTATTTCCAATCACATAATTTCTTAACTTAATGTCTTTCATATGGATAGTTTAAGTGCATTTTTTATAAAGCTGTTAAAAATTGGATGTCCATCTCTTGGATTTGATGTAAATTCAGGATGAAATTGACATGCTAAGAACCAATTATGATCAGGCATTTCTATCATCTCCACTAATTTTCCATCAACAGATGTTCCAACCACCTTAAGTCCAGCTTCTATCATAGATTGTTTGTATAGAGGATTAACTTCATACCTATGTCTATGTCTCTCGGTTATCTCATCTTGTTTATACATTTTATGCGCATTTGATGACTTAACTAATTTACAAACTTGGCCACCTAATCGCATGGTTCCACCTAAATCTGATGATTTTGAACGTTTTTCTTTTTTACCAGACATATCACTCCACTCAGTTATTAAGGCAATTACTGGGTGTGGGGTTTTTAGATCAAATTCAGTACTATTTGCTCCTTTTAGCTTTAGTACATCTCTTGCAAATTCAATAATAGCTATTTGCATACCTAAGCATATCCCTAAATAAGGAACCTGATTAAGTCTTGCATATTTACATGCATGAATCATACCCTCCACTCCTCTTTCTCCGAAACCTCCAGGAATAAGAATTGCATCACTAAAGCCTAATACTTTTTTAGCATTTCTAGCAGTTATATTTTCAGCTTCAACAAAAACTATATTCACTTTCGCTTTATTTTTTATACCTGCGTGCTCTAAAGCTTCATTTAGAGATTTATAGGAATCCTTTAATTCTGTATATTTTCCAACAAAAGCAACATTAATCTCATAAAGGGGGTTTAGTTTTGCTGAAACAACTCTCTTCCAATCATTTAACTTAGGAGGTTTTGCTTTTATTTTTAATGTTCTTAATACTAACTCATCAACTTTTTGTTTATTTAAAAGCAAAGGTATTGAATAAACAGTAGATACATCATGCATAGAAATTACACTTGATGGATTTACAGAGCAAAATAAAGCAATTTTTTTTCTCTCTTCTGTTGGAAGCTCTTGTTCAGATCTACAAATTAAACAATCAGGACTTATTCCAAGAGATCTAAGCTCTTTAACAGAATGCTGTGTAGGCTTTGTTTTAAGCTCGCCTGAGACATTGATGTAAGGAACCAAGGTCAAATGTACGAAGGCAGTATAGTGAGCAGGAAGATCAAGAGACATTTGTCGAATAGCTTCTACAAATGGCTGGCTTTCAATATCCCCTACCGTACCTCCAATTTCTACTATGGCGATATCATTTCCTTTTGCACCAGCTTTTATGCGCCTCTTAATTTCATCAGTTATATGGGGTATAACTTGAACTGTTCCACCTAAATATTTGCCTTTTCTTTCATTTCTAATAACAGTTTCATAGACTCTGCCTGCTGTAAAATTATTTTTAGCCGAAGCTTGAAATCTTACAAACCTTTCATAGTGACCTAGATCTAAATCTGTTTCTGTTCCATCATTTGTAACAAACACTTCTCCATGTTGAAATGGGCTCATTGTTCCAGGATCAACATTTATATAAGGGTCTAGTTTAATTAATGATACTTTAAGGCCTCTTGATTCGAGGATAGCGCCAAGAGATGCTGCTGCTATACCCTTTCCGAGTGAAGAAACAACGCCGCCTGTAATGAAAATGTATTTAGTTTTTGCCATCAGTTTATTAGATAATGATGGTATAACAGAATATCAGATAATGAGTAATTGATAAATGAAATTAAGCAGAATCTTCAAATAAAGGTCTAGAAAGGTCTGCCCAATCTACATCATAATCACTCTGAGCATCTTCATACTGAAGCAGGCCAAGTTTATCAAATTTATCTCTTACAGAATCGGTAAGAAGACCAATCCTAGATAAATTAGGAACAACTCGTTGGAATAGTAATTTCTGAAACATTTTGGTGATATCTGAGGATTGTTGAAATAGTCTTGCTTCTTCAATATCCCACCCAAAATGATCAAAAACATCAGTTGATACTAATCTTTCTCGGCTTAACAGGCATGCCTCGTAAGCAAATTGTGCTCTTTCTTCAATTTCTTCTTCAGACAAAGTTGAAATAAACTCTTCTAAATAATTAACTCCAAAAGTTACATGTCTTGATTCATCTCTAATTATCAGACCTAGCATATCTTTTAAAACTGGATCAGTAGTTAAATCTCGTGAGCTTTGAAATGCAGCTAAAGCTAAACCTTCAATAATGATTTGCATTCCAATAAATTTAAGATCCCATCTTTCATCTGTAAGAATTTTATCAAGAATTGATTTAAGAGGATTTCCAATTGGATACATTAATTTCATTCTTGTTTGTATATATTTATTAAATGCCTCTACATGCCTTGCTTCATCAAAAGTTTGAGATGCTGCATATAATTTTGCATTAAAAGTAGGTGCGCAACTTGTTAACTGAGACGCAACTAAAACAGCACCTTGTTCTCCATGAAGAAACTGGCTCATGCTCCAAGCCTGTCTATGTTTTAAAAATTCAACTTTTTTCTCATCACTCATTTTTTGATATGGAGGATAATCATCCCAGAAAATTGGAAAAGGTTCTTTTAATTTTTCATATGGTCTATTCCAATCAATATCCATTTCAACATTCCAATTTAATTCTTTGCCTAGCTCATATAATCTTTTTATTCTATTATCTTGAATTCTATAGTCCCAATTATATGTACCTTGTAAAGGTGTACGAAATACCTCAGCTATATCTTCAGCATGCTTTTCAGTCATATATTCAGGAAAGTCATCTTCGTAAGTGATTTTCCTTAAATTTTCTTTTATGTAATTAATTTTCATGAATTTTTATAAATAACTTTTACTCTTGGTGTAATCCTAGTCATAAGTTCATATGAAATCAAATTATTTTGATTAGCTGTATGCTCTAATGACTTATTATCATCCCAGAAAGTACACCAATCGCCTATTTTGCAATTAGGTATCTGAGTTATATCAATGGAAAGTAGATCCATACTTACTTGTCCACAAATATTTACTAAATAATTATTTACATTGATTTGTGTTGTATCTATTGCTGACTGTGGATAGCCATCTGCATAACCTGCATAAACAATAGCAATCGTCATTGCCTTATTTGCAATTACTCTTCCATTATATCCGACTCTATCTCCTTGCTTTAATTTTCTAATTTCAATTATTTTTGATCTGAATGACATTGCTGGCTTTAGGTTATTGTCTCCTTTAAAGCCTCCATAAATTCCAATACCTGATCTTACCCAGTCAAAACCTTTGTCAGGAAAATTTATAATAGAGCCTGTATTTCCGATACTTTTCTCATTAGTAGTATTAATACTTGATGAGATTTTATGAAATAAATCAAATTGCTTATTATTCAAATCATCTGAAGGATTATCAGCACATGCTAAGTGAGACATGAGTGTAAATTTTCTGTTTATTAGTTTTGAGTTATAAATTTTAAAGAATTCTTCTGGAGAAAAACCAAGTCGATTCATTCCTGTATTAACTTTTATCCATAAATTAATATCTAAATTATCTAGTGCAAATAACTGCTCGCTATTATGAACAACTAAGTCAAATTTTGATTTAGCAGCAGTATCTAAATCATTATTGTTGTAGACCCCTTGCATTAAAAGAATATTTTTTTTTGTATATTTTCTTACTCTTGCTGCCTCATCTAATCTAACAAGCCCATACCCATCAACAATATCATCTATGCTTGAAGTTATTCTCTTAAGACCATGCCCATAAGCATTAGCCTTTAGAATTGCCATAAACTTAGTATTTGGTTTTAAAAGAGATTTTAAATAAGTAATATTATTTCGAATAATATCTATATCAATCGTCAGCTCTGCCGTCGGCTCGCTCATTCAAATGAATCGTAAAATCCATCGTTAGAGAAATTTTCAAATCTTGTATATTCTTTTAAGAAAGTTAAATAGCAAGTTCCAATTGGTCCATTTCTTTGTTTACCAATTATTACTTCTGCTTTGTTTCCTTGATCAGAATCTTCGTTATAAACCTCATCTCTGTATAAAAATAGAATCACATCCGCATCCTGCTCAATTGCACCGGAGTCTCTTAAGTCTGACATTATAGGTCTTCTGTTTGGTCTAGAGTCGACTCCTCTATTTAGCTGTGAGAGAGCAATTACCGGAACTTTTAACTCTCTAGCAAGAGATTTTAAAGATCTAGATATTTCTGATATTTGATTTACCCTATTTTCTGTGGATCCAGGTACTTGCATTAACTGAAGATAATCAACAACTATAAGAGATAGACCGTGTTCTTCTGATCTATGAAGTCGTCTAGATTTTGCTAAAAGCTCCATTGGAGAAAGTGTTGAACTATCATCTATATACAAAGGTTTGCCTTTAAGCTTTTCACCTTCTTCAAAAATTTGCTTTAACTCATTATCTTTTAACATTCCTGATCTAACTTTCTGCTGATCAATCTTACACATCCCCGATAGAAGTCTGGTAGTTAAAGACTCACCAGGCATTTCTAAACTAAAGATTAAAACTGCGCCTTCATTATCATCATTTAAAAGAACATTCTCAGCTAAATTCATTGCAAAAGCCGTTTTACCCATACTAGGTCTTCCTGCAACAACTATTAAGTCACCATTCTGAACGCCCTGCAGCTTTGTATCTAAATCTTTAAAACCAGTGGAATTACCAATTATGTTGCCTTTACCCATTTTAGAGAGCATATGAAGTCTATCCATGGTTTCTGGGATAAGCTCATTCATAGACTGAAGCGAACTATCATTTAGACTTGCTGATTCATTTAAAGCAAAAATCTTTCTTTCAGCTTCATTTAATAAACTTGTGCCATTTTGGCCTTGAGGATTATTAATAAGTTCAGCAATTTCTGAATTAGTTTTCATTAATTGTCTCGTTAATGATCTTTGCTTAATTATTTCTGCGTATGCTTCAATATTTGCAGCAGTAGGAGTGCTTGTTGCAAGCTCTATTAAATAATTTTTACCGCCAATTTTATTGAGAAAATTTTTACTATCTAATTTTTCTGAGACTGTTAATGGGTCTAAAGGTTTATTCTCTTCAATCAATTCGAACATTGATTCATAAATTAACTGATGGTCTTTTCCTTGGAAATCTTCATGATTAATTATTTGGGTGACTGTATCAAATCTCTCTGTTTCAAGCATTAAGCCGCCTAAAACAGCTCTTTCAGCTTCTCGGGCTTGATCGTTGATATTTTGTGCTAACTCAGACATGAAACATGATTTTTACATCATATTTTAAATTACACAACTACTCAGGCAATACTTTAACTAAAACTTCTACTGAAATCTCAGGATGAAGTGCTATTAAAACATTATGATCGCCTTGCTCTTTAATAGGGCCATCTGGTAATTGAACTTCACTTTTATCAATATTAACATCTAGGGCAACAAAAGCATCTGCTATCTCTCTGGTTCCAACTGAACCATATAATGCGCCCTCTTCTGTGACTGGAACTCTAATTTCACATGATGCGTCAGCCATTGATTCAGCTCTTCCTTGAGCTTGAGCTAATGCATCAGCAGATGCTGCAGCAAGCTCACCTTTTCTTGATTCAACTTCAGCAATGTTCTTTTCACTTGCAAAAGCAGCTTTTTTTTGTGGAATTAGAAAATTTCTTGCATAACCAGACTTTACATCTACTATGTCTCCAATTTCACCAAGTCTTTGAATTCTATCTAATAATATAATTTTCATGATTATTTGTGCATATCTGTGTAAGGAAGTAAGGCTAAAAACCTAGCTACCTTGATTGATTTAGTAACTTTTCTTTGATTTGAAGCAGAGATTCCAGTAACTCTAGCTGGAACAATTTTTCCTGTCTCCGTAATAAACTGTTTAAGAACATCGATATTCTTATGATCAAAATTTTCAGGTAATTGAAACTTTTTCATTTATGATTCCTCGCTTTTTTTATTAGAATCTTCAGCAGGAGCCTCATTTGATTCTTCTTTTATAATTTTTCTTGGAGATTCTTCAACAGCCTCTACTCTTCTACTCTTATTTTCTAGAGCTTCAGTTAACAAAATAGAGTCTTCGCCTGATAACTCTTCAACTGTTAATATCAAATGTCTGATAATGGCTTCATCATATTTAATCTTAGTTTCAATTTCCGCAATGTTCTGAGGATTACCCTGCATACGATATAGCAGATAGTGACCTTTATGATGGTTGTTTATAGAGTAAGCTAATTGTCTTCTACCTATGTCTTCTACCTTTTTAACTTCGAAGGAGTTATCAGATAACAGTTTGTCAAATTTCTTTTGGAAATCGGCTACCTTAGAGGAAAGGTTAGGATTAATTATTAATATTGTTTCGTAATTCTTCATATTTACCTTTTGGTTAAAGATTTTCTCTTATTTAAGAAAACCAAGGAGGGTGCATTCTAATGTATATGTTTTTTACAATCAATACTCACCTTTAGCCCAATTCAAAAATTTTGAAATAAGGCTTTGATTACTTTCAAGGGTGAAATTTTCTTTTTTCTGCATATAGCCATGTGAAACAAGGCCAATTGAAGTTGCATAGATAGGATTTTGTAGAATATTCTCCATACCTTGGAATTTATTAGGCACTCCCAATCTCACACTTGTCTGGAAAATTGACTCTGCTAATTCTATAACTCCTTCCATTTTAGAAGTTCCACCAGTTAGAACTATCCCTGCAGGAATTTTATCTTCAAAACCATTTCTGCTAATTTCTGCTTTTACTAATTGGCATAATTCGATATACCTTGGCTCTATAAATCCAGCTAAGGTTCTTCTAGCTAACTCCGTTGGGGGTCTTCCGCCTACTCCTCGAACCTCTATAACTTCTTCATCATTAGTAAATTCAGGAACAGCACAGCCTTGTCTTTGTTTAATATCTTCTGCTTCTGGTGTCGGAGTTCTTAATGCTACAGCAATATCATTGGTAACCATATCCCCTGCTATAGGTATATTTCCAGTAAATCCAATTGATCCAGCTTGAAAGATTGCAATATCTGTAGTTCCACCACCAATATCCACTAAACAAACGCCTAAATCTTTTTCATCATCAGATAATATTGAGTGCGAACTTGCTAATTGTTCTAAAACATAACCTTCTACTTTAAGACCACAATTTTTTATACATTTTTGAATATTCATGACAGCATTGTTGGAGCATGTTACTAGATGAACTCTTGCTTCCAGCCTAACACCTGACATGCCTAAGGGATCTTTAATACAATCCTGATCATCAATAACAAATTCTTGAGGAATAACATGCAATACTTTTTGATCCGAGGGTATTGCAATAGCTTGAGCTGATTCAATAACTCTCTCTATGTCAGAAGATGAAACCTCTTTATCTTTTATCGCCTCAATACCTTGAGAGTTAAAACTTCTTATGTGATTTCCAGCTATACCCACAAAAACTGATTTAATTTTTTCTTCAATCATTGATTGAGCTTGTTCTACAGCTTTTTGAATTGCGTCAGTAGTTACATCAATATTAACTACTACACCCTTTTTTAGACCACTAGATGGATATGATCCAAGAGCAATAATCTCAAGATTATCTTGAGAATCATGTTTGCCAACTATGCATACCACTTTAGAAGTTCCAATATCTAAACCAACAACAATTTCTGCTTCTTTTAAAGAATTATTTGCCATAATTTAATGCTACTCCATCTTTATATCTTAAATCTATCATACTCGGAATGGACTTATTTTCGTATATATAATTCATGGTTTGTTCAAATACATGTAATCTTTCTGCTGAAATATCTTTGCCAAACTTTATCGTAGTTTTATTTGCTAAAAATAATGTCCACCCTGATGAGTATTTAAAATTAAGCTTTATTAACTGTAAATCTTTTAGTGATTCTTTATTTTTAATAGAATCTATTAAATTTCTAGCTTCGTTTAATTGATTGCTCGGACAAAAAACCTGAGCAAGTGAGGTGTTGGTATTATCAAATTTAAAAGTATTAATATCTGAGTCAACATAATATTTTTCATTCCAAATAAATATTGGATTTTTGGTATCAAGAATTATCTTAATGTTTCCATTTATTCTAAAATCAATCTTGAAGTCTTTAATCCAGTCTTGCTGTAATAAAGCATTTTTAATATCTTTTCGAGAATGAAGTGATTTTAATTCTGAGATTAATTCATTTTGAGCTTTATATACAAAGCCATCATTAAAAAAAATTTCTATATCTTTATTTTTACTGCATCCAGAAATAATTATTAAAATACATAAAAAGTAAAAATATTTAAAATTCAGCATCTTTAATTATTGTATTAATTAACTCTTTATAAGAAATGCCATTGAGTTCAGCTGACCTAGGAAGGCAACTATGAGAAGTCATACCTGGGACAGTATTAATCTCTAAAATATAAAAACTTCCATGGGTATCTTGAAGAATATCAACTCTAGCCCATCCTGAGCAATTAAATGCATTAAAGGCTTTTATAGATAAATGAGTAACTATTTCTTTCTCACTCTTATTCAAATTAGCTTCTATTAATTGAGTATCATTTGATAAATATTTGGCATCATAATCATAAAAACTATTATTAGTCTTAATCTCAAGAATGGGCAGACATTTATTATTAATAATTGAAACGGTATATTCTTTATATTTAATAGCTTCTTCAAAGATAAAAGCTCTGTCTGGATTACTTGCAAGCTGGATTGCATTAATTAGATCATTTTTTGAACTTATCTCAAAAATATCAATGCTTGAGCCATCCTCTTCTGGCTTTAAAAATAAATCTTTTATCTCTATATTATATTTCTCATGGAATATCTCAAAAGGTGATTGAATATCATCGTGAAGTTTATTTACAGAAAATCCTCTCGGAGTTGGAAGAGATTCTTTTTCTAAAATATCTTTAAAAGAAGATTTATTCCAGGTATTAGAACACGCTAAATAACCTGAACCAGTATACAAAATATTTAATTCATCTAATTTTTTTTGTAGCTGACCACTTTCACCCTCATGGCCATGTAATGCAATAAAAACTAAATCATGTTGTTTAAGATGCTCTAAGTCTCTAAGTTCATTCAAATCTATTAAAAATACTTCATGCCCAAGATCAATTAATGCGTCATATACACGATTGCCACTTTGAAGAGAGACCTCTCTCTCAGATGATGAGCCTCCATACAAAACTACAATATTTTTTAAATCTGCCATTTCTTTTTAATAACTTCACAGATTGAAGAGATACTTCCTGCACCTTGCGTGACTAGAATATCAAAACTATTGGTAGAATTTTTTATATCACCTAAAATTAATTCTTTTGAAGTGTGGTTAGCGTTTAGATGTCCATTTTGCTTAATACTTTCTAGCAATTTTCTTGATGATATTCCTTTAATGGGAAGCTCGCTGGCAGGATATATATCAAATAATAATAGAGTATCTGTAGTTGATAGCACTTCAATAAAGTCATTGTAAAGTTGAGCTGTTCTAGTATATCTATGAGGCTCGAATATCATGCAAATTCTTTTATTTGGAAAAGCTTGATGAATAGCACTTATGGTTGATTTAATTTCTTCAGGATGATGACCATAATCATCTATAAAAGTTATTTTTTTATTATTAATTACAAGTTTAGATTTTTCAAAACGTCTTGAAACGCCTTTAAAATTTTTAAGACCATTTTGAATATATTTAATTGATATGCCTTCTTCAATAGCAGCTGCTATTGATGCTGCTGCATTATAAAGATTATGTTTACCTGGCATTGGAAGGCTAAATGCATATGTCTTGTCTTGTATATGATCAATGATATTAAAATTTTGAAAATGCTTTTTATAATTTACATTTGTAATTTGATAATTACTCTTAGATGAGAAGCCAAAAGATATTTGTCTTCTTGGCACTTTTTTAGCAATAGCTCTAACATTTTTATCATCTTTATTGATAATAAGCGCTCCATAAAATGGAATGTTTTCAGCAAACATTTGAAATGATTTTAAGAGTTTGTCTATGTCATTATCGTAGTGACTAAGATGATCATTATCAATATTTGTGAATACGCCTACATCTGGCTGGAGATGAAGAAAAGATCCATCACTCTCATCCGCCTCTGCAATTAAATAATTTCCAGTTCCTAATTCTGAATTCTTACCAATACCTAAAACTTTTCCACCTACAATATAAGTAGGACTTAATATAGCCTCGCTAAAAATATTTGCGATCATGCTAGTTGTGGTAGTTTTACCATGGCTTCCTGCAACAGCTATGCTTTCATATCCTCTCATTAAACTTCCTAGCATTTGAGCTCTAGGGATAATGGTTATGCCTTCTCTTTTTGCTTTTCTATATTCTGGATTTGAACTTCTAATGGCTGATGACATTACAAGCAAATCTGCTTTTCCAACATTTTTTTCATCATGCTTATAATAAATTTTTGCACCGAGATCTTTTAAATCTTTCAATTCTTTTGATCGATTTAAATCTGAGCCGCTAATCGAGTAACCCTTTCTTACCAATAGATAAGCAATACCAATCATTCCAGAACCACCAATTCCTACAAAATGTATATGTTTTATTTTTTTTAATGGTTTCATTACGTGCTCTGATTAAAAATTGATTTAAAAATTATAGTAGTTGCATCTTGGTGATTAAATTTTAAAGTTAATTTTTGCCAGCTTAAATATTTTTCTTCTTTTATTATGAGTTTTATTTTATCCCTTAGATCCTGTATGCCATCTTTTTGTTCATGTATTACTCCCATGCCTTCTTTTTGAATATATTCTGCATTAAATAGCTGATGATTATCTATAGCATTAGGTAAAGGAATCATTAATAAACCTTTTTTCATTGATACAGTCTCAGATAAGCTTAATGCCCCTGCTCTTGATATAACAAAATCACACCAATTAATTAATTCTTGAGGGTTATTATAAAATTCTCTGATTTCAATATTACTTGAGCCTTCATAAAGCTTTGATACTTCTTCTTTTTTACCCTTGCCACATTGGTGTTTTATTGAAATTGGGTATTTTAAATTTTTTAAAGCGGTTGGGATATTGTCATTAAGATATTTTGCTCCCTGACTTCCCCCAGTTATATAAATTTTAATATTATTATTTTCATCTGTATGTGATGAAGCTTTAAAAGATTCCCTAATGGGATTTCCTACAATTTCTGTATTATTTATTATCTTGTCATGTAATGGCATTCCAAGAAAAATTCTTTTAGCAAATTTTGAAGATAATTTATTTGCTGATCCAAGAATTGCATTCTGCTCATGTACAAATATCGGTTTACTCATAATTGCTGCTGCAATAGTTACTGGAATTGTAATAAATCCTCCAAAAACAATAACGCTATCAATCTTATTCTTGTAAATAATTCTGAGTAACTTAAAAATATTTATTGGGAGTTGTATAAGAACAAAAATTTTATTAAAAACTCCATTGCCTCTAAAGCCCTGCATATTTATTACCTGATGCTCAATTCCTGGAACAGTTTGGATAGCATTTTTTTCAATTAAGCTATTAGTACCTAAAAACATAGCTTCATGTCCGTTTTTAATAAACTCTTCTGCTACTGCTATTGCTGGGTAAATATGCCCTCCTGTCTTGGCTGCTGCAACTAAGATTTTCATATTTTAATTAAAATTATTTTCATTATTAATTCTTAATACTATAGCTATAAAAGACATCATTATTATCATGCTTGTGCCTCCATAGCTTATAAATGGTAATGTTAAACCTTTTGTAGGAAGAAGGCCTATGTTAACTGCTAAATTGAATAATGCTTGAATGGAAATTAAAAAACCAATTCCAAAAGCAACAAATCCCTGAAAGAATCTCTTTAATGCTAAAGATTGCAATGCAACTGAAAATATAGCAAATATCATTATTGAATATAATGATATTAATAAAATAACACCAAAGATACCTAGCTCTTCTACTAAAACAGCAAATATAAAGTCAGTATGGGCTTCAGGTAAGAAAAGATTCTTTTGAAAACTATTTCCTAACCCTAATCCAAACCAGTTAGCTTGCCCTATACCTATTAATGAATTACTTAATTGCCAACCTGCTCCAAGCTGAACAGTAAATGGATCCATAAATGACATAACTCTAGTTAATCTAAATGGAGTGAAATAGATTGCAACGAAACCAAGCCCGCCTAACAGAAGAATCAATAAGCTAAATTGAAAAAATGATATTCCAGCAAAAAATAAAATAGCTACAACAACCGCGCATATAATTGCAGTAGTGCCTAGATCTGGTTGAGATAAAATTAAAAATGAAACAATTCCTAAAAGCAGTAATGGTTTAAGGAAGCCCCTGAATGAACTAATTTCTTCCATGCGTCTAACACAATATCCTGATGTGTATAAAATCATACTAAATTTGCATATTTCTGCTGGCTGGATATTGATTGGTCCAAGTCTAATCCATCTTATGCTCCCATTGACTTCAGTTCCGACTCCTGGAATAAATAATGCAATTAATAATAAAATACTAATAAGTAGAAACAACCAATCTGTTTTCTCTAATAAACTTGATGGGGTTATTAAAAATATTGTGAATATAAATATTCCTATACCGATAAATAAAGCCTGTCTTGTAGCAAAGTGAAATGGATTGCCTGTTAAGTTATCTGCGATATATATACTTGATGATGTCACCATAATTAAACCAAGACTAACTAATCCTATTAAGGAGATAATAAGGAAGATGTTATTTTTATAAATCAATTAAAAAGAATCTCCTTTAATAATTTATTAAAATATTCCCCTCTTTCTTCAAAATTTTTAAAATCATTTCCGCTTGGGTAGCCCGGAGAAAATAATATATTTCTAAATTCTTTAGCTTTAGAGATATGAATTAAAACTTCTTGTAAATTACTAAAAATATTTTTTTTAGGATGTTTGATACATTTATCAATATCTAAACTATGGGAACCAAAAATAAAAACTTCATCAGGGCCCTCAATCTTAAAACTACTAAAACCCTCCTTTTCAGGATTGCCACATAGTAATAAGTTGTATTTCTGTAATTTAAAACAATCATTTGCTTTGTCTATAGCATATTGTAAAGAGTGCATATTGGTTGATTTAGAATCATTCACCACTGCATCATTAATAAATTCAAATCTAAAAGGCAAATCTTTTAAGCGCATATTTTCTGCCTGTTTGCCTGTTATCCATTCATATATCTTGTAAGGATTTTCTAGGTTTGAGGATGCTTTTGCTTCTAGTATCTTTTCTTTACAAGATTTGTAATTTTCAAAATTGCCATGATAATCAAGGTGATCAGGTGCAATATTAAGAAGAATTCCGTAATCAAGTTGTATTTCATGAATTTTATCTAGCTGTTGGCTAGATAATTCAATAATAGAAAAATCTGCTCCATTATTTAAGCTATCAAGCACTGGATCTCCAATATTTCCTATTAAATTAACTTTATAAGTTTTATTTAATAGCTGAAAGAGATGAAAACAAGTTGTACTTTTTCTATTAGTGCCAGTAATTCCAATTTTTATAGAAGAATCTTCATTAAAAAAAATATCTATATCTGTCTTGATGCCAGTTTGTGATAAAGCGTCTAATTTTTTATATTTTTCTTTACTTATTCCTGGGCTGCAATAAATTACATACCAAGCAGCTTCAAGTTCATTTGTAAATTTTTCTGATATGTATAGCTCTTTATTGTCATCGAATATTTCGTATTCAACATTATTTTTAATAAGGTATCTTTCAATAGATCTTCCAGTTACTCCATAGCCGTATATTAATGACTTCACGAAGCAGTTCTTTACCTTATTTTAAGGGTTGCTAAAGCAATCAATATTAAGATAATTGTTATGATCCAAAACCTAACTATAATCTTTGGCTCTTCCCACCCTTTGAGCTCAAAATGATGATGAATAGGTGCCATGAGGAAAACTCTTTTTCCTCTTAATTTAAAAGATATAACTTGAATTGCAACACTCAATGTTTCTATTACAAAAACGCCAGCCATGACGGCAAAGACTAATTCATGCCTTAAAATAACAGCAATTATCCCTAAAATTGCTCCTAGTGTGAGCGATCCTACGTCACCCATAAATATTTGAGCTGGATAAGTGTTGTACCATAAAAACCCAATGCCCGAGCCCATTAAAGCTCCACAGAATACTATCAACTCTCCAGATATCTCCAAATGAGGAAGATATAAATAATCTGCAATTACAGTATTACCCATTCCATATGCAATTAATCCAAGAGCCCCAGCAATCAGGATAGTTGGCAATATTGCTAAACCATCTAAACCGTCTGTTAGGTTCACAGCATTTGAAGAACCAACAACTACAAATGTTCCAACAAGTATAAATAAGAAAGGGCTCATGCTAATTAAAAGATCTTTATAAAAAGGAACAATAAAAGCTGTTTCAGGAGATGTTTCTGCAGAAATATATAAATATGCTGATGCGCAGAATGCAAAAAATGTTTGTAAAATAATTTTTTGTTTACTTGATAAGCCATCTGAACTCTTTGATTTTATTTTAAGAAAATCATCTAAAAAACCTACAGAACCAAAACTAATAGTTACAAATAAAACTACCCATATATATCTATTCCCTAGGTCTCCCCAAAGTAATGTAGAAATAACTAAAGAAAGTAAGATCAGAAGTCCTCCCATCGTTGGCGTGCCGGTCTTTTTATAGTGACTTTTAGGTCCATCTACTCGAACATGCTGCTCAAACTGAAGGCGCTTTAATAAATTAATTACAAAAGGTCCTAAGAATATTGAAATAAGAAGTGCTGTTGCGGTAGCACCGATAGTTCTTACAGTTAAATATCTTAAAATATCAAAACCAGGATCTGTATTTACTAGAATTGTTCCTAAATATTCAAACATCTATAAATCTCTCCATTTTCATTGCTCTGGATCCTTTTAAAAGGACAGTATCATTTGAATTAATATTTTTCTTTAAAAATCTCTTCAATTCAGATTCCTCTTTAAAGAAAATACCTTTTTTACCAAACTCTTCTACAGCATATTTTGTTAAATCTCCAAAACCAAGGAAAATATCTATTTTCTTAGCTCTTGCATAGTCTCCAATATCTCTATGCATTTTCTTTCTATATCTACCTAGCTCTAACATATCACCTAAAACCAAGATTCTTCTAGTCTTTGAACTTTTTAATAAGTCTATAGATTTTTTGACAGAGTCTGGATTAGCGTTATAGGTATCATCTATAAGCAAAGAGCCATTTATCCATTTAGATTGTTTTTGTCTAATAGCTTCATCTAAGCTCTCCTTTAAGCTATTGATAAATAATTCTGTAGAGTTTTTTAAGAAAAAAGAGGCTGCAAAACTGGATAAAATATTTTTAACATTATGCTCTCCAGCTAAAAAAGTATTTATTTTTACTTTGATTTTGTATTTTTTTGAGCAAATATTAAATTCTGTCTTATTTATACTATATTTAATATCTGAAGGATAAAAATCTGCACTACTGCTGAGACCAAAAGTGATGATAGTAATGTCATTTCTTATTTGCTGCCAAAATTTTAAATGCTTTTTATTATCATTTGGCACCACAAGACATCCGCTTTTTTTAATATTATTAATTAATTCAGACTTTACTTTTAATACACCTTTAATATTTTTTAATTTTTCAAGATGTGAGTTACCTATATTAGTTATAACTCCAACATTTGGCCTTAAAATTGAGCTTAGATACTGAATATCTTTAGGCTTTGCTGCCCCCATCTCAATAATTAAATTTTTTGAGTTTATATTTGCAAGCATTATGCTCAGCGGCATTCCGATCTCATTATTAAAGTTTTTATGAGTAGATGAGCTCTTTTTTAGGGCATTAGATAGTATTTTAGTTGTTGTTGTTTTTCCATTGCTTCCTGTAATTCCAATAACATTGCCCGTGTATGTCTTTAAAATATTTTTTGATATCTTTTTTAGAGCTGCTATAGAATTGGCTACATAAATTAAGTGTTTATCTTGTGAATTTTTAAATTTTATATTGTCAGTTATAACTAAAGATGCTCCTTTTTTAAGAGCTTCATCAATATAGTCGTTTCCATTAAAATTATCGCCTTTTATAGCTATAAACAAACTTCCTTTTTTTAAGGTTCTTGTGTCAATAGAAATATTCTTAATGTCTATATTTTTCTTTAATGATAAATCAAGATATTTAGCTAGATAATTTGAGTTACTTATAAATTTCATTTACTACCTCATGGTCACTAAAATAAGATATCTTCCCGCCAATATCCTGGGTTTCTTCATGCCCTTTTCCTAAAATAACCATGCAATCATTATCACCCATTAATCCATTTCCATGAATAATTGCTTCTCTTCTATCCTCTATTAGAATTACATCTTTGATAATATTTCCTATTGATGCGTCAGCAAAAATATTTTCGAAGGCTTCACTTCTTGAGTTATCAGATGTAAAAATAATTTTTACTCCATATTCTATAGCTATGCTTAACATCTCTGGTCTTTTTAATTTATCTCTATCTCCGCCACATCCAAAAACAATAATTAAATTATTAAAATAATTATTAATTGATGACAGCAGAAACTTAAATCCATCTGGATTATGTGCATAATCAATAATAATATTTGAATCAATATTAGGAATAAGTTCAGTTCTTCCTTTGGGAAGTTTTAAAAAAGACACATCGTTAAAATCATCTTCTAAGAAATTATTAAATCCTATTACTGAAATTGCAAACACAAGATTATTAATATTAAATTCTGGAAATAAACTACATGAAAAATTATATTTGCAACTTTTAAGACTGTTATCTGATAAATAAACTAATGATGCATTATTTATAGTTATTGAAAAAGTAGTTATTTTTATGCTGGATTCAATAATCTCATAATAAATATCTGACAATTTGTTTTTATTGCTTACAGAGTAAATTTGAGGGTAATGATCCTTGGTAGATATTAAATCTTCATTAATTAGCCTTAATGAGCTTATGTTATTAAATATTTTAAACTTTGTTTGAGCATACTCTTCTATGTTTGAGTGATAATCCAGATGATCTCTTCCAATATTTAAAAGTGATGCAGAATGAACTGATGTAAGATCAAATAGTCTTTTTTGATCAAGTGCATGAGAAGAAATTTCAATACAAATATTTGCAGACTTTAGATCATAATTCTTCAGAATTTCATAGAATTCAAATATATCAGGAGTTGTTTTACTGTAAAGAGAAGTATTTACTTCTTCATTATTATACTGAGCTCCCAAAGTACCAATATAAAGGGAATTATCTCCTGCATTAAGTATAAGTTGATGGCAAAGATGAGCTGTTGATGTTTTACCATTAGTACCTGTAAAGGTATGAATCAGAAATTTTGAGGGATCAATTTTAAAGAATGCTTTTAAAAAATAATATACTTTTGTATTTTTAGTGGCATCTTCTTGCTCTTGCAAGTCTTGAATATAAAAAATATTATTTTGATCTGATCTATATGAAGAATCATTATGAACTACTATTGATGCTCCTAATTCTAATGCTTTTTCTATATATACACTTCCATGGTTTTGTGAGCCAGGCAAAGCAAAAAATATAGAATTTTTTCTAATCTTCTGGGTAGAATTGGTTGCGCTAGAAATTTCTATTCCAGGCGGAAAAGATATACCAAGTATTTCTTCTAGCTTATTCACTTTCAAAATATCCTAAATAACTTAATGTATCAGAAGCTATTTCAGCAAATAAAGGTGCAGCAATTTCACCACCTTTATAAGCATTTAAACCAGGCTGGTAAATAGAAACAAAAATAGTAAGATCTTTTGTTTCTAAGGGAGCTATGCCTACAAAAGATGCAGTATAAATACTTTTCTCATACCCACCATCTTTCGAACTTTTATGAGATGTTCCTGTTTTTCCTCCTACATTAAAACCTGATACTCTTGCATTTTTTCCAGAACCATTCTCTACAACATCATGCAAAGCAAATAGAATTTTATTTGCTGATTCTGCAGAAATAATTTGTTCTTCATATTTATATTCGTCATTCATAACTATGGTAAATTCTTTATAAATGCCATTATTCGCAAAGACGGAATAAGCAGAGGCGATTTGATATGGGCTTGCCTCCATACCATAACCAAAACCTAAGTTAGCTATTTCAATATCAGACATATTATTTCTAGTATTAATAGTTCCAAATGAAGCTGAGGGAAAATTTAAGTTAATAGGCTTGCTAAATCCAAAATTTTTGTAGGTTGAAATAATATTATCTGCACCTAGCATTAAAGCAATTTTTGAAGCGCCAACCTGGCTTGAATTAGTTATAACTTCATATGCCTTTAGAAGACCGTGATTTTTATAATCACTTATAGAATAATTATTTAAAGAAATATAACCAGGCGAGGTATCCAGAGTATCATCTATATCAATCAAACCCATATCAAAAGCTTTAGCCATAGCAATAGGTTTAAGAACAGATCCCGGCTCGTAGGTATCAAGCAAAGCTCTGTTTTTTTGACTTTTTCTATTAGAATTATTGGGATTGTATGAAGGGAAGCTGGCCATTGCTAAAATTTCGCCGGTTGAATTATCTAAAACAATCGCTGTGCCACTTTTTGCTTGACTATTTTTAACAGCTTCCACCAATTTCTTATATGTAAAAAATTGTATGTTGCTATCAATTGTTAAATGAAGATCTTTACCGTCCTCTTTTGCTTCAATGCTAATAGCCTTAGAGATAATTTCTCCTTTTCTATTTTTATAATACTTTTGCTTACCATCAATTCCAGACAAGAAGGAGTTATAACTTTTTTCGATACCTTCTAGGCCATAGTTATCTTTGCCAGAAAATCCAATTAGAGGAGCTATTTGATCTCCAAGCGGATAATGTCTTGAAAACCTAACCTCAATTTCAAAATTCTTTATTGAAGAAGTTTTTATAAAATTTATTTCTTTTAAAGATAAACTTTTATAAATTAGCATCTTTCTATTTTGAGACTTAATGTCATCAAAGGATGGCTTTAGTTCAATTAAATTATCTAAAATAGAATAATCATTAGCAGAAAAATTTTTTAGAGCATAAATGTCGTAATGAGTTAATGATATCGCAAGGGGTATTTGATTTCGATCATAAATAGTTCCTCTGATAGGAAGAGTTTTTCTATATGCAATATGCTGATTCTGCCCCCAATCTTTTAAAAAATTTTCTTTATCGATTTGTAAAAAAATTACTCTCACAGAAATTGCGCAGACAGAGGCTATTAGAAAAATTAATATAATAAAAAAACGCCAGTTAAAATAATTTAATTTCTTCATCTGTCTATTATTTTATTTTTACAACTGTAGGTTTTACTTTTTGCATAGTTAAATTCTTTCTTGCTATCTGCTCTACTCTTGCTGGAGAATTTAAAAAGTAAGCCTCAGTTTTGAGTTTATGCTCTTCTTCTTTAAGGTTTTGATACTCTGTATTTATACGATCTTGATTTCCATATAGAAGACCTATTTCCCATCTAACTTTTATTTGTTCAATAGAAAGAAAAATTATTAAAGCTAACTGAGCAAAAAGTAATAAGGCAAAATTTAATTTCATGGAAGTTTTTTAAAGACTCGCATGATTGCACTTCTAGAGCGTTTATTTTTGTTAACTTCAAAGTCACTTGGTCTAATTTTTCTTGCAATACAATCAAATTCTTTTATGACTATTGGGTTGATTGGAATTTCTCTTGGAATGTCTTCTACTTGAGTCTTAAATGTGTTCTTAACGATTGAATCTTCGAGAGAGTGAAAAGATATAACAACTATTTTACCTCCAGTTTTTATTAGTTTTTTCGACTTATTTAAAGCTTCATCTAATTCATTAAGCTCGTCATTAATAAAAATTCTAAAAGCTTGAAAAGATTTTGTTGCTGGATGAATTTTAGAATATTTTTTTGAAGAAACGGATTTAATGATATTTGCTAATTGAGATGTTGTCTCTATATCTGCATCCTTTCTATTCACACAAATAGCTTTTGCAATTGCTCTAGCATTTTTTTCTTGACCATATTTATAGAGCACATTAATGATTTCTTTTTCGTCTGCTATGTTAATCCATTTAGAAAGAGGTCTTCCTGTATTGTAATTAAATCGCATATCCAATGGGCCATCATCTCTGAAGCTAAAACCTCTAGATTTATCATCAAAATGAGTAGAACAAGTTCCTAAATCAAATAGAATTCCATCAAGTGAACCTTCCTCAAAAATTGTATCTATTTGATTAAATGAATTATAAATAATATTAAATCTTGGATCTTTTATGTGTGTTTCTGCAAATTTAATAGCATCTGGATCTTTATCAAAAGCTGTAAGTTTTCCTTCTGATAAAAGCTTATTTAAGATAGATTTGCTGTGGCCACCTCGACCAAAAGTGCAGTCTAAATATGAACCAACTTTATTATCAACTAGAAAACCAATAGATTCTTCCAGCAATACTGGAAAATGGAGCATTTTAGTCTACTTGTTTACGCATAAAAGTCGGCACATCAAGGTAATCAATTACCTCTGCAGACGATGTGCCGCCTTCTTGACTTGCTTTAACTGCAAACTCTTTTTCTAAGCCTACAGGATTTAATTTAATTGAAGCGCTTCTTCTATTATTATCAACAGCCAGGGTTGGAGCTTTCTGATTCACTCCAGTTGCTACAATAGTTACCAGTAAGTCCTCTTCTATATCATTATCAATAACTGTTCCATAGATGACGACAGCATCGTCAGCAGTAAATTCTTCAACGATATTACTTACTTCTTCATAATCATTTAGTGTAGGTTCTTTTGCGGTAATATTGACAAGTACGCCTCTAGCATCTTTAAGATCAATATCTTCTAGTAATTCGCTTCCTACAGCTTGAGAGGCTGCTTCAGAAGCTCTATCTTTCCCATTAGATCTTCCAGTGCCCATCATTGCAATTCCCTTCTCTGACATCACTGTTTTTACATCAGCGAAATCAACATTGATTAAACCATCTTTCATAATAATGTCAGAAATTCCTTGAACGGCTCCTTTAAGAACATCATCAGCCTTTGCAAAAGCATCAGTCATGCTTGTATTACCACCCAGTACTTCTATTAATCTTTGATTCGGAATTGTGATTAAACTATCAACTTCTTCAACTAGCGCTGCTAACCCTTGTTCAGCAGAAGTCATTCTTCTTTTACCTTCAAATTTAAAAGGTTTTGTAACTACAGCAACAGTTAATGCTCCCATCTCTTTAGCAATGGATGCAACCACGGGAGCTGCACCAGTCCCAGTACCTCCACCCATTCCGGCTGTTATAAAAATCATATCAGCATCAGCTAAAAGCTCTTGAATTGCTTCTCTGTCTCCTTCAGCAGCTTGACGTCCAATTTCTGGGTTAGCTCCTGCTCCAAGACCTTTTGTTAAATTACTGCCTAATTTAAGTGATATTGCGCCATCAGCTCTAGCTAGAGCCTGAGTATCAGTATTTGCACAAATAAAATCAACTCCCTGAATTTGATGATTGATCATATGGATAACAGCGTTTCCGCCAGCTCCACCTACACCAATTACTTTAATTTTTGCTTGTTCAACTTGTTGATCTACAACTTCCCAATTCATATTTATCCCCTATTTAAAAAGACATCTCTTTTATGCTCGTTGGAAGAACAACATCTAAAATCTCTGTAGCTAATGTTCCTCCGGTTTGACGTATATTCCAATTATCTGTGTTCCAAATTTCAAATTTATTTCCCATACCTATAAATGAAATTTTATTATCCTGATTAAGCTGAGCATAATTTCTTAGCTCTTGTGGCAATAAGATTAGCATTCTGCCATTTGGATCAAATTCTGTAACACTTGCATTGCCTAGAATGGTCCATTGTAAATTTCTTACGATTGGATCTAAGCCTTGAAGCGATTGAAGTTTTTCAGAAATAATGTTCCAGTCAGAACCTTTATAAACTTTTAACGAGGGGTATTGAGGATCCTTAGTAATAACTATTTCTTTTTCGTTTGTTAAAAGAAAATCAGAACGATACTTAGCAGGTATTGAGAACCTGTGCTTTTGATCTATAGATATCGTATTGTATCCAAACATAAAGTTATTAACTTAATTTATTAATTAACACACTTTATAACATTTTTTGCACACTTTCACACACTTTTTTTAATTTTATACAAAAATGAGTTGGTCTGTAAGCCGGATTCTGTAAAAGATGATCATCTATCTTGGCTATGTGTCACCACAAAGCTCTAGCAACCTACCCAAATCCTAAGCGAGCAGCCTAAGGATTTCTATTTGGTCTTGCTTCGGGATGGGGTTTACAATGCCTTAAATGTTACCATTTAAGCGGTGCGCTCTTACCGCACCTTTTCACCCTTACCAATATAATTGGCGGTATATTTTCTGCTGCACTTTCCGTAGGCTCACGCCTCCCAGGAGTTACCTGGCGCCCTGCTCTATGAAGTCCGGACTTTCCTCTAAAGCAAAGCTTTAGCGATCATCCAACCAACTCGGAGAGAATTATAGACATTTATTTGTCTATCAGCCACTTATAAAGATCTCTTTTATTTTTACTCGTTAATGCTGCTAATAATTTAGCAGCGTCTTTCGCAGGTAAATGTTCTAAATATAGGTCTTTAATCTTTTGACTAAGATTCAAATCTAGATTAATTTTTTTAGAGCCCTCAAGAACAATTACAAACTCACCTTTAGTTGTTATCTCATTATTTTTAAATTTATTATTCATATTTCCAACAGAGTCTCTAATAACCTCTTCATACTTTTTTGTCATTTCTCGACATAGAATAATTCTTCTATCAAACTCAAGATACTCTGCAAATACGGAGATTGTTTTTTCTAATCTTTTTGCTGATTCAAAAAATATGATAGTTTCAGATACATCATTTAGTGATTTGCTCATTTCTATTTGATCTGTTTTTTTTCTTGGAAAAAATCCTTTAAAGGAAAATGCATCTGAAGGGAGGCCTGATAGAATCAAAGCATTTATAACTGATGATGGGCCTGGTAAGACTGTAAACTGAATATTATGTTTAATGCATTCTTGTGAAAGATAATAACCAGGGTCAGAGATACAAGGAGCCCCAGCATCAGTGATTATTGCAATTTTATTTCCATCATTTAATTGATTAATTATTTCTGGAGTAATTTTAATTTCATTATGTTCGTGAAATGATTTAGATTTTTTATTAATATTAAAGTTAATGAGTAAATTATTGGTATTTCTAGTATCTTCTGCATAAATAAAATCTGCAGACTCAAGAAGACTTATTGACCTCATAGAGATATCATTTAAATTACCAATTGGACTACATATAAAATTTAACATAAACGTACTTTTGAAAAAAAAATCATTACTAAGTTCATTATCTTTCGCTTTAGCAGTAATGCTTGTGAATAGTTGTGCTACTTCTTCAAATAATAGCTTATATAGCAATGAACTTACAAATGATAGTGAGCCTATTCAAGTTCTTTCTGTTGAAGAGCTTTTTTATATTAGAGATTTAGATACTGAAGAATTAATAAACAAAAGAGCTGTAATAACCGAATCGATAAAATATAAAGGTCTTAGTAAATCTCAATTAGTTGAGCTTAATTTAATAGCTAACTCTTCTTATGCAAAGCCTTATACAAAAAATATAATAAAAAATTTATATAAAAATGATGAGGCTCTTAAAAAAAATAAAAGGATAGTTATCAGCCTAGATATAGACGAAGTGTATAAAAATTATTTAATTCAAGCTATAGCTAATTTAGGTTGGAACATAGAGCTAATTTTTGATAAAAATAATCCAGATATATTTATAAGTTCAAATATTCTTGATGAAAATCTTCCGGGTTTTTGTAGTTCATTTCAAAGAGATCAAGCTGCCTCAATTGAAAAAGTAATTTTTCGTAAAAACTCTTCTGAATATCAAGATACGCTTGTAATCTATGAAGACGCTTTTAAAAGCGAACATTTCGAACTATTAAATAATTATAAAAATATTCGATCTGCTTTATATACTAATAATTCATATGAAATATTTGCATCAAATATTTTAGGTGTTTCAGAAAGCGCAAATAGATTTAAAAAAATAAATGCCTTACTTCCCAATATAAAGATAAATAATATTCCAAGAGTAAGACAGGACATTAAAAATATTTATTTTCTGATGAGTTATGAAAAAGCTAAAGGGCTTGTTCCAGCTTTTAGATATAACTACTCAATTGATATTAATTCGTATGCATCTATAAACCTAATTAAAAATATAAGTGACCTTAATAAAATAATTGATTTTGAATCGCTTATTATTCCTGCCCCGCATCAACTGGGAGATGTTATATTTTTAGAGCAGTTTTCAAAGAATACTCTTTTAAAAGAAAGACTGATTTATGACAACCTGCATGATCTAATTATAAGTATTTATCTTCAAAAAAGTGGCATACAGAAAGCGATTATAAACGGGAGAAGTGGAATACTCTTTATGAATGCTGGTCAGTGCACAAGACGAGAATTGCCTCTTAAAAAGATAGATTCTGAAGGAAGTTTTAAGCCTCTCTAAGATCTCTTTCTAAAGGAGAAAGACTATCAAGGAATCCTGGTCTTTCAAATATTCTACTTTGATAATCAAGCAAAGGTTTTAAGTGTCTATTAACAGGTAAATTAATTCCTAATGATGGTAACCTCCATAAGATAGGTCCAAAACATCCATCAACCAGTGAAAATTCATCACTCATAAAAAATTTAAATTCTTTAAAGGTGGATGCTATTGATGCAATCTCATGAAGTAACTCTTCTCTTACTTTAATTAATTCCTTCTCAGATAATTTTTTTTCAATCAAAGTATCTACCATTGGGCACCACTCTTTATCAATTCTTAACATCAAAGTTCTACAATTTGCTCTAGCAACTGGATATACAGGCAATAAAGGAGGATGTGGAAATCTTTCATCTAAGTATTCCATCATTACTCCAGTATCATATAAGCCCAATTCTCTATCAACCAAAATTGGAAGCTTGTGGTATGGATTTATTGATAGAATTTCTTCAGAAGTTTCTTCTAAAGAGGATTCTCTTATTTCGCAAGTAATATCTTTTTCGGCAAGAACTATTCTCACTCTTTGGCTGTAATGGTCGTCTCTGTCTGAATATAAAATCATATTGTATTTATCCTAATGGTAGTCTTTTTGATATTCTCTATATAACAGAGATGAAAGAGCAGTGAAAATAATGAAGAAGAATACCACATACCAGCCCAATCTTTCACGCTCAACTTTGTCAGGATCACCAACATAGGTTAAAAAATTGGTTAAGTCGTATATAAGTTTATCAAACTCCTCCTGACTTAAGCTTCCTGTGCCATCCTCAACCGATAAAAATCCACATTTTTCTTTTGTAACTGGTTCGCCAAGATTATCTCTTTTTTCACCGCCATTCTTTGCAATGATTGGTATTTGCTTACAAGTTAATTGCTGATTACCTTGAAGTGCTGCTAAGACATTTGGCATTGCAGCTCCTGGGTATACTAAATTATTTACTCCATACTGCTTTGAAGAATCCTCATAAAAAGTTCTTAAATAAGTATAAACCCAATCTGATCCATGTAATCTTGTAACAAGAGTTAAGTCTGGTGGAGCAACTCCAAACCATTCAGCAGAAGATTCTTTTGACATAGAGCCGGCCATTAAGTCTCCAGGCCTAACAGATGCATCAAAAACTAAATTTTGAAAGAATAATTCTTCAGGAATTTGAAGATCATTAGCAATTCTATTCCATCTTGAATATTGAAGAGAATGGCATCCATAGCAATATGTTAAGTATGTTGATGCTCCGCTTTGTAAAGAAGGTAGGTCAGTTAATGTATCAGCAAACTCATCACATTCTCCATAATCCTTACAAGGGGCTCCTTCAGCTGCATTTAAGCTAGTAAAGCTAAAAACTAAGAAGAGCATAAAGAAGATTACAAACTTAAGGCTAAAAAATGTATTATTTTTTTTAATCATAGTCGCTCTGGAACTGGTTTAGTTTTTTCAATGCTTGTATAAATAGGCATTAATAAAAAATAACTAAAATAAATAAATGTACAAATAATGCCCATTGTTTTTCTGTGCTCTGTAACACTAACTGTTCCAAGATAACCAAGAGTTAGAAAACTAATTCCAAATAAGACTATAGCTATTTTACTTAAAATTCCTTTATATCTTATTGAGGCTACTTTGCTTCGATCCAGCCAGGGAACAACAAAGAAAATTGCTACTGCTGCACCCATAGCTGCAAATCCGCCCAGCTTATCAGGGACTGCTCTTAAGATTGAATAATATGGTGAATAATACCAAACTGGGGCGATATGGTCTGGGGTAACAAGTGGATTAGCTTCTTCATAATTTGCATACTCAATAAAATATCCACCTCCCTCAGGAAAGAAAAACATTACTATTGCAAATACAGTCATGAAAACACCTATACCAACAAGAGCATTTAGAATTTTATATGGAAAAAATGGCACACTGTCTAAAGGAACTCCGTCTTCATCAGTATGGGCCTCAATATCAACCCCTTCTGGATTTCCTGCTCCAACCTCATGAAGGGCAACTAGATGAAGAAATACCAGTGCTATTAGGACTAAGGGAAGCGCAACAACATGAAGTGCAAAAAATCTATTTACTGTAATGCCTGAAATATAGTAGTCACCTCTTATCCATAATTCTAATGATTCTCCAATATATGGCAAAGCACCAAACAGCGAAATAATTACTTGAGCACCCCAATATGACATTTGTCCATATGGAAGAACATAGCCAAGAAAACCCTCTGCCATCATTGCGAGATAAATGGTGCAACCAAAAATCCAAACAAGCTCTTTAGGCTTTTGATATGAACCGTAAAGTAATCCTCTAAACATATGCAGATAAACTACAGCAAAGAACATGGAAGCTCCTGTGGTATGCATATAACGTATCATCCACCCATAGTCTACATCTCTCATCATGTACTCTATTGATGCAAATGCAGCATCTCCTGGTGTATAAAGCATAATTAGCCATATACCAGAAATAATTTGAATTATTAAAACAACAGAGGCTAAGGCTCCAAATAAATACCAAAAATTAACTTTTTTAGGAACAGGATGTTTTGATAAATGTCTTTCATAGGTATTTTGAATTGGAAGTCTGTGATTGACCCAATGAAATAGCTTTGTTACTTTATCTGACATTAAGACATCTCCTCATCTTCACCAATAGTAAGAATATTTCCTTTAAAATTATGAGGAGGCACTTTAAGATTAGTTGGTGCTGGAACTCCTTTAAAAACCCTACCCACTAAATCAAACATAGATCCATGGCATGGACAAAAGTAACCACCAGTCCAAGAGGCGTCCCAAGATTTAGGCTCTACTTCTGGAAAAAACTTAGGAGAGCATCCTAAATGGGTACAAACCCCAACTAAAACAGTGAATTCAGGGCTTTTTGATCTTGTTGGATTTATATCACGATAAGGTTCATCAATAGCTTCTGAATTAGGATCTGCAAGTTTAGAAAGACTAGATTCTAAGTTATCTAGACCTGCTTGCGAATGTCTAATAACGAATACAGGTTGTTTTCTCCATCCAACTTGAATTTGTTGACCAGGATCAATCTTAGATACATCAACTTTAACCGGGGCACCGATTGCTTTAGCTTTTGCGCTAGGATTCCAAGATGCAATAAATGGGGTTGCAGCGAAAGGTACACCTGCGGCACCAAATGCCGAAGTAAGTCCTATCAGTACTTTTCTTCGTGAGTTTATTTTCTTCTCCTAAAGTTAAAAAGTGAATAACTCTTGAAAAACTATTAACGTTTTGAAAACTGCTTGCTTTTCCTTGCTTTTACTAGACCTGGTTTCTTCCTTTCAACTCTTCTGGAGTCTCTTGTTAGAAGGCCAGCAGATTTAAGTTGAGGTCTCAATTCTTCATCATAAGAAATTAAGGCTCTTGATATACCATGTCTAATAGCACCAGCTTGACCGAAGCTTCCGCCGCCTTTAACCATGACTTTAATATCAAATTTATCTACAGATTCGACTAATTCTAAAGGCTGTAAAACTAACATTTGAGCTACTTTTCTTCCAAAGTAGATATCAAGCTTGCGATCATTGACCGTAATTTCACCTTTACCTTTACTTAGATATACTCTTGCAGAAGAAGTTTTTCTTCTTCCAGTTGCGTAATGAATTTCTGATTTCATATTTTTGGTTCCCAAACCTGAGGCTGTTGTGATTCGTGCTCATGCTCTGAACCGCTAAAAACTTTTAATTTCTTTATCATGCTTTTACCTAATTTATTTTTAGGCAGCATTCCTTTAACTGCTTCTTCTATAATTTTTTCTGGCTTAGACTCATTCAATTCTCTAAAAGTTCTAGTTTTAAGCCCTCCAGGATACAAGGAATGAGAATAATATTTTTTATCTTCAAATTTATTACCAGTAACTTTTATGTTTTCTGCATTAATAACCACAACATAATCGCCGCCATCAGTATGAGGTGTGAATGTAGGCTTATCTTTGCCCCTAATTCTGTCTGCAATCTTAGTTGCAACTCTTCCAAGAACCATGTCTGTTACGTCAATAACAAACCATTCTCTTTGTACTTCTTCCTTTTTTAATGCAAATGTTTTCATGTGACCTAGGTTATAAGATGGCAATATTAATGTTTACGGAAATAATTAGCAATATTTTAATATATTTAAATTAATTTTTCGCTGAATTTAGCAAATATTTTTTACTTTTCATTTCATTGATTCTGCTTTGAGATCTTTCCCAAAGATATTGAAACTTGCTTCCTGTGTAAATATCTTCTGGATTTATTCCCTCATTAAAGAATTTTACTTTTGTATTTTCTTTATAAGCAACATCAATAAAGCTTATAAATCTCCTTATTCTATCAGCTTCATCATCATTGCAAATCATAAATTCATTAATTAATATCCAGTCATAGTCTTTACAAATTTCTATATAGTCTTTTGCGCTAGAAGGTTCATGAAAAAATTTATTAAAACTAAGCCAAAGAAATGAATTATTAAATCCATTTGAGCTAAAAGTTCTATTATTAATAATAATTTTTTCTTTAAAGTTGTCGCAGGCAAATGTAGATGATATAAATTCTTTTATTTTATTTTTATCAAATAAATTATTTTCATTATTTTCTTCAAATCTTGATATTAATGAAATTCTGTAATCTTTATCCCCTTCTAGCTTATAAACGTTTAAAAATTTCATCATTAAATCTATTGCTGATAAAAATTTTTGTCTTTGCAGGCCATCTTGATATAGATTTTCAGGATGAGCATTTGAAGATAAAAGAAAATATATATCTTTTTCAAATAGTTTTTTAAATAAATTTGTTATTAACATAGCATCAGCAACGTCCTCAACCTGAAATTCGTCGATAAAAATTACTTCGTAATTAGAAGCTAAAGAATCAGCAATAATATCTAATGGGTTTTTTGTTCCTGAAAGCTTTTCCAGATCATGGTGAATAGAATGCATAAAATCAATATAGTGAAATTTACCTTTTTTAAAAGTAAGCTCTTCAAAGATTGAGCTTAATATAAGGGTCTTACCTCTTCCTACATCACCCCATAAATAGAAGCCTTTAAGAGAATTTTTAAATGAATTAAAAAAAAGTCCAGATTTTTTAGGCTTGTGCTTATCAAAAATATCAATAAAATTAAGCTGAGAGACATCTAATGTAATATCTTTAGATAAAAGCTTTTTTAATATATTTTTTGAAATAGACATTATGCAAAAAGAAAATAATTTAAGTACAAATAAAATTACTCAAATTTTATTAATAGCGTTTCCTGTGTTACTCATAATTTCATTATCACAATTTTTTTATCATAATGATAATAAATTTGTTTCAGCTTCTGAGAAAGCTATTAGATCAGTTGTAACTATTCACACATCAAGCAATAAAAATATTTTAAGTAATAGATATGCAAGCTCTAAAAATATTGGATCTGGAGTAATAATTTCAGAAGATGGACATGTTGTTACCAATAGTCACTTATTAATACCAAATGGGAAAATAATAATTGGTCATACCAACGGTGAAATGAGCGAGGGAGTTTTGGTAGGTCGAGATGATGACTCTGACTTAGCAGTTATAAAAACTGATGTAGACTTTAGCATGGTACCAATTGAGATTGGTAATAGCTCAGGGGTTAGAATTGGAGATAAAGTTTTAGCTATAGGAAATCCTTATAATATTGGTCTTTCTGTCACTAGCGGCATTATAAGTGCTACAGGAAGAGATTATGGAAATCCCTACTTAGAATTAATTCAAACAGATGCCGCTATAAATCCAGGCAATTCAGGAGGAGCTTTGATAAATGAAGAAGGTTATCTTGTTGGAATTAATACAAAAATATATTCGCAAACTGGTTCATATGAAGGCTTGGGTTTTGCAATACCATCAGAGAAAGTCTTTCAAGTCGCATCTGAATTAATTAGATATGGGAAAGTAAGAAATGCATGGATTGGTAATTTCCGAGTAAAACAAATTCGTTTTTTAGATAATAATCAAACTATTGGTCTACAAATTATTGAAATTGGTAAAAAAGGCCCATTGATTAATGCTGGCATCAATCAGGGTGATATTATAATTGGAATAAATGATGATATTGGGTCATGGAAAAATTTAACTGAAGCTTTAAGGCTAGTATTTCCTGGGGATATCATAAAATTAGAATTTTTTACCAAAGAGACTTCTGAACAGTTACTGTTAGAAATAAAAACTGAGCCTCTTAACCAGGCAGACGAGTAATATCGGCACCTAAATAAGATAATTTTTCTTCTATCCTCTCATAACCCCTATCAATATGATAAATTCTATCAACAATGGTGTCACCATTTGCAACTAAACCTGCAAGGATCAGACTAGCAGATGCTCTTAAATCTGTAGCCATAACTTGAGCCCCTGAAATTTTTTCAACACCAGTTATATGTGCTTGATTGCCTTTAATTAAAATATTGCAGCCCATTCTGCTTAATTCTTGAACATGCATAAATCTATTTTCAAATACATTCTCTTGAACCATAGATTTTCCATCTGCAAGTGCATTTAAAACAGAAAATTGAGCCTGCATATCAGTAGGAAAACCTGGAAAAGGTGATGTCGAAATATCAACAGGTATTGGTCGCTTAGAGTTCATGCTTAGACTAATACTATTCTTATCTGTTGAAATAAGGGCTCCTGATAACTTAAGTCGATCAATTACATTTGTTAATCTTTCAGGCTGAATTGAGTTAATTTTAATATCTCCTCCAGTTAAAGCAGCTGCTACAAGATAAGTGCCAGCCTCTATCCTATCTGCAGGAATTGTATATGTCGTTGAATGAAGAGATGAAACTCCTTCTATCGTAATTACTTCAGATCCAGCTCCTTTGACTGAAGCGCCCATTCTATTTAGCAAGTCAGCAAGGTCAGATATCTCAGGTTCCATAGCAACATTTCTTAATGTGGTTGTGCCCTCTGCTAAACAGGCAGCCATCATTATATTTTCAGTTCCAGTAACAGTAACGCCATCAAAAATAATATCTGCACCTATTAATTTTTTAGCTCTTGCTTCGATGTAACCATTTTCAAGAGTAATGGATGCGCCCAATTGCTTTAAGGAATCTAAATGAAAATTTACTGGTCTAGATCCAATTGCACATCCTCCAGGAAGAGCAATTTTTGCATAACCATACTTAGCAACCATTGGTCCTAAAACTAAAATAGATGCACGCATTGTTTTAACAAGTTCATATCTAGCCTCTAGATCATTCAAATTATTGGAAGCTATAGAAAAATCCATACTCTCGTCTAAAGATATATCTGCTCCCATAGAACCAAGCAACTCAAACATTGTTGTTATGTCTTGAAGGTAAGGAAGATTTTTAAATATTATGGCCTCATCGTTAAGAATTGTTGCCGCTATCATTGGCAATGCAGCATTTTTTGCACCAGAACATGAAATCTCTCCACTCAGAGTTTTTCCACCTTTTATTAAGAGTTTTTCCATTAAATATTTTCCATATTTGTTTTAGTCTTTAAACTTAACGCATGTAAATCCCCAGATTTAAAAGAATCAGACAATAAATCTAATACCATTCTATGCCTTTTAAGCATCGACATTCCTTCAAAACTATCTGAAATAACAAGAAGTTGAAGACTGCAATCGTCTCCTATAAATTCAAGGCTAGCCTCAGGTAAAGATTTTTGGATTATTTCTTTGATTGCTTCTTTATTCATCGAAAGCGCCTGCATCAGAAACCCAAGATTGTATTGTTTTATTCATATCGCCATTATTTGAATCAGCAAGTGCTCTAAATTGATTTCTAAAAGTTAAGCCTAGGTTTACGCCGTTCACTACTATATTAATAATTTTCCAATCATCACCCTGCTTTCTTAAAGTGTATTTAATTGGGTAGACGCTGCTTGAAGTATAGAGGTTTTGCCTTACAGATACCTGATTTTCAAAAACCATATCGTCTGGTATATCAGTAACTATTTTTTGATCTTGCCATTGAGCAAGAGTTTCAGAGTATGTATCCAGGAGAGAGTTTTTAAAAATCTCTATAAACTCTGCGCGCTCCTTTTTCGTTGCGGCAACATAATAACTCTTACCCATAACTAGCGCTGAGACTCTTCTAAAATCTATAATTGGCTCAAAAATAACCTTGATTTCATTCTCATAAGCATCCCTGTCAGAATAAAAAAGTTCACTATTTATTTTTAGAACCTGAACCATTTCTTGAGCTTTACTGTCTATAAATAAATGAGGATTTGTTTCAGCATTAGCTCCACAAGGAATTACAAGAAAAGCTATTAGTAAAAAATAATTTTTCAGTATGGATAACATTGCTCTATTATATCATTTGAATGATAAGAAAAATTATATGAAATTATGAAAAAATTTAACTATATACAAGCTGCAAAAAAGATTTTTGAGATTGAAGCACGAGTTATTTTAGAGCTGTCTGATCAGCTTGGTAATAATTTTGTTACTTTGTGTGAAGATGCTCTAAAAACTAATGGAAAGATTATTCTTATGGGTGTAGGAAAATCTGGTCATGTTTCACAAAAAATAGCAGCTACTTTATCAAGCACAGGAACTCCATCTTTTTTTATTCATCCAACAGAAGCCGCTCATGGGGATATGGGGATGATAGGTAAAAAAGATATGGTAATAGTATTTTCTAACTCTGGAGAAACTCAAGAAATTATTTCGATATTGCCAGCATTAAAAAGAACAGCAAATAAATTGGTATCAGTTACAGGAAATATAAACTCATCTATAGCCAAGGCTTCAGATAATCCTATTGAAATTCAAACTTCAGAAGAAGCTTGCACTTTAGATCTAGCTCCCACCTCATCTACAACAGCAGCAATGGCTTTTGGAGATGCTCTAGCTGTTTCACTCCTTCAGGCAAAAGGTTTTACAAAAGATGATTTTGCAAAATCACATCCTGCAGGAAAGCTTGGAAAAGCTTTAACCTTATTGGTTTCTGATGTTATGCATGCTGGTAGAGATATGCCACAAGTGAGTTCAACTGCTTTATTAAGCAGCGCTCTGCTTGAAATTACTGAAAAAAATCTTGGTATGACTTTGGTTGAAGAGAATCAATCAGTTATTGGAATTTTTACAGATGGTGATTTAAGAAGATGTATTGGCAATAAAACTGATATTAATAACACTATTATAAAAGATGTTATGACTCAAGATTTTAAATCTATTCAATCTTCTGATCTTGCTATTGACGCAGCAAATGTTATGGAAAAATATAAGATATTTACATTAGTTGTTTTTGAATCAAATCAAGCTGTTGGAGTTATATCCATGCATGATTTGCTTCAGTCTGGAATTGTATAGTTGAAAATTATAATAACTTTTTTAGTAATATTCTCACTTAACATTTTCGGTTATACAGCTATTAATATTAGCAATAGCGACTTATTTATTGAATCTGAGAAAATTGAAATTCTAAAAGAAGAAAATGAGATACATTTTCTTGATAATTTAAAAATTCAAAATGAACATATAGCTATATCAGCCAAAACTGCAATATATAATAAAAAAAATAAGATGCTTAGTATTTCAGGTGATATGGCTAAAATAGTTTCAAGTTCTTCTGAAAATCCTTTTTCCGGATATGCAAAAAAGATTATTGTTTTTGAGGATAATACAATAGAGCTAATAGGAAATGCTTACTTTGAAAATGATGGTATAAAATTTAAATCATCTTCTATTAAGTTTAATCAGCAAGACGGTAAAATATTAAATTAAATATGAGTCTTTTAAAGGTCAAAGGTCTATCCAAAACAATTAAAAAGAAGAATATTATTAATGATATTACTTTTGATGTTGATGCTGGTGAAATAGTCGGTTTGCTTGGTCCAAATGGAGCAGGAAAAACAACTACTTTTTATTCAATAGCTGGTCTTATTCAGCCTACTAAAGGTGAAATATTTATAAATGATAAAAAAGTTACAAATATTCCAATGCACACCAGATCAAAGCTTGGAATAGCATATTTACCTCAAGAACCTTCGATATTTCAAAATCTATCTGTAGAAGATAATATCCTTGGTTTAGCTCAGCTTTCCCTAAAAAATACTGATTCTATAAATCTTAGATTTACAGAAATTGTTAAGGAGTTTAATTTATCTAATATCTTAACAAGCAAAGGCAGAGAACTTTCTGGAGGTCAAAGAAGAAGAGTTGAAATTGCTAGAAGTCTGGTTACAAAGCCAAAAATAATTCTTATGGATGAGCCTTTTGCTGGAATAGATCCAATAGCTGTAGATGATATTAAAAAAATTCTTAATCAATTAACGCTACAGGGAATTAGTGTTCTTATAACCGATCATAATGTCAGCGCTGCTCTTGAGATTTGTAATAGAGCTTTAATTTTAAGCGAAGGCAAAATTCTTGCTGAGGGCACTCCACATGAACTTATTAAGAACCCTAAAGTAAAAGAGGTGTATCTTGGTGAGATGTACTCATAAGTATGGCAATATCTTTAGTAAGGGAACTAGGCCAGAAACAAAAAGTAACTCTGACACCGCAACTTAAAAAATCTATAGATCTACTTCAGCTATCCAGACAAGAGATCATTCAAAAAATTAATCTAGAAATTGAAACAAACCCATTTCTAGAAAAAGATGAGTCTGAACTCACTGAATATGTTGAGAATGAAGATTTTTTTTCAAGTGATTATCAGAAAGATATTGTTGCTAATCAAACATTAAGAGAAATCTTATTAAAACAACTAGATGATCTCAATTTAGATAAAAAAGATAATAAAATTTCTATTTCTATAATTAACTCCTTAAATGAATCTGGTGAATTGATTGAAGGGATAGATGAAATTGAAAATTTATTAAACTTTCAATATTCATATGATGAAATTGAGCAGGTGTTGATTAATATCATTCATCAAATGGATCCTCCTGGTATAGGTTTTAGAAATATAAAAGAGACTATTTATATTCAGCTAAAAAAGAAAAGGATTAGTTCAGAATTAATGGAGATATGCGAAATAATTTTATTTAAAAGTTTAGGAATTAATATTCAGAATATTAAAAAAGAATTAGCTAGCTCCTTTAAAGAAAACTCAATAGATGAATCAATTCAACTTATAAAAAGTTGTGATTTAGCGCCAGGACTTAGTTATGAAGAAACTCAATATGTCATGCCTGATCTTATTGTTATAGATGGCGAGAGTAAAAATGTTAATTTTATAAATGATCAGTTTCCAGTTATACAAATTGATGAAGTTTTAATAAATTCTATTAAAAAAGAGTTAAAGAAAAAACCTAATGAGGGGATTGTTGAAAAAATTAATGATGCAAAATGGTTAATTAAAGCTGTAAAAAAAAGAAATGAAACTGTCTTAAAGGTTGGTGAAATAATTTGTAAAAAGCAGCATGCTTTTTTTGATAATGAACCTTTAGAAATTAAGCCCTTAACTAATAAGGATATTTCTGATGAATTAGGCCTTCATCCTTCAACAATATCGAGAATATTGCGATCTAAGTTTATCCAGACCCCAAGAGGTGTTGTTGCTCTAAAATCTTTGCTAGTAAGCTCTGTATCAAAAACTAGAAATGTAACTCCTGTTCAGTTGATGGAGATTATTCAAAAAGTAATTCAAGCAGAAAAAGTTAAGTTGAGTGATCAGGATATTGTTATTTTATTAAATAAAAAAGGTTATAGCCTCGCCAGAAGAACAATTTCTAAATATCGTTTGAAATTAAACATACCTTCATCAAGAAAAAGATAAAAGTTATACCTTGATGTAAGATAATTGAATGGATCAATCGTTCAATAAAAATAATTTAACAATTCTACTTGATGAATCATCTAATCTTTCTATTAATCAAATTAAGAGATTATTGAATAAAATGAATGCTGCCGAACTTGCTCATTGTCTTGAATCGTCTCCTCCAAAACAAAGAAAATTATTATGGTCTTTAATCGATAATGAGGATGAAGGGGATGTTTTAGCAGATCTGGGTGATGAAATTCAGCAAGAAGTTCTTTTAGATATTTCAAATGAAGAGCTTGCAGAGGTAGTTAGTGATCTTGAGTTAGATGAGATTGTAGATATTCTCCAACATCTTCCTAAAAATAGAATGAATATGATTCTTGGAAAAATGTCTTTAAGAGACAGGCAAAGAATTGAAGAAGCGCTTATTTATCCAGAAGATTCTGCTGGCGGTCTTCTAAATACAGATGTTATAAGCGTTAGACCAAGGCATACGATTGAAGTGGTCATGAACTACCTCCGAGCACAAAAAAAGCTTCCAAGAAATACTGATAAATTATTTGTAGTATCTTCTGAGGATCTTTATCTTGGAGAGTTACCAATTACAACAATTCTTACCTCAGATCCAAATCTTACTGTTAGAGAGATTATGGATACAAATATTATTCCCATGGATGCTAGTCAGGATGATAAAGAAGTAGCTACTTTATTTGAAAGAAATGACCTTATCTCCTCGGCTGTTGTTGATAAAGATAATAAATTAATAGGTAGAATTACAATTGATGATGTTGTTGATGTAATAAGAGAAGATGCTGATCAGAACTTTCTAGGAATGGCTGGTATAGCAGAAGATACTTTTCAGCCTCCAGGGCGAGCAGCAAAAAGTAGAGTTTTTTGGTTAAGTATGAATTTGATGACTGCTTTTATTGCAGCTATGACGATTAATATATTTCAAGAAGTCATAGCAGAAATAGTCTTTGTTGCTGTCTTAATGCCTATAGTAGCAAGCATGGGTGGAGTTGCTGCAACTCAAACTCTAACAATTGTATTAAGAGGTTTAACGTTAGAACAGATAAATCGCTCAAATCTTGCATGGCTATTTAAAAGAGAATTAGCAGTGGCTATATTAAATGGCATAGTTTTAGCTATCCTTATTGGTCTAAGTACCTTTATTTGGTTTAATGACATGACTCTTGCCCTTTTAATATCTGCAGCTCTTATTATTAACTTAATTAGCTCTGTTTTAGCAGGGGTGTCAGTTCCATTAATTCTAAGAAGATTTAAACAAGATCCAGCTATTGCTGGAAGTGTTGTTGTCACAACAGTAACAGACGTCGTTGGATTTGTATCATTTCTGGGTTTAGCTACTATTTTTTTACTCTAGTCTAATTAATTCTGGATTATTGATATCCCCTTTTACTTGATAATTGAGAGTTGATATTTCATTGATGCCCTCTTCAAATATACTTCCAATAACCATACCGCCAGCTATTGCCGGAAATCCTCCTAAAAATGCTCCATACCATGGCAAGTTATCAGAAATTGTAAGTCGCATTTCCAAAAATAAATCTAAATCAGAAAGATTTTGTCTTCTGTCTTTTTGAATATCTCCAATCCATTTCATTTTTGCAAAATTAGTTTCTATAAATAAAGGATCTGAAATCCTTGCTTTGTCATTCATAAAGATAAAACCTCCTGCTCCTCTTCTTATATTTAGGTTGTTTCTATTTTCATCAGAAAGATCTATCTCAGAAAGTGTTGAAAAAAAACTTTTTAGATTGAATATTCCAAGAGCTTTTAATAGAACAGAATTTGATATCTCTTGATCTAATTTTAAGTCCTTAACTAAGAAAGATAATTTTCCTTGTAAGTTATTCAGCTGCTTGGCGCTAGTCCATTCAATATTCATATTTGATTTGAGATATTCAAAATTATAGTTGAGGTATTTTTGAATCTCCTTGGGAGGATTTTTTAGCTCATAAATGCCTTTAACTTTATAAAGATCAGAATTTTTATTGTAGCTAATATATGCTTTTTCATCGGTATTCAAAGGCTCAACATTAATATTTTTACTCTTAACTTTAATATCATTAACTGTAAGAACTTCTGAATTCTCTAGAATATAAAAGTCAAATGCGTCAATATTTATCCCATCTATATCTATATTTTTACCTATTATTCTCATATTAGTTGATTGTTTTTCTCTATTAGATTCTGGGAATGTAAGAGTTTTAATACTAGAATTATTTAAATTAATTTTTGTAAAACCCTCTGCTCCAAATGTTACAAGGCCATTCAGATCATCTCCTTTTAGGTATAGCTCTGAAGTATTGCCTGAGAATGTAAATTTACCCGACTGAGAATTAAAAATATTTCCAAAAAGAATTAACTTATCAAAATAAAATTCTATAGATTTAATAGATATTCCAGCTGAACTATTTTCACCAAAATCATTAAAGCTTAAGTCCTCGAAGTCTAGCTGAGGTATATCAAGATATATATTGAAATCATTATTCTTAAGAGCTGATGCAATTTTCTCATCAAAGTAATTGCCTGATTTAAAATAACCTCCCAATTTATTGTTCTCTATAATAATTAAAGTTTCGAAAAGAGTATTTTTTATAAAAATATTCGGACTAGTTATATTTGAAATCTCAATATTAGTATCTAAAGCTTGACCAAAATCTTTATTAAAATATTCTATTTGAGAGGATATTTTTGTTGATTTCAAATTATTAAACATGCTTATCTTTATCCCCTCTTCCTCTGAATAAGTTAATGTTAAATCTGATAACTCTTTTCCCTGTAAATTAAATAAATCACTCTTGGGAGTAACTGAAGCCATATCAATTAATAGTTTGGATGATAAAGAGATGGATGGATTTTTATTTAAATTTTTAATAGCAATAATAGCTTCAAGATCTTGATTGAATACGCCTAAATTTAAGACTCCGTATGCATTATTGAAGTTATTAAGGTAGATATTTCCATTAATGTTACTAATTTGCATATCTTTGTAGATATCTAGATCTAGATTATTTAATGAAGCTACAGCAAAGTTAACATTACTAGAATCCATAAGATTTATTATTCCCAAAGTTTCAATTGGGAGACTGAAATTATTTTGGAGACTCTCTTGAACGCCACTAAATGCATCTATCAGAAGATCATCTTGAGTCAATGTATGATCAGAATAATAATATAGGCTACCTGTATCTGTTTCAATTAAAGCTCTGACTTTTTGAAAAGGAATTGAATTAAAGTCACCCATGCCTAGATAAAATTTTAAATCATTATTTTTTAAAATAAGGTCTAAAGTATCTGATCTCACTATTGAATCAGAATTTATTTTGTACTCAAAATTATTTAAGGTAGCTGATCCGCTTATGTAGTTAAATGACGGATCGTCAGAAGTATTATTAATTGAGACCATTAAATTATCTAAATAATTTGATATTAATGACCTTTGGAGGCTCTTTTGTATATTTGTAAGACTATCTGGTAAAAGAGCAATAAAAAGTTTTTTATCTATATTTTCAGTAACAAGATTTAACTTATATTTATTTTTTGAAAAATTTGTCATCCTAAAATCTAATTCTGTATTATTAATTTTGAAAAGGAGCTGAGAACTTAATTCTAATTTTTTAAAATCATAATTTATGTCTCCTTGAATATTTGCTATAAAATTTGCTTTGTTTTTAGCCTCTAAAACACCATTTGATTTTATTTTAAGTTGAGCAAAATCATTGTTAGCTAACATAATTCCTGAAATACCTTTTAATGACTCAAGATAGATATTGTTGATATTAAGAGAGTTAAAATTAGCAGAAAAAAACAAATCTTTATTATTAGCAATATAGCTAAGATTGTTCAACTGAATTTTTTCAATGTTTTGTAAAGATTCCAAATTAACAAAATCATGATCTAAATAGATGTCTGACAGTCTTAATGTTTTATTTAAAAAATCTATTGCAAGTACATTGTTTGCCTTCAACAAAGGTTTATTTAAATTGTTAAAAGATATAAAAGCTATTTTATTAAAATATGTTTGAGTAAATTCTCCGCTAAGATCTGAAAACTCAATATATTCGTTCATTAAATTACTTCCGCTGAAAGATCCAACGGTATTCCAGGATTGTAAAATATTATTACCTATTAAATTTAAAGAAAATTTAATTTCCTTTAAATCATCTTGTTGTCTCGTTGGGAAATTAGAAAGCCAGTTATTGTTAGGTAAATTAATTATATATTTTTGATACTTATCATTTGATGCTAAAAATATTGATCCCATTTTATTTTTTTGTGATAAATGAAGATAGCCATTTATTAGATTGCTTGAGTTAATGGCTATATCTGCATTTATGCTATCAAAAATTTTAATACGCTCATCTTCATCAAAATATTGCAGGCTTCCCTCACTAATTGTTATATGAGAAAAAGGCTGCATGAAAACCAATTCAAAAGGATTCTCATATAAAAATTTGAAGCTAGACTTTAAATATTTAGACTCAAAAACAATTTCTTTGTTGATAGATATTTTTAAGTCATCGAAATAAAGAGTTGGGTAAAATAAATTTCCACTTGAGGTTACGCCTGAAAAATCAATTTGAGCACTATTAATAAAAACTTTATCAATTATTTTAATAGCATTACTTGGGTAGGTTGATATAAGAGCTATAAGCACTAGAGATAAAATAA
Source organism: uncultured Gammaproteobacteria bacterium (assembly GCA_964546275.1). Taxonomy (GTDB): domain Bacteria; phylum Pseudomonadota; class Gammaproteobacteria; order Magnimaribacterales; family D2472; genus MED-G78. The sequence goes on from CAZJJG010000003.1 coordinate 50,610, forward strand.
CCAGTGAAGAAACAATATTCAGCAGAATTAAGAAAAAATTCTTTAATAACGGAGAAAAAATCTTTGACATAAAATGATTATTTGTAAAACCTTTTCTTAAAATTATTCATCAGGATGTATATAAATATCCATGAAAATGCATTTAAAAATAAACTTAAAAAAATTAGTAGGTAAGAGAAATTTATAGTATTCATAAATATCTGAATAACACCTAGATAAAACATTGAAAGAAATGCAAAAAATATTGTTATCTGTAAGAAAGAGAATATTTTGAATGAATACCTATAAGTATGAATTAGAAAAGAGGCTGAAGTAAATAAAAGAGCATTCAAACCAAATGGACTGCCAAGAATAAGATCGATCATGAGGCCAATAAAAAAACTTGAAAGAGCATAAATATTATTTGGTAAACTGAAAACCCAAAAGCAGAATACTAAGAAACCCAAAGTAAAACTTAAATAATAATCTATCATTAAAAAATTGATCTTAGAGTCCAAGAAATTAGCTAGAATAATGGTTATTAATATCTTAAAAAAATTAGTTAAAGTCATTGGGGTATAGAACCATTACGTGGTTTTGTATTAAAGGACTGGCATTGGTCTTGATCTCTATAGAGGCTTCCGCTTCATCTGATGCTGTTATCAAAATAATGGATCCTAAAAGTATTCCTTCAGGGAAAATACCCCCTAAGCCAGATGAATAAAATTTATCACCTAGATTAAGGGGTTCAGGCCATAAAGACTTATCATATTTACATTGAATAATCTGAGGTCTTCCAGCCCCAGCTGCATTGCAAAAGAAGTTATTTGACTTAATAGGAATGGAATGCTGTATGTCACTTAGTAAAATAACTTCGCTTACTTGTTGATTTGAATTAGCAATTTGACCCAATAAACCCTCAGAATTAATGACAACCCCGCCAACTTTGAATGGGGTAATATTATTAAATAAAAATAATTTATGACTATCGCAACACTTATATAAATTAGTATCAAATGAAGATATTGATGCAATTTCATTATATGAATCGATGGCAGAGCTTTTTATGTATGCAGTTAGCCCGTTATTATTTTTAAATAAATTATCTTTATTTAAGATAAGAAAATTTTCTATTTTTGCATTTTCTAGTTCATTTTTTAGTGCATCATTTGATTGAATTAAATCAAGCTTGCTATTGGTTAAGTTATAAGAATTTTTGATAGGTTGAAAAATTAAGCTCTTAATAGCAAGATTGCTGCTAAGCAAAGCAGAATTAAAAATATTTTTAGTTGAATTAAAAGTTTTGTATTGTAGATCTAGAAATAAGAATGAAGCTGCTAGACCAATTAAAACAATGTATGCAAATTTAGGTGTATTGCCCGGCGCAATCCTCGCCATCTGAATTACTCAGTTGAAAGTAGGTCTATATTGTACTTATCGATAATCTCTAAGGCTTGACCTCCGCCTCTAGCAACACATGTAAGAGGATCTTCAGCAACAATGACAGGAATGCCTGTAGAATTTGAAATAAGCTTATCTAGGTCTCTCATGAGCGCTCCTCCTCCGGTTAGAACAATGCCTCTTTCAGCAATATCTGCTGCTAGTTCAGGCGGAGATAGCTCTAAAGCATTTCTTATTGCTCTGACTATTTGCAGTAAAGGGTCTTTCATAGCATCGAATATTTGATCACTATTTAAAGTAAATGTTTCAGGAATACCTTCTGCCAGATTTCTTCCAGTAACTTGCATCTCTAATTTTTCAGACTCATCGGTACAACAGCCTATTGTTTGTTTAATTTTTTCTGCTGTCGATTCACCTATAACACATCCAAAATTTCTTCTAATCCATGACGTAATAGCCTCATCCATCTTATCTCCGCCAATTTTTACAGACTCAGCATATACAACGCCATTTAAGGAAAGAATAGCTATTTCTGATGTGCCGCCGCCAATATCTACAACCATATTACCGCTTGCTTCTTCTACAGGAAGACCAGCACCAATTGCTGCTGCCATAGGCTCTTCAATTAATTTAACATCTCTTGCTCCAGCTCCAAGAACTGACTCTCTAATAGCTCTTCTTTCAACCTGAGTTGATCTACATGGAACACATACCAAAACTCTTGGACTAGGCTTTATAAATCTTTGTTCATGAACTTTTGCAATAAAATGTTGAAGCATTTTTTCAGTCACCTGAAAGTCTGCAATAACTCCATCTGATAGTGGTCTAATAGCCTTAATATTTCCAGGAGTTCTTCCAAGCATCTTTTTAGCTTCAGTGCCCACTGCAATGACAGTTTTTTGGCCCCTATCCTCTCTAATAGCAACAACAGATGGTTCATTTAGAACAATTCCGACATCTTTTGTATAAATTAAAGTATTAGCAGTGCCAAGGTCTATTGATAAATCATTAGAGAAATAACCTCTAATTGTTTTAAATAAATTGAATTCCAATGTAGTTTTCCAAAAAAATATTATAATAAAATAACTAGTTGAGTTAACATCTCTCAACTTAATTATAATAATATCCTATATATGGACAAAGAAACAGTTGCAACTATATCTTACTTATCAAGACTTGCATTTGATGAGGAGAATGAAAAAAAAATTACCAAAGATCTGGAAAATATAATTGAATTTGTTGATCAGCTAGATGCTGTTAACACCTCAAATATTGAGCCTCTTACAAGCCCTCTTGAAAAGACTGCTAAGACAAGAGTTGATAAAGTTACAGCTAAGAATAGAAAGGAAAAATTTTTAGAAAATGCGCCCAAAGCAAATGAAGATTATTTCTTAGTACCAAGGGTTGTTGAATGAGTATTCAATATAAAACAATTAAAGAATTATCTCTCATGCTTAAGTCTAAGCAGATTTCTAATAGTGAGCTTATGGTAGAAACCTTTGATCTAGTAGATAAATACAAGGATTTAAATGCTTTTATTACTCTTAATAAAGAGAATGCATTATTAAAAGCAAAAGAGTTAGATGATAATCCTTTAGATTTGAGTCTATCTGGTATACCTATAGCTCAAAAAGATTTATTTGTAACAAAAGGTTTGAGGACTACTTGTGGATCAAATATGCTCTCTAATTTTATTCCTCCATATTCAGCAACGGTTATTGAAAATCTTGAACAGGCTGGATGTATATCTATTGGCAAGACCAATATGGATGAGTTTGCTATGGGCTCATCAAATGAAACTAGTTTTTATGGAAATGTTTATAATCCATGGGGAAATGACTTAGTGCCTGGAGGAAGTTCTGGAGGCTCTGCGGCTGCCGTTGCTGCTGGTATTGTTTCTGGAGCTACTGGAACTGATACAGGGGGTTCGATAAGACAGCCTGCTTCTTTGTGCGGTATAACAGGCATAAAGCCTACCTATGGGAGAATATCTAGATGGGGCATGATTGCATTTGCCTCAAGCTTGGATCAAGCTGGTCCAATAGCTAGAAGTGCTGAAGATTGTGCAATTCTTATGAATGAAATGTGTTCACATGACCTAAAAGATACTACATCATTAGATGAAGATATTCCTGATTTTACTGCAAATATTGATGCTCCAATCCAAGGACTAAGAATAGGACTCGTAAAAGAGTTTGATTTATCTAAACTTGATAGTGCAGTTGTGAAAGTCTTTGAAGACGCGAAGAAGCATTATGAGTCTTTAGGTGCAGAGTTCGTAGAAGTATCTTTACCAAATATTAACTTGTCTGTGCCTACTTATTACGTAGTGGCTCCTGCAGAATGTTCTTCAAACTTATCAAGATTTGATGGAGTTAGGTATGGAAAAAGATGCGACAATCCAAAAGATCTTGAAGACTTATATATAAGGAGTCGATCTGAAGGTTTTGGTGATGAAGTAAAAAGAAGAATTCTTATAGGATCATATGTTCTTTCTGCAGGATTTTATGATGCTTATTACAAAAAAGCTCAGCAAGTAAGAAGATTAATTAAAAATGATTTTGATAATGCTTTTGATAAGGTTGATCTAATCATGTCTCCTACAACGAGGGGCACAGCATTTGAAGCTGGATCAATGAATGATCCAATTCAGATGTATCTAGAAGATTTATTTACTGTTCCAGCAAATTTAGCTGGATTACCTGGAATATCTATTCCTAGCGGTTTTGTTGATGGTAAACCTTTAGGCCTTCAATTAATTGGTAACTCATTGCAAGAGAGTCAATTACTTAATGTTGCTCATAATTTTCAAATGACTAGTGATTGGCATTTAAAGACACCATCTTCGGAGATAAAATAATGACTTGGGAAACAGTTATTGGATTAGAAGTACATGTTCAATTATCAACTAAAACAAAACTTTTTTCTGGAGCATCTACCACTTTTGGCGCTGAACCTAATACTCATGTAGATTTAATTGATTTAGGTCTTCCAGGAGTGCTTCCGGTAGCAAATAAAGAAGCTTTTCGTAAAGCTATTCGTTTTGGTTTAGCTACTAATGCAATTATTAATCAAGTGTCTATGTTTGATAGAAAGAATTATTTCTATCCAGATCTTCCTAAAGGTTATCAAATTACTCAAATGGAAAGACCTATTGTAGGCAAAGGTTCTATTTCAATAAATGTAGATGGTGTCGAAAAAATTATCAATATCACTAGAGCTCATCTTGAGGAAGATGCCGGAAAATCTATCCATGATCTATTTGATGGAGAAACTGGCGTTGATTTAAATAGAGCTGGAACTCCTTTATTAGAGATCGTTTCTGAGCCAGAGATATCAAATGCTAAAGAGGCAGTTGCATACTTTAAAGCTATTCATCAGCTAGTTACATTTTTAGATATTTGTGATGGGAATATGTCCCAAGGATCTATGCGTTGCGATGTAAATGTATCTGTTAAGAAAGTGGGTGATACTGTTCTTGGAACTAGAGCTGAGATTAAGAATATAAATTCATTTAAGTTTATTGAAAGAGCCATTCATTTTGAAGTGGCGAGACAGATAAAACTATTAGAAAAAGGTGAAAGTATTGTTCAAGAAACTAGACTGTATGACAGCGTAAAGAATGAAACAAGATCTATGCGTTCAAAAGAAGCTGCAAATGATTATAGATATTTTCCTGAACCAGATTTACTTCCAGTAGTTATTTCAGACAATGAACTGGAAGAAATAAAAAGCACTCTACCCGAACTACCTAAACAAAAAGAGATAAGGTTTATTAATGAGCACAATTTAGAAGAATCTGAGGCAAAGATTCTTGCTTCCTCTAAAGCGATGGCTAATCTCTTTGAAGATGCATCAGAAAAGACAAAAGATTCTAGCCTTATAGCTAAATGGCTTGTAGGTGATGTGAGTGCTCTATTAAATAAAGATAATATAAGTATTGAGGAATCAAAATTATCTTCAATTAATTTTGCAAAACTAATTGAAAGAATTTCAGATAATACAATTTCAGGAAAAATAGCTAAATCTGTTCTTGAGGAGGTTTGGATTTCAGGAAATGATATTGATGCAATTATTGAAGAGAAAGGTTTAGTGCAAATTCAAGATGAATCAATTTTAGAAGATATTGCTAAAAAAATTATTGATGCAAATCCTGATCAAGTTAATGCTTATAAGGGTGGAAAAGACAGGTTATTTGGTTTTTTTGTAGGCCAGGTTATGAAAGAAACTCAAGGCAAAGCTAATCCAAAAAGTGTAAATGATATACTTAAGAGATTTTTAAGTAATAAATAAACTCAAAGTTTCAGCAACAAAAGCTGGCTTATCAACTCCTTTAATTTCCATCGTTACTTCATTTTTAGCTAAAAATTGTCCTGGATTTTTTTCAGTTATATCAACACATTTCATTGATATTCTTACTTCTGAATTAACTGGAACTGGGCTTAAAAATCTTACTTTATCTAAACCATAATTTAGACCCATTTTAGTGCCTTCTAAAATAAGTCCTATTTGTTGTTGATAAGGGATTCCAGCTACAAGCGATAGTGAAAGAAATCCATGGGCTATAGTAGAACCAAAAATTGGTTCAGCTTGAGCTGGATCGACATGAATAAATTGATGATCCATAGTTGCATCTGCAAATTTATCTATTCTTTCTTGATCTATAGTAACCCAGTCTGACTTTCCTAATTCTTTTCCTATAACCGATTGAATCTCTTCAGGTTTTACAACTTCTAACATATTATTTCTCCATATAGTAATTATTATATTCTGCTCTTAATTCAAATTTTTGAAGTTTTCCTGTTGCTCCATGAGGAAGCTCCTTAAGAAAAATAATTTCATCTGGAAGCCACCATTTTGCTACCTTTGAAGCTAGAAATTCTAAAATGCCTGCTTTTTCAACTGGCTCTCCATCATTTGTCACTATAAATAGCATCGGTCTCTCGTCCCACTTAGGGTGAGGTATACCAACAACGCATGCTTCTGCAACTTCAGGATGCCCAAAAGCTGCATTTTCAAGATCTATTGAGCTAATCCACTCTCCACCTGATTTGATGACATCTTTTGCTCTATCTTTAATGGTCATATATCCATCTTCATCTAGAACGGATATATCGCCTGTATCAAACCATCCATTTTTATCAACTGCATCTTTTTCAGCTTTAAAATATTTTTGAAGAATCCAAGGACCTCTTACCATTAAATGTCCTTGTGACTCTCCGTCATTAGGAAGATCTGCTCCAGAATCATCTACAACTTTTAACTCTACTCCATATATTGGCCTTCCCTGTTTTAATTGAATAGCATATTTTTCTTTTTTACTCATATGCTCCATTTCAGGGGTAGGAATATTTGTTGTACCAAGAGGGCTCATTTCAGTCATGCCCCAGGCTTGAATTACATTTACATCATGAACTTCATCAAACTCTTGAAGAGTTGAAAGTGAAAGTGCTGAACCGCCTATGATGGTATTTTTCATCGAAGTAAGTATCTTATTATTCTCTCTACAGTATGTAAGTAATCCCATCCAAATAGTTGGGACACCAAAGGCCAAGGTTACATCTTCTTTATCAATGAGATCATATAAAGGTTCTCCTTCCATTTGCATTCCTGGCATTACAAGCTTTAGCCCATGCATAGCTCCAAAGTAAGGAATACCCCAAGCTAAAACATGAAATAATGGAACTACCATTAATATGGTGTCGTCAGGACTAATACTCATTGCTGTTAAAGCAGCTTGAGCATGGAGGATATTCGATTTATGAGAATATAGAACTCCCTTAGGATTCCCTGTTGTTCCAGACGTATAACAAAGTCCACAAGCGGCATTATCATCCATAATTGGCCAGTCATAATTCTCATCACCATCTTTTATGTATTCTTCATAAGAGATTGCATTTTTTAATACTGTTTCAGGCATGTCAGATTGATCACAGAGGATGATATATTTCTCAACAAGAGGGAGTTGATCTTTTAAGCCTTCCAAAATTGGAACAAAAGGTGCTTCGCAAAAAATAACTTTATCTTCTGCATGATTAATAATATAAACAGCTTGCTCAGGATGAAGTCTAAAGTTTAAAGTATGATTAATACCTCCCATTCCAGAAATTCCATAGTACATTTCCAAATGTCTATATGTATTTAAAGCAAGAGTTGCAAGAACATCGCCCTTCTTATAACCATCTCTTTCAAGAGCTGAAGCAAGTTTTCTAGACCTAATACATACTTCATCATAATTTGTTCTATGAACATCACCAGAAACCATTCTGCTAATAATTTCAGTAGTAGGATGAATCCTTTTGGCATGCTCAATAATACTTGCCACATTTGGCGTCCATGTCTGCATATCTCCAATCATAAAATTACCCCTAAAAAATTGATTGATATAAATTATATAAGCAAGCTCATTTAATGCCTATAGTTATTCTAGGATGAAGTTGATAATCTTTATAAGTTTGTATCTTATTAAACTTATTGAGTTTCATAATTTCTGTAACCTCATCTGATTGATTATATCCATGTTCAAACATTAATATTCCACCTCCTTTTAGCAAGGGGTATGCTTGAGAAGAAATCTTTTTAAAATCAGAAAGGCCGTTATCTGATGCAATTAAAGCAGACTGAGGTTCATGCTTAAGATGTTCTAAATGTGGATCAGATAAATCTATATATGGTGGATTAGAAATAATAACATCAAAATTATTTTCATTAATTTCAGATAACCAGTCTGATTTTACTAAATTAAAATTGGATACCTTTAGTAAATCTTTATTAATTGTTGCAACATCTATGGCATCTATGGAGCTATCAAGGCCTATTACCTTTGACTTAGTTATTTCTAAAGCAATAGAAATACCAATACAACCTGAACCTGTTCCAAGATCAATAATCTTGGGCTCTTCTTCGACATTATTTTCAATTAATATTTCTATAAGCAGCTCTGTTTCATTTCTTGGAATTAGCACTCTTGGATCTACATAAAAATTTCTTCCATAAAACTCAGCCTCTTTTAAGATGTATTCAAAAGGAATTTTTTTTAATGAAAGATTTATAAAATTTTCTATTGCGATTACTTCATCAGATGAAATCTTAAGGTCGTCTTTTAAAATAATTGATGATTCTGAATGCTGGAGAGATTTTTTTAAGAAGAAATTAAAATTTTCAGTTATTCCTGAAAAGCTTGATTCCAGTAATCTAATTTTTTCTTTATATGTATTTAAGGAAGTTATCAAAGATGATCACTCTTCCTCAAGTTGAGATAGCATAGCTAGCTGATTTTCAGATAAGAGAGCATCGCATATGCTTTTAATATCGCCATCCATGATTTGATCTAAATTATGTTGGGTAAGCTTTATTCTATGATCTGTCATTCTTCCTTGGGGAAAGTTATAAGTTCTAATTTTCTCACTTCTATCTCCAGTTCCTACTAAAACTTTTCTTTCACTGGCAATGCTTTCTTGCTGCTCTTCTAGTTCTTGCTGTTTTAATTTTGCTGCTAATAATGACAAGGCTTTTTCTTTATTCTTATGTTGTGATCTGCCATCCTGGCATTCTACAACTAAACCGCTTGGGATATGAGTTAGGCGAACAGCGGAATCAGTTTTGTTTACATGCTGGCCCCCTGCGCCCGATGCTCTATAAGTATCAACTCTTAAATCAGACTTAGAAATCTGAACATCCTGAACCTCTTCTGTCTCAGGAAGAACAGCTACTGTACAAGTAGAGGTATGAATTCTTCCTTGAGATTCTGTTTCAGGAACTCTTTGCACTCTATGAACTCCTGATTCAAACTTCATAACTTTAAAAACAGCTTTTCCAGTTAATTTAGCTACTGCTTCTTTTAAACCACCCTGCTCTGCTGCTCTAGTATTGATAATTTCTAGACCCCAGCCCTCTCTTTCTGCAAGCCTGGTATACATTCTAAATAAATCGCCTGCAAATATTCCAGCTTCATCACCGCCTGCGCCAGCCCGAATTTCAAGAAAGGCAGAGCCATCATCTGCTGAATCTTTTGGTAAGAGCATAAATTTTAAGTCTTTTTCAAAACTTTCAGATTCTTCTTGGGATTCCTGTAATTCAATTTGAGCAAGCTCTTTCATTTCATCGTCTTCTGATTCAAGAAGTGAAGTTGCTCCTTCATGTCTAACAATTGTTTGATTGTATTGATCAAACTTTTCTACAATTGGCTTTAATTCAGAAAATTCTTTATTTAGCTGAGTATACTTATCTATATCTTTTACGGTATTACTATCAACCAGAGCATTTTGAATTTCTTCAAGTCGCTCTTTAAGCCTTTCAAGCTTAATTAACATTGAATCATGCATCTTTTATTAATCCCTTCATGATTTCCTTTATTGCATGATCATCAATAAGTTGAATATCTCTAATGGAATCAGATGCCCCAATTTCTTTTGCTTTTATAAGAATTAGGTCTGTAATGTTTTCATTATTTACGATTTTAGTTTTAAAAGTGGAGATTTCTTTAGACGACATAGAATTTAACAATTCCCTGAGCTCTTTTCTAATATTATTTCTTTTGAATTTATTATTAATTTCTTTTTCTGCAACTAAGACTTCATTAACAATCAAATTAGAAGCCTTTTCAGCTTCAGCTAGCCTTTCTCCAAAATTATCTTTTGTTATTTTCTCGATATCATCAATTGAAAATAAATAAACTTGTTCTAATTCTTTTATCTCAGATTCAATATTCCTTGGAACAGCTAAATCAATAAAAAGCATAGGTTTATTGTTTCGTATTCTAAGAGCGCTTTCAACTGCTCCTTTTCCAATGATTGGAACAGCTGTAGTTGCAGATGCTATAACTATATCAGCGTCTTCTAAAGCCTTGTGCGCATGAGATAAGGGCATGGGTATTACATTAAAAGTATCAGAAATATTGATTACTTTGATGCTTCTATTAATTGCATTTATATTTTTTATACCAGATTTATATAAGCTCTCAATAATTAATTTAGCCATTTCACCACCACCGACAATAAGCACATTTTGATTTTCTGGATTTTCAAAAATTTTTCTAACTAAATTTAGAGCTAATCCACTTACAGAAAGAGGATTAATTCCTATTTTGGTTGAGGACCTAATTTTTTTTGAAATTTCCAATGTTTTATCAACATATTGTCTAAGTCTGTTTTTAATTATTCCTAGATCATCAGCGGTTCTATATGCGCTTTTGAATTGACCAAATATTTCTTGTTCACCTACAACCTGTGAGTCTACACCGCATGCTACTTTACACATGTGAATAAAGGCATCTTCTTTCTTGTAAAAATAGAAATGTGAATCAGGAATATTTTCAACACCTAATGCATGCTTCACAGCATTAAAAATATCATTGATATAATCATTATCAGCAATAAAATAAAATTCTGTTCTATTGCATGTTGATAACCCAAAAAACGAATCTAAAACATTTGGAAATCGATCTTTTAGATAATTTTCTAAAAAAATATGCGTGGACTCATCTATAATAAATCTTTCTCTTTCAGAGACATCTGAGGTTTTATGATTAATGCCAAATAGCTGTAAATTCATCTTTAAAAGTTTCTCAATAGCTTTTTTGTTATCTGTAGTTTCATGCGCCTCTCTTAACCAGCAGTTTTCCGGAGAAAAGTATCTTGGTAAATTTACGCTAATTCAAGATAAAAATAATTCCAATTTCAGTGTTGCAATTTTCCCTTCATCTAGCAATGTAATTATACAGGTTAAAAAACCTTTATTAGGAAATGTTCTGAACATAACATTTGATAAATTTAAGGCTGTATCTATTATTCCTAAGCTAAATGATAACAATACAGCACTCATAAATAGCATTAATCCAAAATTATATTTTAATATTATTTCTTCCTGCATAAAAAGTAATAAATCTAAAAAAGACTTCAGTATCATAGAAGATAATAGATTGAGTGTTAATTGTAGTTATATGAAAAACGGTTCATCAAAAATCATAATTAAAGAAGCAGATAATTTTTATATTAGTGGAGTAATAACTAATTATGAATAGCGTAAGTCTTAAATCGCCTGCAAAGATAAATCTATATTTAGAAATACTAGATAAAAGATCAGATGGGTTTCATAATCTAAAATCTGCATTCCAACTAATTGATCTTTATGATGAAATCCAAATATCTATTAAAGACTCAAAAGAAGTAACAATTTTATGCGAGCCAGCAGTAATTGATTTAAAGGATAATATTATTTTTAAAGTAATAGAGATGCTTAAAAAGAAATTTAACATTAATAAAGGCGTGCAAATTATATTAAAGAAGAATATACCTATCGGCGCTGGTCTTGGTGGTGGTAGTTCAAATGCTGCTAGTGTTTTGGTTGCTTTAAACAAATTATGGGAGCTTAATATTTCTGATTTAGAGCTATTACAGATTGGTAAAGATTTAGGGGCAGACGTTCCATTTTTTATTAATGGAAAAAATGCATTTGTTTCAGGTATTGGAGATAAGTTTGAGCTTAAAAAGTCAGAGAAATCAAAATATGTTCTTATATCTCCAAATATCAACATCTCAACAGGAGAAATGTTTGAATACTATTCCAACAATAATTCATCTTTAAGCGTGAAAGAGGCTTCCCAGAATTCATTTTTAGAATCAGTAAAGGCAAAATATCCTGAAATAAATACATTTTATAAAAAAAATATTTCTTCGTTTAATATTTGTTTAACTGGCACTGGTTCAACAATGTTTATTGCATACAAAGACTCAAATGAATTAGAAAAAATATTGCAAATAATACCGATTAATTGGAGATTCTTTTTAACTGAAGCTATACAATATTCACCTTTAGAGGATATGAAATAACATTGGGGTGTAGCCAAGCGGTAAGGCAACTGGTTTTGATCCAGTCATGCGGAGGTTCGAATCCTCCCACCCCAACCAATTTTGATATAATTATTTATTATGATTAGTAAACCAAATTTAGATATTTTTACAGGAACAGCAAATGCTGAGCTTGCAAATGATGTTGCAGATATTTTAGGTATGAAAATGTCGTCTGCTGATATTGGGTATTTTTCCGATGGTGAAATTAAAGTTGAAATTCAAGAAAACGTTAGAGGGCATGATATTTTTATTATTCAGCCTACTTGCGCTCCTACTAATAAAAATTTAATGGAATTAATGTTGCTTGCAGATGCGCTAAAAAGATCTTCAGCATCAAGAATTACTGCAGTAGTTCCATACTATGGATATGCAAGGCAAGATAGAAGAGTTAAATCAGCCAGAGTTCCAATTAGTGCAAAAGTAGTTGCTGATATGTTTGGTAGTGTTGGTATTGATAGGGTTTTAACTGTAGATCTTCATTCAGAAACAATTCAAGGATTCTTTGATATGCCAGCTGATAATGTATATACAACTGGGCTAATGGTTCAAGATATTAAATCTCAAAGCAAAGTAAACATGAAAGATATCGTTGTTGTTTCTCCAGATGTAGGTGGAGTTGTTAGATCAAGAGCTCTAGCAAAACAACTTGATGGAGCAGAGCTAGCAATAATTGATAAAAGAAGAGCTGCTGCAAACGAGTCAGAGGTTATGAATATAATTGGTGATGTTGAAGGAAAGCTGTGCATTGTTCCTGATGATATTATTGATACCGCTGGAACACTTTGTAATGCGGTTGAGGCTTTAAAACAAGCAGGTGCTTCTGGAGTTAAGGCCTATATAACTCATCCAGTGTTATCAGGTCCTGCAATTGAAAGAATTTCTAATTCTTCTATTGATGAATTAGTTGTAACTAATTCCATTCCTTTGTCCCAAGAAGGTAAAAAATGCAGTAAAATACGCGTCATTTCGCTGGCTCCAACAATTGCTGAATGTATTAGAAGGTTGAGTAATGAAGAGTCGCTAAGCGCAATGTTTACATAGATAAGAGGCAAATATGACACAAGAAATAATTTTAAATGCAGATTCTAGAGAAAGAAGTGGTTCAAATAAAGCTAGAGTTATAAGAAAAATTGATGGAATGATTCCAGCTGTAATCTATGGAAATAACATTCCTGGAGAAAATATTAAATTACCTCTTAATGAACTAACAAAAGCCTCAGAGAATTCACTATTTTATACTCAGGTATTGATTATAAAAATTGGGGAAAAAGAAGAAAAAGTAGTACTTAAAGAACTGCAAAGAGATCCTGCAAAAGGAAAATTTTTACATGCAGATTTTTTAAGAGTATCAAGTAAAACTAAGCTAAAAGTTACTATTCCAATTATTTTTATAAATGAAGATGAGTGTATTGGTGTAAAAATGGAAGGTGGGGTTCTAATTAAAGCGCTTCGTGAAATTGAAGTTCTTTGTTTAGCTGGAAATATTCCTGAAACTATTGATGTTGACGTCACTAATGTTCCTCTTGGAGAAGCTATTAGAGTTACTGAGTTAGACTTACCTGAAGGATCTGAAATTGTTGGTCTAGAGGATGGACAAGATCAAATGGTAGTTTCCGTTAATGCTCCTAAAGCTGCTGAAGAAGAGCCTGTTGAAGATGAAGGTGTTGAGGGTGAAGAAGGCACTGACGGTGAACCAACTCAAGGTGATGAATCCTCTGATGATGCAGAAGGGTCTGAAGAAAGCTAAAAAGTGTCTAAGTTATGTTTTCTTGGTATTGGCAACCCCGGTACTAGATACGAAGGTACAAGGCATAATATTGGCAAAGACTGGTTAATAAAACTTTCTAGTGATTTTGGTTGTGAGTTTATATCTAAGGATAAACTTGAAGCAAACACATCTTTCTCTCATAACGATAATATCCAGTGGATAATTCCGAATAACTTTGTAAATAATAGCGGACAGACTGTTCAAAAAGTAATGCGTTATTCTAATGTATCAAGTGAAGATCTAGTCGTATTTTATGATGACTTAGATTTAAACCCCGGAGAAGTTAAGATTAAGCTAGGCGGTGGTCATGGAGGCCATAACGGACTAAAGGATATATTTGAAAAAATAGGTACTAGAAATTTCTATAGAGTTAGAATTGGAATTGGGCATCCTGGTGATAAAAATAAAGTAACTGACTGGGTGCTAGGTAAATCTAATCCTAAAGATACATCATTAATAGAAGAAAGTTTTTTTGATTTTTGTAAGGTATTTAATCTTCTTTGCGAACGAAAATTTTCTGAAGCTCAGCTTCAACTTCATTCAGAGTAATATTATGGGATTTAAATGTGGAATCATAGGTCTACCTAATGTTGGTAAATCAACTTTATTTAATGCTTTAACTAAATCTGCAATTCCTGCTGAAAATTTTCCATTTTGTACTATTGAACCAAATGTAGGAATTGTTCCACTTCCAGATAAACGTTTAGATAAGCTGCAAGAGATAGTTGTATCTAAAAAAATTATACCCACTACATTGGATCTAGTTGATATAGCAGGTCTTGTTAAAGGCGCATCAAAGGGTGAAGGACTTGGAAATGCATTTCTTTCAAATATACGAGAGATGCAGGCTCTAGCTCATGTAGTTAGGTGTTTTGAAGATGAAAATATAACTCACGTTGATGGATCTATTAATCCTATTAGGGATGCTGAAATTATAAATCTGGAACTAATATTTGCAGACCTGGAATCCGTATCAAAACGTTTGATGAAAACAGAAAAACTATTAAAAACACCTGATCCAAAAAATAAAAAAGAGCATGATATTTTATTAAGAATTAAATCTGAGCTTGATGCTGGGAATTTTATATCGACTAACTCCTTTGATGAGGAACAAAAAGCATACATTAAGTCATTACATCTATTAACAACTAAGCCAATGTTCTATATTGCTAATGTATCTGATGATTCGAAATCTGAAGAACTTTTAAGTGATTTTAAAAAATTTGCAAAAGACTTAGAGCATGAAGTTGTTCCAACATTTATTAAAATTGAGCAAGAGATTTCTCAATTGGATGAAGATGAAAAAAATGAATATTTAGAACTAATGGAAATGGATGAGCCTGTTCTAAATAAAATTATATTTAAAGGATATGAAATATTAGGACTTCAAACATATTTCACTGCAGGTCCAGAAGAGATAAGAGCATGGACTATTAAATTGAATGCTTCAGCTCCAAATGCAGCTGGTGTTATCCATACTGATTTTGAAAGAGGTTTTATTAAAGCAGAGGTGATTGCTTTTAATGACTATATAGATAATGCAGGAGAGGCAGGCGCCAAAGAAAATGGTAAATGGCGACTAGAAGGAAAAGAATACATTGTGAATGACGGTGATGTTATTCATTTTAAATTTAATGTTTAGACTTAATTTAATAAAGATATTGACTCTTAAATTTTAAGACTTATCATTCTACGATTGGTTATGTAGCTCAGCTGGTTAGAGCACGGCATTCATAATGCCGGGGTCGGTGG
>CAZJJG010000004.1:0-5170 GCA_964546275.1 uncultured Gammaproteobacteria bacterium
GAATTTATTAATCAAGGTGAAACCTATACTGCCTATAGATTTATAAATCCATCAACAGGTAAAGAGTATTATGATCAGTCTGGTAATAATATTAAGAAAGCGTTCCTTAAAGCTCCTTTAGATTTTGCTTATATTAGTTCACATTTTAATCCAAACAGAATGCATCCCATTCTTCATAAAATTAAAGCGCATAACGGCGTTGATTATGCTGCTGTTAGAAATACACCTATAAGAGCATCTGGAGATGGAGTCATTAAATTTATTGGGACTAAGTCAGGTTATGGAAGAACTATACAAATAAAACATGGTGGAAATATATCAACCCTTTATGCTCACATGGAAGATTTCAATAAAAAACTAAGAGTTGGATCTAAAGTATCTCAAGGACAAACAATAGGTTATGTGGGCGATTCAGGCGCTGCAACAGGAACTCATTTACATTATGAATTTAAAGTTGGCTCAAAAAGAACAGATCCTGTAAAAGTTAAACTCCCCTCAGCTCAACCAGTCCCAAGTGATCAAAAAGAAGACTTCTTTGCTTTATTGGCTGAAAATAATAAGCTATTAGAAAGATTTAAAATTTTAGACCCTAATGCCAACGAATAAAAAAATATATATAGGCGCAATGAGCGGAACAAGTCATGATGCAGTAGATGTTTCGTTGATATCTGTAAATGGTAAAAAAATTACACTTAATGCGTTTGATTCAATAAAAATTCCTAAAAATCTAAGTGATGAAATCCGAACTACTATTGATAATAATTTAATTTCTTTATCTAACTTGGGAGTTCTTGATAAGAAAGTTGGGGCTATCTTTGCAAAAGCTGTAACCAGAATTATTGATAAGAATGTCTTAAAGGATCCTAAAAATATTGTTGTTGGAATTTCAGGACAAACTATCCGACATGAAACTCAAATAAGTAATAATTTTTCTACTCAAATTGGAGATCCTAATGTTGTTGCCGCCATTACTGGCACTACTGTAGTAAGCGATTTCAGAAATATGCATATTGCAAAAGGTGGAGAAGGAGCCCCTCTGGTTCCAGAATTTCATGCTGAACTCTTTAAATCAAAAAAAGAAGCGCGGATTATCTTAAATATAGGTGGTATTTCAAACTATACATTTGTAGATAAAGACGGCTCCTATTTTGGCTCAGATACTGGCCCGGGTAATGCTCTGATGGATGCATACTGCAAAAATATTCTAGGGATAGAGTTTGATAAGAGTGGCTCTATCGCTAAAAAAGGCAAAGTGATAAATAGTGAGCTTAAAAAGCTACTCTCTAATGGCTTCTTTAAAAAGAAACTTCCTAAATCTACTGGAAAAGAATTATTTAATTTTGGTTACTTATCAAAAAATCTCTTAAAAAAAGAAAAGCAGGATATCTTGGCAACTCTTGTTGAATTTACAGCTATTTCTATCTCAAATGCAATAAAAAATAAGGGTCATAGCTTTAAAAATATCTACGTATGTGGAGGTGGAAGCAATAACAAAGCATTAATGGATAGAATTTCTTATCACTTGGATATGTCAGTAAAAGTTACTTCTGAGCTTGGTTTTAATACTCAGGCTATTGAATCAATGGCCTTTGGCTGGCTTGCATATAGAAGAATGAATAATATACCGTCTAAAGTTGAGCAAAAAAATAGTAGAGAAGTTCTAGCTTTACTTGGTTCGATTACAAAATCTATATAGCGAAAGATTCTCCACAGCCGCAAGTAGTCTTTGCATTTGGATTATTTATTACAAATTTTGCACCCGATAAATCTTCTACATAGTCTAAGGTTGATCCATATAAATATGGGTATGAGAGCGAATCTAAAAGAACAGAAAAATTATTATAATCTAAGACCTCATCGTCAAAAGCCACTTCGTCATCAACTTTAAAACCATACTGAAAGCCTGAACAGCCTCCTCCGGTGACATAAACTCTAAATCTAGACTTGTTTTCAGTATTTATTACAAAAGCAATCCTTTCAACCGCAGAATCTGTTAAAGCAAGTGATGGTGGGAAATTTTCTGTGCTCATATTTATATTTTAAAAGACAATATTATCAGATTAATACTAATTATTTTTTTAATTAGCAGATTGATCTGAATAATTATGATGGAAAGGCTAAAATATGCTCATAAAAATTTTACTAAAAAAATGAATTCAACTCTGATTATATTTTCAACTACTGACGGACAAACTAAATCTATATGCAATAGAATTGCCTCCATAATAGAAAATAATAATCTGGTAAATATAATTAACATTAATGATGTTGCAGATATTAATCTATCAAGCTTTGATCAAATAATTATTGGCGCAAGCATTCGATATGGTAAACATCATCCTGATCTTTACCAATTTATTAAAGAAAACAAAGCTGTATTAGATCTTAAAAAAAGTAGCTTTTTTAGTGTTAATGTTGTGGCAAGAAAGCCAGAAAAAAATACTGCAGCTACAAATCCTTATATGCAAAAATTTCTTAAGCTTGCAGACTGGGAGCCGAATGATCTCAGTGTTTTCGCTGGTAAAATTGATTATCCAAAATATGGTTTTATTGATAAACACATGATCAGATTTATTATGTGGATGACTAAAGGGCCGACAGATTTATCTGGAACATATGAGTTTACCGATTGGAATAAGGTAGATGAATTTGCAAATCAACTAGTCTTATTGAAGTAACTGCTTAAATTTTTGATATCATGGCAATCTAATTTATTAGATACATATTAGCTGGAAAATAAAATACATTGAAAAAAATTAATACATCTGAAGAATTATTTAAAGAAGCTCAAACTCTTATGCCAGGTGGTGTTAATTCTCCTGTAAGGGCTTTCAAAAATATTGGAGGTTCGCCTATATTTTTTAAAAGTGCTAAAGGAGCATTTTTATATGATGAAGATGACAATGAGTACGTTGATTTTATAGGCTCTTGGGGTCCTATGATAATGGGTCATACGCACCCTAAAGTGGTAGCTGCAGTAAAAAAACAAATTGATTCTGGTACAAGTTTTGGAGCTCCAACTAGATTGGAATCAAATGTAGCTAAATTAATTCAAAAAAGTGTCCCTTCTATTGAAAAAATTAGAATGGTGAACTCTGGAACAGAAGCAACAATGAGTTGTATAAGGCTTGCAAGAGGTTGTACTGGGAAAAATAAGATTATCAAATTTACTGGTTGCTATCACGGTCATGCAGATTCACTTCTTGTTAAAGCGGGTTCTGGCGTTTCAACATTTGGTCTCCCTGATTCTCCCGGTGTTCCTGTCGAGCTTGCCTCTTTAACCATTAGTTGTCCTTACAATGATAAAGAACATTTTCTAAGAGTATTCGATGAGGTAAAAGATGATCTAGCTGCAATTATTATTGAGCCAGTTGCAGGAAATATGGGATTTGTGCCTGGAGATAAATCTTTTCTTGAATTAATTAGAGAGGTTTCAGCACAAAATAAATCTATCTTAATATTTGATGAAGTGATGAGTGGTTTTAGAGTTGCTCTAGGTGGAGCTCAAGAGCTTTATGATATCAAGCCAGATCTTACAGCTCTTGGAAAAGTAATTGGCGCTGGTCTTCCTGTCGGTGCTTTTGGCGGAAGAGCTGATTTAATGGATCAATTAGCTCCTGAAGGCCCTATCTATCAAGCAGGTACTCTGTCTGGTAATCCTCTTGCAATGGCTGCTGGAGAAGCTCTATTAACAGAGCTTATAAAAACTGATCCTTATAAGAGTTTAGAAATGAAAGCATCATACTTATTAAATGCTATGGCAAAAATTATGGAATCCAATAATATTGATTTTGTAAAAAATCAAATGGGTGGAATGTTTGGGTTTTTCTTTGCAAGCAAAATGCCAAATAATTTTGACGATGTTGTGGCTACAAATGATAAAGTATTTGTTAATTTTTTAAATGCATGTATGGCCAATGGTATTTATTTTGCTCCATCTAAATATGAGGCGGGATTTATCTCTACCATGCATGATGAAAATGTCTTAAATACAGTGATTGAAAAAATAGAACTCATTACTAAGGAAGGTTTATAAAATGAAATATGATATATGCGCAATAGGAAATGCTCTAGTTGACACTCAATATATGGTGTCCTATGAATTTTTAGAGTCGATTGGCTTAGAGGCGGATCAAATGACATTAGTCTCTGCAGAAGAACAAAATGAAATTACTGAAAAGTTAGAAAAATTAGGCCTGAAGTCTATTTCAGATTGTGGCGGCTCAGCAACTAATTCTTTAGTTGCATCATCAAGCTATGGAGCAAAATGTCATCATGTTTGTAGAGTTTCAAAAGATGATGATGGAGTTAGATATTTAGACAGCCTTAAAAATGCAGATGTTTATCACAAAGGTTTTGGTGAAGGACACTTAGATTTGCCTACTGGGAAATGCCTTATCTTGGTAACTCCTGATGCAAAAAGAACAATGGTGAGTATGCTTGGTGTTAGTGCATTCTTGTGGTCTAAAGATCTTGATCTAGAAGCTATCGCTAATTCTAAAATATTTTATATAGAAGGTTACATGGTAACTAGTGACGAAAATTTTAATGCTGTAATTACAGTGCTTGAATTTTTAAAAGATAAGAGTGTTCTCAAGGCCCTCTCATTATCAGACCCGGGAATTGTTATGGGTTTTAGAGATAAATTTGAAATAATAGAATCTTATGGAATTGATATGGTTTTTGGAAATGACGATGAAGCAAAAGCTTTTTCTGGGAAAGAAACACTTGATGAAGCGGTTACATTTCTTAAAGAAAAATCTTTTACATCATTAATAACTACTGGGGCTGATGGCAGTATTGTGATTGCTGATGGTTCTGAAGAATTGGTGTCCGGTGAAAAGATAAACCCTATTGATACTAATGGAGCTGGTGATATGTTTGCTGGATCTTTCATGTACGCATACTTAGAAAAGATGTCATTAGCTTCTTGTGCAAAATTCGCAAATTATGCTGCATCAAAGGTTGTTGAGACATTCGGGCCAAGATTATCTAAGGATGGCTACTTAGAAGTTAAAAATAATATACAAAAATACTAGTAAATCAGGGGAGTTTCTGCTACTTTGCACCCCCTAAAATTATCTTTTTATTAATGACAAAAGCAAAATCTGATAAAAAACTAACAACTTCGGTTAAAAAAACAGTATCTAAAAAAACTACACCAAAAAAG
>CAZJJG010000004.1:5270-9971 GCA_964546275.1 uncultured Gammaproteobacteria bacterium
CTAAAAAAACTACACCAAAAAAGGCTGTAGTTAAAAAACCTGTTGCTAAAAAAACTACACCAAAAAAGGCTGTAGTTAAGAAGTCTGCCACTAAGAAGGTTGTAGCTAAGAAAAAAATATTAGCTTACAAACCAAAGAAAAAAGAAAAGTATATGAGCGTTGCGATGAAAAAACATTTTTCAGCAATACTTACAGATTGGCGTGATGATCTAAAAAATGAAATGCAAAAAACTTTTGAACATTTAAAAGATAAGGGCGAAAAGCCTGCTGATGATCTAGACAGAGCGTCACAAGAAGAAGAATTTGCTTTTGAGCTTAGAACTAGAGATAGAGAAAGAAAACTCATAAATAAGATCGCTTCTTCTATTGAACTAATAAAACAAGATGATTATGGCTATTGCGAATCTTGTGGAGTTAATATTGGCATCAAAAGATTAGAAGCAAGACCAACTGCAACTCATTGCATCGATTGTAAAACTCTAGATGAGATCAAGGAAAAACAACTTAGCGGCTAAGTATTGAAATCTTTTGATGAAAAAAGAAGAGTTAATAGAATTAATCAAATATATCCATGCTGAAGATAAAAACGGTGAAATCGTTGGCGTTTTCCATGATAGATATGGCGGCGTTATAACTACTGATAGCATCAGAATTGATATGGATGGTGGTAGAATACTTCTAGCTCAAGAAGGCGCTGAATACTATAAAATTAATAAAAAAAACTGGGAAACAGAATTAAAATTCATAAAGAAGAAAACTGTTGAATAAATTAATCTCACATAATTGTTAGACTCCACTAAATTTAGTAGCTTTGCTATTTCTATAATCCAAACTCTTCAAGATAATAATTTTGAAGCTTACCTAGTTGGTGGCTGCATTCGCGATGCTTTAACAGGAATCCGTCCAAAAGACTTTGATATAGCAACAAATGCAACACCAGAAGAAGTAAGAAAACTTTTTAAAGCATCTAGAATCATTGGTAAGAGATTTAAATTAGTTCATGTATTTAGTAGAACTGAACTCATAGAAGTAGCAACATTTAGAGCTGGGAAGTTAAAAAAACAAAACTCAGATACTCTGGTTAAAGATGAAAGTGGGAAAATATTAAGAGACAACACCTGGGGGACAATTCAACAGGATTGTCATAGAAGAGATTTCACAGTTAATGCGCTTTACTACTGCCCAGTAAAAGACCAAATCCAAGATTTTCATGCAGGCTTAAAACATATTAATAAGAAAATATTAGTTTCGATAGGAGATCCTCAAGGAAGATTTGAAGAAGATCCGGTAAGAGCCTTAAGAGCTGTAAGGTTTAGTACTAAGTTAGGGTTTAAGATTGATAATAAAATTAAAGATGCTATTTATGATAAAAGTTATCTCCTGTCTGGAGTTTCTAATGCTCGACTATTTGATGAATTCTGTAAGATTTTTCTGCATGGATATGCTGAAGATAACTTTAAAAAACTAGACTCATTTGGAATTGCTAAGTATCTAATATGCTCAGACCCTCATTCGTCAGAGTTTTTTATGAATTTTATGCTGGAAGCATTAATAAATACTGATAGAAGAATAGCTAATAGCCAATCTATAACTCCAGGCTTCCTTTTAGCTGCGCTGCTATGGCCTACACTAATACAAAAATGTTCAAACAATAAAGAAATTAATATTAGAAAATTTTTTAGATCTATGGATGAGGTTTTAAAAGAACAACATCAACTCACAGCTATTCCAAGAAAATTCCAAACATATATAAAAGATATTTGGGTGCTTCAGTTAAAACTTGAAAGTAGAATTGGAAAACATCCTCATAAACTAGTCAAACACCCAAGGTTTAGAGCTGGATATGATTTTTTATTAATAAGAGAAGCTGCAGCCTCCGAAGAATCAAACATTGGTGAATGGTGGACTAAGTTCCAGATTCAAAATTATGATGAAAGGGAAGTAGTTATTAATAAATTACATGATGAACAAGAAAATGAACCTGATAAAAAATTTGGTTTCTGGAGTGAGTTAATATAATCTTAATAAAAAAATATTGTTTTATAAATGAAACTTGCTATTAAGGAAACACCGCTTCCAAAGTACATCGCAATTGAAGGGCCTATAGGTGTTGGGAAAACAACGCTTGCAAATAAAATTGCTTCGAATTTCAATTATGATGCTTTTTTAGAAAGACCTTCTGAAAACCCATTTTTAAAGAATTTTTATAAAAATCCTAGTCAGTCTGCACTATCCACCCAACTATTCTTTTTATTTCAAAGAATGCAGCAAATAGAAGAATTAAAACAGAGAAGTTTATTTGAGACTGTTAGAGTTGCAGATTTTCTAATCCAAAAAGATAGGCTGTTTGCAGAAGTAACTCTATCTAATGAAGAGATGGATCTTTATGACAAAATTTATGATCACATTACAATAGATGCACCTACTCCTGATCTAGTAATATATTTACAAGCCCCAGTTGATGTTTTGATGAATAGAATTGGCAAGAGAGGAAATCCTAATGAGCAATTTTTAACTCCAGAGTACCTAGAGAAATTAAATGATGCCTATTCAAGATTTTTTCTTTATTACGAATCATCTCCTCTTTTAATCGTAAATGCTT
The DNA here is from genome assembly GCA_964546275.1 of uncultured Gammaproteobacteria bacterium. Classification (GTDB taxonomy): domain Bacteria; phylum Pseudomonadota; class Gammaproteobacteria; order Magnimaribacterales; family D2472; genus MED-G78. The sequence continues at coordinate 7,873 of CAZJJG010000004.1, forward strand.
CTGATATTAATCTTGAATCAAACGACGATGACTTTGATATGCTGGTTGGTCACATCATGTCAGACCCTAAAGGCAAAAAATTTATTAATCCACAGCCTTCAATACTATAGATACTCCTTTATTGCTAAAGAGTAATAAATTTTATGTCAGAAAAAATATATAGCCCTCAAGATAATATAAAAAATCCTCATATTAAGGATCTGAATCAATATAAGGCTTTATATGAAGAGTCTATAAATGAGCCTGAAAAATTTTTTGGCAAGATGGCTACAGATAACTTGCAATGGATTAAACCTTTCTCAAAAATTCATAATGGTAGTTTTGCAGAAACAAAATGGTTTGAAGATGGAACTATAAATATATCTGCAAATTGTATTGATAGGCATTTAAAAGAAAACTCAAATAAAACTGCTTTAATATGGGAAGGTGATAATCCTGAAGAGTCTATTTCGGTTACTTATCAAGAGCTTCATGATGAGGTTTGCAAACTCTCAAATGCTTTAAAAGAGCTTGGGGTAACAAAGGGCTCAAGGGTTTGTATATATATGCCTATGATTCTTGAAGCTTCATATGCAATGCTCGCTTGTGCAAGAATAGGTGCAATTCATTCTGTGGTATTTGGTGGTTTTTCACCAGAAGCTCTAAAGGATAGAATACTTGATTCAGATTGCTCAATAGTTATTACTGCTGATGAAGGTTATAGAGGCGGTAAAATAGTGCCGCTTAAGCAAAATGTTGATAAGGCTCTGCAAAAATGTCCTGATGTAAAAACTAATTTAGTAATAAAAAGAACTGGTGGTGAAATTAATTGGAATGCTGATGTTGATGTTTGGTATCACGATCTAGTTAATCATCAAGCTCCTGTATGTATTCCAGAAGAGATGGATTCAGAAGATCCACTCTTTATTTTATATACCTCAGGATCTACTGGAAAACCAAAAGGTGTAATGCATACAACTGCTGGATATCTCCTAGGTGCTCATTTGTCATTTAAGTACATTTTTGGTTATAACCCTGAAGATAATTACTGGTGTACGGCAGATGTAGGTTGGATTACAGGGCACACTTATATCGTATATGGACCGCTATCAAACGGAGCTACAAGCTTAATGTTTGAAGGAATCCCTACTTATCCAGATGCTTCACGATGCTGGGAAGTGTGTGATAAGCATAATATAAATATTTTTTACACTGCCCCAACAGCAATTCGAGCATTGATGTCACAAGGTAATGATCCTGTACTAAAAACAAATAGGGATTCATTGAGAATTCTTGGTACCGTTGGCGAGCCGATTAACCCAGAGGCTTGGGAGTGGTATTTTTCTGTTGTTGGCAATAGTAAATGTCATATTGTAGATACTTGGTGGCAAACTGAAACTGGGTCTGTTTTAATTTCACCTATAGCTGGCGTTACTCCTGTAAAACCAGGTTCAGCAACCTTTCCTTTTTTTGGAGTAAAACCAGAATTAATTGATCCTGATGGAAAAATGCTACAAGGCGAGAGTTCAGGAAATCTAGTAATAACTCAATCATGGCCTAGTCAAATTAGAAGTGTTTATGGAGATCATGCCAGAATGCTTGATACTTATTTCTCACAATATGATGGGCTATATTTTACTGGTGATGGTGCAAAAAGAGATGCTGACGGTTATCTATGGATCACTGGCAGAGTTGATGATGTTCTTAATGTATCAGGGCATAGACTTGGAACAGCTGAAATTGAAAGCGCTTTAGTGCTTCATTCAAAGGTTGCAGAAGCTGCTGTTGTTGGATTTGATCACCCTATTAAAGGACAGGGTATTTATGCTTATGTAACTTTAATGGCTGGTGAATCTTATGCAGATGAATTAAAAAATGAATTAAGAGTATTTGTATCAAATGAAATTAGTCCTATAGCAAAACCAGATTTAATTCAGTGGGCCCCCGGTCTACCAAAGACAAGATCAGGAAAAATTATGCGAAGAATATTAAGGAAAATTGCTGGAGGTGAATTTGATAACCTTGGTGATACTTCTACGCTAGCTGATCCAGGTGTTGTAAAAGACTTAATCGAGTCTAAAGAAGATTATGCAAAATAAAATTGCATTTTTATATGTTTT
>CAZJJG010000004.1:10071-61238 GCA_964546275.1 uncultured Gammaproteobacteria bacterium
CTTAATCGAGTCTAAAGAAGATTATGCAAAATAAAATTGCATTTTTATATGTTTTTATAATATCTAATTAATATTTTTAAGACTCTGCTCTCCAAGAACCATCTTCTAATTTACTGACATGCTGATGGTCTTCTAGCCTTATTAGGTGGGCTTCTAGACTCCATAAAGCTATTGGATGTAATCGTGGGTCAACATCATCATAAACATGCAGTAAAAGGTCTTCTAGAGAAGTTGTTTTTAACTCTCTCATTGAATTTAAAACTTTTTGTTCTCTTGTTAATCTATGGTTAATTATCCATTCAGTTACCACTTTAGGATTATCAAGATAATCACCATGTCCTGGAGCTAATAATTTAATATCAAATTGATCTAATTTTTTAAGCGAATCTATATATTCGGTCATATTTCCATCAGGTGGAGCAATAACCACTGTTGATCCGTTCATTATGTGATCTCCAGTTAATAGGCATTTCTCTTCTTGGATGAGAAAACATAAATGATTAGATGCATGACCCGGGGTATGAATTACTTCGATTGTATATTCATCTGTTTTAATAATGTCTTTATCACTAAGAATTGTATCTGGCGAAAATGTTTTATCTTGAATAGACATATCAAACTTTGCAAAAGACCCCATTACTGGAACGCCTAACATTTCTGCTAGAGGCTTAGCTCCTGGTGAGTGATCTGTATGTGTATGCGTAACAATAATTCTTTTAATATTGTTCTGACCTTCTTTAACAATATTATCTAAATGACTCTGAATATTAGGGCCTGGGTCTACAACGGTAATATCATTTATGCCTACTAAGTAAGTATTAGTACCCTCTCCAGTAAATACTCCACCATTAGGAGCTGTTATTTTTTTTATTAGATTGCTCATTTAATTATCATCATACCCCGCATCACCTGGAAGAAGACCTACCCAATTTCCATCTTTCTTAAAAAATTTAGGTAATATTGGAGGTATATCTTCATTGGTCAATTGTTGTTGATGGCTAAGTAATTCTTGAATTGAATTAAAGCCAACGCACTGCTCAAGATTTTTAATAGTAGGCATTATCATATTCATCTCTCCCGCATATGCGTTTTTAATAGCTTCATCAACTGAGATCCATAGACTATTTACTAATTCATTTCCGTCATGGATACCTGTTTGATTTTTGGGTAAGCATGCAATAAAAAATCTTGTATCGAATCTCTTAACTTCAAGCGCTGGAGTTATCCAGTGTGAAAAAGGTGCTATGTTTTCTGTTAATAGCTCTAGTTCTTCTTGCATACAGATATCATAAAAACTTATTTTTTCTGCTAAAAGATCTTGTCTATATTTCTGATATTTTTCTTTTTCTATACCATTAAGATTTAACATGGAGCCATCTTTTTTTTCTGCTAATAGAATTCCTACTTCCTCGAAACACTCTCTTACACAAGCTACCCAATAACCAAGACCATTCTTCTCAATTCCTAGCAATAATGAAGCTTCTTTGTCAGAGATACTTTTGCATAGAGATTGAGCTCTAGGATCATTGTCACTTTGATCTATCTTGCCTCCAGGAAAAACAAATAAATCTCCAAATGGCGGCCTGTTAGATCTTTCAACCATGAATACTTCTATGCCATTATTGCTATCCCTAATTATTAATACAGTTGCTGCAGGAGTTATTATTTGAGTATTCATTTAGTTAATTAATTCTATTTAATAGCTTAGAATACGTGCAATGAAAGTTACTGACAATCTACAAAATGATATTTCTCATGCTCCAGATTGGTTTCATGATTCTATAGCGCATCCGTTTGAATATAAAACTGTCATTTCGGACAACCACAAGGTTGCATATCAAGCATGGGGAAATAAAGATCAACAAAATATAATTTTTCTAGTCCATGGAACTGGCGCTCATATGAAATGGTGGAATCCAATTGCTCCTCAGTTTTCTGATGAAGCTTATGTGCTTGCACTTGATCTGCCGGGAATGGGCGACTCAGCTCATAAAAATGAATATAGCTTCGCAGCTTTTTCTCAAGCAATAATGGATATATTAAATGAAGAAGAGTTAATTAATAATAATAAAAATATTATCTTAGTTGGTCATTCTCTTGGTGGGCATGTGGCTGGATTTGCTGCAAGCGAACACCCTGAAATTATTGATTACCTAGTCATGATAGATACCCCGATTAGACCTCCGGATTATGACTATGCAAAACATAGAAGCACTGGGCCTCTTAGAATGATTAAATATTATGAAAATAAAGAATCTATTATTAATAGATTTAGATTGATGCCAGCCCAAGAATGTGAAAATGATTGGTATTTAAGATATATAGGCGAACATTCTATTTATGAAAATGAAGAAGGCTGGAGATGGAAATTTGATGACACCTTGTTTTGGAAACTAGGTCGTCTCTCAGAATATAAATTTAATATTCAGTGTAAAGCTTTATATATTTATGGCGGTAATAGCATGCTGCTTGGTTCAAAAATATTAAACTTTATGGCAAAAGAGTTTGAAGAAATTATGGACTTTGTGGAAGTGCCGGGGGCAGCTCATCATGTGCCACTGGATAAGCCTCTTGAAATAGTTGCTATAATTAAATCAAAAATATCTGAGTGGGAAATTAAAAAATGAATGAGCTATTAGCAATTATTTTTTTATGTTTTAGCATAATAATTTTATTTAAAAAAATTGCACTTTCAGCCATGCGCCCATTATATGAATCTTCTAATCTAAGACTACTTGGCTTTCTAGCTATAGGTATAGGTCTATTACTTTTATATGTTGTTGATTTTTCATGGTCAGACAGAGTGTGGAAAAATACATTTTTTATCTTTGGTATATCCTCAATTCTAAGAGGCTTTATAGCTATATTTTTTGAAAATATTGTTCATAAATTTGTAGCTGTCTTCTTTAAAAACTATTACAAATTCTCTATTCCTCTAAGTTTAGTTTTTCTTTCCTTAGCTTTATTAATGGTTTCAAGAGATTACATGGGTCCCTTAAATAATATTGATGAATGCCAATCAGATTCAACAATAACAGTATATTGCGAATTTAATAATCCAGAAGATATGGCTTTATTGCCAGATAATAAATTTTTTATAATGTCAGAATTTGGAGGAATTCGTCCCTATCAAGAAAAAGATGGATCAGGATCTTTTGCCCTGTTAAAAATTGAAGACGGATCAAGACTATCACCCAAAATTCAATTTGGTAAAAATACCTGGGGAGAGCCAAGCTGTAAAAGAAATCCTTCTGATTCCTTTGGTCCTCATGGAGTTGATTTAATAAAAAGAGATGATGGATTATTACAATTTGGTGTTGTAAATCACTTTCCTTTTGAGTCTGTCGAGTTTTTTGAATTAACTCAAAGTGATAATGAGTGGCTGATGACTTGGAGAGGCTGCGTGACTGCTCCAGAAGAAAATTATTTTAACGATCTAAGTATAAGAAGGGATGGCTCATTTTATGTTACTCATATGTATGAAAGAGATATAACTGTTAACGAATGGCTTAGTGCTGCTCTTTTTAAGTACTCTACTGGATATGTTTTAAAGTGGGATAAGAAAACTTTTACAAAGGTTATTGGTAGTGATGGTGGTCAGCCAAATGGCATAGGTTTAGACCAAGATAGTGAGCTTTTGTATGTTAATTACAATCTTAGTGATGAATTAAAAGTTATAAACTTGCTAGATGGCAAGTTAATTGGAAGATATAAGATAAATTCTCCAGATAATATGATAATTATTGATAACTCTATTTGGCTTACTTCTCTAGACCATGAAACTGTCGATTCGATGGCCTGTAATCTGGAAATTAACATAGCTTGCTCATTACCTTTTTCTATTCATGAGATAGATATAGTTTCGATGAGAAAGAAAAATGTATATTCATTTCAGGAGACTGTATTTGGATTTCCCACTACTGCATACCCTATAAATAATAAAATTTATGTTGGCTCTTTTCATGCTGATAGAATGGCTTCCTTCCCAACTAACTAATTTTTGAACAAATTATTTCTTAGCTCTCAAGTACAAGATTACGAAAAAGCGTATTTTGATCAGGGCAATCTTGACAAAGATCTGATGCTAAAGGCTGCTGAAATAACAGCAGAATATATTATAAAAAATACTGACAATAAAAAATTTATTTGCATTTGTGGTCCAGGTAATAATGGAGGCGATGGTTGCTATGTAGGTATATATTTATCTAATAAAGGCTTTGATGTAAAAATAGTAGAAGCTTTGGAAGCTAAGACTAAAAGTTCTTTATGTATGGAGGCTTTTAATGAAGCGCATTCAGGAGATTTGGTATACCAAATATCAATATTAAATAATATTGATACTGATGAAGTTATTGTTGATGCAATCTTTGGAACAAATCTTAAAGGGGCATTAGATGAAAATATGATTGATCTAATTACAATTATAAATTCTTATAAAGAAATTTTTTCAATTGATATTCCATCTGGTATTCATCCAGATACAGGGGTGCCTTGTGAAGCTTATGTTGAAGCTAATAAAACTATAAGTTTTATTGGAAGAAAGTTAGGCTTAAGTCTTAATGAGGGTAAAATCTCCGCAGGAGAGAAGCATTTTCATAGCCTAAACTTAGAAATGGAAAAAGATATAAAAGAGATCGCTAAGTCATATCAATTCATTGATGTAAAAGATCTGCTCATTCAAAGATTGCCTATTAGCCATAAAGGAAATCATGGAAGACTTATGGTTATTGGTGGAGATGACAATATGGGTGGAGCAGCTATTCTAGCTTCAGAGACGGCTTTAAAATCTGGTTCTGGACTAGTATCACTCCTAACTCAAAAAATACATCTCAAGGCTTCTCTTATAAGAAATCCTGAGGTAATGGCTATTGATTCTGATTCACATGAAGAGCCTGTTGCTGCTATGAGTAATCAGGACGTTTTTGTATGTGGTCCAGGTCTTTCTTCTAGCTCATGGTCAAAGAGCATGTTAACCAAGCTTATCAACCACTTAAATAAAAATATGGGAGCGGTTGTCTTCGATGCTGGCGCCCTTCGCATGTTGGCAAAGGATTTTTTATCTACACATAATATTAAAAGCTCCATAGTGCTTACTCCTCATCCAGGTGAAGCTGCAGATCTCTTGGGAATAACGATTAAAGAAGTTCAATTAGACAGAATTAATGCTGCAAAAAAAATAGCAACTCAATATAAAGCTACCGTGATACTTAAAGGTGCTGGGAGTATTGTTACTGATGGCAGTGAGGTATATATATGCGATGAAGGCGGTCCTGAGTTAGCTACAGGAGGTACTGGAGACATTTTAGCTGGATTAGTTGGAAGTCTAATAGCTCAGGGATTATCTGCTAATAACGCCTCTCTGCTTGCTGTTGCAACTCATGGCTTGGCGGGTAAAGAATTTAAAGATATTTGTGGTGAAAATGGTTTAGCTGCATCTGAGTTAATTCCTTTAATAAGAAAAATACTTAATAATAAATAATGCATAACCTTATCCTTCAAGATGAAGAAGAAACTATAAGTTTTGGACATAAAATTTCTGAGTTAATTAAAGAAACTGATGACTCAATTTTTGAATTCCATCTCCAAGGAGACCTTGGTGCTGGGAAAACAACTTTGGTAAGAGGCATACTTCGAGGATTAGGCTGGGAAGGTTCTGTTAAGAGCCCTACTTACACTATATGCGAGGAATATGAATTTAATAATTTTCTTGTTCTGCATATTGATCTATATAGAACTGAAATCGATGAGGATGTTGAAATGCTTGATCTGAATAGGCCTTTTGATGGTAAAAAAATAATATTTATAGAATGGCCAGAAAAAGTTGAAGACAAGAGACCCTATAATTTAAGAATTAATATGATGCATTTTAATAATAGTAGGAAAATAGAATTAAATGGAGATACAATCCTTCTAAAAAAATTATAGAAGAAAATAATTAATATGAAAAAATTGATTGCTATAGCCTGCCTATTCCTTATTAGTATTGAGGCTTATAGTTTGAATCAAGTCGAATTTGTGTCAATCCAAGAACTCCCATCTGATGAAGTTAGAATTACATTTAAATTAGATAAGGTAGCGCTCATTAAGTCTTATTCTCTAGATGAGCCTTCTAGAATAGTGATTGATATTAAAGAATCTAAACTCAAGGGTGAGTTTGAGAATAAACAAAATTATCCAGTTAAAAAAATTAGAGCTAATCAAGACGGTTCAACAGCTAGGATAGTTCTTGATCTATACGAATCCGTGTATTGGAAAAAGCCGTGGCAAATTGAAAAAGATGGTTATGTCTTATTAATATTTGAAATTAAGAAAGATAAAAAGTTAAAGAAAAATCTAAGAGATATTATTGTTGCTATAGATGCTGGTCATGGAGGAAGAGACCCAGGTGCAGTTGGTAAATTAAATATTTTAGAAAAAGATATTACCCTTCTTATTGCAAAAGAGCTTGAAAGAACTCTCAGAGATACCAAAGGCTATAAGCCGGTAATGATTAGAAAAGATGATTCTTTTGTAGATCTTAATGATAGGTATCAAAACGCTCGTAAAGTTGGTGCTGATATTTTTATTTCTATCCATGCGGATGCATTTAGATTAGCTTCTGTAAAAGGAGTATCTGTTTTTGTTTGGTCTGAAGAAGCCTCTAGCATTACTGCTGAAAACCTTTCAAAAAAAGAGCTTGCAACAAATCCTGAGGTAAAAGCAAAAATTGGCAAGCTTGATGTAAACGATTTTGATGAAGATGCAGCAAGAACTCTATATCAACTGGTATATGAAGCTAAAATAGAAAATAGTATTGTATTAGGTAATAAAATACTTGATGAATTAAGGCTTGATCCCTATACACGACTGCATAAAAAAGATGTTGAGTTTGCTGATTTTAGGGTATTAAAATCTATAGATATTCCCTCCGTCTTAGTTGAATCAGGCTTTCTGTCAAATCCTGAAGATGCTGCAAGGCTAAAGGGTAAACCTGGAAGAAGAATGATAGCTAGATCAATATTTCTAGGTATTCATGATTACTTTAAAGAAAAACCAAAACCAAATACCTTTATGGATCCCGTGCCTTTAAATGTTGAATATACAATCCAAAAGGGTGATGTCATTTCTGAAATCGCTATTAGATTTGGTGTGAATGTTGAAGCAATAATTAAACTTAACAGTTTAGAAAATAAATCTATTTTTCCTGGACAAAAAATAAAGATCGCTATTTAACTATAATCAATAGGGTCTATATCAAAAAACCATTTTACTTTTTTTGCTTCCTTCCAGCTTGAAAGATGGTGAATAATATCCTGAGCAAACTTATTTAAATCTGTTCTTGAGTTTGTTTGGATGATCAGATGATGTCTAAAATTTCCTCTAGTTTTAGAAACTATCGAAGGGATGGGTCCTATTGCTGAAATATTTGATTCTTTATTAAGTAGCTTACTAACTTTCTCTAAAAAAATAATATTGTGCTCTGCTAAAGGTGAGCTTGATCTCAGAAGACAAACTGCTGAATACGGTGGATGATGAAGTTCCTGTTTTTGTTGAAGATTTTTTAAAGCAAAATTTAGGTAATCTCCAGATTTTAATTCTCTTAAATTTTCATCTTCAGGGTATCGTGTTTGAATAATAACATTGCCATCACCTTTTTTTCTGCCAACTCTTCCTGAAACTTGTATGAGCAATTGAGAGACTTTTTCAAGACTATTAATATCTGGGCTAGTAATGCCTGCATCGCAATTTAAAATAATTCCTAATTCTACTTTAGGAAAATCATGACCTTTAGCTAGCATTTGTGTGCCTACTAAAATTGCTGAATCAGATCCGTGTACTTTTTTTATAATCTCATCTAAAGAGCCCTTCTTTTTGGTTGTATCGTGATCTAAACGAATAATGAGAGTATTGCTAAAATATTCTTCTAAAAAAATTTCTATTCTTTCTGTACCAGAACCTTGCAAGCTCAAGTTAGAGCAATTGCATTCTGGGCATTTTTTAGGGACTCCATATGCTGAGTCACATCTATGACAAACAAGCCTATCTAAATCATGATGAAATACTAGGCGTGCATCACAAGCTTTGCATTCCGCAGCCCATCTGCAATCATTACATTCATATAATGGAGAGAAGCCTCTTCTGTTAATAAAGATAAGGACCTGTTTATTCCTTTTAAGAGTATTTTCTATTGCATCAAGAGACTCCTGAGCTATTCCTGATTCTAATTTAGAGTCATTAATATCTAGAATTATAAAACCTGGTGGCTGAGAGCCGTTTGCTCTTTTTAATATATCTATTTGTTTAAATTTTTTATCTTGAACTGATTTTAATGTTTGTAGCGAAGGAGTTGCAGAACCAAGAATAATTGGTAATTTCTCTACTTGAGCTCTTTTAATACTTACATCTCTTGCTGAAAATCTAAAGCCTTCGTGTTGTTTGTATGACTGATCATGCTCCTCATCAACGATGATTAAGCCTAGATTTTGTAAAGGGAAAAGCACAGCTGACCTAGTTCCAATAACTATTTTTAATTCTCCATTTCTCGCACTCTTCCAGACTTCATATCTTTGTTTTGGGGTTTGTTTTGAATGATAAATTCCAATATTCTCACCAAATCTATTAATAAATCTTTCTTTTAGTTGTGGAGTTAAGGATATTTCAGGAACTAAAATAAGTATTGATTTATTTTGAGCTAAATATGTAGCTGCTATTTGTAAATAGATTTCGGTTTTGCCTGAGCCTGTTACCCCGTATAGCAGACATGGATCAAATCCATCTAAACTCTCAAGTTTATTAATGCAGCTAAGCTGCTCTGCATTTAATTCAAATGATTGGTCCTCTATGTTTGCTTTATAAGATATCTCGTTATCAATAATTAAAGGCTCATTTTTTATAGCCTTCCTCAAAGAGGGTGGGCAAAAAGAGTCAAAGACCTCTCCAATAGGATGATGATAGTAGTCTGCAAGCCAAGCAATAATTTGAAGATCTGAGGATTTAAAAATTGGTTCGCTATCAAGCACTTCAGAAATTTCAGTGGTAGAGAAACTTGGCTTTTGATTTAGTTTTTTAACAACATACCCAACAACCTCTTTATTTCTAAATTTAATCGCTACTCTGGTGCCATTATTGATGATCTCATTTGATTTATAGGTGAATGTTTCTCTTATAGGTATAGGAACCGCAATATCATAATAAAAAATATTCATGTTTTAATTGAAAAGATCGACTTATTTGTTATAGTTCTCATCCAAATTTTACATTTATTATGAAAAGCGACATACATCCAGAATATTCAGAAATTAAAGCAACTTGTGGTTGTGGTAATACTTTTGCAATCATGAGCACATTAAAAGATGATTTATCATTAGATATTTGTTCAGCATGCCACCCTTTCTACACTGGCAAGCAGAAAATTATTGATACTGGCGGAAGAGTCCAAAGATTTGAAGAAAGATTTGGTAAGAAAAAGTAAATTCATTTTACTCCGGAACTTCCAAAGCCCTTTTCACCTCTCTCAGTTTTCTCAAATTCATCAACTAATTCAAAATTAGCTTGTATAACTGGCGCTATGACCATTTGCGCTATCCGATCACCAGAAGATATCTTAAAATCATCTTCGGATCTATTCCAAGCTGGAACCATTAGCTCGCCCTGATAATCTGAATCAATAAGTCCTACCAAGTTTCCTAAAACAATACCGTGCTTAGACCCTAATCCTGATCTTGGAATAATAAGCGCAGCTACATTTGGATCTTGAATATGCATCGCAAATCCCAACTTAATCATTTCTGTTTTACCTGGCTTTAAAATAATATCATCTTCAAGGCATGCCCTAACGTCCATTCCAGCTGAGCCAGATGTTTTATATTCTGGCAAAGGTATTTCTTTGCCTATTTTAGAATTTAATATTTTAATTTTTATATTTAGCAAGATGAAAAATCCTTGGGTTTTTTAAAATAAATTAATTTAGTTTTGTTAGTTGCTACTTTCTCCCATTCTAAATTTATTTGCAAGCAAGCGATCGCAGATGTTTGAAAATCTTTAAATTTTTCTCCTGTTAGTAATTCCAAGGTATTTTGTAATGAGGGATTGTGTCCAATGATTACCAGATTTTTCACTTTTTCATCAGCAGATTTAATGGTGTCTAATAACTCTGCATCTCCTGATTGGTATAAATCATTTAGATACATGGTTAACTCTAATTTATCAGCTCCAAAAATAATGTCATATGTTTGTTGAGCTCTTCTTGCTGAGCTACATAATATTAGGTTAGGTTTAAGGTTTGATTCTGTAAGGAATTTTTCCATTATTTTAGCGTCTCTTATACCTGTTTCTGAAAGAGGTCTTTCAAAATCATCAAGATTAGCATTATCCCAGTTAGATTTAGCATGCCTTATTAAAAGTAAATGTTTCATATTAATCGTCAATAGTATTGCTAAGTGACACTAGGTTCTATAAAATCGCGGTTCTATGAGTAAAAAATGTCAAGTTACAGGTAAAATACCACAGTCTGGGAACAATGTTTCTCATGCTAATAATAGAACTAAGAGAAAGTTCTTTCCTAATCTCCACATGCATAAATTCTGGGTTGAATCAGAAAATAGGTTTGTAAACCTAAAGGTTTCAACTAAGGGAATGAGAATCATAGACAAAAAAGGCATAAGCGAAGTTCTAAGTGAAATGCGTTCACGTGGCGAAAAAGTTTAAAATAATAAACTTAGTTCTTTAAAACCCAAAAATTTATTTATAACCGGCTTGTTGAGCTAAGAGCACTGCTTCTTTTTGCAGTGATCCTAATTTTTCAACAGAAATAAGATCTTCTTTAAATTCTCCCCAGCCCTTGAGAGTTTCACCAACCTGTATTCCAGATTTGACTGGGAATTCTTTATTTGCATCAGCATAACTTTCTTGAGCTTCTTCAGAGGACAACCATTCAAGTAATTTAGTTGCTGCATCCTTATTCTTTGAAGATTTAACTACTCCTGCTCCAGAAATATTTACATGCGTACCCCTGCTTTTCTGGTTTGCCCAATACAGTTTTAGATTTGAATACTGAGGATCATCGGCTAATCTTGCTAAATAGTATGTATTGACTATGGTCACTGCGCATTGGCCAGCAGAGACAGCTTTTAAGACTTGAGTATCGCTAGAAAAAACTTCAGTTGCTAAATTATTTACCCAGCCTTGAACTACCATTTTTGAATGATCTAAGCCTTGAGCATCTATCATGCTTGCTATTAATGATCTGTTATAAACTTTTGTAGAAGTTCTCAGGCATAGCTTATTATTCCACTTAGGCAAAGCTAGATCTTCATAGGAAGATAAATCATCACTGTTGACTGCATCAGACGAATAAACAATGGTTCTAGCTCTTTTAGAAAGCCCAAACCATTTCCCATCAGCATCTCTTAAATGTTGTGGAATATTCTGACTTAGAATTTCAGATTCTATATTCTCAAAAATTCCTTTTTCTCCTGCTTGCCATAAAACGCCTGCATCAACCGTCATGAAGATATCAGCTTCAGTTGCATCGCCTTCAACAATAATTCTTTCCATTAGCTGAGTTGCATTTCCTGATAAGAGAGCAACATCGATACCTGTTAGTGCTTTATATTGCTCTAAAAGTGGCTCAATAAGCTGAGGCTGTCTGGACGTATATATAGTTAATTGATCAATATCATCTTGTTGTGCACATGAAGATACTAGAACTAGTAAACAGAATAATTTTGTATATTTCATTTGGTATAAATTAAGTATATAAGTAGCTAAATGATAATGATTCTCATCTAATAAGTAAATAATAAGTTACAACTTGTGCGATCCTGAGGCATGGTTAATAAAGAAAACCTTCATAAAAGCCATCTTGTTAAATAAATTTAGTCCAAGATTTCTTAAAACTTTAATATAGATATTGCTTGATCCAAATAAACTAACAAAGCCATCCATAGCACGAAGCATGACCTCATTGATTGATTTTCTTCTTAATTCGTACTTCTTTAGGACTCTATAAGATCCAATAGAGAAGCCTTTGTTATAGGCCTCAATAATTTCTTCGCACAAAATATCAGCATCTGCAAAACCTAAATTAATACCCTGTCCTGCTAATGGATGTAATGAGTGTGCCGCATCGCCAACAACCACAACTCCTTCACTCATATAAGAATCAAGGTGATGTTTAGATAACGGGAAGCTTATTATTTCAGACTCTATTTGAAGTTTGGTATCAATAGAAGCGGTAATCGTATTCATATATTTGTTCACAAACTCGTTTTCTTTAAAGCCTTCTAAAATATTATTAGGAACAGACCAGACAACTGAAGACATATTTTTATTTGGATGCTTGATAGGCATAAGAGCAAAAATGCCTTTATCAGAAAAGATCTGGCTAGCAATTGAATTAGTATCATCAGAGGTTTTACTTACTAAAAACGTGAAGGCTGTCTGATCATAATCAGCGTCTCTGGAAACAAAATTTGAAAGTCTGGCAACGGGCGAGTTTCTTCCGTCTGAACCAATCAGTAATTGGCTAGAGAGAGTCTGATTATTATTTAATTTAATATCTATGCTTGATTCTAGTGGATACAATTCGGTTATCTCAGATTCATATTGAATACCTTGGTGTGCCTTAATTTGTAATTCTTTTAAAAGAGCATCAAACATAACAACATAAGATAAGGCTATTTCATCAACCTCCTCCGCTGAAAAATATATTTTTCCAGAGCCATCGCTATCTGAAACTTTAATTGTATTTATTAAAGAGGTCTCAGGATTAACATCTATATTATTAAGAAGTCTAAAAGTATTGGGATTTAGTGATAGGCTTCTAATGCTATTAATTCTTGAGGTGTCTTCTTTGCTTTTTTCTAGAATTAAAGAATTAATGCCTGCTTTTTTAAGTCTTAAATGGATATAGCAGCCAATAATTCCTCCTCCCGAAATAATGACAGGGTAATCCATAATTGAGTTAGGCCATCAAGGCTTCAATATCTTTAGGATCAGAGGGAACTTTAGCTGTTAAGTTAAAATTACCAGACTCGGTAACAAGAATATCGTCTTCAATTCTTATACCTATACCTTTCCATTTGTCTTCAACATCCAAATCATTGCTAATATATATTCCAGGCTCCACCGTTGTAACCATGCCTGGTTTAAAGCTCATATACTCATTGTCTTCCATGTAATCTCCAGCATCATGAACATCTAGCCCCATCCAATGGCCTATCTTGTGCATATAAAAATCTTTAAAAGCTCCTTGTTTATGAAGCTCCTCTGGATCACCTGAAAGAATACCTAAATCAACAAGGCCTTTAGTAATAACTTTTTCAGAAGCCACTTGAGGATCCATTATATTATTGCCTACTTTTACGCACGCAGTTGCCGTCTGAAGTGCTTCAAGCACAACGTTGTATACAGCAAGCTGTTCTGTGGAAAACTTGCCGCTTACTGGGAAAGTTCTGGTTATATCAGATGCATACATTTGATACTCACAACCAGCATCAACTAGCAATAGATCTGATTTATCTAAAGCTTGATCATTATTAACATAATGGAGAATACATGCATTATGCCCTCCAGCTACGATAGGTGTATAAGCTGCAAATCTTCCACCCTCTTTGGCAAACTCGTATAAATATAAAGCTTCAATTGCTTGCTCATTCATTCCAGGCTTTACTGATTTCATAGCTTCAATATGAGCATCTGCTGATATCTCGCCAGCTCTTTTCATTATTGCAATTTCATCCTCATCTTTAATGAGCCTAAGATTACCAACTAAAGAAGAGCCATTAGCTATATCAATAGATTTGCTGTGCCTATCTTTAGAAGCTGCTGCGTTGATCCAATTTATCACTACCTGATCAAAGCCATCCTTTTTTCCAAAAGGATAGAAAACTTTGTCGACGCCATGAATTAAATCAGGCATAAGTGTATCTATTTCATTATTATTGAATGCTTTATCAAATAAATAGTTAGAAATAGCTCCCTCTGGTCCCTCTCTGAAGCCATCCCAAATCTCTTTGAGCTTATCTTTTTTAGGAACAAAAGCTGATGATTCTATAACACCATTTCTATTGACTATGAGCAAGGTCGAGTCTGCCTCACAAAAGCCTGATAGATAAAAGAAATTACTATCCTGTCTGAAATTATATGAGGAGTCTGAATTCCTATATTTAAGATCAGCGCCTGGAATAATAATTGCGCAGTCATTAGGCAATAGATTGCCTAAAACATCTCTTCTTTTTTGATATACTTTATTCATAATAATTAATTTTACTCTTTTAAATTAAACTTCCCAACTAGTGATAGTAGATTTAAACTAAAAAAATGAACGAACTTGAAGAGAATATAACCCTAACAAGCTTAGAAAATAAGCTAAAACAGCTTATTAATAGGTTTGATGAGCAAAAAGGAATAATTAATTCATATGTTCAAAGGGAGCGAGAATGGAAATCTTCCAAGCTAGATTATACAAAAGAAATTGATGCTCTAAATGATCAAATAGCTGAGTTAATGAAAAAGGAAGATACAAATGAGTGATATCGAAGTTGTCTCGTTAAAAATCTTTGGAAGAGATATTACCCTGTCATGTCCTGTTGAGGAAAAAGATGCTCTAGTTCAAGCAGCAGAGCTCTTAAATTCTGAGCTAGAAGGTATTGATAACAAAAGTAATGCTTTAATCCTAGCTGGTCTTAGTCTTGCAAATAAATTTCTGCAAAACGAAGGATCATCTCAAACAAATGCTGATGATGAGTTAAAAATTCAATCTATGCTAAAAAATATAGAAGAAGTACTAGAAAACTAATCTTCTGCTTTTCATAAGCTCTATTTTTTTTTATAATCCTTATACATTCTGGTTCATTTGCAAATGTGCTAATTAATTTTGAACCGATATTAAATTATCTGGTGATAATCCAATGTCGTTGTTGAGCATTACCTCCTTAGAGGGAAGCCTGATTCGATATGAAGTTCACCACCTGTCCTTTCGGTTCAGGGATAGTACATAGCGGTGAATTGGTTTGTTGATTCTTAGAATCTTTATGACAAAAAATAAAATTAGAAAATCTCTAAAGCAAGAACTATCCTTAATGTCGAAGAGTGAGGTTTTAGAAAAGTCATCTACTATTCAAAAAAATCTACTCAATTATTTAAGTGACTATAAAGGTGGCAACAGCCTTTTATACAAGCAGGCAAATAATGAGGTTAGCCTTGATAAGGTTGAGAGCTATCTTATAGATTTGAATGAAAATATATTTTTACCAAAAGTCATGCCTGGTAATAATCTGGTCTTCAATAAATTAGATAATGATCTTGCCTTGATATCTAATAAATATAATATTCTTGAGTCAACAAGTGAGGAGTTAATAAATCCTCTTGATCTGAATTTTATTATTCTTCCTGTGCTTGGTATCGACCATAAAGGTTTTAGGCTTGGCCATGGCGGTGGCTATTATGATAGAGGCCTGCAAACCATTCCTAAAAATATAAAAAAACCTTTAATTATAGGTTTAGGCTATGACTTTCAATATGTAGAAAAAAGTTTTGGTGAAAGTCATGACACTAGGGTTGATTTAATGATTACTGAAAAAAATATCATTAACTTTTGATCTAAAAAAAATTAAGTAGGCTTTGTGCTTATGTAACCTTTACTTCCCATATTATTGATGATACCTTTGCGTTACATTTTTAGAAAAATTTAATATTTTGAGGAGTTTGCTATGGATCATATAAGTAAATTGGTGGAACTAGGCATTGCATATGCGGCAATATCGATGCCTGTATTTATTTTTTGGGTAATCTTGTACTACACCACCAAGATGGAAAAAGATAAATATGCAGCTATGGTAGAAATTTCAAAAAACCTAGAAGATCCCTCTGATATTGAAGATTTATTGGAAAATTTTAAAGAGAAGAAAAAGCCAATGGATTACAGAAGAAATGGAGTTATTACCATGTTCATAGGATTGGGGTTATTTATCTTTGGCCTAGTTCAAGTAGAGTTCCTGATAGGAGTTGGTCTATTGGTTATCTGTATTGGTTTTGGTTCTTTAGTTGCGGGGTATATATATCCTAATGCAGGATCTGAGATAGATAAAGCGGTCGCAAAATTTGAAGAGAAGTAGCGGCATATTTTAGTGGGTAAGCATCATAAAAACCTTTTAAACAATCTGGCAAAGCTTCGCATGGCTGAAGGCTTAACTCAGCAAGCTCTATCTGAGAATGCTGAAGTATCGAGGAAGAGCATCAATGCTATTGAGAATGGTATTTATGTTCCTTCAACTGTTTTAGCTTTGAAAATTTCAAAGATTCTTAAGTGCAAAGTTGAAGATCTGTTTGCGCTTCCAAAATAAGGAAAATTTGAAGATCTATTTAAATGGTCTTAAATCTAAATGTTGTCTGTTTTTAAAATAGCTATAAAATACTCTTTCTAAGGAATAATATAATTGAAAAAACTATTTGCTGTTGTCTCTATAATTCTCTCGCTTGAAAGTTTTGCGATATCAGTGGATGGCGTTCTGGATGAGGCTGAGTGGGAAAATGCAAAGTCATTTTCAACTTTTTATCTTGTCAAACCTTTTACTCTTGATGAGGCTGAAAATAAAACCGATGTAAAAATCTTTACCAATCAAGATGGAATCTATGTGGGTTTTATTAATATCCAAGACCCTTCAACTATGGGTTCTTACAAACATGTACGTGATGAATGGAATACCAAGACGGATAGGAACGCGGTATATATAGATTTTGATGGCGATGGTAATACTGCATATACCTTTATGCTGTCATTGGGCGACTCACTGCTTGATTCAACTATAAGTAATGGAAATAATCAAAGTTATGATTGGAATGGTGATTGGATTGGAGCTACAAAGATTAATACTGATAATTGGGTTTCTGAAATATTTATTCCATGGTCAACGGCTAACATGATTCCAGTAGATGGAAAGCGAGACATCAAATTTGGAGCTTATAGATATAGGGCATCTAATGGTGAGCTGATTGGAACTGCAAAAACTAATCCTCAGAGAAATAAGTTCATGTATGAGCTAAATACATTAGAAATTGATAGCTTCCCTGCCTCAAGCAGTATTGATTATTTTCCTTATATTGTTGCTGCTCAAGATTCGGTTACAAATAATGAAATCAATAAAGTTGGTGTTGAAATTTTTTATAACACGGGCACAGGCAAGCAAATCAACGCAACTATTAATCCAGATTTTGGACAAGTAGAAAGTGATGATGTTGTAGTTAATTTTTCTGCTGAAGAAACATTGTATGGAGAGAAAAGAGCTTTCTTTAATGAGAATCAAACACTCTTTGATATTACTGATAGAGATAGGTTAAAGGTAATGCACACAAGGAGGATTGGATCTAAGCCTTCATATAATTGCAGTGAAGCAACTAATGAAGACTTATGTAATGAGTCTAAACAAGAATATTCAGATCTAGACTATGCTCTTAGATATACTCAAAAGGAAGGCGGAACAGAATATGGCTTCTTTACAGCAAGTGAACAAGATGAAGATTTTTCTATAGGAAGATCTTACTATGCTGCTCGAGTAAAAAAAGAGGATGGCAATACAACTCTTGGTTACATGCTTACCTATACTGATGATCCAATATTAAATAGAACCGCTATGGTTAATGCGTTTGATTATGACAATATTGTTAACGAAAAATTAAGGCTCTATTCCATACTGCTACATGCTGAGGCTGAAGATAAATCTTCTATTGGAGTTAAAGGCGGCTTAAGGTTTAGGCCAACTAAAGATGATAATCATAGTATTGGATTTCATTACTATGGTGATGATCTCAATATCAATGATATGGGATATCTTCAAAAAAATGATTGGATTGCTTTAGGTGGTAGATCTTCATTTGATAGGTTTTTTGATGAAAATTCAAAATTTCAAGATATAGAGTATTCCGTTAGATATGGTCATAATGCTGATACTAATGGAAACAGTAGTCCTACATACATAAATCCAAAAATAGAATTAACTCTTAAAAACACATCTGTCTTTAATTTCTGGACTACTTATGAATCATCTGGAAAGAATACAACTATCACAAGAAAGTTTATTGACTCGCCTTTTATAAAAAGGCCTGCTAAATATAATTATGGCATGGCTTTTAATTCAAAGAATTACTCTAATTCTGCTTTTGGTATTAAAGCAAATTTTGAAAGAGGTAGTAAAAACAATTCTTGGAACTCGGATGGCTACAAAAAAACATGGATGGAAGCTGCATACTATTTCTTTCCTCTAGATTTCTTAACTATGAAAATGGGATTTAGTCTAAGGGATCAGCAAGAGTGGTTAAAATGGATAGATACCAATCATCTTGCTGCATACGATGCAAATGAAAAGTTTTTAACTTTTGATCTGAATTACTTTGAAGGTAACAAACATGAGTTAAGGTTAAAAGCTCAATTTGTTGCACTAAAGGCTAATAACCCAACCAGCCTAGAGTCTAATAATGCTGGATATTTAACTGCAAGCGATAAAACTGTAAATTCTTTTAATGTTGGTGAAGCAGCATTTCAAATAAGATATAAGTATGAGCTTGCGCCTTTGTCTAATCTATATATTGTCTATAGCCAGGGTGGAAATATCTTTGAAGAAAATATAGATTCTAATACTACCTCTATCGTTGATGATTCATGGAGCAATCCATCAGGGAAAGTTTTTGCTGTGAAGCTTAGGTTAAGGTTCTAGTAAAATTACCTAAGGAAATCTTGATAAGCATTATTTGAAGTCTCTTCTATAAAGGTATATTCAGATCTTTTTAAGTGCGCTTCTAACTTCTTACCATTTGAATGAGTGTCCTGAATTCCAATAAGAACTTTTGCAAAAGCTGCGCCAAGATTTCTATAATGGAATAATGAAATATTCCAGTTAGTTCCAAAGTCTTTAAGAAAATTAATAAGGGCATCTGGCTTTTGTGGGAATTCACTTCTAAAGATACGTTCTGAATCTTCATTTAAATCAAGATTATTTCTACCTCCCACCATATGCCTTAAATGATCATTTGAAATTTCATTTTTAGTAAGGTCGTTAAATTTAAATTTTGATTTCTTTAATTTTTCTTGTATAACTTTAAATGACTCTTCTGTTTTAGTTCTAATACCAACAAGCACAAAGGCCTTACTGTCATTAGCCATACGATAATTAAATTCTGTTATTTGCGCCTTGCCAAAAACTCTACATAGCTTGAGGAAGCTTCCTGGTCTTTCTGGAATTTGAATACTTAATATCTTTTCTCTATTTTCACCAAGCTCAGATCTTTCAACAATGTAGCTTAACCTTTCAAAGTTAACATTGGCCCCACTGCTAATAGCTAAAAGTTTTTTGCCTTTAATTTTTTTACTATATTTTTTTAGCCCTGCCAGTGCCAAAGCTCCTGCTGGTTCAGACAGAACTCTGGTATCTTCAAAGACATCTTTTACAGCAGCGCAAAGTTCATCAACGCTAACAGTGATAACGCCATCAACACATTCTTTAATGACATCAAAATTTGCTTTGCCAATTTGTTCAACTGCAACACCATCTGCAAAGAGCCCTACTTCTCTTAATCTAACTCTTTTATCAGATTTAATTGCTTCTAATAAACATGCAGAATCTTCTACTTCTACGCCGTAAATCTTAATTTTTTTATTATGTTGCGCAATCCAAGCTGATACTCCTGCAAGTATTCCGCCGCCACCTACCGGTACAAAAATAGCATCATATTCTTCATCATTCTCAAGGATTTCCTGACCTATAGTGCCCTGACCTGCAATAGTATATTGATCATCAAAAGGATGAATAAATTCTATTTTTTGCTTTTTTGCAATTTTTAGCGCAGCTGTCACTGCTTGATTGAAGCTATCTCCCTCTAATAAAATCTTTGCTCCAAAATTCTTTACTGATCTTATTTTAATATCCGGAGTTGTGACCGGCATAACGATTTGACATGGAATTTTTAGTTTTCTACATGCATAAGCAACACCTTGAGCATGATTGCCCGCAGAGGCTGCTATGACTCCCTTCTTTTTCTGTGCAGGCGTAAGGCTAATAATTTTGTTATAAGCACCTCTATTTTTAAAAGAAAAAACTGGTTGAAGGTCTTCCCTCTTTAAAAAAACATCATTACCAATCTTGGTAGACATGTTTTGAGCAAAAGTCGTTGGAGACTTAATAGCAACATCATATACATTAGCCTCACTTATGAGTTTTATGTATTTCTTGGAATGTTTAAAGCTTCCCGTTTTATTTATTTTTAGTCTCAATGCAATAGTCTTATTAAATTTCTTGTATTATACCTTCATGAGTGCCCCAAAAATCAATGTTGCAAAACAAGCTATCTCATACATAAGCAATAAATTAACACCTTCTATGGTTATAGGTATTGGAACAGGCTCAACTGTAAACTATTTTATTGAAGAATTAGCTTCATATTCACACCTCTTTCAAGGGGCTGTTTCGAGCTCTGATGCTTCTTCTGAAATTTTAGAATCTAAAGGCATTCATGTTTATGATTTAAATGATGTGAATGGTATTGAATTTTATATAGACGGTGCAGATGAGGTGGATTCAGAGAATAATCTTATAAAAGGTGGCGGAGCTGCTCATACCAGAGAAAAAATAGTAGCTTCAGCTGCTAGAGATTTTATTTGCATAGTTGATAAATCAAAAATGGTGCAGACGCTCGGCGAGTTCCCTCTCCCAATAGAAGTTATTCCTCAGGCAAGGAGTCTGGTAGCAAGACGCATTGTCTCACTTGGAGGAACTCCAGAATTACGAGTAGGTGTAAAAACAGATCAAGGGAATGAAATTCTAGATGTAAAAAATCTTAACTTATCTAGCCCTAAAGAGATGGAATCAAAGCTTAACTCTATAGCAGGCGTGGTTGATAATGGTATTTTTGCCTTTCAAAGGCCTAGTGTCGTTCTTGTCAGTGAAGTCTAAAGCAGTCTTTCTATAGCGCTAGTAAGTAATTCTGAATCAGGTTTAACTTTAGATCTATATCCGTTAACAACTTTGCCGTCTCTATCAATAAGATATTTATTAAAATTCCAATTAGGAGACATCCCGGACTCGGCTGCTAATTTTTTATAAAACGGATGTGCTTTTGATCCGCTGACTTTAGCGGTAGCAAACATAGGAAAATTTACTCCATATTCTGTAGAGCAAAACTCAGCAACATCTGCTTCATCACTATATTCTTGTCTGAAATCTCTTGAAGGAATTCCAACAACAACTAAACCTTTATCTTTATAGTTATCATAAAGAGCTTGGAGACCCTCATATTGATAGGTATAACCGCATTTACTTGCAACATTTACAACTAAAAGTACATTACCTTCATATTCACACATATTTATTTTTTCGGATGAATCTAGCACCTTAAGCTCTGAATCCAATAGATCAGTGCAGGCAAAGCTATTTACCGAAAAAAAACCAATAAACAATAAGAGAAAACCTTTCATGGTTTGGATCATACTACAATATAGGTGTTATAGCGTATATTGAGCTCAGAAAGAGCGACACTAATACAAAAACTTCTAAACTATCAACATATTTTTTCATTTTAAAACCTTATTTAAAAGAATGGAGGGCGAGGCCCTCCATTTAATTCCAGAGGATGCCAGCTTTCTAAATAGGGGGAGAGAAGAGCTGACAGGTGTTATTATGCATAGTTATAATAAGATATCAATGCTTTTTATAAAATAAAACAATAAATTATTATGTATAATGTTTTTCATATTTTTTTTTGGAGAATAAAGTGAAAGGTACTGTTCATTACGAAGTAAAAGAAGGCGTTGCTCTATTAACTGTAGACAACCCACCTGTAAACCCACTAAGCGACGGTGTTAGAGCTGGTTTTGTTGATAATATAACAAAAGCTGAAAATGACCCCGATGTTATAGGTGTTGTACTTACTGGTGCAGGCAGATCATTTATTGCTGGAGCTGATATATCTGAGTTTGGTAAAAAACCTGATGGTCCAGGCCTTGAAGAGGCTTTTAGAAAGCTAGAATTCTGCTCTAAACCAGTTGTTGCAGCCATTAATGGCTCAGCTTTAGGTGGCGGACTAGAAACAGCATTAGTATGTAACTATAGAATTGCCGGACCTGCAGCCTTTGTTGGGCTTCCTGAGGTCAATTTAGGACTTTTACCTGGCGCTGGAGGAACACAGAGACTTCCAAGACTTGTTGGGCCTGCAGAGGCTTTAAAAATGATGTTAACTGGTATGCATGTTCCTGCAAAGAAAGCATTAGCTATGGGTATTATTGATGAAGTTTCAGAAGATCTTATCAATGATTCTATTAAATTTATTCAAAAAGTAAGTTCCGAGACACAAGATCACCCAAAAGTGCGTGATTTAAACGAAAAGGTTATTGAAGCTAGAGGTTCAGATAATATTTTATTAGAGGCCAAAGCTATGGCTGCAAAGACTAGAAAGGGTCAATTTGCACCAGGGCAAATCATTAAATGCGTAGAAGCTGCAATTAATTGTGATGATTTTGATGATGGTATGAAAAAAGAAGCTGAATACTTTATTGAGTGTCTTGTTAATCCTCAAAGAGAAGCTATGATTCATATCTTTTTTGGAGAAAGAGCGGCATCTAAAATAGCAGATGTTCCTAGAGAAACACCTATTAAAGATATTAAAAAAGCTGGCATCATTGGCTCAGGAACTATGGGTGGTGGAATAGCTATGTGTTTTGCTAATGCGGGCATCCCAGTTCATATAATTGATCAAGATGCAGACAACCTTAAAAGGGGAATGTCTGTCATAGAAAAAAATTATGAGTTCATGGTTAATAGAGGAAAAATGACTGAAGAAATGAAGGATGGTGTATTTGGTTTAATATCATCTAGTCTTGATTATCAAGATGTATCAGAATGCGATATCGTGATTGAAGCTGTCTATGAAAATCTTGATCTTAAAGAGAAGATATTTAGATCTCTTGATGAGATTGTTAACAAAGATGCAATCCTTGCAAGTAATACTTCTGGATTAGACGTTGATTCAATAGCTGCTGTTACTAATAGACCTGACAAAGTAGTGGGTACTCACTTTTTTAGCCCAGCTAATATAATGAGATTGCTAGAAGTTGTGAGAGGATCTGACTCTTCTGACGAGACTTTAGCCACTGTAATGTCAGTTGGTAAGAAGCTTAAAAAGGCATCTGTAGTATCTCTTAACGCGCCTGGATTTATTGGAAATAGAATGTTATTTGGCTATACAGCGCAAGCAAATATGTTGCTTTTAGAAGGAGCACTTCCTCATCAAGTTGACCAAGCTCTTGAAAGTTTTGGTATGAATATGGGTGTCTTTAGAATGTTAGATTTAGTCGGTTTAGACCTTGGATGGAGAGCGCGAAAACTAAGCGGATCTGAAGCTGCTCTTCCTTCAAAAATTGGTGACCAGCTTTGTGAACAAGAAAGATTTGGGCAGAAGAATGGTAGAGGATTCTATAATTATAGTGAGGGATCTAGAGCTCCTAACCCAGCTCCTGAAAATGAAGAAATTTATAAGAGTGTATCTTTAGAAAATGGCATAGAAAGAAGGGAAATTTCTGATGAAGAAATTGTTGATAGATGTATTCTTGCTTTAATTAATGAAGGCGCTGATATCCTTGAAGAAGGTGTTGGACAAAGAGCGGCTGATTTAGATGTTGTTTATATTAATGGATATGGATTCCCTATCTGGAGAGGCGGGCCTATGCATCATGCCAATGCAATGGGTATGGGTGAAGTTCTCAGTAAATTAAACAAATATTACGAATTAACTGGAAGTGATGTATTTAAGCCTGCAGCTCTAATCAAAAAGCTTGCAGAGACAGATGGAAAATTTGGAGATGCTCCAGCTAAAGAAGATAGAAAAGAGAAATTAAGTTTTTCTCAATCATCTGTAGCAGGAAATCTATAGAAATATAATAAAAAGGAGCAAAAGTTAAGCTTTTATTAGAACTTTTGTTCCTATTTTTACCTTTTGGTATAAATCAATAACATCATTATTGAACATTCTGATGCATCCATGAGAAGCTTTTAGACCAATAAGGCCTTCTTCCTGGGTACCATGTATATAAATATATCTATTGTAAGAATCTACCTTTCCACCCTTATTGACGCCCTCTTCTTCGCCTGAAAGCCATAAAATACGTGAAGTTACATAGTCATCCTCTGTATTAATAGGATCTTTTACTATATCTGCAGTTCTTTTTGTATTGATCCTGGATATAAAGATAGTGTCTTCTTTTGTATCATCTCCTATCATTTCCTTAATAACATGCTGACCTAAAGGTGTTTTAAATGAATTTTCTTGCTGGCCTTCTCCATAAGAGGATGAAGATATAGGATAACTAGATAAAACAGTCATATTTCTTAGTAAATATAGTCTTTGTTCACTGATATCAACTGTAATCGAATCTTCTGCTAGAGAAGATAAAGAAGCAAATAAGAGCGAAATAACAGCTAAACTCTTCTTTGTGTCCATATAAATGCTCCCAGGCTAATAAAAATATAAATTATACAAAATAAGTATGGCACAAAATAACCATACCTCGAATATATAGTATTAATATTATTAAGTTTGATTGTATGACTGAGTACGCCCTGCTCCCCTTTATCTAATATACCAACTAATGTTCCATTATTTGAAATAATAGCTGAAAAACCATCATTGGTAGCTCTTATCAACCACCTATTATTTTCTATGGCTCGAATTCTAGATATTTCTAGATGTTGATATGGGCCTAATGAACGCCCAAACCAAGAATCATTACTTATATTAATAATAAAATCGGAACTTTTGACGCTTTTTCTTACATCATTTCCAAATACAATGTCATAGCATATTAATGGCGCGGCTTTAATATTCTCTAATACGCTAATTGGAGACTGATTATTTGCTCCAGATGATATATCTGAAATAGGAGCTCCAAAATAACTTAATATAGGATTAAGTATGGATTTAAACGGAATATATTCACCAAAAGGTACTAGGTGTTGTTTTTTATAGATTTCATCTGTTTCTATGTTTACTAATGCATTAAATAATTTATTTTCATCAAATACCCATATGCCCGTTATAAGCTCTGCTTGTTTCGTGATTTTTTGTTTTAGATTTTTATAGTTTCTGCTATTAAATGCATAGGGCAGTTCTACTTCTGGCCAAACAATTAACTCTGAGTCAATCTCAATGCTATTTGTAAGTTTTATCAGTGTCTCTTCTATAAGCGGTTTATATATTTCCCTAGTTTTTAACTTTGGATCTAACGATGGTTGAACAACTGAGATTGATAATAAATTATTATCTTTAATCTCAAAATCTGATTCAAAAGGTAAAAGAAGTACTACAGATAATGTCAAAACAAAGTATGAAATTTTTCTAGCTGTCCCCCAGCAGGAAGCTATGAGAGTAGCAAGAAAATAAATTATAAAGGAAGCTCCGGCAATGCCTAATAGAGGCATGATATTAACTAGAATTGTATCTATAGATACGGTGCCTGGAATGAGCCAAGGAAAGCCTCCAAAAAAGAAATCTCTAGATAATTCCATTAGCAATAAAACTGAAGATATGTATAAAACTAAATGGGATCTCGACTTGTTGGTTTCATGTAATTTAAATAGCTTAATAGGGGCTACTGCAAATAGAAATATCAATGATAAGAATAATAAATAAACTATAGCGGATGCTATATATCCTACATTTCCATAATAGTAAACACTTACTATTACCCATGAAACGCCTATTCCCCAATGGCCTATAACCCATGAAATTAATTTCTTAAAAAGAGCATTATCTGATGAGAAAAATATTAAATGTATAAGGTAACTATAAGAAAGAATAATTAAAAATTTAATAGAGAAGGGCGCAAAAGCTAGGACTCCAATGAAGCCAAAAAAAAGTGGTGTTAAGAAGCTTGTTGCTTTATGAAGATGAGATACTAATGCCAATTTTTTTGATCTTCCTTTTATCAGCTACAACAACTTTTAATTTAGTATTTCCAATGATTATCTCATCGTTAATTTTAGGCAATACTCCGAGCTTGCTTATCATCAAGCCTCCAATTGTTTCAACGTCTAGTTCGCCAACATCGATATCAAAATGCTCTTCAAAGGACTCAATGTCTAATTTAGCATCAGCAATGAATTCATTTTCAGAAATTTGAATAAGCTCCTCTTCTTCGCTGTCATGCTCATCCTCAATTTCGCCAACCAGCTCTTCTAAAATATCTTCAATAGTAACTAATCCTGAAATAGCGCCATACTCATCAACGACTATTGCAAGGTGTGATCTATCTTTCTTAAACTCTTCTAATAATGAATCTGCTTTCTTGGTTTCAGGCACAACATTTGGCTCTCTGAGCATGTCTTCAATATTAAAATCTGCTTGGCCTGACGATAATATAGGCAAAAGGTCTTTTGCTAAGAGTATTCCGCTTACTTCATCCATTGTTTTACCTAAAACTGGGTATCTTGAGTGGCCAGATTGGATAATTCTATCGATATAAGAAGATGATGGCTCATCAATTCCAACTGTTACCATCTCAACTTTAGGCACCATTATCTCTTTAACAGAGGTATCTCCTAGTCTTATTGCCTTATTAGCAATGGTTTGAGCCTCTTTATCTATAACATTTGATTGTCTTGCGTCTTCTAGAAACTCAGAAACTTCAGCAACTGTTGTAGTTTTAATAAAAAATGGATTTCTTAGATACTTCTTAAGTTTAGAAAAAAATCCAGAAGGTTGGTTTGTCGAGTCAGGCTCTATTTTGTCATTCATATTTTGTATGGGTTAATAATATTAAACTTTGATAATAATTCAATCTCTTTAAGCTCCATATTGTTAGCTTCTGATTCATTTTCATGATCATATCCTAAAATATGGAGAGTTCCGTGAATAAACATATGAGTAATGTGGTTATCAAGCTCTTTATTCTCTTTTTTAGCCTCGTCGACTACATATGGGTAGCATATAGCAATATCTCCGATATTCTTTGTATGCTCTCTAGAAATATCTTGATTTTCAAAAGATAAAACATTCGTATCTTTATCTAAACCTCTATATTGTTTATTTAAACTCTGCATTTCTTTCGATGATATTAAGCTCAAATTAATATTAGCGTCTTCTAGGCCTTCTGAGTTTGAAACAAGAATAAAAACTTGTTCTAAGCTTTCTAATAAACTCTTAGGCAAATTATAGTCATCACTGCTTATTAAATTAACTTTCACTAAGTCTTTTTGGCCTTAAAAGCTTCATATGCATCTATTATTTTTCTTACTAGGGGATGTCTAACAACATCTGATGATGTAAATTCTAATACTCCTATATCTTCTGTTGAAGCTAGAACTTCTAGAACATTACTTAAACCAGATGGAATATTTCTTGGAAGATCAATTTGAGTTAAATCTCCATTAACTACTGCTCTAGAACCGTAACCCATTCGGGTTAAAAACATTTTCATTTGATCAATTGTCGTGTTCTGACTTTCATCCATAATGATAAAAGCATTATTTAAGGTTCTGCCTCTGAGGTAAGCCAAGGGAGCTACTTCAATAATCTCTTTCTCTATAAGCTTCTGCACCCTATCAGGGCCTAGCATTTCATATAAAGCATCATATAAAGGCTTTAAGTATGGATCTACCTTTTGAGCTAAATCACCAGGTAAAAATCCTAACTTTTCGCCCGCTTCAACTGCTGGTCTAATTAAAATAATTTTCTGCACCTTATCATTGAGCAGGGCATTTACTCCTGCGGCTACAGCTAAATAGGTTTTACCAGTTCCGGCTGGACCAATACCAAAATTTAATTCATAGGATTCAATATTTTTTAAATACTCTTCTTGATTTTTGCCTCTAGGCGTAATATTTTTTTTTGGAGTTTGAATATAAAATGCGCTTTTAACTTCTTTTAATTTTATAGGCTCTTTTGTTGGCTGATTCATGTGTTCCTGGATACATAAGTGAATAGCTTCACTGCTAATCTCTTTATTTTGACTAGTTTCATGGTAAAGATCGAGGAGGGCGTTCGCTGCTTTCTGTGTGTTTTCATCCTTTCCTTTAATATTTAATCTATTGCTGTTGTGAAAAATTTTTACTTTAAAACTTTTTTCTATAAGTTTTATATTTCCATTTAATTCGCCTGCAAATATAGCTAAACGCTTTGCATCTGAAGGCTCCAAGATAATATTTTTAAGAAAGTTCTGAGCTTCTTGCATAAATAAACTAAATTAATTCCTTAGTATTATGTAATGAGCCTAATAATGAATATGCCAATGCTTCCTCAACTTTTATATCTACTAATTTACCTATAAAACTAATATTATGAAAGGGAAAATTTATCACCCTATTACATTCAGTTCTTGCTTGAAGCTGATCTAAACGTTTTTTTGATATTCCGGTGACTAAACATCTTTGTATACTTCCCACCATCTTCTGGCCGAAGCCTCTCTGAATTTCATTGAGCCTAGCTTGCAAAATATTTAACCTTTCCTTTTTTTCTTGTTTAGAAGTGTTATCTGCAAGAATTGAAGCTGGAGTGCCTGGTCTAGGCGAATAAACAAAACTGAAAGAAGAATCAAATTGAATATCTTCTATTAATTGCATAGTCTCCATGAATTCTGCATGGGTTTCTCCAGGGAAGCCAACTATAAAATCAGAAGTTACCTTAATGGTTGGTCTAATTTTTCTTACTCTCTCAATAATATCTCTATAAAGATCTGCTGTGTAATTTCGCTTCATAGCTTTTAAAATTCTGTCTGAGCCTGACTGAACTGGTAAGTGAAGTTGATTAGCTAATTGAGGTACAGATCCAAATATTTCTATTAAATCATCTGTCATATCAAGCGGGTGTGATGTTGTAAATCTTATTCTATTCACTCCATTGATATTGCTAGCTATATCAATAAGATCTGAAAGTCTAAGAGCTCTTCCGTTGTGAACTTGCTTATAAGAATTCACATTTTGACCAACAAAAACTATTTCAGATGTTCCCTGTTCTACCAATCTCGCAATTTCATCAAATATTTGTTGGGGCTTTCTGCTGACCTCATCTCCTCTTGTATAAGGAACAACACAAAATGAGCAATACTTTGAGCAGCCTTCCATGATAGCTACAAAGCTAGAAGGGCTTGTGGCAGTAGGCTCAGGCAATGAATCAAACTTTTCTTCAATAGGAAAGGTGATGTCTATAGCTTTAAGTTTATTATTTTCATCTAAAAGATCTGAAACCTTGTGTAGTGTTTGGGGGCCATATATTAAATCTACATAAGGAGCTCTTTTGGTTATATTAGAGCCTTCTTGCGAAGCAACGCAGCCTCCAACACCTATTTTTATTTTAGGGTTCTTGATTTTTAATTTATTAAGCCTGCCTAGTTCGGAATAAACTTTATCTTCAGCTTTTTCTCTAATAGAGCATGTGTTTAAAAGAATAATGTCTGCTTCTTCAACATTTGTGGTCACTTCTATGTCTTTCTTTTGCTGAAGAATCTCCACAGTTTTCTGAGAGTCATATTCATTCATTTGACACCCAAAGGTTTTAATATAAAGTTTAGTACCCATATTAATAATTATGAATAAAAAGAAAGCCTACAAAATAATATTTATGCAGCTCAATGAGATATATGAGGTGTTTGCAGAACAAATTTATCAAAGTGATATGTACGGATTCATAGAGGTAGAAGATTATATCTTCAATAAAGACAAACAACTAGTTGTAGACCCTGCTGCTGAAAAACTTAAAAATGAATTTAAGAAAGTAGAAAGAAGTTATATTCCAATTAATTCCATTATTAGAATTGATGAGGTGATCGAATCTGGGGAAGCTAAAATTAAAGAAAATAAAGGCTCTGTCAGCCCTTTCCCTTTAAGTATGCAGCCAGCTAATAAAAACGAATAGCTCTAAAATAATTCTTCTTCACTAAAAAGTAAGTTTTTATAAAATCGAAGCTCTTCAACAGACTCTTTAATATCACCCATTGCTCTATGCGCACCTTTCTTTTCGTATACTTGAGCTTCATTCATCCATCGAGTTGCAAGCTCCTTAACTGAAGAAACATCGATATGACGATAGGTAAAGTAAGACTCTAATCTTGGCATATATTTAACAAGAAACCTTCTGTCATGTGAAACAGTGTTCCCACACATTGGAGATTGTTTTGCACCTACATATTTTGAAATAAACTCTAGCGTCTCCATTTCAGCAACTTGTTGAGATGTACTGCTTTTTTTAACCTCTTCAATAAGGCCTGATTTACCATGATGTTCTTGATTCCACTCATCCATTCCATCAATATATTCTTGAGGCTGTTTAATAATAATGTTGGGTCCTTCAGCAATATAGTTCAGCTGAGAATCAGTGATTAATGTAGCGATTTCAATGATTTTCTCTTTTTCGGGGTCTAGTCCGGTCATTTCAAGATCAATCCAAATCAGATTTTCTTTTGATTGTTGTGTCTTCATAACTTTTTATATTCTGTCCTTTGGTGTATTTTGTGCTTTATATGGAAAAAGTTCAAACAGGAAGAGTAATTGAGTTCTATTCAAATAGTTGTTTGGTCGAATTAAATGGCTTAAATGTAAAATGCTCAATACTTGGAAAACAAGATATCGTTGTTGGTGACTTTGTTAATTTAGAATACCAAAACGATAATGATGCTAAATCTGCATTAATAATATCTAGATCAGACAGAAGCTCAGAACTAACAAAAAAAGAAATAAGAGGATTAAAAGTAATTGCTGCTAATATTTCTCATGTTGGTATTCTTCTAGTTCAAAATCCTACAACCTCTTGTGAATTCATTGATAAATGGATTGCCTCATCTAAAGCCTCTAATATTGAACCATTTATTATTAATAATAAAATTGATGTTGCTATGTCTGATGAATATTTAGAAAAAGTAAGTCTCTATAAAAATATCGGTATAAAGATTTTTAATATTTCCGCTAAAGAGAATATTGGCCTGAAAGATCTCATAGAGTATCTAAAGAATAAATGTACTATTTTTGTAGGAAACTCTGGAGCTGGGAAATCTACTCTAACTTCAATGCTTACAGGGATAAATATAAAAACAAAAGATTTATCTAATAATCAAGGTAGACATACTACATCTATATCTAGTCTTTATAAGCTTCCAAACAATATTGAAATTATTGATTCTCCAGGGGTAAGAGATGTCCCTATTGAAGGTTTATCCAAAAAAGAAATTACATATGGTTTTGAGGAGATATATGAGGCCAGTAAATTATGTAAATTTTCAAATTGTAATCATGGAAATGATGATGGCTGCAATGTAGTGCAAGAGATTAATGATGGAGATATAAGTAAAAGTAGATACAATAATTTTATTAAATTTCTAGAGCAGATATTGCATGAATAAAAAAACACATTTTGGCTATAAAGAGGTTAATGTTGAAGAAAAAGCTAAGCATGTAGGTGGCGTTTTTTCATCTGTTGCAAGTAGCTATGATGTAATGAATGATGCTATGTCTATGGGAATGCATAGATTATGGAAAAGAATACTTGTAGAAATTGCAGGCATTAAAGATCATGATGTTGTATTAGATATTGCTGCTGGAACAGGTGATATTGCAAAGCTAATATCAAAACAATTTCCATCAACTGAAATATATGTATCAGATATTAATAATGAGATGCTTTCTGTTGGTAGAGAAAGATCTATAGATGAAGGTTTCTCTAATAATACATTCTTCTGCCAGCTAAGCGGTGAAGCTATACCATTTAAAGATAATACATTTGATGTTATTACGCTTGGGTTTGGTCTAAGAAATTTTACTGATAAGCCTGAAGGTTTAAAAGAGATTAAAAGATGTCTAAAAAAAGGTGGGCGCTTATTAGTGTTAGAGTTTTCAAAGCCTAACAATCCTTTGTTTAGTAAAGTTTATGATTGGTATTCATTTAACATTCTTCCAAAGTTAGGAGCAGTATTGGCAAATGATAGTGATAGTTACAAATATCTTGCAGAATCCATAAGAATGCATCCAGATCAAGATGCATTAAAGAATATGGTTATAGAGAGTGGATTTGATGACTGTAAATTTTATAATTTATTAAATGGCATTGTGGCTATTCATGTTGGATATAAAGAATAAACTTAATCTTGCTATAAATAATTTTATAGAAGACCTTATTTACTCCTCCCCGGATTTAAAAGATAAATTAAATAATATCTCGCCTATACATTTTAGTTTTCAAATTTCAAATACAAATCCTGTCTTTATTGAAATAAATAATAATAATGTTGACGTATCTTTAGATAAAAAAAATATTTCTGATTTTTTGATTTCTATAACACCTTCGGAGATTGCAAAATACTTTATCAATAAATCTATTGATAAAAAGTATATTGAAGGAGATGAAGAAAAAGCTTTCGTGCTGCTCAATACTTTAAAAAAAACAAATATTGATTTTGCTATCCTTGCAGAAAGAAATTTTGGTCATATTCCCGGGGTTATGTCTTACCTTGCAAGCTTTAAAATAGACAATGCTAGCGATGTTACAATAGAGCCAGATGCTCTTTCAAAAAAACTTAGATCTATCAGCATTCGACTGGATAGGCTTGAGGCATCTAATAATGAGACTTAAATGAATTTTCTAACATTAATAATGGGTAGTCTAAAACTCGCATCTGGTTCTATTAGGCATGGGGTATTTAGCATACCTTTCGAGAATAGCTCAAATGTATTAATAAGATCGTTAAGTTTTGTAAATCCTTTTTATTATTTCTTTAAAGATTTAAGGGAAGGCGAAAGACTTGCTGCTCTTATTGAATCCCAAGGCCCTGTATTTATAAAATTTGGGCAATTGCTTTCTACTAGGACAGATATTTTAGATGCAGAAGTGGCTAAAGACCTTCAGGTTCTAACTGATCAATGTAAAAACTTTGATAATAAGATTGCTCGCAAGATTATTGAAAAAGAATTAGGGTCCAAAATTGAGGATGTTTTTGATGATTTTGATGAAGACCCTATTGCTGCTGCATCATTAGCACAAGTTCATACTGCAAGAATTAAAAATACTGATAAAGATGTTGTCATTAAAGTCTTAAGACCAGGCATTAGAAAAAAAGTTGAGAGGAATGTTCGTCTGTTGAAAGGAGCTGCTGCAGTATTTAACTTCTTTTATAAAGACAGCCATAGATTAAAGCCAAAAGAAGTTATAAAAAATTATGAGGAGACCATCTATAAAGAGCTAGATCTTAAACTAGAAGCTGCCAATACTAACCTTACTCGAAAAAATTTTTTAAACTCAAAAAGGTTATATATTCCAGAAGTATATTGGGAGCTTACTACTTCTGATGTATTTACATTGGAAAGAATCGACGGCATACCTTGCACTGCAATTGACGAAATTGAGGCACATAATATAGATAAGAAGCTGCTTGCAGAAAATGGTGTAACCATTTTTCTAGATCAAGTATTCCGAGATAATTTTTTCCATGCTGATATGCATCCTGGAAATATCTTTGTTTCAAAAGAACATCCTGAGTCCCCTGGTTATATAGCAATTGATTGCGCAATAACTGGCTCATTATCTAATGAAGAACGATATACATTGGCTCGCATGCTGCAAGCTGTCCTAAAACAGAACTATAGATCATTAGCTCAGCTCTTTATAAATTCTCATTGGGTAGATTCTGAAACAAATTTATTAGAGCTAGAAAATACTTTGAGAGCTTGTTGCGAGCCAATTTTTGAAAAACCGCTATCTGAAATAGAGTTTGGAAAATTATTGCTTTATCTATTTCAAAGTACGAGGAGATTTGGTTTATCTTTACAGCCTTCACTTGTTCTACTTCAAAAAACTTTAATCCATATTGAAGGAATGGGTCGACAGATATATCCAGAATTAAATTTTTGGGGAATTGCTGAGCCCTACTTAGATAACTGGCTGCTTGAACAGTTTAATCCACTTAATCTAAAAGATTTTATTTTAGAGAATAAAGAAGATATCCTGCATAAGACTGCAGAGATCCCTAGTTTCATATATGAAATACTTGATGAATTAAGAAGTTACTCTAAAAATAAACAGTCTAGTGATGCAAAAATACAAGAATTAAAGATTCAGCTATTAAAAGAAAAATATTTTATTAGATTAATCGCTTTAGGAATAGCTCTAGCAATTGCTGCCAAGTTATTTCTTTCTTAGTACTATAATTTTTAGTTTCCTTCACTAAAGGTTAAACTATTTCTTTATTTGGAGTTATTTATGGGCATTGGTGGAATAAGCATTTGGCAGTTATTAATAATTTTGGCAGTTGTGGTTCTGATATTTGGAAGTGGCAAATTAAAGTCATTAGGTTCTGATTTAGGCTCAAGCCTTAAAGGTTTTAAAAAAGCTATAAAAGAAGAGGAACCTGTCGAAGAATCTCAAGATAAAGACGAATAGAAATTGTTTCAAATAGGCTTCTTTGAAATCCTACTAATCCTGTCTCTTGGATTGGTGATTATTGGTCCAGATAAATTACCTGAAGTAATTAAATTTTTTCTTAAATACTATAAAAAATTACAAAAAAATGTATCGAACTTTCAAGATGATATTGAAAAAGAAATAGATACTAAAGAAATTAAGCAAGATATTTATAATGAGCTCCGCATGGAAGAGCTAGAGCAATCTGAACTTTTTAAAGATGAAAAAAAAGATGACTAAAGAATCTATTTCAAGCCATTTTATTGAATTAAGAACCAGACTACTTAGAGTCCTTGGTGTAATGGCTGCTTTAACGCTCGTAGGGTTACCCTTTGCATCAGAGATATATTCTTTTGTATCTACTCCACTAATTAATGCTTTACCAGCCGGCAGCACAATGATAGCCACCGAGGTAACTACGCCATTTATGGTTCCAATAAAGCTAACCATATTTTCAGCTATGCTGTTAACAGCTCCTTATATGTTCTATGAAATATGGATGTTTATGATTCCTGGACTCTTTAAAAGCGAGAAGCAATTTGTAGGGCCCTTAATGTTATCTACGATCGTGCTATTTCTTTTAGGAATAGCTTTTGCATATTTTATAGTTGCGCCAATAATATTTAGTTTCTTCATAGGCTCAGCGCCTGATTCTATTAAAGTTATGACAGATATAAATCAGTATTTTGGATTCTTTATAAAGCTCATATTTGCATTTGGTATCTCTTTTGAAATCCCTGTGGCAACTTTTTTATTAATTAGTTCAGGCATCGTGGGAAAAGCCTCACTAATCAAAGCTAGGCCATATATCGTTATATTGTTTTTTGTTGTGGCAATGTTTTTAACTCCGCCAGATGTCTTTTCTCAACTATTTCTAGCTATTCCTATGTGGTTGCTATTTGAGATTGGTTTGCTTATATCTAAAGATAAAGAAAGTTAAAAAAATTTAATCAAGTCCTAGTCTATTAGTCCAATCATTGTCTGCTGGCCTTTGCTCGTTAATTATTCTTTCAACCAGTTCTTCACAAGAGTCTGTAATAATTAATTCATTAAAATTTGCATCTGAAATAAAGCCTTCACTTACTCCTTTTTTCATCCAAGCTATTAAGTGATCGTAATAACCTGCTGTATTTAATATGCCAATTGGCTTATTAATTATCCCAAGCTGGTTGCTGGCCATGACTTCAGCTAATTCATCTAGTGAGCCTACCCCACCTGGCAGAACAATAAATGCATCAGATCTATCCATAAAAACATCTTTTCTATCAAGAAGCGTTTCAGCAACTATAACTTCTTTAAGTCTAGGATTTACTAGTTCTAGCTCATAAAGAGATTTTAAAGAAATGCCTAGAGCATCGACCCCATTATCAAGTGCGGTATTTGAAATAACTTTCATGAGTCCTACGTTCCCACCACCAAATACAACATTAATACCTTTTTTTGCTATCACCTCAGCTATATTTTTAGCTTCCTCTGCATAAATTGGATTATTGCCTTCATGAGCTCCGCAGAATATTGATATGTTTTGTATTTTCAATTTAGTTCACCTCAAAGTTAAGTGTTATAGGGCCTTTATTTGTTAACGTAATATCCATATGTTCGCCAAATACTCCATCAACGACAATGTTTTGTTCTTTCTTGAATTCGCTTACAAAAGCATGATACATCAATTTGGCATATTCAGGCTTTGCTGACCTATGAAAGCTTGGTTTAGTGCCTTTTGAAGTAATAGCAGCAAGTGTAAATTGACTAATAATCATAATATCTTCTTTTAAATTCTTTAAAGATGCTGACATTGTGCTGCTATCATCTTCTAAAATGCTAAAATTAAATATCTTATCTTTCATCTTGATAACCTCTTTTAAGCTATCACTTGCTTCAATACATATAAATATAACAACACCTTGATTTATAGATGAATGAGATTGATTATTAATCGATACTTCGGCTGATAATACTCTTTGAACTGTGGCAAGCAATGCTTTATTCGTCTTCTAAACTTGAGTCCCATTGGCCTGTTGCGGCAAGCTTATTCATTAAAGCGCGATGGGATAAAGCATCTTGTGAGATAAACATATTCTCTGGTTTACCGCCCCAAGCTTTCAAAGCTGAGGATTGAAGGGCTCTGCCATATGAAAAGCTTAACTTCCAACTA
Source organism: uncultured Gammaproteobacteria bacterium (assembly GCA_964546275.1). Classification (GTDB taxonomy): domain Bacteria; phylum Pseudomonadota; class Gammaproteobacteria; order Magnimaribacterales; family D2472; genus MED-G78. Next base: position 46,625 of record CAZJJG010000004.1, read on the forward strand.
AAGCCACCAATTTTATTCATTGCATCTAAATGAGCTGTAGCCAAAAGATCTGTCTGACCACCAGACAAGAAAGTAATTCCAGGCAGTTCTGCTGGCACATTTGCGATTAAACATTCTAATGTTCTTTTTGCAACTTCAGAAACGCTTGCTTGTTCAGGTGCAGAACCCCCAGAGGTGACCATGCTTGGCTTTAAAATAACCCCACTAATATCTACACGATTTTCTGCTAAATGACTAAATAGGGACTTTAGAGACCTGCTGCTTGCATTAAAGCAGTCATCAATTGAATGGTTTCCATCCATTAAAACTTCTGGCTCAACCATAGGCACCATTCCATTATCTTGAACAACTTTTGCATAGTCAGCTAATGCTTTCATATTTGCATCAATGCATTCGTCTGAAGGCATGTCATTTCCAATTTTGATTACTGCTCTCCACTTTGTAAATCTTGCGCCTAATTCAACATACTCTTTACATCTTTCATCTAGGCCATCTAGTCCTATAGTTACTACCTCATCTGAAGATTCGTTTAGAGGCTGAAGGCCTTTATCAACTTTTATTCCTGGAAGGGCGCCTTGATTTTTTATTATATCTACTAAACTAGTTCCGTCTTTAGCACTTTGACGGATAGTCTCATCAAATAAAATAACTCCCCCAATATTATCCTGCATGCCTGAAGCTCTAAAAAGCATTTCTCGATAATCTCTTCTATTATTCTCAGTTGATTCAACTCCAATAGAATCAAATCTTTTCCCACATGTTGGATTGCTTTCATCTGCTGCAAGAATTCCTTTACCTTCAGAAACTATGTATGAGGCTATTTCCCCTAAACTATTTAATGACATCTCTCTATCTCCTTTTATTAAATTTTTGATTTTAAAGCATGAATTGATGGTAAATCTTTTCCTTCCATAAACTCTAAAAAAGCACCTCCGCCGGTGGAACAATATGATACATCATCTGCTTTAATATATTTATTGATTGCTGTAATTGTTTCTCCGCCGCCTGCAATTGAAAAAGCATTAGAGGCTGCTATAGCAATAGAGAGGTCTTTTGTGCCAACTTCGAATTGCTTATTTTCAAAAACACCAAGGGGGCCATTCCATAAAATGGTCTTGGAATTATCTATAACTATTTGCATCTCATTGGTTAGAAGTTGATCTAAAATCATTTCGTCTTTATTTACTTCCTTGATATTTTTTTCTTTCACATCTTCTCCATCAAAAGTTAAAGATGTAACTACTGTTTCTGGCAAAATTATTTTGCCGTCATTTAAAAGCTCCTTAGCAATATCTAACATTGACTCTTCATGTAAGGAGATTCCTATTTCGTAACCGGCAGCTTTGATAAAAGTATTTGCGATACCGCCTCCCACAATAATGTGATTAGCTTTTTTATTAATATTTTTTATTAGCTCAAGTTTAGTCGAAACTTTAGATCCGCCAATAACCGCCGTATAAGGATTTTGATAATCTTTAAGTGCTTTTGTTAGAAAAGTAATTTCTTTTTGTAATAATAGTCCTGCGCATGCTTGCTTAGAATGAATAATTGCAGAATGGGTTGAGGCTTGTTCTCGATGCGAGGTACCAAAGGCATCAAAAACGTAGATATCACAAAGATTACTAAGAGATTTTCCTAAAGCGTCATCATTAGATTTTTCACCTTTAAAAAATCTTATATTTTCTAAAACTTGGACTCTAGATAAGGAATTGAATATAGAAGGATCGTCTAAGCTAGAGATTAGATCTACCTTTTCATTCAGAAGATGTTCTAGTCGACTGGCTACGGGCTTTAAAGAAAAAATATCAACTGGCATTCCTTCTTGAGGCCTGCCAAGATGAGAAATAAGTAAAATTTTAGCTCCTGAATTTAAAGCATGCTGGATGGAGGGCAGTGAAGCAGATATTCTTGTATCATCAAGAATAGTCCCATCGGTAATGGGCACATTCATATCAACTCTTATTACAAGTTTCTTATTTTTTAAATTAAGTTCTGATAAATTATTCATTCACCAATGACTTTGCCATTGCAACAACATTTGAAATATTGAAACCAAAGTGCTCTAACAAATCACTAGCAGGAGCTGACTCTCCAAATGTTTCCATCCCTAAAACTCTATCTGTTTTATTTAACAGCTTATACCAAGAATTAGGATGAGAAAGTTCAGCAACAAGAATCGGCAAGTCATTAGGTATTACTGAAGCTTGATAAGCTTCTGATGATCCTAAAAATACATCCAAGCAAGGCATCGAAATAACATTTGATTTAATCCCAGCCAATTTAAGCTCTTCTGCTGCATCAAGCATCATTTGTAATTCACTGCCTGAAGCAATTAGTGTAATGGCAGCATCGGCATCTGTCTTTAGAGAATACCCGCCTTTTTTGATAGCTTCTATCTGTTGAGCATCTCTTGAAATTGGTGAAGTATTTTGTCTACTAAAAATTAAACAGGTTGGTGTTCTTTCTGAGCTCACAGCGTTTTCCCATGCAACAGCGGTTTCAACCAAGTCAGCTGGTCTCCAGTTATTAAGATTTGGAGTCGACCTAAGAGTAACTAAATGTTCAATAGGTTGATGAGTAGGGCCATCTTCACCTAAAGCAATGGAATCATGTGTATATACAAAGATATTAGGTATACCCATTAATGCTGATAATCTAACTGCATTTCTTGCATAATCTGTAAAAACTAAAAACGTTGCTCCGTAAGGTTTAATCCCTCCATGAAGCACCATTCCATTCATAATTGCTGACATGCCAAACTCTCTAACTCCATAGTTAATATGATTTCCAGTAGGGTTTGCGTTTGAAAAAGTTGTGCTTGATTTAGAAAACGTATTATTAGAAGGAGTTAAATCTGCAGAGCCACCAACTAGTTCAGGCATTTCTTTAACAAAGAAATCCAGACAGACCTGTGAGGCTTTTCTTGTTGCCATTGAAGAATTTTCGACATTACACTTATCTAAAAATTCTTTATATGTATATTCAAAATTATCAGGCATCTCTCCAGCTATTCTTCTAACTAATTCTTGATGTTTGCCAGGCGCAGATTCCTTTAAGGCATCCATGGTTTCATTCCAGCTTTGATTTCTCTCTTCGCCTACAGATTTTGCATCCCAAAAATCATAGACAGATTCAGGAATTTCAAAGGGTTTATGAGTCCATCCAAGCGCTTCTCTTGTTTTGGCAATCTCTTCATCTCCAAGAGGAGCTCCATGGGCATCGCTTGTTCCAGATTTATTAGGTGATCCAAAACCAATGGTTGTTTTACAAAAAATCATTGTTGGCATTTTAGCTTCTGCTTTTGCAGATTCAATTGCTTGATTTATTTCATCTACACTATGTCCGTCCACGCATATTGTTTGCCAGCCATAGCTATCGAATCTTTTGACTGTGTCGTCTGTAAACCAATTCTCAATTTCTCCATCAATAGAGATACCATTTTGATCATAAAAACAAATCAGCTTACCAAGCTCATGCGTGCCTGCAAAAGAACAAGCTTCATGAGAGATGCCTTCCATTAAGCAGCCGTCGCCTAAAAAGCTATAGGTATAGTGATCAATTGGGTTTAGCTCGCCTGTATTAAATTCTGCGGCAAGCATTTTTTCTGAAATTGCCATTCCAACTGCATTTGCTATACCTTGTCCTAAGGGTCCAGTAGTAGTTTCAATACCATGATCTAGATCATACTCTGGATGCCCAGGAGTCTTGGATTTAAGTTGTCTAAAATCTTTAATATCTTCCATGGATATCTTGTAGCCTGTTAAATGCAATAAGCTATATAAAAGCATTGAGCCATGGCCATTAGAAAGAACAAATCTATCTCTATTAAACCAGTGGGGGTTTGAAGGATTGTGACTTAAGTTGCTGCCCCATAATGCTGTAGCGATTTCGGCCATACCCATAGGCATTCCTGGATGCCCAGAGTTAGCTTGCTGAACAGCATCTATTGAGAGAAATCTTAAGGCGTTAATTGGTTCGGATTGTTGCAATTTATTTTCCATTAAGTGATAACGAATAATAATATTTTAAGAAACAAAATCATAGCTATAAATTATCTTTTTATATAAAATATTTATAACGTGATTTTTTAATTTTTTGCACACTAAATAAGATGCTAAAAAATTCTTTATTTCACATAAAATTTCATACTTTTGGAGAAATAAATGAGTTATATATTTACATCTGAATCTGTATCTGGAGGTCATCCGGATAAAGTTTGTGATCAAATTTCTGATGCGGTGCTTGATGCCTATCTAGCAGAAGATCCTAATAGCAGGGTTGCTTGCGAAACCATGATTAAAAATAATATGGTGTTTATTGCTGGTGAAATTACTTCTCTTGGTAGCCCAGACCTAGAGCCTGTAGTAAGAAAAACTATTAACGATATTGGCTACAATACAGATGAGTATGGCTTTAATGGCGACACTTGCGAGTTCACCAATCTTGTTTTTGAACAGTCTCCAGATATTTCTCAAGGAGTTACTGAGGGTGAAGGAGAAAATCTAGAACAGGGTGCTGGAGATCAAGGCTTAATGTTTGGATACGCATGTACTGAAACAGAATCTTTGATGCCGCTTCCAATAGATCTTTCTCATAGACTAGTTAAAAAACAAGCAGATTGCATGAAAAGTGGTGAGCTTAAATGGTTAAGACCAGATGCTAAAAGTCAGGTTAGTGTAATTTATTCAGATGATGGCAAGACTATCGAAGGATTATCTGCAGTAGTTTTATCAACACAGCATGATGAGGATGTATCTCAAGAAGAAATAAAAGCTGAGGTAATGGATAAAATTATTAAGCCGATTGTTCCAGAAGAGTGGATACTTGATTCAACAAATATTTATATCAATCCAACCGGGAAATTTGTTATTGGTGGGCCAGTGGGCGATTGTGGCCTTACTGGAAGAAAGATAATCGTAGATACATATGGTGGCATGGCAAGACATGGTGGTGGAGCTTTTTCAGGAAAAGACCCTTCAAAAGTAGATAGATCAGCTGCTTATGCATCTAGATATGTTGCAAAAAATATTGTTGCTGCTGGACTTGCTGATTATTGTGAAATACAAGTTTCTTATGCAATCGGTGTAGCAAAGCCAACATCTATTCACGTTGAAACTTTTAAAAGTGAAAAAATTTCTAAAGAGGCAATAGTTAGGATAGTAGAAGAAGAGTTTGATCTAAGGCCGAAGAGTCTTATCAATATGCTTGATCTTAAAAGACCTATATACTTGCAAACTGCAGCTTATGGTCACTTTGGTAGATCCGATATTGATCTTTCTTGGGAAAAAACTGATAAAGCTTCAGCAATATCACAATAAATAATAATTAATAATTAAGGAAATGACATGGAACACGACTATAAAGTAGCAGATATGAGCCTAGCAGAATTTGGCAGAAGAGAAATTTCTCTTGCTGAAAATGAAATGCCTGCATTGATGGCTTTAAGAGATAAATATAGAGATGAGCAGCCTTTAGCTGGAGCTAAAATTATGGGCTGTATACATATGACTATTCAAACAGCGGTACTAATGGAAACATTAATAGATTTAGGGGCTGAGCTAAGATGGTCATCTTGCAATATCTTTTCAACTCAAGATCATGCTGCTGCAGCTATGGCTGCTAGAGGAATACCAACTTTTGCCTGGAAAGGTGAAACAGATGAAGAATTTGAATGGTGTATTGAGCAAACTATTTTAAAAGATGGCGCTCCATGGGATGCAAACATGATTTTAGATGACGGAAGTGATCTTACTGCAATGGTTCATGAGAAGTTTCCAGATATGTTAGATACTATTCATGGTGTTTCTGAAGAAACCACAACAGGTGTGCATAGACTAAAAGATATGCTTCTAAAAGGCGAACTAAAGATTCCTGCAATTAATGTTAATGATGCAGTTACAAAAGCAAAAAATGATAATAAGTACGGCTGTAGACACAGCTTAAATGATGCTCTTAAAAGAGGTACTGATATGCTTCTTATGGGTAAAAGAGGTCTAGTTATTGGTTATGGCGACGTTGGAAAAGGTTCAGCAGCTAGTCTTGCTCAAGAAGGCATGATAGTAAGTGTTGTCGAAGCAGACCCTATATGCGCAATGCAAGCATGTATGGATGGATTCTCTGTGGTTTCTTGTTATAAAGATGGAATTGTTACAAGAAAAGTTGAAGACATTAATTTAAGAGTAATGGAAGAAACTGACTTAATTGTTACAACTACTGGTAATGTGAACGTATGTGATTCTGCTATGTTAAGTACGCTAAAAAATACTGCTGTGGTATGTAATATTGGTCATTTTGATAATGAAATTGATACTGCCTATATGAGAGATGAGTGGTATTGGGATGAAATTAAACCACAAGTTCATAGAATATTTAGAGATACTACTCCGGAGCAAACGCCTGATATTTCAAGCAAGAACTATCTTATTCTTCTAGCTGAAGGAAGGCTTGTAAATCTTGGAAATGCTACAGGGCATCCAAGTAGAATTATGGATGGCTCTTTTGCTAACCAGGTTCTGGCACAAATTCATTTATACAAACAAGGTTTTGCAAATATAAATGATGAAGAAACAAAGGCTGGAATGATATCAGTAGAAATACTTCCTAAGAAGTTAGATGAAGAGGTTGCAGCACTTATGGTCGCTGGCTTTGGTGGCGTTATGACTCAGCTTACTCAGAATCAAGCTGACTATATCAACGTCCCTCAAGAAGGCCCTTTCAAAGAAGAGACTTACAAATATTAGAGGTTCTAGTGGAATTATAGAGTTTATTGATCATAATAGACTCTATGATGAAGCCTAAATTCTACATAAATATTTTTGTCTTGCTATTACTCAGCAGCTGCGGAGTTAAAGGTCCCATCAATTTTATTGAAATTATAGCTCTGCTGTAATGATTGATTATTCAAAGATGGATGGTAATGGAAATGATTTTATAATCATGAATTCATTAATGTCTGATCTTGAACCTAAAAAAGATTTTATCCAAAATATCTCCTCAAGAACTAATGGAGTCGGTTGTGATCAATTAATATTAGTTTGTGCTCCATCAAATCATGAGACTGATTTCTTAATAAGATTTTTTAATGCTGACGGCGGTGAGGCCTTGATGTGTCTAAATGGAATTAGATGTGCAAGTAGGTATATATGGATGCATGGCTTTGCTCCTAAAAACAAAATGTTGCTTGAAACTAAAAGCAAGCTAATCCTTGTTGAACCAAAGGATAATGATGCAGTCTCTGTAAAGATTGATTTGCCATATTTGCATAAAGATTTATCGCTTGAGAATGCATTAAAAAATATAGTTAAAAAATCTTTTAGTTTAGTTAATACAGGTAATCTACATTTATGTATAGAATCAGAAAATATAGCTGATATAAAGGTAGAGAAAATTTATAAAGATTTGGAATCTATTATTAAACCACATCAAATTAATGTTTCAATTTTTGAGAAAACTAATACAGGGGTCCTAGTATCAACATGTGAAAATGGAGTTGGTAAAACGCTGTCTTGCGGTTCTGCACAAGCTTCGGTAGCTTTTTTGAATACAGCAGAAAATGAATCTCTCAAGGTAAGTTCAGAAGGTGGAGACCTTAACTTCTTGAGGTTAGATGATAAACTTATAATGGATGGCCCAACTAAATTTAGCTTTAATGGAGTTATAAATGAGTAAATCTATAGACCCTAAAGATATTGAAATATTTTTATTAGATAATCCTGATTTCTTTGTATCAAGAGAAGCTCTCCTGAGTGAATTAGATTTTAAGCATGACTCTGGTAATGCTTCCTCTTTACTTGAAAGACAGATTAAAAGACTAAGAGAAGAGCAAAATACCTTGATGGATTTATTAACTTCTTTTGTTGGCGAAGCTAAAGTAAATGAAGATCTATTTATAAAATCAAAAAATTTAACTTTATCTATTTTAGAAGCTAACGATGATGACGAAGTTACTAAGGAAGTAGTAAATGAATTTACTAAAAATTTTGGAGTTGATAAATGTCTATTAAGATTTTTTAATAATTCTGAAATTGCAGAATTAGAAGAACAGACTGAGCTCTCATTACACAAAGGCGCTATACATTGCGGCAGCTTCTCATCAGAAAAATTATCTATATTGTTTGATGGCTCAAAAATTGAGTCTGCTGTTATAGCTGTTTTAGTCCATGGCAAAAAAATCGGCGTATTGCAGCTTGGAAGTTATGAAAGAACTAAGTATCTGGGTGATGAAGATACAACATTTATTGAGTATGTAAGGGATGTTCTTGAGAAAAGGCTATCTTCTCTAACATCCAATGAATAAAACAAACTACTTTATACAAAAAGATCTTGAGGCCTACCTGCTTTATATAGGCTCTGTTCGAAACCTTTCTCAAAACACAGTATCTTCTTATAAAAGAGATCTTGAAAAACTTATCTTATATCTTAAAAGTCTTAATATAGGGTCTTACAGCGAGGCAACAGAATCTGCATGTAGTAGCTGGATAGGGAATCTATTTGCATCAGACAATAATCCAAAAAGTATTCAAAGACATTTATCATCAGCTAAGGGTTTTTTTAAGTTTCTTCAAAAGAATAATATTATAGAATCATCGCCTTTTGATCTAATCTCTGGACCAAAGGCTGCCAAGCATTTGCCTGACGTTCTTACTCCTGAACAAGTTGAAATGTTATTAAATTTTAAGCCGTCGAATAATTTAGAGATAAGGGATATTGCTATTATTGAACTGTTGTATTCGTCCGGTCTTAGAGTTTCAGAAGCTGCGGGCGTTGATGTAAAAGACTTTGAAGAAAATATGGAATTCTTAAGAGTGCTTGGCAAAGGATCAAAAACCAGACTTGTCCCAATTGGTCGTTATGCTAAAGAAGCAATAAGTAAATGGCTTTTAGAAAGAGATAAGATTTTAGTAGAATCAGATGCCGTTTTCATAAATTTAAAAGGTGGAAGAATAACCACACGAAGTATTCAGTTAAGATTGAAAAGATTAGCTTTAAAGCAGGGTCTCCCTCCTGTATACCCCCATATGTTAAGGCATAGTTTTGCTACTCATATGCTTGAATCTGGTAGTGATCTTAGGACGATACAAGAATTACTAGGTCATAGCTCATTATCAACAACACAGATATATACGAAATTAGACTATCAGCACCTGGCAAAAATCTATGATGAAGCTCATCCAAAGGCGAAGAAATTATGAATAACATTAAATTAATAACATTTGATCTTGATGATACTTTATGGGATATAGGCCCGGTAATAATTAAGGCTGAATTAACTACAAGAAAATATATAGAAGAAAAAGTAGGGGCTATTGATTGGGGGGATATGGAATCCTTTCTTAATTTACGAAAAGATTTAGTAAAAGAAGATCCATCTCTAGAATGGGATATAGGAAAATTAAGAAAAGAAATATTTAGGATTAAACTAGCTCCGCTTGCTTCAAATCAAGCAGAATTAGATACACTAACTGAAGACTCCTATGAATATTTTTTAGATAAAAGGCATGACATTATATTCTATGATGGCGCCATTGCTGCTCTTGGAGAACTAGCTAATCTATGCGATCTAGGAGTCCTAACGAATGGCAATGCTGATATTAAGAAGCTTGGTATAGATCAATATTTTAAGTTCTCAATAAGCTCATTAGATGTCAAAAGCAATAAACCAGAACTAGGACATTTTGAGCAAGCTTTACGTTTGAGTAACCTAGAGCCTAATGAGGTTCTGCATATAGGAGACCATCAAGTTGCTGATATGATTGGCGCTATTGATGCTGGTTTTAGCGCACTGTGGTTTAACAATAAGCAAAGTAATTGGGAGCAAGATATTTCTAAACCTAATGAAATTTTAGATTGGCATAATTATCAAACAATAAAAGAGGTGTTGTAAATGAAAGAAGATAAGGTTTTAGATGCAATTATTTCTATAGTCGGCAAAGAGCTTAAAAACATCGAATCTATCCTACCTATTCCTGAGACGCAGGCTCTAGAGGAAAGTATAAAGCCTCATATAGATAAAGCTTTAGGATCAGCAGGCTTTGTGTCTCAGTCAAAATATGATGCCCTCAAAGCAAGAGCTGATAAGTTAGAAGAAAGATTAGAAGTTTTAGAAAAGGCTAAAGATTAAAGCTGAGATAAGTATCCGTCTAATCTGTCAGAGTTCATTACAAAAGTAGATTTTCTACTTTGGGCAGCTTCCTTTACTTCATCTAGATTAACAGCTTCTCCAACTTGAATAACCCCTACCATTGCCATCATTGCATGGGGATTGCATTGATAAACATATACCCCTTCGCTATCAATAGTAACTGAGATATCTTGATTAAGAGCTCCCATCCAACCTTCAGCTCCCTCTGGAACCATCCCTGGTATAGTTTCTGAATTATGAGACATGTCTGTAGCTTTAAAGAGGATAGTGTCGCCTTTAGAAACTTTGATAACTGCTGGTTCAAATATCATAGCGCCACCATCACCCATGTTTAACATTTTAACTATATGTTCAGAGCCTTCAGACAATTCAACTTTTTTTATTGATGCAGTATTGCTGGCTGACATAGAGCTCGCTGGAGCTGCTTTGCCACAAGCTTCACCTTCCATACAAATTTTAACTGGAACATTGATGCGCTCGAAAACAGCATCTTCATATTTTTTACCATTAAAGAGAAACAAAAAACATAATGGCAGAACCACTAATAGTAATTTTTTTCTAGAATTTGTTTTCATAATTAATCCTAATTAAGAACTGCTTTTTTGCATCTCAACAACATAGTCCAGCACTTCTAACATTTCCTGTCTGCTTGGTTTAGATTCAATAATATATTTTCCATCAACAACAATCATAGGAACACTAGTGATTTTTAGCTGCCTAGAAACTTGAATGCCACGGCTCACTTTTTGTTTTACTGCAAATGAGTTTAAATACTGTTTAGATTTATCCTCTTCAACGCCTAGTTTAGATAAAAATTTTACAACAGCCTTTTCACTAGCAAGAAAATTATTTTCTTTATGAATAGTTGTAAAGACAGCAGTATGAGAACCTTCGTCGAGCTTTAGAGCCTCAATAGTGTGATACAAAGCTGCGTGTAGTTGGTGGATTTTACTCCAAGTAATTGGCATCTTTGAAAACTTTACATAGTCAGGTTTATTTTTATCCCAGTTATTAATTGTGGATTCAAAGTTATAACAATGATTACATCCATACCAAAAGATTTCACTAACCTCTACCATGCCGTCTTGTCTGACCGGCAGCGGGTTATCTATCAATCTATAGTCTTTACCAAGTTTATAATCAGCCTGAATATTTCCAGTAAAAGCTATGAGCGCATAACCAACCACACATAACATAAAGTTTTTGTAATATTTATTCATATAATCCATGCATATAGTTTGCTAAAGCGTCTATTTCATCATCACTTAAGTTTTGAGAAATTGCCTGCATTACTGCGGCATAGTCACCGGCGTTTCTTTCCTTAGTCCTATATGCTTTTAATGTTGAAACTAAGTACGCCTTTTGTTGTCCGGCAACTGATGGAAATCCTGCTAACGCATTACCGCCGCCATTAACTGAATGACATGCTGTGCAAGCTGGAATAGCTTTTTTCATATTGCCACTTCTGTATAAAGCTTCGCCTAATGCTAATAACTCTTCATCGTCTTTAGCTTGGCCATTAGTTTTAGTCTGTGAAGAGTAATAGGCTGCAATATTTAATAAATCTTTATCTGAATATGAATTTAAAATTGGAACAACAGAACTCATTAATGCGTTCTCGCGTTCACCATTTTTAAAATACTTTAATTGCTCAAATAAATATCTTTCGCTCTGCCCAGCAAGTTTTGGCCAGTCAGAACTAATACTATTGCCATCAGCTCCATGACATGCAGCGCATGATGCAACCATATTAGAGCCTTTAGATGCATCGCCGCTCTCAAATACATGAGGCATTTCTTTTTCTGCAGCAATTGTATTTATACTAAAAATAAATACAGTCGCAAATAATATTCTTATAGACATTTGTTTGAGATTCCTTAGAGTGGGTATTATAAACATAGCTGAGACTTAGATAAACGATTAAATGCAAAACCTTTTTAAAAATACCGAGTTCATGATGGGCGCGACAAAGTATAAAAACCTCCCTGAAGACAATGGAGTGGAGATACTTTTAGCTGGAAGATCTAATGCGGGCAAATCAAGTGCATTGAATGCTTTAACTGAAAATAGAAAGTTAGCTAGGATAAGTAAGACTCCTGGACGAACTACTGAGATTAACTATTTTCGAGTAAATGATGATTTAAAACTAGTAGATTTACCTGGCTATGGTTATGCAAAATCAGGATATTCAAGAAGAAAAGACTGGGGGCCGCTTTTAGGCCAGTACTTTGAAGAAAGACAGTCCTTTAAAGCTGTTTTAATATTTATGGACATCCGTCATCCCCTAAAAGATAGTGATCTTGACTTAATAAACCTATGTAGAGAATCAGAAGTTGACTGCATTCCTGTTCTGACTAAAAGTGATAAATTATCAAAAAATAAAGTAGCACAAGCTGTAGCTAAAGTATCAAGGGACTTGGGTGGTATGGATACTTATGCAGTGTCTTCTAAAGATATCGTTGGTTTTAATAAATTAATTAAGCTTCTTTTGGCTTATTAAGATGCAGCTTTTACTTGGGATAAATATCCGCTAATTGACTTCTGAAGAGATTCATTTTTAGTTCTCTCTTGAACCCAAACCAGAGCATCAAATCCTAAGTTTATTTCTCCCTCTAAAAGATAAGAGACTCCTAAATAATACATAGGTAGTTCTAATATAGTGCTCTGAGACTGTTTGTTTTTATATGACTCTGTATAGTCAACTATCAAACCCGCATTTGTCATAAATGGCGCCAATTCAATAATTCCTTTGTAGTTATTTAATGCAAATAATTTTTCACTAAGAAGTGCTATTGCAAATGTTTCATATGTGACTCGCTCACTCTTCCATCTCTTTCTTGGGTCCAGATCTGCAACAACATCTAAAAATATTTTAAAATGCTTAATTGCTAACTCATCTTCGTTTTTTTGTAAGTATATTTTTCCTAATAAATAATTAATATCTATGTTAGTTGGAAGAAGTGATAAAGATATTTTTTCTGCTTTATCTAATTGATTTTTACTTATTAATCGTTCGATTTTACGAAGATCTTTTGCTGGCATATTTAAAATAGTCCTAACCTCATTATCCCTCTCTATTTTAAAAAGATATCTATGCATTACATTATCAACTTTAACTGGAATCCCATTTCTCTCTGCTGGTCTAAATTGAAGTTGCGCAGCTGCGCTCAAGGCAGACTCATTGAATGTGAAACATGGCTTGAGAAGATCCGGATCATTTAAATCACCACACATACCTTCTACAGTTTTTATATTTTCAATTCCGCCTGTTTCAGTAATCGTAAATTCAACTATAACGAAGCCCTCTATTCCGTATCTCTGAGCTTGGAATGGGTAATAGGGTTGTATGAATTTTAGGTTTTTAAAATTAGAATATGAATCTTCTGTAGCGCTCTTTCCACTTAATATTGCTAAAGATATTATTATTAAAATACTAAAACATTTTGTAATAGAGTGTCTGTGCTGCATTTTAATTTATCTTACGTTATGTACTAATAGTATTCAAATTAGTTATAGTTTTTTCTTGAGAAGAATTAGTGAGCTTCATTCCAGTTTGATCCAACTGAGGCTTCGACGATTAAAGGAATATCTAGATCAACTGCAGCTTCCATAATTTCTTTTACTTTACTTAAAACTTCTTCTGCATCTACTTTTTTAACTTCAAGTATAAGTTCGTCATGAACTTGCATAATCATTTTTGTAGAGTCTGGGGCTTCGTTAGTTATCCAGGTATCGACATCTAGCATCGCTTTTTTAATAATATCTGCAGCTGAGCCTTGAAGCGGTGCATTAATAGCAGCCCTTTCAGCGGCTTGTCTTCTTAAGCCATTAGCAGCATTAATCTCATTAACATAAAGCCTTCTTCCCATAATCGTTTCTACATATAGATCTTTCTTGGCTTCTTCTTTAACGTTGTCCATGTAATCTCTAACGCCTGTATAGCGTTCAAAATAAGTATCTAAATATGATTGAGCTTCTGCTCTAGTAATATCGAGCTGTCTCGTAAGACCAAAAGCCGACATGCCATACATGAGGCCAAAGTTTATAGCTTTAGCGCTTCGTCTTTGATCAGAAGTTACATCTTCGATATTGACACCAAAAATTTCTGCCGCAGTTGCAGAGTGAACATCTAAATTATTGTTAAAAGCTTTTGTTAAATTTTTATCGCCTGAGAGATGCGCCATAATTCTTAATTCAATTTGAGAATAATCTGCTGAAATTAAAACATTGCCTTTTTCTGGAACAAAAGCCTCTCGTATTCTTCTACCTTGTGCGGTTTTAATTGGAATATTTTGAAGATTTGGTTCTGTTGAAGACAGTCTTCCAGTTGAGGTAACTGCTTGATGGTATGAGGTATGTATTCGTTCTGTAATTGGATTTTCCATAGCAATCAAGCTATCTGTATAAGTAGACTTGAGTTTTGCTAGTGTTCTGTATTCTAAAATAACCTTTGGCAGGTCATATTCTTCAGCA
>CAZJJG010000005.1:0-57066 GCA_964546275.1 uncultured Gammaproteobacteria bacterium
ATGCTACGTTCGTCGCTACAAGAGGAGTAGCACAAGCCATTGCTTCAGCTACAGGATAACCAAAACCTTCATATAATGAGCTAACTATTGCGATAGAGCTCATAGCATATTCTTGCGCTATCTCTTCTTTTGTTAAATTAGTCTTAAAATTTACTCTGGTTTTAAGGTCTAAATCTTTAATTAATCTTTCTGTATGTCCGCCCTCCCTTGGAGACCCAATAACTAACAACTCAATTTCTTTAAATTCTAAAGATAATGCAGATAAAGCATGCAAAGTGAAATCCAAACCTTTTAAAGGAACATCAGCACTAGCAGTTGTGATTAATCTGTAAGGTTTTTTATTAATATCGGAATAAGGTTTAAAAATATTTGTATCTACAGCATTATGGATAACAGAAATATTCTCAGGTGTAACTTTAAAATCTTTAACAATATCGCGTTTAGAGCTATGCGAGGGTGTAAGAATATTTTTTAATAAAGGAGCTACCCTTTTGTGCATTTTTAAAAATGAGTACCATCTAATTCTTGAAAATCTATAAATTAAATTATTATTAGTTTCTAATTCATGCTTAAAATCCATCGTAATAGGGTGATGTATCACCTCGATAAATGGAGTCAAAATCTGAATATATTCCATGCTATAACTTATAGACTGATTATCAATAATTAAATCATAATTATTTTTTAGAATATGCTTTTTGGCTCTTAAGCCAAAAGTTCTCATCTCTGGAAACCCTCCAGCTAATACAGCTAAAAATTCATATACGTCTGATAAGGTTTTATTTTTATGATTTATAAATTTATAAAATCTATCTTTAAAGCTAAAAGTTTCAAATAGATTTAGGCCGGGTGATTCTATTAATTCTACCTCTTCATGAAGAAATGGATATGGAGGGCCTGAAAATATAGTGACGTTGTGGCCTAAATCTATAAGTGATTTTGATAAATCTCTTACATAAATACCTTGACCGCCTCCAAAAGGTGCACTCCTGTAACTTAAGATTAATATCTTGAGAGAGTTCAAAATTTTTAAGTATTTGTATATGTTAGCCAGGATTCATACTGATCATTTTTACCAGTTATAATTAGGCTATATGTTTCTTGAAGCTTCTTAGTAATTGGGCCTCTTAAACCTGTTCCAATTGATTTTGAATCAAGCGTTGTTATTGGCGTTATTTCTACAGCTGTTCCAGTAAAGAAAGCTTCATCTGAAGAGCTTAAATCTTCATATGTAAGATCTTTTTCTACAACATTAATACCAAAATCTTGAGCTATGGTAATAACAGATTGTCTGGTTATGCCATTGAGGCAATGCTCTATCTTGGGTGTGAAAATTTCATCATCTTTAATAATGAATATATTTTCACCACTTCCTTCAGAAATAAATCCATTTTTATCCATTAAAAGCGCCTCATCTGCTCCTTTGCTTATTGCCTCATGTAAAGCCATTGTAGAATTAATGTAAGTGCCAATAATTTTATTTCCTGAATGAAGAGGATTGCTATATTGCTCATGTGAAGATTTGATAATTGAAATACCTGCCTCTTTAGCTTCTGGGCTCATATATGATGGCCACTCCCAAGCAGCTACAGCCACGTTAACAGATAGCTCTGTTGCTCTTATTCCTAAAGACTCACTTCCAAGAAAAACAATTGGTCTTAAATAACCTTCATCTAAATTATTTTTTAAAAAGATTTCTTTTTGAACTTCATTTAACTCTTCAGGTGAATAAGGAATATTAACGCTGATTTTACTAGCTGCATTAAATAATCTATCTGTATGATCATTTAATCGAAATATAGCTGGTCCATTATCAGTGCTATAGGCTCTGACGCCTTCGAAAACTCCAGTACCATAATGCATTGTATGCGAGAGAATATGCACAGAGGTATCCTCCCATTTTTCATAGGACCCATTTTTCCATATAAATTTTGTTTCAGTATTTAAAAACATTAGTTGCGACTTAATTTAGGTAAAGTATTATGACAAACAAGCGTCAAATACTAAAGGAAGTTTATGAAACTTATTAAGTCAATATTTAGAGAGTACGACATCAGAGGTACATATCCAGAAGAAATTAATGAAGATTCAATTTCAAAAATTGCACAAGCTATTGCACTTAAGTGTAAAGAAGAAGGTGTACTAGATATCTCTGTTGGAAGAGATGGCAGACTCTCAGGAAAAACTTTATTAAATGCTATGTGTGATTCTTTAAGCAGATCTGGTATTTCTGTAACTAATATTGGTTTGGTGACTAGCCCTATTCTCTACTATGCTGCAAAAAAAAGTAATTCTAAAAGTGGCATTATGATTACAGGAAGTCATAACCCAAAAAATGATAATGGTATAAAGATGGTTATTAATAACAAGCCTGTTTCAGGTACTGAAATATATTCATTAACCCATTCAACTTCAGAGCTTCAAGATGCTACAGAAATTAAAATAAAAACAGATATTATTAAAGATTATATAAATGATGTTCTTGGAAAGATAAAATTAAATAAAACAAAAAAAATCAAAGTTGTAATTGATTGCGGTAATGGCGCTGCTGGCTGTGTTGCTCCTGAGTTATTCAAAAAACTAGGCTGTGAAGTAATAAATCTGTTTTCAGAAATTGATGGTAATTTTCCCAACCATCATCCTGATCCGGGTAAATTAGAGAATCTTCAAGATCTTATTGCAACAGTTAAAAAAGAGAGTGCTGACCTTGGCCTTGCATTTGATGGCGACGGAGACAGAGTTGGACTTGTAACCGGAAAAGGAGAAGTGGTATTTCCAGATAAAATTATGATGCTATTCGCTAAAGATATATTAGAAAATAATAATGGTGGTCAAATTATTTATGATGTTAAGTGCTCAAATTCACTTGCAAAAATAATTGAAGATTGTGGTGGCGAGCCAATAATGTCACCAACTGGACATTTTCATATTAAAAATGCCTTAAGAAGAACTAATGCACTTCTTGCAGGGGAAATGAGTGGTCATATATTTTTTAATGATAATTGGTATGGATTTGATGATGGTCATTATGCCGGTGTAAGAATAATAGATCTCATTAATAGATCTCATTACTCAATTGACGAAATGATTTCTAAACTACCAGAACTATTTTCTACCCCTGAACTCAATATACATGTCAGTGATGATAATAAGTTTGATATTGTTAAAAGATTTGCAGATGAGTGCTCTTTAGATGGAAGAAAGATAACAATTGATGGTCTTAGAATTGAATTTGAAAATGGATGGGGTTTATTGAGAGCTTCAAATACAACTCCAAAATTAGTATTGAGATTTGAAGGTAATAGTGAAAATGATCTTAATTCTATTCAGAAAAATTTTATGAATGAATTTAAAAGAATATGTCCTGAAATTGATTCAACTTTGCATTAGAATAAAAGGAAAGTAAATTAAAAAAATTGAAAGGCGATAGAAAAAATATAATACTTCAATCCCTAGCTGGACTCCTAGAAGAAAAAGATTTATCAAAAATAACTACAGCACTACTAGCAAAAAAATCTGATATTACCGAAGCAGCCTTATATAGACATTTTCCAAGCAAAAGATCAATTTTCTCTGAGCTATTTAATTTTTGCGATCATTCAA
This sequence comes from uncultured Gammaproteobacteria bacterium, assembly GCA_964546275.1. Taxonomy (GTDB): domain Bacteria; phylum Pseudomonadota; class Gammaproteobacteria; order Magnimaribacterales; family D2472; genus MED-G78. The sequence goes on from CAZJJG010000005.1 coordinate 3,604, forward strand.
TAGCTTCAAAATGTGCTGAAATAAAAAAAACTAACTTGTGTTCAGAGGAAAAAGTAAAAAATATATTTCTTTATTTTATTTTATTTCTTGAAAAAAATAAGGGCTTTGCTAGGATTCTTTCAAGAGAAGCTCTTAGCTCAGATGAACAGAATGTCGCTGATGCAGTAAATCAATTCTTCGAGAGATTAGAGTTAAATATTAAACAAATTCTAGCTGAAGATAGCGATAAATTGCTTGCACAGCCTGGAATTTCTGCACAGTTTATAGTTACTTCAATAGAGGGAACTATATCTAGATATATTCGGGCAAAATTTAAAGAACAGCCATCGAGTTATTCTGAAAATATTTGGACTCTGATAGCCCTATCAACTTTTAAAGATTAATTAGGTATATTTTCATTTAAGAATAATTCGAAGTATGTATTCTTGTCCTCTTGATTGGCAATTTCACCTGTTGATTTATTGACTCTTACATAGGATATTCCACTTGGAATATTAACTTCTGATTGAGGTAAATCTTTTAATGCCAGACTCATGTAATCAACCCATATAGGCAGAGCAATGCTGGAACCATACTCATCATCTCCAAGTGAAGTAAAGTTATCAGTTCCTACCCAAACAGTTGTTACTAGATCATCATGGAAACCTGAAAACCACGTACTCTTAGCGTCATTTGTAGTACCTGTTTTTCCTGCTATATCTGATCTTTTTAAAAGATTGGTTTTACGTCCTGTAGAGCCTCTTCTGGTATGTTCTTTGAGAATATCCTTAATAATATATGTAACTCTCTCATCTATGACTCTATTATTACTCTGAACTTCTTTAAGTAAGCTATACGGCTTCTTAGCTTCTAATTCAATAGTATTTAACCAAGGAAATGCCGACATGCTTGAGGTAATATCAACTTCATCCTCTTGTTTAGTCTGGGTGTGAGAAAATAATGTGTTTCCGTCTCTGTCCAGAATATTAGATACATAATATAGATCTACCAAATATCCATCATTTGCTAAAACTCCATAAGATCTTGCAACCTCAGCAGGAGAAAAATTTCCAGATCCTAGTGCTAGTGATAAGTCATTTGGTAATCTTTCTCGCTCAAATCCAAACTTAGAAATATATTCATTTGCTTTTGAAATACCAAGCTCTCTTAAGAGTTTTATAGAGACAATATTTAACGACTGAACCAATCCTTCTCTGAGTCTAGTTGGGCCATAAAATTTACCAGTATAATTTTCTGGTCTCCAGTAACTTTCTAAATTTTCATCATTGAAAATGATAGGCGCATCATTTATTAAAGAAGAAGGATTATATTGATTAGCAAATGCAGATGCATAAACAAAAGGCTTAAAACTTGAGCCTGTTTGAGGGAATGAAAGGCGAACTCTATCAAATAAACCATCATTAAAAGACGAGCCGCCAACATAACTTGAAATACTTCCAGTGTTTGGATTTATAGATACTAAAGCAGATTCAGCTAAAGGGATCTGATCCAAGGTAATAATATCTCCATCTAATTTTAAGTAAATAAAATCTCCAGGCTTAACTAAATCATAAAAATTCTGAGGAACAGCGCCTCTGGAATTAATAGAAATTTGTCGTCTTGCCCATTTATATTCTTCTGAAACCCAATTAAGAGATTCAATTTTAAGATCTTCATTTAAATATTGAAAAGTTTCTTCTTTCACATCAATGACAATGCCGCGCTTATGAGAATGAATAAATACATTAGATTCAAAGATATCTCTTACTCTAGAAATTAAACTATCCTCAATATCATAAAAATCAAAATTATCTTCTAATCCCCTTAAAAGCGGAGAGTAATCAAGTTCTGATAATGCATTAATATCTTCTGAGGAGAATGCTTCTAAATAATTATTTTTTTGTCTCCATCCATGCCTTTTATCATATTCAAGAAGCCTTTCAGAAATACTATCCAATGCTTTTTTTTGAAGATCTGAATCAATTGTTGAATAGACTCTCCAGCCTTCTGAATAGGCCTTAAGTCCATATCTATTAATTACTTCTTGTCTAATAAGCTCTGCCAGATGCCTTGCATCTAAATCATAGGATTTTATATTCCTAGAAATATTGACGGGTTCTGTTAATGCCAATAAATACTCTTCAGTATTTATATAATTTAATTTTAACATTCTACCTAAAATCCAATTTCTTCTGGATTTAGTTCTTTCTGGAGCTTTTATTGGATTAACTCTTGAAGGCAATTGAGCTAATGACGCAATTAAAGCGCTTTCAGCTAAAGAAAGTTCATTAGAGGTTTTTCCAAAATAAGTATCAGCTGCTGACTCAATTCCATATGACCTATTTCCTAAAAAAATACTGTTTACATATAGCTCAAAAATTTCTTCTTTGGATGCAGAACTCTCAAGCTGATAGGCAAGTAAAATTTCTTTAAGTTTTCGAACTATTGTCTGATCTCTAGTTAAAACATAACCACGCACAACCTGCATTGAAATAGTTCCACCTCCACCAAAACAACCATTTGGTCCTATACATCTAAGAAAAGACCTAACAATACCTGTATAGCTAATACCCTGGTGTTGAAAGAATCCACTATCTTCTGCAGCTAAAAAAGCATTTTTTAAATTATCGGGTATTTCTTGAAAGCTTATTGGTCTCCTTTTCTTCTCACCAAACTCTCCAATAAGAACGCCATCATTTGTATAAATTTTTAAAGGGACTTGAAGTTGGGATTGATCAACCAGGCTAATCTCGGGCAAATCTGGTTTTAAATAAAGATATACTGATAAAGTCGCTAAAATCCCTAAACTTGTTAAGCCTATGCTTAACCAGAAAAGAAACTTGATTAGTTGCGCCATAAATTTATAAATATTTGTTCTTATTTTAGTACAAGAATTAATGAATATATATTTTATCTCCCTAAAAGACTATTTTATGGCGTTCAATGTTAAAATATTTTTCCATAAATTATGAATATCTTTATTGTAGGTCCCATGGGATCAGGAAAATCTACTGTTGGTAAAATTATTGCCAGCGAACTATTTCTAACTTTTTTAGATACTGACGATGAGATTGAAAAAAATACTGGTGTAACTATCGATTGGATATTTGATCTTGAAGGTGAAAAAGGCTTCAGAAAGCGTGAGAGTGATATCTTAAACAGTCTAGCTGAAATGAACTCTATTGTTCTCTCTACCGGCGGTGGAATTATTTTATCTGATCAAAATAGAGATATCTTATCAGCTCGAGGAAGTGTTTTTTATCTAGATACGCCAATTGATGTTCAGCTTGAGAGAACATCAAAAGATCAAGATAGGCCTTTATTAAAAGATGGGGATCCGAGAAAAATATTAACAGATCTTCATAAAGAAAGAGAAAGCTTGTATCAGAGTGTAGCTGACTATATTGTTGAAACTGAAAATAGAAGTAGTCAGGAAGTGGCTAATGAAATTATTAAGCACGTAAAGAATTATGGCTAAATCTATATTAGTTGGGAAAAAACCTACTAGTTATGAGGTTGATATCTTAGGCAAGCCAATATCTAAGAAGAATATTTCAGCATCTATTAAAACTCACAATAAAATACTTATTGTTACTGATTCAGGTATTCCTAAAAAGTACATAAAGGAGATAAAAGATCTTATCCCTGTCAGTAAAAAGGTTCATATATACATACTACCTGCCGGAGAAAAATCTAAATCTTTAAAATCGTTTAATTTAATTCTTCAAGAATTGGCAAGCTTAAAATTTGATAGGACTGATTGTTTAATTGCTTTAGGTGGAGGAATGGTTGGAGACATTACAGGATTTGTTGCATCAACTTATCTTAGAGGTGTTGATTTCATACAAATTCCTACAACGTTGTTGTCCCAAGTTGATTCATCTGTTGGAGGTAAGACTGCTATTAATATTCCACAAGGTAAAAATCTTGTTGGCGCTTTTTACAATCCTAAAAAGGTATTTATTTCTCTTAACTACCTTCAAACACTTTCAGAAAAAGAGTACAAATCTGGTTTAGGAGAAGTTATTAAATATGCTTTTATTTTAAATAAAAAGCTTTATAAAATTCTAAAAAATAATTCAAAGCTGATTAATTCTCGGAATATTAAAATTCTTGAAGATGTTATATATGAATCTATAAAAACAAAATCTCTAATAGTAACCAAAGATGAGAAAGAGCATGGTGTTCGAGCTTTATTAAATTTTGGTCATACTTTTGGACATGCTATTGAGGCTAAGCATGGGTATAAAAGTATTACCCATGGTGAAGCTGTCATTCTAGGGATGGCTATTGCATCAGAAATTTCTTACTTAGAAGGATGTATTGCAAGAAAGGATGTAGATGAGATTATTAATCTAATGAATTCACTTGGATTGAATTCAAATTATCATAAGTATAAATATAATGAACTTAAGCCTTATCTTATGAATGATAAAAAAGTGGCAAAAGGTAAATTAAATCTAATACTGTTAAATAAAATTGGTAGTGCTTTTAGAACAAGTAAGTTTGAAAATAAAAATTTATCTAAATCTTTTAAATAACTAGCTATGCTGCATTTGCAGTTGTAGCTTTGAGTAAATCTTTTACATTTAAAGCAGCTGGAGATATCAACCAGAATAAATGTTCATATTTATCAAAATCATCATAGATAGTTTTTGATTTTGAGCTGTTAGTTTCTTTGTGATGTTTAAGAATTATTTCTTTTAAATGTTTTCTGTGTGATTCCATCTCTTCACTAATAATTCTATCTAAATTAACTAAGCCTCGGTTACATTTATCAAAGAAGGTTCTATCTTCATCTAAAACATAGGCAAATCCTCCTGTCATCCCGGCTCCAAAATTTGCTCCAACTGAGCCTAAGACAGTTACTTGGCCACCCGTCATGTACTCACAACAATGATCACCAGCTCCTTCTATAGTAGCTGTTGCACCTGAATTTCTTACAGCAAATCTTTCTCCTGCAGAGCCAGCAACATAAACTTCACCTCCAGTTGCTCCGTATAAACAAGTATTACCTATTAAAGTTGTCTCACTGCTATTTTGAACATATGCACTAGTATTTTTAATAACTATTTTGCCTCCATTCATACCCTTTCCAACATAATCATTAGCATCACCATCAATAATTAAATTTAGACCATTTGCATTCCAGCAACCAAAACTTTGACCAGCTGAGCCTTTAAAGTGAAGTGTAATTGGTTTATTTAATCCAGCCTCACCATAATTATTTGCAATGAAGCCAGAAGCTGATGCTCCAATAGATCTATCTGTATTTCTTATTATGTAATTCAATGAATCTGATTTATTTAGTTTTATTATAGGTTTAATCTCTTTTAAAATTTTCTTAGCAAGAACTCCTTTGTCCCATGGGTTATTTTGTTTAACTTCACAGTAATATGGTTCTGCAATATTCTTATTTTGGTAGAGTAAATCATCTAGATGAACTGATTTATAGTGAGATTCCATATCTTTAATAACATTTAAATAATGAGTCTGGCCAATAATATCTTCTAGCTTACTAACTCCCATTTCGCTTAAATGTTTTCTTACATCATCAGCTATAAATTTAAAATAATTAACTACTCTGCCTTTCTCGCCAATAAAATGATGATTAATAATATCTTTTCTTTGAGTTGCTACCCCAGTTGCGCAATTATTAAGATGGCATATTCTTAGATATTTACATCCCATTGCTATCATCGGACCTGTTCCAAATCCAAATGATTCTGCACCAAGTGCAGCGGCTTTAATTACATCCAAGCCAGTTTTCATTCCTCCATCAGCTTGAAGTCTAATATTACCTCTGAGACCAGATTCTCTGAGAGCTTGATGAGCTTCTGCTAAACCTAATTCCCATGGAGATCCAGCATAACGAATAGAAGATAATGGACTCGCTCCAGTTCCTCCATCATGACCTGAGATCGTAATGAGATCTGCATATGCTTTGGCAACACCTGCAGCAATAGTTCCAACTCCTGGTTCTGATACTAATTTTACTGAAACCAATGCCTTTGGGTTAACCTGTTTTAAATCAAAAATTAGCTGTGCAAGATCTTCAATTGAGTAAATGTCATGATGAGGAGGTGGAGATATTAAGGTAACGCCAGGTGTTGAATATCGTAATTTAGCAATTAATTTATTAACCTTACCTCCTGGTAGCTGACCGCCCTCTCCCGGCTTAGCTCCTTGAGCAATCTTAATTTGTAGAACTTCAGCATTGACTAGATAATGAGGTGTAACTCCAAATCTTCCAGAAGCAATTTGCTTAATTTTAGACATTTTGTCAGTACCGTATCTCTCGACAGCCTCACCACCCTCTCCAGAATTAGATCTTGCACCCATAGAATTCATTGCTTGAGCTAATGTCTCATGAGCATCTGGAGATAGAGCTCCTAAGCTCATTCCAGCTGAGTCAAATCTCTTAAGAATTATATTCTGGTCTTCAACATCTTTAATTGGTATAGGATTCTGTTTTTTTATCTCTAATAAATCTCTCAGCATTGCAGGAGGTCTGGTGTCTACAAGTGCAGAATATTGTTGATACGAATCAAGGGAATTAGTTGCAACTGCTTCTTGTAATTTTTTAACTATCTCAGGATTATATGCATGATATTCACCGCCATGAATATATTTTAATAAACCACCAACATTCATATCTGATAGATTTGATCTTGAATAATCATCTAAAGCTCTTAAAGCTATATCTAAATCTTTAAAGCTTTTTCCTTCAATTCTGCTAGTGGTATTTGTAAAACAAGTTTTAACAATTTCACTGTTTAGACCAACAATTTCAAATAACTGAGAGCCTCTATAGCTTGATATTGTTGAGATTCCCATTTTTGAAATAATCTTTAATAAGCCTTTATTCAAACCTTTTCTATATCTTGCGCAATTTTCATTTGCATCACCTTTTAATTCATTTTTAAATGTGAGATCTAAAATGCTTTGATAAGCTAGCCATGGGAATACAGCAGTAGCACCAAATCCAATGAGGCAAGCTATGTGATGAGTATCCCTTGCAGATGCTGAGCTTACAATTAAATTAGCATCTGTTCTAAGTCCTAACTTAACTAACTCCTGATGAACTGCTCCAAGACCCAATAAAGCATTAATAGGTAAATGGCCTTTTAAAGGCAGGCTTTCATTTAAATGGATAATTGATGCGCCAGATTTAACTGCACTAACAACATCTTCCTTTAAAGATTTTATGGCTTGTTTGAGACTAATTGATACATCAAAAGATAAAGAAAATTCTTCAACTTTAAAATATTTATTATTCAGTATTGTTGCAAGTTTTCTATGAGAAAGTATTGGTGATGAAGTTATTAGTCTTTTTGCATGCTCTGGAGTTTCTTCATAGAGATTTAATTCTGGACCAAAGCATGTCTCCAGAGACATGACGCTTTTCTCTCTTAAAGAATCAATTGGTGGATTTGTAACTTGAGCGAATTGTTGTCTAAAGTAATCATAAATTTGTCTATGCATTTTTGACATGACTGCCAAAGCGGTATCATCACCCATAGAACCAGTACCTTCTTGAGAATCTACTGCTAATGGTTTTATAACTGAACTCCTTTCTTCTTTAAAAAGAAGAAATAACTTAGAAGCAATAGTTAAATCATTTTGTGAGATTTTTTTCAAACCAGGGCCTTCAAAATCATTTAAAGATGACTCAATTCGAATAGCATATTTTTTTAACCATTGCCTATAGGGATTCTGATCTTTTAAAAAATTATCTATATATTTTTCATCATGAAGTTCACCTGTTTCTGTATTAATAGCTAACATGCCGCCAGGCTTAACTCTGCCTTTAGAGATGATTTCCGATTCCTTTGTTGGATTAACTCCTGTTTCAGATGCAATTGTTATATGACCCTCATCATCTATTTGATATCTCGCTGGGCGTAACCCATTTCTATCTAAAACGCATATAGCCCACTTCCCATCAGTCATCACAATTCCAGCTGGGCCATCCCATGCTTCCATATGCATAGAGTTATATTCATGAAATGCTTTTACTTCTGCATTTAAACTTTGAGTATTTTGCCAAGCTGGCGGAAGAACCATTCTTATAGCTCTGAATATATTAATTCCACCTCTTTGTAATAATTCAACCATATTATCTAAAGAGGAAGAATCAGATCCTGTTTCACTGACTAGATGTTTAAAGCTTGATAATTTTGGTATTAAAGGCGTAATGAGTTTGTTCTGACGAGCTTTTGCCCAGTTTCTGTTGCCTCTAATAGCATTAATTTCTCCATTATGAGCTAGCAACCTAAAGGGTTGAGCTAAATGCCATCTAGGGCTGGTATTGGTAGAAAATCTTTGATGAAATACACATATCGATGCAGTAAAATTTTTCTGATGCAGGTCCTTATAAAATAAATCTATAGCATCTGGAAGCATTAGACCTTTATATACAATGGTCTTACTAGACATGCTACAAACATATAGCAACTCATCGTTGTCAAAAATTATTTCAATAAACTTTCTAGCTTGTAAGAGTGCTGATTCAAAATCTTCATTAGATATATTGTCATTAATTGGTGAAATAAAAAGTTGGTAAATGTTAGGTAAACAATCTAAAGCTATCCTACCCAAAATTTTAATATTGATAGGAACTTTTCTCGAGGCTTCAAGATTAAGGCCTTCTTTCTTTAAAAGAATGGTTATTTTAGGCAGAATTTTATCTAATGAAGAGCTAATAAATAACTGAGCCACACCAAAATTCTTCGGTAACTCTATCTTCTGTTCTTTATATAAAGTATCACAAAAAAAAGTATGATCTATATTAAAAAGGAGTCCGCAACCATCACCTGTTTTACCATCCGAACCTATTCCACCACGGTGGGTCATGCTTTTAAGTGCGCTTATAGATTTTGTTATAACAGTATGGGATTTAATCCCATAACGATTGGTGATTAAACCAAAACCGCAGTTATCTTTAAAAAGATCTTCTCTATATAATCCAGGCATTTATTAAAATATGTGAAACTTCCTATTAATAATAACATAAAAGTGTCATACTTTGTCATACTAAAATGACTCAAAAAAATAAACAATACAAACTTGAAAAAGGTTTGATGCTATTTACGCAACCCCGCTCTCCATACTTCTATGGAAAGATTAGATTTAATAATAAATATTTAACAAAATCCTTTGCTCCTATTATTTCTCGAGACGACGCTGAAAAAAAACTTTATGCATGGAGGGATGAGTTATTTAGTAGTGACATATCTAGCAATAAAAATTTATCGGAAGATGTAAGCAATAGAAGTCAATATATTGAGCAAGAAGAGCTCTCAAATGATTTTCAGTTTCTTGAAGTTGGAAGGTTTGATCCGCAGAAAAAGAATATAGAGGAAAGGAAAATTAGTTTTGTTGAAATCTATGGAGAATACAACCAAACCGAAGCCTCTAATCAAGCTCATAGATGTTTAGACTGCGGGAATCCATATTGCGAGTGGAAGTGTCCTGTTCATAATTATATTCCTGATTGGTTAAAATTAGTAAATGAAGGGAATATCCTTGAAGCAGCTGAGCTTTGTCATCAAACTAATAGCTTGCCTGAGATGTGCGGAAGAGTTTGTCCTCAAGATAGGTTGTGTGAAGGTGCATGCACCCTAAATGATGGTTTTGGAGCAGTTACTATTGGCTCCACGGAAAAATATATTACAGATAAAGCATTTGAAATGGGTTGGAAGCCTGATATGTCATACAGAACATGGACAGATAAAAAGGTAGCTATAGTTGGTGCAGGCCCAGCTGGTATAGCTTGCGCTGATGTTTTAACACGCTCTGGCGTCAAGAGTCATGTTTTTGATAAATATGAAGAGATTGGCGGTTTATTAACTTTTGGAATACCTGAGTTTAAATTAGAAAAAAAAGTTATTAAGAAAAGAAGGAAGATTTTAGAGGGCATGGGTGTTGAATTTTTTCTTGGCAAAGAGATTGGCAAGGATATTCATTTTAAAGATTTATATGAAGAATATGATGCTGTATTTCTTGGCATGGGAACCTACACCTCTTTAGAGGGAGGTTTTAAAGGAGAGAAGCTGCACAATGTGCATAAAGCTTTAGATTATTTAATTTCAAGCACAAATAGATTATTAAAAATAGAAAAAGATAAAGAAAAGTTTATTAACCTTAGAGGTAAAAATGTTGTAGTTCTCGGAGGTGGAGATACAGCTATGGATTGCAATAGAACTGCTGTAAGACAGGGTGCTAAATCTGTTAAATGCTTATACAGAAGAGATGAAAAGAATATGCCAGGCTCAAAGAGAGAAGTTGTTAATGCTAAAGAGGAAGGTGTTGAATTTGAATTCAATATTCAGCCTATAGAAATAGTTGGAGATGAGTCGGTCGAAGGTATAAAAATAGTTAGAACAGAATTAGGTGAATCTGACCAGAATGGGCGAAGAGTTCCTATACCAATTCCTAACTCAGAAATGATTATAGAGGCTGATGTTGTTATTATAGCTTTCGGTTTTAGAGCCAGCCCATCAGATTGGTTTAAAGATTTTAATATCAATACGCATAATAATGGTCTTGTTTTAGCTGAAGAAGAGCAAAAGTATAAATTTCAAACTAGTAATAAAAAGATTTTCTCTGGAGGAGATATGGTAAGAGGTTCAGATTTAGTTGTAACAGCAATATGGGAAGGTCGAGAGGCAGCTAAAAGTATTATAGATTTCGTATCATGACATTAGATCAATCTTTATTTTTAAGAGCTCTAAAGAAAGAGCCCCAGCCTACTCCGCCTATCTGGTATATGCGCCAAGCCGGAAGATATTTACCTGAATATAGAGCTGTTAGATCAAAGTTTAAAAATTTTCTTGATATGTGCAAAGACCCAGATGTTTGTTGTGAGCTGGCTCTTCAGCCAATCGATAGATTTAATCTTGACGCAAGTATTTTATTTTCAGATATTTTAACTATTCCAGATGCTTTTAATTTAGGTGTTGAATTTAAAGAAGGTGAAGGCCCCGTCTTTAACAACCCTATACGAAATATAGATGCAATTAATAATCTGCCTACTTTTAATGCTCAAGACCTTTCATATGTTTATAAGTGCGTGAGTAATATTAAAAGAGCTCTGCCAGCTGATTTGCCGCTAATAGGTTTTTGCGGGAGTCCTTGGACTCTTGCTGCATATTCAATTGAAGGTGGCTCATCTAAAGATTTTTTATTTACTAAGAATTTTATAGGTGAAAATCCTCAAAAAACACAAGAGTTATTAAGCCTCTACACCAATGCATGTTTTGAGTATCTTAGAGAGCAGGTGATAGCAGGTATTGATGCGATACAAATATTTGATTCTTGGGCAGGTCTTTTAAATAAAGAAGATTACGAAATATATTCCCTTTATTACATTAATGATCTTGTAAGACAGTTAAAGGAAGATAGTATTACAGCAAATATTCCCGTAATTTTATTTGCACGACAACCACAAGGCGGCATAGAGCAATTAAGTGTATGCAAGCCAGATTGTATTAGCTTGTATTGGGATGAGTCTATTGATAATTCAATAGATATTTTAAAAGGGAAAATTGCTATTCAGGGCAGTCTTAATCCACAAATTTTAAAAGAAGATAATAGTATTATCTATGATGAAGTTAAAAGTATGCTTAATAAATTTAGTAATTACCCAGGATATATTTTTAATCTAGGGCATGGTCTTACTCCAGATATTGATCCTGATAAAGTAAAGTTTTTAACTGATACGATAAGAGAGTTATAACTCTATTATTTAGGCTTAGGTGTATCCCAAACACGTATTAAACCTTCTTGGACGCATGAGGCAACTAACTTACCTTTCTTGTTATAAATAGAGCCTCTAGAAAAACCTCTAGCATTGCCAGATATAGGGCTATCTATACTATGTAAAAGCCAATCGCTAAAATCTAATTTGCTGTGAAACCATGTTGCATGATCTAGACTAGCGCTTTGAAGATAAGGCGACATGAAATTTAATCCATGGGGATTAGTAGCTGTTCCAATTAAGCCCATATCAGATGCATATAAAAGGAGCGCTTGATGAATTTTTTCATCTTTTGGCATTACTCCATCAGGCTTCATCCAGGTATTTTTGTATGGCGGGGCTTTCTGGGGATTTAAAAAATTCTGAGGTTCTACAGGCCTCATCTCAATTTCTCTTTCTCTTAAAAAGACAGGTAAATATTTTTTATCTACTTTATGACTAATTTTTTCTCTATGCTGCCACTCGTTTAATAAGCCTTCTGGACCAGGAGTATCCGGCATACTAATCTGATGATTAACTCCCTTCTCTCTTTTTTGAAATGAAATTGATGAATTAAAAATAGCTTCACCATCTTGTATCGCTCGAACTCGTCTAGTAGAAAAACTTCTTCCGTCCCTTATTCTATCTACATCAAATACTATCGGTTTATCCATTTGACCTGGTCTTAGAAAATATCCATGGAATGAATGTGCTAGATGTTTTTTTTCAATTGTTTCATATGCAGCCATTAAAGTTTGGGCCATAACCTGTCCGCCAAAAATACGAGCCCATCCCACACTTTGTCCTGTCCAGGTAAAAATATCTCTATCAATTTTATTGAGTTTAAATAAATCTAAAGTGCTATCAAGAAGTGAAGGTGAATTTTTTGTTTTTTTATTCATATTTTAAGTAAATTTGGGTGCACTATTTTATAATATAAACAATCTTACAATGATTAATGAAAAACTAGAACTTTGCTTATCTAAAAGGCAGGGTATTTAACTTCAAACCGTAATATATTATGTTAGTAGATCAAAATGTTGAATTGCCTAAAAAGGCTGATATTAAATTAAAAGTATCTGAGGTATTTGGATTTCCTTCTGACCTTAGCGTCTCAGCTTATAAAGAAAAAACTCAGTGGGTTCCTGAGATTGATAAATCTTATATTTTTGATCCTGATACTACACTAGCAATTTTGGCTGGCTTTGAGCATAACCGAAGAGTTATGATTCAAGGATTTCATGGAACTGGAAAATCTACTCATATAGAACAAGTTGCAGCAAGACTAAATTGGCCTTGTCTAAGAATTAACCTAGATAGTCATATTTCAAGAATAGACTTGTTAGGCAAAGATGTTATCAAGTTAAAAGATGGGAAGCAGGTAACTGATTTTAAAGAAGGTCTTCTGCCTTGGTCTATTCAAAACCCAGTTGCATTAGTCTTTGATGAGTATGATGCAGGAAGACCGGATGTGATGTTTGTAATTCAAAGAATTCTTGAGGTTGAAGGTAAGTTAACTTTATTAGATCAAAATAAAGTTTTATCTCCTCATCCTTCTTTCAGACTTTTTGCTACAACTAATACTGTTGGTTTAGGTGATATAACCGGACTCTATCATGGCACTCAGCAAATTAATCAAGGTCAGATGGATAGATGGCATATTTTAACTACGCTTAATTACTTAAGTGAGCAGCAAGAATTTAATGTTGTTAGCTCTAAACTTAAAAATTTCAAGTCAACAAAAAACAAGAAGCTTCTTAAAGAAATGATTCAACTAGCAAGTTTAACTCGTGAAGGTTTTTCTAATGGCGACATATCAACACTTATGTCTCCTAGGACTGTAATTTCATGGGCTGAGAATTGGCTTATTTTTAAAGATGTTAAAAGATCTTTTTCTATCTCTTTTTTAAATAAATGTGATGATACTGAGAAGCCAATTATTGCTGAATATTTTCAGAGATGTTTTGGTGAGGATTTAGAGGAAAGTCACAGCCCTGCTTCCAAATAAATATGGCATGGGTAAAGGATAGAGAGAACCTTCATATAGCAGCTATTTCTTCCGCTAAAGCTATATCAAAAAATCGAGATTTAGCTTCAAAAAATACTTCCTCTAATAGATCGCCTAATTTAGGAGAAATTTCATTAACATCCGCTCCTCGCTCCTCTGCAAAAATTAATGCATGGAGAGGAGAAGGTGATTTTCAAGCTTTTTGGAATCTTTATCATCAAGACTTAAAAGAACTGCCCTTAACAAAAGAAGCAAGAGAGATATTCAAAGAGCTTGAATTATCCAGAGTAGAAATACTGGGTGGAAATAAGTTTAAAGGTGCTAAAAAAAATATGAGCTCTTACATCAATACCAAGAGCTCTGAAATAGTAAATGAGAAAATACAAAATCAAATGCCTTTTGCAGTAAACCTATGGTTAAAGAGTGTAGTTGGTTATCAATTTGAGGGTTCAGCTCAAGAAATAGTAGATAATTTTAAAAAATTATTTTTTCCTGAGGGTAACAAAGATTTAGAAGAGAATTTTATAAAAAATCTATCTGATCAAGCTGCTTTTGAAAAAGAGTCATTAAAATTACTTAGCCAACTTAATTTACTTAAAGAGCACTCAAATGATTCAATGGAAGAAAGTGATGAAGAGTCTCCTGGATCTATGGAGCAAAATGATTCTGACCTGTCTGATTCTGGAATGGAGATAGAATCTGAGAATATTTCAGAAACAACAGATTTAGCTGATGAGATTGACGATGATCTTCTCCAAGAAGCCTCAATTACTATTGAAGATAAGTCTATAGAGGAAGAAATTGAACTCTCTGGAAGTTATACAGATATAGTTGAAGAGCAAACGCAAATACCTTATTCAATTTATACAAATAAATATGATGAGGTTATAGAGGCAAAAGATTTATCAACTAGAGAGGAAGCTTTAAGATTAAGAAATCAACTAGACCATCTTATCAAGCCTCATCTTACGACCATCGGCAAATTAGCTAATCGGCTTCAGAGACTTCTTTTATCTAAACAAAATACTAGTTGGAACTTTAATTTAGAGGAAGGTGTTCTTGATACTGCGAGATTAAGTAGAGTTGTTACTGAACCTGGCGCACCTTTAAGTTTTAAAGAAGAATCTGAAAAAGAATTTAAAAATACTGTGGTTACTCTGCTTATAGATAGCTCAGGGTCTATGCGAGGCAGGTCTATTAGTTTGGCTGCAATTTGTGCTGATATTATTGGCAGCACTTTGGAAAGATGCTCAATTAAAACTGAGGTTCTTGGTTTTACAACTAAAAACTGGAAAGGTGGTGAATCAAAAAAACTTTGGCAAGCTCAAGGAAGTCCGGTAAGTCCTGGCAGATTAAATGATATTAGACATATTATTTTTAAAAATGCAGATAATTCATGGAGACGTGCAAGAAAATATTTTGGAGTAATGTTAAGAGAGGGTTTGCTTAAAGAAAATATCGATGGAGAAGCGTTATCTTGGAGTTTTCAAAGACTTTTAAAGAGACCAGAGGAAAGAAAAATTCTTATTGTGGTGTCAGATGGAGCGCCGGTTGATGACTCTACTCTGTCAACAAATCATAGTTTATTTTTAGACGATCATTTACGAACTATCATCAGCTCAATTGAGGAAGGAAGTAAAATAGAATTGCTAGCAATAGGTATTGGTCATGATGTTTCAAAATATTATAAGAGAGCTATTACTATCCATAGAGCTGAAGAACTAGGAGAGGTCTTATTGCAAGAACTGTCTGAGCTTTTTAAAAATTAATAATTCCTATAGAATATAGGTCTGACATTTAGAGTGTCATTAGAATTCAAGAATTTACAAGGGAGACTGAGATGAAAATTACTCACAGAGATGGACCACCAGATGATTTGCTATATTTTGATCAAGAGTTAGATCTTAAAGAAAAAGATGTAGAAGATGTTGCTGAAATATTCAAAACACCTTTAACAGGTGCATATAACTGGGACTATACAGTTGCAGATAATAGAATAAAACGTCTTTATGAACTTGGTAAAGAGTTAAATTGGAATGGATCAATTGATCTAAATTGGGACTATACCCACCCAATGACTGAAAAATTAGTGGAAGCTGATGAAAGCCTTCCTCATGAAACTCTTGAAGCATACGAAAATCTTACCGAAGAAGAAAAAATAGAGTTTGATAGGCATGATACAGCTGAGCTTTTAAGTCAGTTTCTTCACGGTGAGCAAGGCGCGCTTCTAGTAGCATCTCAATTAGTTTCATGTGCACCTACTTATAACGCTAAACTTTATGCAGCATCTCAAACTTTTGATGAAGCTCGACATGTTGAAGTGTTCAATAGATATCTTCAAGAAAAAATTGGTATTCACTATCCAATTAATCCAAATCTAAAAGCTCTACTAGATAAAATTCTTACTGATGAAAGATGGGATCTCAAATTTATTGGTATGCAAATTATCATTGAAGGCTTAGCTTTAGCGGCTTTCCAAATGTTAAAAATGCTCACAAAAGATCCTCTTTTAAAGCAACTACTGCACTATGTAGTTAGAGATGAGGCAAGGCATGTAACTTTTGGTATTAATTACTTGGAAGATTTTATTAAGACTTTAACTCCTGAAGAAATCGAAGATAGGGCTGAATTTGCATATGAAGCATGTGTTATTTCAAGAGAGCGTCTTATAAATACTCAAGCAATGCAAAAATATTTAAAAATGTCTGAGGAAGAAGCTAGAACATTTTCACTAGACACTAGTGCTAATGCAACATTTAGAAACTTCTTATTCTCAAGAGTAATACCAAATCTATCAAGAATTGGACTTTTAACAGATAAAATTAGACCGAAATTTGAAGCTTTAGGATTATTAGAGTATGAGAATGCTCCTGATGACTTTGAAGTGGACTGGGTCGAACTCGAGAAACCGCTTGAAGACTTTGACGACATACCTGAAGCAATCTAGACTAATATTTCTTAGTCTACTAATCAGTTTTAACTGTTTAGGTGCTATTACTATTATTAGCCCTTCTGAAGATCCTTATTCAGAAATACAGGAAGCATTAATTTTAGCTGAGCCAGGAGATATTATTCGTCTTACTAGTGGGCTATATGAACTTGAAGATAGTCTCTCCATTGACGTAGCAAACATAAGATTAGAAGGTGAAGGTCTTGATAAAACAGTCTTATCATTTAAAAACCAAAAATCTGGTGCTCAAGGTTTATCCGTAACCTCAGATAACGTTGTACTGCAAGACTTTGCTATAGAAGATGCCAAAGGTGATGCAATTAAAGTAAAAGGTGTAGATGGTATTAGTTTTATTAGAGTCAGAACAGAATGGACTGGAGGAGTTAGTTCAGATAATGGTGCTTACGGGCTTTATCCAGTAGAGTCAAAAAATGTACTAATAGACTCTTGTGTTGCTATAGGCGCTTCAGATGCTGGTATCTATGTAGGTCAATCACAAAATATTATTGTTAAAAACTCTAGAGCGGAATTTAATGTAGCGGGAATTGAAATTGAGAATTCTTACTATGCTGATGTATTTGATAATCATGCTGAAAATAATACTGGTGGTATTTTAGTATTTGATCTTCCTGATATTCCTCAGCAAGGCGGTCATCACGTTCGAGTATTTAGAAATAAATCTATTAATAATAATACTGATAACTTTGCTCCAGAGGGGAATATTGTTGGAGAGGTGCCACGAGGAACTGGAATTATTATTCAAGCTAATTCACATGTAGAAATCTTTGATAATGATATTGGAGATAACGAAACGATTAACATTGCAGTTGTAACCTATGGCTATGAGACTGAAGATGAGGGTTATTATCCGCATCCTCGTGCAATTCAAATTCACGGAAATAGATTTGGAAAAACAGGCTATAACCCAGATCTAGAAACAGGTGAATTATCACAAATTTTGTATGAATTGTCTGAAGGTGATATGCCAGATATTTTTTGGGATGGCATTATGCCACTTCAGCAAATAATATTTGGGCAGCCTGAAGAAGATAAATTAGTTCTTGGTGATAATGGTGATGCTACTATTTTATCTATTAATGCCTTTAAGTACTTAATGCCCTTCATGGATCCAGTTGAAAGAGATTATGAAAAGTTTAGAGGAACGATTACACCTTTAGCTCCTGTAAAGTTTAGTGAATCACTCTAAATATATTTTTTTTACCTTTCTTGTCTTTAGCTTAATAAGCTCACAAAGCGTTTTATCTAATGTTGATGATTCAGTTATTCAACAAAAAAAAGTTCCCTCTAAGCTTTCTGAGTATGGCTTTTTTAGCCAAATGAATGAGCAATCTCCAGCTGATGGAGTTTTGCCATATGAATTAATTACTCCTCTCTTTTCTGATTATGCTGATAAATTGAGATTTGTATATATTCCTACTGGTGGCTTTGCTGAATATGTTCCAAATGAGGTTTTTGATTTTCCTGAAGGCTCAGTTTTAATTAAAACTTTTGCTTATTTAAATTCGCATGAATCATCTGAATTAGATAAACAATTACTTGAAACAAGATTGCTTATTAAAAAAGATGATCAATGGAAAAATGTAAGTTATGTTTGGAATAAAGAGCAGAATGATGCATTTTTGAGTATTGCTGGAAAAACTATTTCAACTCAGTTCGTTAATAATAATGGTGCTATCCAAGATGTACGATATCGAGTGCCTAATATAAATCAATGTAAAGAATGCCATCAATCAGAAGGTGGTATTAAGCCTATTGGGCCTAAAGCTCGTAATTTAAACAAAGATCTTGCCTACCAAGATGGATCTTTGAACCAATTAATGAAATGGCATGAGCAAGGCTGGATTGAAGAAGGTATGAATTTTAAAACAATGGCTAATTGGGAAGATGAAACAGTCTCCCTTGATGCTAGAGCTAGAGCATATTTAGATATTAATTGTGGACATTGTCATATAGATGGTGGTTCTGCAGATACAACTGGTCTTTATTTAGACTTTACTGAAGAAAGAAAGATACATTTAGGTTACTTCAAAAAGCCAATAGCTGCTGGAAGAGCAAGTAATAATTTAAGCTACTCCATAGTCCCTGGGAAGCCTGAAGAGTCAATCTTGTTTTATAGAATGCAGTCTCTTGATCCTGGCATTATGATGCCTGAATCAGGCAGAGCTCTTGAGCATAAAGAAGCCATAAAGCTCGTTGAAAATTGGATTAAAAGCTTGTAAAAAAGCCTTTTAATTTGTTTAAAAGCCCATAGATACTTATTATAGATAATTAAAGGAGATTTTTATGTCTAGACATTCAGCAATAAATAGATTCGGTAGGTCATCAAACCCAGCTTTTACTAGAGGTTTTGAAAATCATTCAGAAAGCTTACCTATAAGTGAAAGAATGACACTTGATGGAGCTGTGAATAAGACTGGGATCTTATTAGCTCTATGTTTTTCTGGAGCTTTTATTGGATGGAACAATCCAGCATTAGTAATACCTGCGGCAATAATAGGATTTATTCTTGCTATGGTTACAATTTTTAGAAGTAAAGAAAAAGCAGGCACTACTGCACCTCTATATGCGATAACTCAAGGTGTTGCACTTGGTGGCATTACATTACTTTACGAAAATCAATTTGATGGTATAGCAGTTCAAGCCATAGGATTAACTTTTGGTATTCTTGCTTCATTATTGCTTTGTTATAAAAGTGGCTTAATCAAACCAACAGAAAATTTTAGATTAATGATAGCTGCTGGAATGGGCGGTATATTTTTACTCTACATGGTAAATTTTGTAATGAGTTTTTTTGGAACTGGTATGACTCTTTTATCTCCAACCAATGGATCTCTTATGAGTATAGGTCTTTCAGCTGGAATTGTATGTTTTGCATCCCTGTCCTTAGTTCTAGATTTTGATTTTATTGAAGAAGGTGCCGAACAAGGTCTTCCAAAATATATGGAATGGTATGGAGCTTTTTCATTAATGCTTACTCTTGTATGGTTATATCTTGAAATCTTAAGGCTTTTATCAAAAATGAGAAGTAGATAATTTAATGAATACTATAATATTTGGCGGTTTAGCTATTCTTTCTCTTTTTGTTTTTTTTAATGTGGGTAAAGTTAAAGCATCAAGCAAACAGATGAATCGTGATGACAGGATTAATCGTTTTGGTAGACGTCAAAAACAAGCTCAAGCAAGGCCAACAATAATTGAAGGCGAAGCAGAAGAAATTAAAGAAGATAAGGATAATACATAATATGTTTCAAATAATTAATAGAAATTTCTACCTGGTCGTTATTGCTTCGATCCTTTCATCTCAATTAGTATTAGCAGCTGATGCTTCTCCTAGTCCAACAATAATTCAACCTGGAGCTCCAGGTGAGTCTTCTTTAGATCTTGATCCGGAAGCAGCATCTAATATTGCTGATACTTCTTATATTCAAGCTGACGTAAAATTTCTTCAAGGTATGATCGTGCATCATAAACAAGCAATTTTAATGTCTGCAATGGCAGATAAAAGAACTAATAATAAAATTATTGTTGATCTTGCTAAAAGAATAGATGTTTCTCAGGAAGATGAAATCAATTTTATGGATAACTGGCTAAACGAGCGTAATGAAGCTTTGTCTAACATGTCAGAAAAACATCATATGCATATGGGTATGGTTGGTATGGCAACTCCAGAACAGTTAGATAGCCTTGCAGCCTCTAAAAGCACTGACTTTGATAGATTATTTCTTCAGCTGATGATTGCTCACCATGATGGCGCATTAGACATGGTAAAAGATTTAAAACAATATAGAGGCTCTGCTTACGACCCTGTATTAAATGAATTTGTCTCTGACTTGGTTAATGATCAGGGTGTAGAAATTGAAAGAATGAATACTATAGCTGTAGGTCTCTCAGATGATCCTAGATCTGGATTAACTGCAGGTTTATATTTTGCAGATGAAGCCATAATGAATATGGAGTTAGTAAAATCTCTTCGCAAGCCAGTAGGATTTTTTGATCCTAAGAATCCTGAAGAGCGAGGCTCTGAGGATTTGACCAAAAATGATGATGAAGACAAAGTAGTAACTACAGAAGCTGCTTCAAGATCACTTCGCTCGCCAATGTTAAGTTTCTCAAATACAGATATGGCTTTTAGAGACGATCTATTGGTAGCTGGAAGTTACCATGGTTTTAACATGTATAAAATTGATAAAGATGGTATTCCAAATCTTTTATCTTCAATAGTATGTCCTGGAGGTCAAGGAGATGTATCTATAGTAGGAGATATTCTGATTATGTCCGTTGAACAGACTCGAGGTCGAATGGATTGTGGGCGAGAGGGAGTTGGAAAAGATGCAAGTCCAGAGAGATTTCGAGGAATAAGAATTTTTGATATTTCTGACTTAAGTCGACCTAAACAGGTAGGAGCAGTCCAAACATGTCGTGGCTCTCACACTCACTCTGTTGTATCAGGACCAACTGCAGATGGAAAAATTATTGTCTATAACTCTGGAACTGCCAGCGTAAGAGATGAAGAAGAGTTAGAGCAATGTATTGGAAATATTCCTGGTGATGAAAGAACTGCTCTATTTAGAATAGATGTAATTGAAATTCCAATATCTGATCCTTCAAAATCAAAGATAGTTAGTAGTCCTGCAGTTTTTGCTGACCTTGAAACTGGTGCGCTTGGTGGACTTTGGAGAGGTGGAGATCATGGCGATGAGACCCAAGATACGAGTCGTACTGACCAATGTCATGATATTACAGTTTTCCCATCAGCAAATATAGCTGCTGGTGCCTGCTCTGGTAACGGAATCCTTTTTGATATAACAGATCCTTATAACCCAGTAAGACTCGACGTGGTAACTGATGAAGGTTTTGCTTATTGGCACTCAGCAACCTTTAATAATGAAGGAACAAAAGTAATATTTACTGATGAATGGGGAGGCGGAGGTCGCGCAAGATGTCGTGCATGGGATCCATTGAACTGGGGTGCGGATGCTATTTATGACATCGTGGATAGTAAACTTGTATTCCGTAGCCACTACAAAATGCCAGCTCCTCAATTAGAAACAGAAAACTGTGTTGCTCATAATGGTTCTATAATTCCAGTGCCTGGTCGTGATATTTTTGTACAAGCTTGGTATCAAGGTGGTATCTCTATAATAGACTTTACTGATTCTTCTAATCCTCAGGAAATTGGTTACTTTGATAGAGGCCCTATTAATAAAGATATGTTAATTACTGGTGGTTATTGGTCTAGCTATTTTTATAAAGGCTATATCTATGGAACAGAAATTATCCGTGGACTTGATGTATTTAAGCTCTTACCTAGCGAATATTTAAGTGAAGATGAAATTAATCAGGCTGCAAAAGCATTTCCAGCATCAGGGCCAGAGGTATTTAATCCTCAACAACAAGTACCTTTAATTTGGCCTAATGACGTTATAGACTCATCACTTTGAGGTATTAATCTAAAACTATGATTGTAGCTTTTGATTTTGGTATTACTAATACAGATATCATATTAAAAGATGATGAAATTAAATATTTCACTACTCCATCGGTATTTAATACTGAAGAACAGAACTTCACCCCATCAAATCATGATGTGATGAGAATGTTAGAAAGTTTCAATATTAATCTTGAAGAGATTGACACTATTGGGGTAACTGGAGGTAAATCGGCAGATCTTCCAGATACTATTAATAATATCCCAGTTATAAAAGTGAATGAAATTGAGGCTATTGGAAAAGGCGCAAGATCTTTATATGATCTTGATAAAGGCTCTGCTTTAGTTGTAAGTGCTGGAACTGGAACAGCATGTATCCACTTAAACGAAGGAATAGCTTCATATCTGGGTGGCATTTCAGTTGGTGGTGGAATGCTTGAAGGTTTGTCTAATCTTATTTTAAAAAATCAAAATGGTCGTGAAATAAATGCATTGGCTAAAAATGGTAATAGAAAATCTTTAGATCTAATGATTGGCGATGTTGTAAATGAAATTGGTAAGCTTAATGCTGAAATAACTGCTGCTAATTTTGCAAAAGCCAGACTTAATTCAAGTGGTGACCCTGAAGATATCTCAGCTGCAATGTGTAACATGGTCGGTGAAGTTATTGGAACAGTTGCATACTTGAATGCTCTGCTTATTGGCTCAGATAAAGCCTACTTTTTAGGAAGAACCAGTTTACTAAGTGAAGTTAAAAAAGGTATCGACGCAAGACTTACTTTAGCAGGTGTTACTGGAATCTATGATGATAATAGAGGCCTAGGAAATGCAATTGGTGTTCTAGCATCTTTGGAGAGTAGCTAAATAACTAAATTTTGATTTATACTATTTCTTTTTAAGGGAAAAAATGATCGTTACTGATAAATCTATAATTATTACTATAGCAGTACCAGTATTCCTATTTTTAATAATAGTTGAATATTTCTATGGTTTAAAAGTAGGTAAAAACAACTACAAACTTGCTGATACGTTTACTAGTCTAGGCTTAGGCTTAATTAGCAGATTCTTGCCTATGTTAAATATTGGATTTCAAGGAGCTGTATTTGTTTACGTTGGAGCAAACTTAAATCTTAAATTATTGCCCTTAGATAACCCTCTTACTTGGATAGTAGGCTTTCTCTTATATGATCTTTCTTACTATTGGATGCATAGAATGCATCATGAAATTAAAATCTTATGGGCCACTCATAGTGTTCATCATCATGGCGAAGAATATAATCTTTCAACCGCATTAAGACAAACAAGTACAGGTTGGTTATGGAAATGGGTATTTTATCTTCCGATGATAATGGTAGGAGTGCCTGGAGAAGTTTTTGTAACTGTTGCAGGTATTAATCTTGTATATCAATTCTGGGTTCATACCAAGCATATTGGTCATCTTGGGTTTTTAGAAAAAATCTTTATCACACCAATGAATCACGGAGTTCATCACGCTAAGAATGAAGAATATATTGATGCTAATTATGGCGGTGTTTTTATAATATGGGATAGGATGTTTGGAACATATATAGCTGAAAAACCTAGTATTAAACCAATATATGGAACAGTTAAACCTCTGAATAGCTGGAATCCTTTTTGGGCAAATTTTCAAGTTTTCTATCAAATGGTTCAAGATACCATTCACACAAAAAAATTAAGTAACAAAATAAAAATATGGTACTCATCAACAAGCTGGAGACCTGAGGATCTAATAGAAAATAGTCCTGCTCAGGCAAAAAATTCAATTGAAGAGAAGTTTAATCCACCGTTAAATACACAACAAAAAATATTTGGAATGATTCAAATATTCTCAGTTACTATACTAGCTGGAATAGTTGCAACAACTCAAGGGGCGCAGACTTACCAAGAGACAGCAATCTTTGGATTAATTTTACTATTAAGCGTTACTCTAACTTCATCAATCTTACAAAATAAAATTAATAGTTCTAATATTCAGTTTGGAGTGTCAGGTTTGCTGATTTTTATAATATATCTTGGGGGTATAGTAAATGTATCTTTACTTGCATCTCAATTTGTTATTGTCTATTCAGCTATCAACTTTTTATATCTAGGAATTACCATCGCAATGCAAAGAGTTATTCTTGCAGAGCCTGTTAATTAACTTATAACTCTTTTGCTGGAATTCCAGCAACAGTTATTCCAGCTTTAACACTTTTAAGAACTAAACTTCCTGCAGCAACGGTTGCACCCTCACCTATTTCAATATTTCCAAGAATGGTGCTAGATGCATAAATAGTTGCACCTTTTTTTACATCCGGATGCCTTTTACCAGTCTCATTTCCAGTTCCACCTAGAGTGACACCCTGAAAGATAGAAACTTCTGATTCAATTTTAGAAGTTTCACCAATAACGATGCCTGTAGCATGATCCATCATTACGCCCCCTGCAATATTTGCAGCCGGATGAATATCTATACCAAATACCTCAGAAGCTCTATTTTGAAAGAATAAAGCCATAGTATGCCTATCGTTTTTCCATAAACAGTTTGCTGCTCTGTAGGTAGCTAATCCTAAGAATCCTTTATAAAAAAGCAGAGGAGTAGATAAATAATTACAAGCAGGATCATTATCTTTAAAAAAGATTAAGTCTTCTTCAAGAGCCAATTCAATATGATCGCACTCTCTGTAAACTTCTAATATAAATTTTTTTATATCCATTGCTGAAAGAGCATCTGAATGAAGTTTTGAAGCAAGTATTGATGCAACAGCAGCCAATAAATCTTTCTGAGATGAGATTAATGAATATAGAAACGAGCCAAGACTTGGCTCAGCTTTAACACGAAGTTCTATTTCATTATTAATAGTCTTCCAAAGTGCTCTGTCCATAACTAAGAATTATAAACTAGAACTTGTAAAAATATAGAAGACTTAATATGCCAAGATATTAAATTTATATATAATCTAAATATAAAATCCATTTATAGGCAACATCATGATTCGATTCTTTCTTCTATTTTCTTTATTAATACCGGTAAATTTTCTTTTTGCTGATGAGGGTATGTGGGAGCCATCTCAACTTCCAAATATTGAAAAAGATATAAAAGCTGCAGGCTTTAAAGGCAATATTAAGAAATTTAGTAATCTATTTGAGCACCCTTTAAGCGCTATGGTCAGCCTTGGTGGTTGTTCAGCTGCCTTTATCTCAGACTCAGGGCTTATAGCCACAAATTATCATTGTGTTGAAGGCTCATATCTTCAATTTAATGCAAAAAGAATGGAGAAAGATTTATTTAAATCTGGTTTCCTTGCAAAGAGTCTAGAAGAAGAAGCTCCGTCAGCACCAGGCGCAAGAGTATATATCACTCAGGAAACTTCAAATGTAACAGCTAAGGTTTTGAATGGGGCTGATGAGGCTGAATCTGAAAATGCGAGATATAAAATTATTCAATCCAATAGAAAAGAATTAATTAAAGGTTGTGAAACTAGCGAAGAGTTTCAGTGTGAAGTAAGAAGTTTTTATAGCGGAGAAACCTATCAGCTAATTAAAAAAATGATTATTAAAGATGTAAGACTAGTTTATGCGCCACCCCAGTCAATAGGTGAGTTTGGTGGAGAAACTGATAATTGGATGTATCCAAGACATACTGGTGATTTTGCCCTATTAAGAGCTTATGTAAGCCCTGAAAACGAGAGTAAGGAGTACTCAGAAGACAATGTACCCTATGAGTCTAAAAGCTATCTAAAAGTATCTAAGCAAGGGGTTAAAGAAAACGACTTTGTAATGGTTGCCGGCTATCCTGGGAGAACAAATAGACTCTTAACTTATCCAGAAATAAGATTTGATGTGCAATTTGGCTTTGAAAATTATGTTGAGTATCTTAAATCTGGTATTGATTTAATGAGAGAACTTACCAAAGATGATGAAACAAAAGCTCTTAAATATAGAGGAAGTATTAGTGGGTTTGAAAACTACTACAAAAAAATATCTGGTCAAATTGAAGGTGCTAAAAATTTCAATCTACTCAAACAAGAAAGGCAGAATTGGAATAAATTTTTAGAGTTTATTGAATTAAATGGTGATGCTGCCGAGCAAGATGCTCTAGACAAATTATTAGAAATTACTAATGAAGTTAATTCTGAAGGTATGACTGACATGTATTATGGTGGATCAACCCTCCTCAGCACTGCTTCAACTGTCTATAGACATGCATATGAAAAAACTAAATCTAACAAAGATAGAGAGCCAGGCTACCAAGAAAGAGACTTTGAAAGATTAGTTAATAGAATGCGCGGTTTGGACTATAGATTTGATGCTGAAGTAGATAAGGGTATCTTTTTATTCAGATTAAATAAATATAGAGATGTTGCAAGCAAAGACAGAAGAGAAACTTTTAGCAAAACTTTTATGTTAGATAGCTCTTTTGAGGATACTACTAGCGTCGTGGAAGCTATGTATTCTTACCCATCTGATCTGCTGGATACAAATAAGAGGATTGAATTATTAGATAGTTCATTCGAGGAGCTTAATGCATCTTCTGATCCTTTTATTATGTTAGCCAAAGCAATGTTTGATGAAGGTATGCAAAGAGAAAAGAAAAATAAAGCACGATCTAGTTTGCAGCAAAAGAATAAGTCAGTATTTATAAAATCTCTTAGAAGTTTTTATAAATCTCAAGGTAAAGATATATATGCAGATGCTAACGGCACATTAAGAGTAACTTTTGGAAATGTTATGGGTGTAGAGCTTAATGATGGAATCTATTACAAGCCGTTCACCACACTGGAAGGTATTGCTAAAAAGAATACAGGCATATCGCCATTTGAAGTTGATACGAAACAACTAAAATTAATTAATGATAAAAACTATGGTCGTTATAAATCTAAAGCTATTGGAAGTGTTCCAGTTAATTATATCTCCAATCTAGATATCACTAATGGTAACTCTGGGTCTTCTACAATAAATGCTAGGGGTGAATTTGTTGGGCTAGCCTTTGATGGTATGTTAGAAACTATTATTTCAGACTATAAGTTTGTTCCTGAAACAAGAACAATTCATGTTGATTCTAGATATTTACTTTGGACTTTAGAAGTCTACGAAAATGATACAAGACTTATAAATGAAATGACTATTGTTAGGTAAGTAAGGGCTCGAAGGTTACATTTTTTAGAGAAACTTTGCTCTGATTTCTATAGGAGATTATCAAAACACACTTTTAAGGTTCTTTGTGATAAGGGAAACTCAATACCTTAAACATACAACCTTCGAGTAGGTAAATGATAATCATTCTCATCTATAAATACAAGCTTTAAGTGCTAAAAAAGCACTTAAGTTTGTATTAATTTGACTATTTGTTAAAAAAGATCGTTATTCATCACTTTATTCCATGCAGCAATAAAATCAGATGTAAATTTTTCATTTGCATCATTACTCGCATAGACTTCACATATAGCACGAAGTTGAGAGTTTGAACCAAAAACAAGATCTGCTCTTGATGCGGTTCTAACTTTTTCACCTGAAGATCTATCCAGAGCATCAAATGAGTTTCCTGTACCGTTTGGTTTCCACTCTACTGACATATCTAATAAAGTATTAAGGTAATCATTAGATAATTCATTAGGATTATTTGTAAATAGTCCATGTCCATTAGAGCTTATACCTAGAGATCTCATGCCACCAAGCAACACAGTCATTTGCGGTGCTGTTAAGCCAAGTAATTGAGCTTTATCTAGCATGATTTCTTCTGGGGCAACATCAATTCCAGACTTGTGGAAGTTTCTAAATGCATCAGAGGCTGGCTCAAGAGCAGCAAAGGATTCTTCATCAGTTTGATCTTGCGATGAATCCCCTCTTCCAGGGGTAAATGGAACTTTAACTCCAGAAGCTTTTTCAATACCGACATTTCCAGCTAGAACAATTACATCAGCTACTGAAACACCTGAATCATTAGCTATATTTTCATATACAGCTAAAACTTTTTGAAGCGCATCTGGTTTATTAACTTCCCAATCTTTTTGAGGAGCTAGTCTAATTCTAGATCCGTTAGCTCCACCTCTCATATCTGAGCCTCTATAACTTGAAGCGCTCGCCCAAGCTGTTTCTACCATCTCTTGAATACTAAGTCCGCTATCTGAAATTTTTACTTTTACTGCTTCAACATCGTAATCTGTATTTCCAGCAGGAACAGGGTCTTGCCATATCAATTCTTCTGCAGGAACTTCAGGACCCATATATCTTGTTTTTGGTCCCATATCTCTGTGAAGTAATTTAAACCAAGCTTTTGCAAATGCATCAGCAAGCTCTTCAGGATTTTCATGAAAACGTTTTGATATTTTTCTATAAATTGGATCTTCGCGAAGAGATATATCAGCTGTTGTCATCATTGTTGGTACTCTTACCGATGCATCTTCTGCATCAGGAGCTAGATCTTCATCTTTTACATCAACTGCATGCCAAACTTTTGCTCCAGCAGGAGTATCTACAAGCTCCCACTCATAACCAAATAATAAATCAAAATAACCGTTATCCCATTGCGTAGGATTAGCTGTCCAGGCTCCTTCAAATCCACTTGTTATAGTGTCACTTCCTTTTCCAGATGCATAAGAACTCTTCCAACCAAATCCCATCTCTTCTACTGGAGCTCCTTCAGGCTCTGTGCTTACACTCTCTTCAGGACCTGCGCCATGACCTTTTCCGAAGGTATGTCCACCAGCAACTAAAGCCACTGTTTCTTCATCATTCATAGCCATACGACCAAATGTTTCGCGAACATCTTTTGCACTAGCAAGCGGATCAGGATTTCCATCAGGACCTTGAGGGTTTACATAAATTAATCCCATTTGAACAGCTCCTAGAGGATTAGCTAAATCTCTATCGCCGCTATATCTTTCATTTGCTAACCATTCTTTTTCAGCACCCCAATGAATCTCTTCCTCAGGAGCCCAAATGTCTGGACGACCTCCACTAAAACCAAAAGTTTTACCGCCCATTGATTCAATAGCTACATTTCCAGCTAAGATTAAAAGATCAGCCCAGCTGATTTGTTTTCCATATTTCTGTTTAATTGGCCATAAGAGTCTTCTAGCTTTATCAAGATTACCATTATCAGGCCAGCTATTTAAAGGAGCAAAACGTTGCGCTCCTGTTCCCCCACCGCCTCTTCCATCTGTACTTCTATAAGTACCAGCAGCATGCCAAGTCATTCTAATGAAGAAAGGTCCATAGTTGCCGTAGTCTGCAGGCCACCAGTCCTGGGAATCAGTCATTAATTCATTCAAGTCTTGTTTAAGAGCATCGTAATCAATATTCTTAAACTCTTCTCTATAATTAAAACCTTCATCCATTGGATCTGATTTAGCATCATGTTGATGCAAAATACTAAGATTTAATTGATTAGGCCACCAGTCTTTATTTGATGTTCCGCTTGAACTATTACTAGTTAAACTTCCGTGCATTACTGGGCATTTACCTTCTGATTCATTATTCATACAAACTTCGCTCCTATTCAAAAAATGATGATGATATAGATTTTACAATAAAATAAAATGATTATTCTATTAAATTATATTAAAACTTTATTGCTAATAAATATAAACTAAATGATAATTATTTTAAATACAATATATAGGAAAATATCTTGAAAAAACTAACATCTTTACTATTTTTAGTAATAATTTCATTTAATTTAAGTGCGCATGATTTAGTTATTGCTAAATTACACTTTCACTATGCAGAAATCATTATTGCTTTTATTTTTGTATTGGCTATAAAAATATCAATGTCATATTTTAAGTCTCAACCATTAACTATTGAGGAGAAATAATATGTTTAATATAGAAAAAGTAAGTGCTCATTGCGATATACCATGCGGTGTATATGATCCAGGTGCAGCTCAGTACGCAGCCTTAAGCGTAATTAGGTTTATAGACCTAATTAATGAAATGCCAGATTCAGCATGTTGCGATAAGGATAATTTAGCAAAATTTACTAGATTAGTTCAGCAAAAAGAAGAGCACTCTGTGATAGCAAAGAATGAAGTAGCTATTATTTGGGGTGACTACTTTAAAGGGCCTCAAATAGAAAAACATCCTGGAGTGCATGAGTTAGTGCATTCAATAATGATGGATGGCTCTAAATGTAAGCAAGGTCTTCATAGAGAAGATGGTCTAAGCTTGTTAGCAAAGATTAATGAGTTTGCTGAAATGTTTTGGTCAACAAAAGAAGTTCAGACTGAGAAGAAGATTTCACCTTATGCTCCAAATCTTGAAATGGTAGTCCCGGTACTTAAATCTGCTTAGACTTTTTAAAGTAGTTGGTGTCAGTATGCTTCCAACCTATAAACCAAATGATTACCTTGTTTGTTTAAAAACAAAAAATATTAATGTGAATGATGTAATCGTTATGGAAACTAATGATCTTGGAAAGGTAGTAAAAAGAGTTAAATCTATATCAGGAAATTCTTTAAAAATATTAGGTGATAATAAATCTTATCATTCACCCATATATGATGTAACGCATTACTTAGATGCAGTTATTGGTAGGGTTGTATTTAAATTATTTTAAAAATCTTTTCATAGCAGCAAGTGTTTTTGAGCCTACGTGATGCTCAATACCCTCACTGTCTATTTCAGCATTAGCTTTATCAACACCTAGCTCAATTAAAAAGGCTAAAACAATTTCATGACGCTCTTTAACTCGTTTTGCAAGTTTAGATCCTTTATCTGTAAGTTCTACTGGTCTATAAGGCTTGGAATGCAAAAGGTTTTCATTCTGCAGTCGTTTAACTATTCGAGAAACGGTAACATGGCTAACATTAAAATATCCTGCTAGATCGAGTACCCTGCACTCACCCTGCTCCTCAATCAACTCCATAACAGCTTCGACGTAATCTTCAGCGGTTTCACCGGCATGACGTGAACGGGTTTGTGAAAAAGGAACTGAACGCGCTTTAATCTTATCTTTCATAGCTTTTTTCCCTCTTTTTTTTAAATTTGGCCTTAAATATATCATATCCTTGACATCATCCGTAGCCATTGCTACATTTGTTCCGTGAAAGATTACTTACAATATGATGATATAAAAATTTTCAAATATGAGAATCTTTATCTATCCATAATATATACCATAGGTCATATTCTGGTTGCTATGGCATGCAATAGAATCATTACCGGCGCATCTCTTAATATGGCTGCAGCAGATGCATTTGTTGAGCCAATTATTAATGGTTTTTGGTTCTACTTCCTTTTGGTTTATTTAAAGAAAACATTTATTAATAAAATAGAACAAAGTCAATCAACAATAATTAATGTTAGTCAGGTCGGTATTTTATTGGCAGTTTTATATACTGTCGGCCACATTCTTATTGCTATGACTTGCAACAGATTGCTTACAGGAGCTCCATTAAATCTTGCAGTCATTGATGCATTTGTAGAACCGATAATAAATGGCTTCTGGTTCTTCTTGCTTTTTGAAGTTTTTAATAAATATAAGAAGAAGAAAATCTTAAGTGGCGCGGGTAAGTATAATAACATTTCTTCATCAAGCAGAGTTTCAAGACTCGCTCCAATAAATAATAAAACACACTCTGATCTTTAGAGTAAAAACTATATGGTTAATTTTTTTACCTATTGCTTGGTGCTTTAAGTGGTAAATAGTGTATTAAAGATAAGCAATGATTTAAGAAAAAAACGTTGGGGCTATTAGTTCAAAACTGGAACCAATTAATTATCTACTTTAAGAAAATAGGTTGTGTCTTTATTAGAAATTTATATGTCATCTAAGATAAAATAAGTTTTATAGATAAAATCTTCAATGCATGTATGAATATCCTATTTAAAAAAAATCGTAGCTTAGCCCTTCTAGTTTCTTTAATTTTTATTTCTGCTTGTGGAGGAGGAAGTGGAGGAGAAAGTCCAACTACTCCTGATCTACCCGATCCAATTTCCACACCAGATTCATCAATTCCATCATGCTCAAATTACTCATCAATTGAAAACACCCAGTATTGCTCATTTACTAAAGATGGATTAACCAGAGAATTTTATATATATGTTCCAAGTGGCTATTCAGAAAATATTTCTCCAGTTTCTGTGTTATTTAGTCTTCATGGTGGTGGCGAATATGCTGAAAGTAATATGCAGTATTCTGGTTTTAAAGAACATGCTGATACTGACACTTTTATTCTTATCTATCCTCAAGGTTCCTATTATGAAGATAAGGGAACAACAGGATGGAATAATGAAGATGGTGGCGTCAATGATGTAGCTTTCATTGAAAGCATTATTGATTGGACAGGTGATAACTATAATGTCCAGTTAAATGAGGTATATGCAGCAGGATTTTCTAATGGGGGCTTTATGGCATATCATTTGGCTTGTTATTTAAGTGCCAAAATTGCAGCTATAGCGCCAGTTGCTGGCCTAATGGGTAACTATAGCTATGATACATGTAGCCCACTTCACCCAACTCCATTAGCTCATATTCATGGCCTACAAGATGATGTTATTTCTATTAATGGAGGTGATGATCACCGACCTCTTGAAGACAATGGGGATACAATAGGTGTTATTAGATACTGGCAAGATTACAACCAATGCGCAGAATTCTCTCAAGAGCTTCTCTATGATGGCGAGGATAATATAGGCACATTCAATAAGTGGACAAATTGTTCTAATGGAGCAGATATCAACTATTGGATTATTTCCAATCAAGGACATGAATGGAATGAAGACGATAAGGGCGAGGCAGGCAGCTTTGATACTTCTCAAACTTTATGGAATTTTTTAAAGCAGTTTGATATGAATGGTCTTAAAGGTTAGTTCATAATAAAATGGTGGAGCTACGCGGGATCGAACCGCGGACCCCCTGCTTGCAAAGCAGGTGCTCTCCCAGCTGAGCTATAGCCCCACGAATGAGTCGCTAATTGTACTTTATTAAAGATTAACTTGTACACCTATTCAACTCACTAAAAACTATTTCGTTAGATATTTTTACCTTAGATATAAAAAAAGAGAGCTACTTAATTAAAAGTAGCTCTCTTTTAAAATTTCTATTAGAAGTTGAATGTAAATCCAAACTTCATAGATTTTGGTTTTTGCGATCTTGCTCCATTTTTTGGTGCTCTCGCAACTATATCTGCATCATCAGTTATATTTTCAATAACTGTGTATATAGTCATTTTTTCAGAGACTTTTTGTCTTAGACTTAAGTCAATAAATGTATATGCTTCTATATTTTCAAATGCTCCACATTGTGCAGTTGAACAAGTGCTTCCATACTTAGCAATTCTCACATCACCACTTAGACCTTGATCTGTAACAAAACCTACAACGGCTGCTAATTGTGATTCTGGAAGATAAGGCACATCATCACCTGCAGCAACTGTTCCAAAGTAATCAGAATCAAAGCTTGATTGGAATTCAGAAGACACAGTAGCCCATGTCAGAGCCATAGGATATGAAATATTATCAGAGCCTTCAATAATAGTAGAAGCTGAAACCTCTAGACCTGATACATCAACCTCTCCACCACTAAATGTATCGCCAGCTTCACAATCACCACCGCTAGAATTTTTACATTCTCCTACTAGATTTGCATAATCACTTGCGAAATACATCACTTCAAGAGCGGTAACATCTTTGTTATATCTAAAACCAAGCTCCATGTTATCAGCTTGCTCAGCATCGCCACCGAATACAGGTGACATACCCTGATGGAAACCTGCAACTAATTTTAGGTTTTCATTCATGTCATATGTTGCTCCAACTCCTGTAGTTGAATAATCACCAGAAGAGCTTTTTGGATAGCTTGAATTTAGCATTGTTCTTGTTGGAACACCGTCATCCCATCTTAATTCAACTTTATCAAATTCTTCAGATCTATGACCAACAGTAACTGCTAGAGCGCCCATAGTAATAGTATCTTGCATGAACCATGATGTTGCAGTAGTTGTTCTTAATCTGTTATTGCTTCCTGTGAAGCCAGTTGAACATGAAACTAGAGCAGAAAGAGCTCCACCTGCTGCTTGATCAGTACACTCATAGCTTTGAAGTCTGCTTTCTGAGTCTTCCATATCTCTATAACCAAAAGTTAAATCATGCATACCAATTTGTTTAGAAACATCAAATTGCATGCCTTCATTTGTATAGAATCTATTGTTGTGCTTTAACTTAACTGTTACAGCCAAATCACCATCAAGGATAGCTTGAGCATTCGCATCACCAGCATTAGCTGCAGCAATAACTTCATCAATTCCATCTTCTACGCCATGTGCTTTAGTGTTATTAGCTTTATCAACTTTAAACCAGTCTCTATGGTAGTCATTGCTCCACATAGTTGCTCTTACAGTAAATGCTTCGAAATCACCTACATAAGCAAAAGAAGTTTGATCGCCATCATTATTCATGACGTCATACTTACTCATGCCGTATCTTTTTCTTGGGCTCATATCAAAACTTGCTTGTGATAGACCAACATAGGTTTGATTAGATGTTTCATCTACTTCAAGCATTTTTACAGTTAGCTGATGAACTCCTGATGTATAGCGCAATTTTGCTAGAGTATCTGATTTATCAAAACCAGTATTTCCACCAACATTCATAATAGAATCGAATCCGTCTGCTGAATGATTATGAACTTCTAATAAGCCTGAAAGTTTTCCAGAGTTTAATCCAAAAGTCATATGCGTTCTTGAAAGTCCATCACTGCCCATTTCAGAAGTAATAGAACCGCCAGTTGTATCAGGAATAGGAGTACTAATCATATTAATAGCTCCACCGATTGTAGATGGTCCTTGAGTAATAGCAGCAGGCCCTTTAAGAACTTCAACAGCATGTATTCTTCCAGTAGTTGGGAAATAGTATGCAGATGCAGATGTGTAAGGTGCTGGAGCAATAAGAACTCCATCTTCCATTAATGTAACTTTTCCAGATCTGTCAGGTGCAGTACCTCTAATAGATATATTTGGTCTTAAACCATATCCATCTTCAGTCCTTACATAAACACCAGGAACAGCTGATAAAATTTTGTGAATGTCAGTGTCGACCATTTTAGCTAGATCTTCATTAGAAAGAACTGTTGCAGAACCTGCTACATCTTCCTGAGAACCAACTATAGTTACAGTTTCAACTGTATTCATTTCCATTTCAGCATAGGTGCTAAGACTAAATAATGCTAAAAAAGCAAATGAATTTAAGATTTTTATATTAATACTCATAAATAACACTCCTTTGTGTTTAATTGCGTGAATGATAATCATTATCATTCGCATTTACAAGTAAAAATATAAATTTTTATGTTTAAAAAAAAGATCCTTTTAAGACTTAGGCTTTAGAATTTCCTCTGATTGCAAAATATAAACCTAAAGTAAATAAGAAGATCTGTTCTGTCTTAAATAATTTAGCTGTTATAAACCACTCAGGGTGAGCTAAATAGAATGCTCCTATCATAATGACACAGACTGCTCCACCGGAGAGTCTTGTAATTAAATTGCCTAGATCTTTAGGTATCATACCTCCCAGTATGATACCTATTCCCGCGCTAATCTCACCTATTGATACTGCTGAGGCAATTACATCAGGTGCTGGCATGCCTCCACTTTCAAACATCCTAACCATTCTTTCAGGAGGTAAAGGCAGTTTGCTGTAGCCGTGAAGGAAAAAAGAAATTCCTAGAGAAAGTCTAAGTAACCATGGAGTTATGCCTAGAAATGGTTTTGCAATGGCATCTAAAGTTTTATTTAATTTTTTCATACAATTAGTTTATTTAAAAAATAGGTTTGTAGCAATTTCTTTTAAATTAAAGTTCTAAATCAATCTCTTCTATTACTTTAAAGCCTTTAATATCTATAAATCTTTTTAGTTCTTCATTGCCAATATTAATATGAGCATACATTAGTCCTGTTTTACCCATTTTTTCTTCAACAACACATCCCATGCTGAATAACTTAGATCTTATATTACCTAACGTAGTGTCGAGTGAAACCCAGCCTTTATAAATTCCTTCAAATAAAGTATTGCTAATGCACTCTCTTAATTGTTCTAAGCCTAGATTCTTTTCTGCAGAAATCCATATATCTTTTAATTCAATGTCAGATCTCAATTCAAGATCTTTGTAGCCTTTTAGATCACTTTTATTATTAATGCGAATTTGAGGAATTTTAGATATACCAAGCTCTTCTAAGAGGATATCTACTTGGGTTACTTTAAATCTATAATCAGGATCAGAAATATCAACAACATGTAAAAGTAAATCTGCTGATTTAAGTTCATCAAGCGTTCCTTTAAAAGACTCAATAAGCTGAGTCGGAAGATCTGAGATAAATCCAACAGTGTCAGAGAATAAAATAGAGCTCAATTCAGGATCTACATTCTTTCTTGTTACAGAATCAAGAGTTGCAAAAAGCTTATCAGCTGCATAAAGCTCATTATCTGTAAGCTTATTAAATAAGGTAGTCTTGCCTGCATTGGTATAGCCAACTAGGGCAACTAATTTATTGCGACTCTTCATTCTTGAATACTGATTAATTTTTTTTTGTTTATGGCTTTTCTTTAAACGCTCTTTAATCGTCTTAATTCTATTATTAATTAATCGTTTATCTGTTTCTAACTGAGTTTCTCCAGGGCCACGAAGACCGATCCCGCCCTTTTGTCTCTCTAGGTGAGTCCACGCTCTAATAAGACGAGTAGAGAGATGAGTTAGCTGTGCTAACTCGACTTGTAATTTACCTATGTGTGTAGATGCTCTAGAGGCGAATATATCTAAAATAAGTCCAGTTCTATCTACAACCCTTACACCAAAGGCAAGCTCAAGATTTCTTTCTTGAGAAGGTGAAAGCGTGTGATTAAAAATAACTATTTCGGCGCAGGTTTTTTCAACCGATCGTTTAATTTCTTCAATTTTACCTTTTTTTAAAAAATGGCTAGCTAGTGGTGAATCTTGTTTGCCAGAAATTTCATCAAGAATTTCAACACCAGATGACCTGGAGAGGTCTTTAAATTCTGCAAAAGCATTAATTGCTGATTGATCTTTTTGTAATGAAGCAACCTCCATTTGTACAATAATTGCTTTTTGGGGAGTTGCGACGGGGACTTCGATCATATATTGATTCTATTGTAGAACCTTTGGTAGATTTTTTGCTATTATATTTAAGTAAACATTTTTTATTAGTGTTACAGGAGTTATAGATTAATAAAGCAGAACGTTTAGCAAACTCAGATCAAGCTAGTCAAAAGCGAAAGTCAATTAAAGAAATTGTTTCAGCACAGAAGCAAAATATTTATAGAAAAATAAGGAAGGCAAAAAAGAAGAAGGCGTAGCCTTTATTTTTTTCTTTTGAAATTAGCTTTAAATAATCCAAGGCAAAATTGCCTTTCTGGATTCAGGGTATTCTTTAAACTTATTTTTATACCATTGATGATTTGTTAAAGCTCTTGGAAAGAGATTTGCAAAGGTCCATAAAAAGAAAATAAAGCCTGATAGACTAAAAGTAAGAATAGCCCAACCCATCCACTCTAACAGCTCTCCAAAATAATTTGGCGATGAGAGATGTTTATATAAAAAACTATTGGAAATATGATAACCAGGGCCTTTTTCTTTTCTTAAATTTATTAAAATATAGTCTGAACGAATATTTATATATAAACCAATAATAAAAATACTAATGCCTATTATAAAAGCTGGAGATGTTAGCCAATCTAAAGGATAGCTAGCAAAATAGAAAATCCAATAAGCTTGAATAGAAACATTCACAATATTAAAACAGAATGCTGATAAAGCTATGGTTAAAGGCATTTCTTTGCCTCTCATATTAACCTTATAGGGCCAGATAAATGTTCTATGAACGTAATGGGTTAACCAGATAACTAAAAATATAATTTGAATATAGCTTAATGTTTCCCAAGTATTGATAGCTAATCCAAACATTAAGAACACGCATGGTGATTCCATAAAAACCCAACCTAATCTAGCAGATATATTAGGACCCCATCCATTTTTAATATGCCTACCGTATGGCGCTACTACAAAAAAAAGAGAAAAGAATATAACTACAGCTATAGCAATCCATGTAATTGAAAATATATTAAAGGAACTCATATTATTTTAATTAGCTCAAATAATAGAAGGAGAATAGATAACAATAAAACCTATAATAGCAAAAGTTAGTATCCCTATAAGATCCATATAATATTCCGGTATTGTTTCTTGCGCTTCATTTACTGAATCGTAAAAATAATCTGTATTAAAGAATACTAAATAAAAGTTGCAGGCATGAAGCAGCATAACAAGGCCGACAATCCAATTTAACGGCGTGCTATTTACTAAGACAAATCCTGTGATTAATAACCCAAAGATTTCGGATCTAAGTAAAAGATTTTTATTTTTTGGCAGCATTAACCAGTTCACAAGACTGAAGTTAAAAGTCAATAAGATAAGTGCCAGCAAAGCAATGAAGCAATATATGTAGCCTAAAATGATAGTCATGACAAAATTTTACATCTTTGTTGATATATTATCTAATGGTTGTCTCGGTGCGTTAGAAAAAATAAATTATATGAATGATGGATTGGTTATATCAAAATCTTGGAAAGTGAAATCATGAGTGAAAAGATGCAAAATATTTCTTTTATTGGGATGCCAGGATCAGGCAAAACTACTGTTGGGAAAAAATTAGCCTCTAAATTAAATCTTATCTTTAAAGATAGTGATTATTTGATTGAACACATTAATAAAAAAACAATTCAATCTATTTTAGATGATGAGGGTTACTTAGAGCTTAGATCTAAAGAAGAGGAAGTAATATTAGATTGCAATCTAGATGGAGTGGTCCTTGCTACAGGCGGAAGTGCAGTGTATAGCGATAAGGCAATGCGGTATCTTCAAGAGAATTCCAAAGTCATTTATTTAGATATTCCACTAGAAATAGTTATGCAAAGAGTTGGTGATTACTCAAATAGAGGTTTTGCTGAGGCAGGAGGTAAATCTCCAGAAGATGTCTATATTTCAAGAACAGCACTTTATGCTAAATGGGCTCATTTCACTATAGATAGCTCGCAAGATATTGAAACTGTTGTTAATAATATAACTTTATCTTTATCTTAAGATAAAAAAAAGCCCCGCAAATGCAGGGCTTTTTAATTCTTACTTTGTATTAAAACTTATATGAAAGCTTCATGCCATAAGTCGCTTGAGGTCTTGCCCAAATAGACTTATTGTTACCAAGTGGTGCAGTTGCATCACCTATATTCATAACATTAATTTCATCAGTAATATTTTGACCATAAATGTCTAAACGCCATCTAGAATCCTGATTAACAGGTGTTATAGATATAAGAGCGTTTAGTTCAGTCCATGATTCAACTTTATCCCAATCAAGGTTAAATAAAGATGTATATCTTTCACCTTGAGTATATGCATCTAGTCTGAAATCAACATTATAATCAGATGTATTCAACGTATATTGAACACCAACATTTGCCATTAACTCCGGATGAGTAAGTGAATTACCTCCAATGTCTGACAGTCTGCCATCCATAATTACATCAGAAACAGCGCAGCCTAATGCAGCACAAACCGCACCAACCATATATTCATAATAGGTTCTAGAAGCTACTAGAGTCGGTAAATGTCCCGGAGCTACACCTGTTGGTAAATAACTAACCGGAGTCGGCATTCCTGACTGTCTGTCTCCATGAAACTCAACAGGAAGAATAATTCCATTTTGAAGTCCATAAGGAGCCCATCCGCCAGCTAACCATGTTTGCCAAATTGCAGTAGCAACATCTTTTCTAATTACAAAGACTTCAGCATCAGATCCATCTTTCATAAGATGCCAATCGTCACATCCAGTACTTAAACAAAGATCAGCATTAACAGGGTTCATGATCATTTCTCCGTCAGCAATTTCAGATGTCTCATAACTCATGCCAGCATTAATTTGCCATTGAGGTGCCATAGGTGGAATCCATAAGAATTCTGCCTCTACACCGCTCATAATTACATCAATACCTTCATTAACTCTTGTTTTAGCTTTAATTTTAGTAACTTGGTAATCAGAAGCATCATACATATATGCTGAAGCATTTAATCTCATGCCTTTTGCAGGTATTTCTTTTTTGATTCCAACTTCTAATGCTAATAGATCAGTGGATGGAAAAACTTGAGGCGTATCAGGATACTTTGCAGGATCAAGTGCACCATTAAATCCACCTCCTTTAAAGCCTTGAGAAATACTTCCATAAATCATAGTGTTGTCATCTAACTGATGATCAACAACAAATCTTCCTGTTGTATTTTCAAACGATGTTTCAGGATCTCCTTCAGCACCAGAACCGTACCAAGATTGACCAAATTCAGGTATTGATTCACCAGGTAATGGTGTAAAACCTTCACCCGCGCTACCAAATCCAACAACACTTAAAAAAGGAGAACGTCCGTACTGCTCTTTATAATCATTCGTGTGTCTTAGGCCTAAAGTAACTCTAGTCTTTTCAGATGCTTGATAGTAAACCTCTCCAAATATTGCAGTACTTCTAACAGCTGAAATAGTGCTCGATCTATATAAAGGTGCATATAGCTGAACTAAACCTTGAGGTAATCCACCTGTTAATACTGAAGGTGGAGCAAGCGCTAAGGCATCTAAACCATTAGCAGCAATATCATAAACACTTAAATTACTTCCAGAGGTATGAATAGCTCCTATTAAGTAGTTCACATCTCCATCGTAATTCGATCTTACTCTTGCTTCAAAAACTTCTCTTTCAGTCTTAGGATTATATTGTCTATCAAATCCATCTGGATAATTCATGGTGTCTGTAATACATCCACCGTAAACACCAAAAGTACCATCTTCAAGTTTGCAATCAGGACCATATCCACTCATTGGAACAAAGCCACCAGGGAAAAAATAATTATCTTTAAAACGTAATGCATCCAATTCTTCTGAAGCGTATGTACCAGTTCTGTCATATAGTCTATCTTTTCGCATAGCTGAAAAGTTTGCATCCCAATTATCATTTAATTCATGAGAAACAAGTAACATAGAAATATCTGAATCAACGATATATTTTGGCATACCTCTAACATTAGCTTCCCAAAAACCTTGAGGAGCACCTGACATATCAGTAAATGGAGTGTAATCCAAGATACCGGTTAATATAGCTAAATTTTCTACATATGTAGCCATTGGATGGGTTAATTCATGAACTAGTTCCCCACCAGGAATACAACCTACCGCTACTGATGTATCTCTTTGACAATAGTTATTGTTAACGTAATGACGCATTGAATCTTCATCAAAAGCTTCATGAATTAGAGTAACATCTGTTTTATCATTAACATCCCAAGCAAGAGAAAATCTCCATGCTGAACTATCTCTATTATTGATATGGCTTACTGGTGATTTAGAATAAATATTTTTAATATCTCCATCTCTTGTAGTAGATGTAGTTGCCATTCTTACAGCTAAACTATCACCAAGAGGGATGTTGATCATAGTTTTCATTGTTCTAAGATTAAAGCTACCATTTTCAAGCCCAATGCTTCCTGTTAGTTCGCCCATGACTGGTTTAGCAGTAATTAAGTTAATTGCTCCACCCACTGAATTTTTACCATAAAGAGTCCCTTGAGGTCCTCTTAGCACCTCAATACGCTCCATATCAAAAAAATTACCATCCTGCATAGGGTAGGAACCAACTGGCATGTCATTAACATGGATTTCAACTCCACTTTCAGCAGTAGCTGAAACAGCTAGATTGGTAATACCTCTAATATTAAATGATCCACCAGATGAATCTCCACCTTGAAAACTTAAACTAGGAGTAACTAATTGAAGATCTGAACCACCCTCAATTTGCTGATCCTCTAACATTGAAGCGCTAAGTGCTGTAACTGCTATTGGAACATCTTGCAGACTTTGTTCAGTCCTTTGAGATGTAACTACAATTTCTTCAAGAACTGCGCTTTCTTCTTCAGCTGTTAAATTTGTTGTAAAACCTGATGTAACTAGAATTAAAAAAGAAAATCCTAATAATTTTTTATAATCAAATGAACTCATAATATCCCCCGATATTGAATCGTTAGTTAATATTATTTGAACTGATACTAAAAAAAGCATCTATACAAATAATCTATATCTTAAATTTATAACTAAAAAATAGATAATGCAAGGTTTGGAAACATTTGCAAAGGCGTTTATTAGTGTTTTAAGCAGATGTGTGTTTGTATTATTTAATGTAACGGGAATTCTCTTCCTTCAACAATAGTTCCATTAACTTTAATATCTTTAATTTTTGAGGGATCAACTTCTAATGGATTTTCTTCAAGCAAGGTAAAATTCGCATACTTCCCTTGACTAATAGAGCCATAGTCCATTTCCAATTTGAGTGTATAAGCTGCATTTAAAGTTACACCCATTAAGGCCTCAAGAGGACTAATTCTTTGGCTAGGTCCAGCTACCTTTCCTGCATAATTTATTCTATTCACAGCCGCATGCATCAGCAGTAAAGGGGAAGCAGGTGCCATTGGCATATCTGAATGTAATGATAATGGAATCTTAGCTCTAGCTACATCTCCCAGACGAACCATTTCTTGTGACCGAGAATAACCAACACCTACTTTGCTATATAAGTCTGATAATGCGGTCACATAGTAAGGATTTGCGCTCACTATAATTCCAAGATCTTTCATGCTTTTAACTTGATCAAATGCTGAATATCCAAAATGGACAATAGTAGTTCTATGGTCTTCGCGAGGATTGCTTTGCATATTTTCTTTAACAGCATCAAGAATTCTATCTAGACCAGAATCTCCATTTTGATGAATATGTATTTGATAGCCTGCATCCCAAAAAATTTTAAAGGTATCTTTAAAAATCTTTTCCTCCATTAACCAAACTCCTTGATGTCCATCCAGATAGCCATCTCGCAAAACCATATTTTGCGAATACATAGCTCCATCGGTAAAAAGCTTTACTTGTTTTGGTAAGTATTGAACTCTGCCTTGGCCCCATTTTAAGAGAGCTTCAGCCTCTTCTATTAACTCAGACTGGTCAAAGTGTTCGAGCATATACAAGCCACTTGGAATAAATAAAGAGTTGAATGGCGTATCTTTGTCTCCAAGCACATAGTTTTTAGCACCCTGAATAGATTTGTTATACATAGCTCCAGGATTGGCAATGAGGGTGATGCCCTTTTCATGGATATACTTTTCAGTAGTCTCTAGTCCTTTAATAATGCGTTGAGGCGCTGCTAGATATTGCATTATTTTTGGCATAACCATAATTAGACCTCTTTCAGAAAAGTGACCTTGTTCATAATTAGCTAATTTTTGCTCTTCTAAATTGAGGTCTTTGAGGTCTTCTTTGTTAATTTTGAAAAGCTCTAGAGCTTTTGTATTCATGATAAATTCATGAAAAGAGCGATGGATGATTAAAATAGGTCTCTCGGAGGAAATAGCATCTAGATCATCTTTAGTTAATTTGCCGTGAAAGTAATGATGAAAGCCCCAGCTGATTAGCGGAGTATCTGCATCTTCTATATTAGTTTCTAATTCTTTTAGCCTTTTAAAGTACCCTGCTCTATCTCTTACTCCGATACTTTGTTTATTTGGAACGATCCAGTCATCTATTGCTAAAATTTCTGAATTCATAGTAATAGCTGCTAATAATGGATGAATATGATGTTCTATAAAACCAGGGACCATCACATCATTTGCATGAGAATAATCTAAAGCAGCATCTGGGTATGCCATCATCAAATCATCTTTCATTCCAACCACATGAATACGATCTCCTCTTACCATGACTGCATTTGAATTAGCATTTGATGCATCTAAAGTAATTAACTGCTTTGGAATAATAATTCTATCAAGAGATATCTCAGCTGAAGAAAAAAATGAAAATGTTGCAAATGTAATTATTAATAATTTAAACATCGTCAATATGCTAACAGTTATTTTTATATTTCTAAAATTTAATAATTGAAGATATATATCAAAGGATTTAATATTGCTGTATGCCAAATTTAGATAAACTGATTCAAGATTTAACTCTCAGAGAAAAAATTACCCTACTGAGCGGGTTTAATTCTTGGTATACCAATAAGATTGAAAGACTAGATATTCCGAGTATCAAGATGTCTGATGGCCCTAATGGAGTTAGAGGTGATTCAACTTCAGGAAAATCGTCAGCTTGCTTCCCTTGTGCGATTTCTATTGGATCAACATGGGATGTAAATCTAATTAATCAATTGGGTGTTGCTTTAGGAGAAGAGGCAAAAGTTAAAGATGTTGATGTCTTGCTTGGTCCAACTATTAATATTCACAGACACCCTCTTGGTGGAAGACACTTTGAGAGCTTTTCTGAAGACCCATTT
This sequence comes from uncultured Gammaproteobacteria bacterium, assembly GCA_964546275.1. Lineage (GTDB taxonomy): Bacteria > Pseudomonadota > Gammaproteobacteria > Magnimaribacterales > D2472 > MED-G78. Next base: position 48,094 of record CAZJJG010000005.1, read on the forward strand.
CTAACAGGAAAAATTGCTATTGAATATGTTAAAGGGGTTCAATCACAAAATGTTGCAGCATGCTTAAAACACTTTATTGGCAATGATACTGAATATGAGAGGCATTTAGTTAGCTCAAATATTGATGAGAAAACTTTGAGAGAAATATACCTATTACCTTTTGAAATGGGAATTAAGGAAGGTAATGCTCAGGTAGTTATGAGCGCATATAACAAATTAAATAATATTTATTGCAGTTCTGATAAAGAATTATTAATCAATATTTTAAAAGATGAATGGGGATTTGATGGCTATGTGGTTAGTGATTGGGGAGCTGCATTAGAAACAGTAGAAAATGCTAACGGAGGTTTAGATCTTGAAATGCCTGGTCCTGGTAATGTGTGGGGAGATGCTTTATTTAAAGAAGTAAATGAAGGCAATGTAGAGGAAAGTTTAATAGATGATAAAGTTAAAAGAATATTAAATGTTGCTAAGTTTTCTAAAAGATTTGAAAACCCAACCTTGCGACCAGAAGAAGAAAGTAATACCGAATCCCATAGAAATCTGCTTAGAGAAGCAGCTGCAGATGGAATGGTTTTACTTAAAAATGATGCTCTCTTGCCCCTAAAATCAAATATTAATAAGCTAGCAATTATTGGCCCTAATGCTAAAGAAGCTCAAATTATAGGTGGAGGTAGCGCACAGCTTAGGCCTCATTATCAACTGCATCCGTTAAAAGCATTTGAGGATAGGCTTGGAAGTGAAACAAACATTACTTATGGAAAAGGCTGTCATACCTATAAATTCCTTCCAGCAATAAATACAGATCTCATGAATGATTCACAAGGTTTCTTAGTTGAATATTTTGAGGGTTCTATCCCTGGCGAAGGCTTAGTTATAAAAGAACATCTAGTTGGAAATAAATTTTGGGTTTTTGAGGGCTTTGCTAAAGATGTAATAGAGAAATTCGAGCGACCAGATATTCTAGTTCGATTTTCTTGCGAATATACGCCAGATATTTCAGGCAAACATGAGTTTGAAATTTTTGGTATTGGTCAATGTCGACTTTTTATTAATGAAGAAGAACACATAGACAATTGGACCGAAACTTCACCTGGAGAAGCATTCTTTTCTTTTAGTACAAAGTCAAAAAAATGTGAAGCAGAATTTGTAGAAGGAGAAACTTATCAACTTGAAGTTGTATATAAGTTTGAGGGGAATTTTCCAGCTATATATATAGGATGTCAGCCACCGGATAAAGTAAATCTATTTGATGAAGCTTTGGCATTGGCTGCTGAAGCAGATCAAGTTGTTTTAGTAGTAGGTACTAATTCTGACTGGGAAACTGAAGGGAATGATAGAGCTGAATATAATCTTCCTGCTCAACAAGACCATCTAATTGAAGCAGTTTTGGATGTAAATCCAAATACTGTGGTTGTTCTTAATACTGGATCTCCAGTCAAGATGCCATGGATAGGTAAAGCAAATGCTGTTATGCAGACTTGGTTTGCTGGTCAAGAGTTTGGTAATGCTTTGGTTGATATTTTAACGGGCGCTATTAACCCTTCAGGAAAATTACCAACTACTTTCCCAAAAAATATTGAAGATACGCCTGCATATAAATCATACCCGGGCAAAGATTTGCAAATGGACTATGAGGAAAAACTATTGGTAGGTTACAAATGGTATGACACAAAAAATGTTGAGCCTCTTTTTTCTTTTGGTCATGGTCTTTCATATACTAATTTTGAATATTCAGACCTTCAGCTTGAAATAGAAAATGTCCATGAAGTATCTTGTAAATTTACTGTAAAAAATACTGGGGACTTTTCAGGAGCAGAAACTTCTCAATGTTATGTTGGTTTTATGCAAAAAGAAAAAGATGAGCCTGTAAAAACTCTTCAAGGTTTTAATAAAACAAAAATTAATTCTAGTGAAGAGGTTGAAATAGAAATAACTTTGAATAAAAGAAGTTTTTCATCATGGAACCTTGAAAAAGGTCATTGGGAAGTTCGACCTGGAACCTATCAAATAATGATTGGTGACTCTTCTAATAATATTCTTTTGCAAACAGAAATTAATCTATAGATAGTTCGCTCAACTCTTGATCACTTAACTCTATTTGAGTTGCTTCAATTGAACTATTGGTTTCAAAAATAGTTCTTGGGCCAATCAATGGAAATATTAAAGAAGATTTATGCAGCACATATGCCAGTGCAACTTGGATTGGCTGAAGATTTCTTTGCTGAGCAATCTCAAAACATTTTGCTCTTCTTTTTAGATTTTTTTCATCATGCCAAACTCTAATTTCTTCTTCCATTGAGGGATTAGAAAAATGTTCATTTGATGTAACTTCTTTTTTCTTAATAAAAAAGCCTCTTGCTTGGCTAGACCAAGGAAAAAGCATAATGTCATTATTGATGATGTAATCCATATAATTATTATTAACCCCAACGCATCCAGGCCACACAGGCTCTACCATTTCAGCAAGACTAAAATTATTGCTAAGGACTGTAAAAGATTCCTTATTGTTGATTTGTGCATAGTCTCTTGCTTCTGAAAAGCGTTCTAACTCCCAATTAGATGCTCCAATGAGATTAATTAAACCTTCATTTTTTACTGCATTCAATGCATCTATAAACTCAGATACTGGAACTTCATTGTTATCTCTGTGAAGACAAAAGATATCTAGCTTTTGAATATTAAGGCGATCTAAAGATTCTAAAATTTGAGGTCTAATATATTCAGGTTCGCATTGAGGTGTATGAGCAGCTTTTCCTAAAACAATGACATCTTTTTCAACTTGTCTTGAATTTATCCAATCACCCAAGTATTTATCTCCCATTCCGTTGTTATAAATGAAAGCAGTATCAAAAATTCTTCCGCCCGAACCATAAAAATGATCAAACATAGTAAATGCATGTAGGTTTGAAGTTTGGTTATCGCACCCTAAAGCAAGTCTTGAGGCAGATTTATCTATTCCAACTAATTTAGCTTTCTTAAATTTAGGCTTTTGCATGAGATAAAACTTAGATTGAGGAACAGGCGATCGTTCAAGAGATTTTAATGGACAATTAATTTTAAGTGCCTGCCTCCATTGATCTAACCACAACATATTACTTTGAGTATCTGCATGTGAAATACAATCTGATTCAAGCTTTTTCTCAAGAATACAATTAGATGCATGGTCAATTTCTCTTGTAAATAATCCAACAGTATCTAGATATGGAACTTCTTTAATAAGTTTGCCTGAATCAAATATTTTTATAGAAGATTGTCCATCCTGGAATTGGCCACAGTGCCATGGCTGAGATGCTACAAGTTCAATAGTTCCACTTGAAATTCTTAGATCATTTGCATATTCCTCATCAATAGCACAACTAATAGTTGCTTCAATAGTATCTGAGAAAACTAAATGCGCCTCTGACTGAAGATCAACACCTGTCTCATCAATCCTACCAGTTGCAGAAATACTAGAAGGATCAGCAAAAGGAAGATTCTGAAGATTCCCTGCAATTAATTTACTCATAGATAATGGATAACAACCCACATCTAAAATAGCACCTCCACCAAGTAGCGGATTTCTTAAACGATGTTCTTTTGGTAATTCAGCTGAAAATCCAAATGAACTTTTAATTAAAATTGGACTATCTGAATCTTTAAATATATCTAAGTGATCTAAGATATTAAATGTTTGTGGATGTACTCGATACATGTAAGCTTCCATTAAGAAAACGTGTGCATCTTTTGCCATATCTAATAAAACCATGCTTTCTAGATGATTCATTGTGAGTGGTTTTTCACAAAGAATATGTTTCTTATTTTTAATGGCCTCTAGTGAATAAAAATAATGTGAGCTATGAGGTGTTGCTATATAGACAGCATCAATATCATTTGCAGCAAAAAAAAGCTCAAGATCTATATAGGCTTGAGTGCTAAATTTAGATGCAAATGCAGCAACCTTCTCTTCATTTCTTCCAAAGACAGCTTTTAATTCAGAATTCTTACAATACTTGATTGAATGAGCGAATGCTTCAGCGATACTTCCAGAGCCAATAATGCCCCATTGTATTTTATCCATTGGCTAATTTTCTATCCTGGATGTCTTGAATAAGTTTCTGATGGAAGGCTTTATCGATGGGGTAAAAATATACCAAGATAAAGCTTATTAAGACACCAGCAAGTGGTATCCAAGTCATGACCAATTTTAATGATTGCAAAGTCTCAGTTGATTGAACTTGATTTGGTTCAAAGCCTATATTTGTAAGAACTATTCCCAATATAAGTACAGCTAAAGCTATGGCACCTTTTTGAGCAAAAGTCATAAAGCCATACAAAGAAGATTCAGTTCTTATGCCGGATTTCCATTCGCCATATTCAATAGTATCAGGGAGCATCGACCAAAATAATACACCTGTTGCACCATTGCCAATTCCTATAAATGCCAAGATAACCAGTAATTCATTAAGTGTTTTAATTGGATATAAATAAAATATAAGAAATCCTATTAATAGGAATACCATTGCTATCATCCAGGCTTTTTTCTTTCCAATCTTTAAGGCTGCATATGCCCAAAAAGGAATAGCCATTATAGGAGTTAGACTTCCAACACCTAAAATTAAGCCTTGATAAGCATGAAGATCTAAAGAATATTTAACAAAATATATTAAATTATTATTAAACATAAGTGAGGTGGAAACTAAAATAAGGATTGAGCTAAAGACGATCCAAAAGGGGTAATTATTAGCAACTGATTGTGAAACTTTCTTGAAGCTAGGTAAATCTGCTACCTCAAATTCAAAACTTCTTTCTTTAACAAAAAAGATAGTAATAGCAAGAACGCAAATTGCTGTTAGACCGGCAATAAGACCTAAAAATATGAAGCCTAAAGACTCCTCCCCTCCTCCAAAAAAATAAACAATTGGAAATCCTAAACCTGAAATTGTTAAGGTGCCAAAAGAAGCTCCAATCATTCGAGCGGTTGTAAGTTTTGTTCTCTCATCACTGTCATCGGTAATCCTTGCAGTTAATGATGAATAAGGAACACTAACAATAGTGAAACAAGTTCTATGAATTAAATTTACAACTAATAAAAAATAAAATAATAGTACTCCTTCAAAAGGCGGTACCCAAAATAGAAGCACAAAAGATAGAGCAAGAGGAATAGAGCCATAAAAAATATAAGGTCTATAGCTACCCATTTTAGTTCTAGTTCTCTCAGCCATATACCCCATAAAAGGATCTGTAATAGCATCCCATGCTATTCCTATTGCATAAATGGAACCAGCTAATAATGGAGAAATGCCAACAACATCGGTATAAAAATATAAAAGGTAGAGGCCAACTCCGCTCCAATAAAGGCAAATTGCATAGTCGCCAATTCCGTAAGCTGCTCTAGTTTCATTACTAACAATATTAGTATTCATAATTAATGTGACTCTATATTTTTATCCATAATGTATATGTTTTTAATATACATTGCATGTAAAAAATATGTAAGACTAGGAGTATGAATTACTATGAAGATTATGCTGAAGAAAATGGCGTAAAAATTGCCTATCGGGATTATGGTCCTGAGGAAGCGGAGCCAATACTTTTAGTGCATGGTCTTGGAGCTCAGCTAGTTCACTGGCCAGAACATCTCATCGATTTTTTAATAGAAAATAATTACCGACCTATAACCTACGATAATAGAGATGCTGGTTTATCGACTAGATTTTTAGGAAAGCCTTCATTTGTTTTAGATTACCTGCGTTATTACTTACGCTTGCCAATGAAATCTGAATATACCCTTAAAGATATGTCCAAAGATGGCATTACTGTAATGAATGAATTAAAAATTGATAAAGCTCACATCCTAGGAACTTCTATGGGAGGCATGATTGGCCAAATTATTTGTTCTATGTTTTCTGACAGAATAAAAACATTTACCTTAATTGCATCAACCGCATCTGTACCTGGGCCTTTTAATGGACCCTCTAAAGAAGTTCAAGAAGTAATGATGCAAAGATCAAAAATGAGTAACCCTACTCTTGAAGATGTGTATCAAAGAGAAATTAAATGGGTCTCATTAATTGGTATGGAGGGGCGTGATTTAGATACTCCAAAATTTCGTGAAGATGTTATTGCTAATTTCAATCGAGCAAAAGAAAAAGCTGATGGGTTTGGCTATGCTAGACAATTATTAGCAATACTCGCATCTAAAGACAGAATAAAAAGAGTTAAGGCGATACAGGCGCCTACACTTATTATTCATGGAGAAAAAGATCCTGTTATTGATGTTAAAAATGCTTATAAAATGGATAAATTAATTCCAAATAGTAAATTAATAGTCATATCTAATATGAGGCACTTAATAGAAGAAGAAATATTAGATCAATTTAAAGAAGATTTACTAATCCATTTAAATCAGTAATAACTTCTAAAAGATCTTATGTTTTCCTCTTAGGATTTCATAATACATAACATGATCTCCTATAAAGCTATAAAAGGGGTATGTAAAAGTAGCAGGCTTGTTATGCTCAACAAAAAAATGGGCTACCCAAGCAAAACCATATCCAGACAATAAAGAATAAAGCAGAAACATAAAATCAAAGGTCATAAAAAATCTTATATAGAAAAATATAGCTATTGAAGTACCTATAAAGTGTAAGAGTTTTGTATGCTTATTATCATGCTCACTAAGATAGTAAGGATAAAATTCCTTGAAATTATCATATTTATCCATATTTCATCTCCCTATTGAATATTAATAATGCCATATGGTTTGAAATAAACAAATGTGTACCTTATGAAGAATCTAAATCTTAATTAATAAAAGATTAATTAATTACAAATGCTCTTTTAAAAACAGAATAACGGCTTGCTGATAAATATCTCTATTTTCCTTTTTTCTATAGCCATGGCCTTCATTAAGGGCATTCATATACCAAACTGTTTTATTTGCTTCTCTTAAAGAATTAACTATTTGCTCTGCTTCAGTTACTGGAACTCTGGGATCATTTTGACCTTGAGCGACAAACATTGGTACTGTGATTTTTTCAACATTGTTATTAGGGCTTATCTTTTCAAGAAAGTCATTCATTTTTGGATCCCTTTCATCTCCATATTCAACTCTTCTTAGATCTCTTCTATAGTCCTGGGTGTTAGTTAAGAATGTAACAAAGTTTGAGATACCTACTATATCTATAGCCGCTTTTAACCTATCACTGTAGTAAACTGCGCTAGCTAAAACCATATAGCCACCATAAGAACCACCATAGACAGCAACTCTAGATGAATCAAGATTTGGTTGAGTATCAATCCAGTCTAATAAAGCTCCAATATCTTTAACAGAGTTTTCTCTGTTAAAACCATTATCTAATCCTAAATATGTTTTTCCGTATCCATTACTTCCCCTTACATTGGGAGTTATGACTGCAGCACCTAATTGGTCTACCCAAAGCTGAAATGTGCTACTGAACCCTGGACGTGATTGACCTTCAGGGCCGCCATGAATATATATAATTACTGGCAATGGATCATCGCTGTCTTTTGCATATACAAATGCAGGTATCTCTAAATCATCAAAAGACTTATAAGTAATAAGTTCTGGTGTGACAAAGGATGAGGTATCTAATCCGCCTACTTCTGAGTCAGTCCATCTTGTTAATTTTCCATAACTCAGAGGGCTTCTTTTTAATTCAAGCGTGTAACTATCTGATGGGCTTTGATGTGTATTTATCGAAAGTCCCAACATTTTTGATTGATCATTAAAATTAATTCCTCCGACTAATCCAATTGGTATATTTGAAACCTTCTTATATTTATAAGTATTTATATCAAGAAGGTATAGCGAACTAAATCCATTCTCATTTACAGTAAATGCAGCTCTTTTTTTGTCTTTTGATAAAGCAAAACCATCGACATCCCATTTAATATCTCCGGTAATAAGACTAATCTTTCCGCTATCTAGATTCTTATATGCAAGATTATTAAATTCATTAAACTCATCAGTAATATAAAAAATACCTTCATCATTATTATCAAAACCAAGACCACTATTAACAGACTTTTTATCAGGATCGCCTAATACAAGTCTTTGCTCTTTAGTTTCAACATCAACAATGTGAACCCTTGAGTCAGTAATTGAGATGTAATTTTGAATGAGTACTTTTTTACTATTATTGGACCAATCTATTGCGCCCCAAGATGTTCCATCTGGTGATGCAAGGATCATTTCTGCTGAGTCTGGATCGTCAATAGACATAATCCAAACATCATTAGAAGCTCCATTTCTCTTGTTGCTTCTGTAAGCTATCTTAGTGCCAGTTTTATTCCATTTAGGACCACCATTTCTAGACTCACCATCAGTTAATAGTTTATATGAACCATCATTTGGATTAAGTTTAAAAATTTGAGCATTTTCACTACCGCCTGAATCCATTGTAAAAGCAATTAATTCTCCATTAGGCTGGTGCGTTACTGAGCCAATTGGTTCATCAAAATATGTTACTTGTTTTCTTGCTCCACCTGGAGTCTTTACTAAATGAAGCTGGCTAACATTGCCAAACCTCGTTGAAATAAATAGTTGACTACCAGAGCTATCAAAACCTCTAAAAGAGCCAGATCTTACATTTTGAAATTTATTTAAATCATCTACTAACGCCTGAGGAATAGATGGAATATCCTCGAGAATAAGATTCCCATTATTTTCAGTTGTAGTAATAACCTGCGAGCTCAACTCAAATGAAAAACAAGCTAGGACAATAAATATTTTAGATAAATTCATAATTTTTCCTATAAAAAATGTAGGTAAATTGTAACAAATGAAATAAGGGAATGGTTGGCCTGAAAGGCTAGAATCACAAACATATGAATTATTGCATATGTATTTATTGGCAAATGGATTTGTTAAAATACAAACTATTGTTAGGATTAGATAATCGAAATTAATACAGGAAAAATTAAATGACTAAAGCTACTGATAAAGTAAAAATTGATCCTATTCCTGCA
>CAZJJG010000005.1:57166-60460 GCA_964546275.1 uncultured Gammaproteobacteria bacterium
GAAAAATTAAATGACTAAAGCTACTGATAAAGTAAAAATTGATCCTATTCCTGCATACAAAGAACAATACCAACCTATAGGTGAGTATTTAATAGAAATCCAAAGATATTGCTTAACTTTTCACAATCAAGTGAAGGATGTTTACTTTAAGACAGAAGAAGAAGCGCGTAATTTTTGGGGCTATATGATTCATAATTCCTCAGAACCTCAATATAGAATTCTTCGACAGATAGCTTTTACAGAATCGGTATTAAAAGAAGAAGGTATGCATCTAAATGATGCTAATGAAGAAACAGTAGCTCAGATATTTTCTATCTTAGAAGACCTTAAGAGTTATCGTAAAAACCTTACATCTATGACCTATCAAGGCATCGGACTCAAGGCTATAGTTGAAGTCTATTGGTCTGGCGGTCTTTCGGTTAAAGAGATTGTGAGTCAGCTTATAGAGATTAAAGTATTAGCTGAATACGATGATGATAATAATCCAGAATATGAGAAGCACGAAGATAATGTTAGAAAACATGTTGAGTCTTTAAAGGATTTTGACGTTAAGCGAGCAGACAGTGGGTTTGAGATCTGGAAAGATAGTAAATTATCTTAATAAAGAATGAGTCAGGGAGGATTAGATCCTCCCTTTAATTCATTATGATTTCTAGCTTCCTTTTTTAATCAGCAAAGTCTAATCCTTTTGCTAACTGAACTTCTCGTTTGTTTGGTGTAACAGATTTTCTGAAAGGTACATCAACAATTGCACCTTCAACTGGAACTCCGGAAGTCTCAGAATATTCATCAGGCAATCTCACTAATAATTTAGTTCCAATCTCTGATGAAGTCCATGGAACCCAAGCAAGAGCGATATTGGTACCTAATTCAGGAGACCACCAAGGAGAAGTCACATAACCCATATCATTTCCATCAGTATCAGCTATTAACCAAAAATCAGGAGCATAGTCTATTATCTCTTTTCCACCCAAAGTAATTCCAACCATTTTCATTTTAAATGGCGGCGTTCCTGCATCGATCATTGCTCGTTGTTTTTCAAGGGCTTCTTTACCAATGTAGTCAGCTGTTTTGTTACGAGGTACTTGATAACTTAAATTAACCTGAAAAGGAGAAGTCTCATGGTCTAAGTCTTGTCCCCAAGATAAAATACCAGCTGCTATTCGGCGATGGTGAGCAGGAGCTATAACCATTAGCCCAAATTCTTCACCTCCCTCAAGAACTGCATTCCATACTTTTTCAGCATTTTCATGCGCGTCACGAACATAGATTTCATAACCCTTCTCTCCGGTAAAACCAGTTTGACTAATTACAACATCTGCACCGCCAATCTGAGTTTCCATGATTCCATAATAAGGAACATCTCTGAGCTCCTCACCTGCTAACTTTGCCATAAGGTTTTCAGAAAGAGGTCCCTGAATTTGAACAGGGCAAACATCTATCTCATCGATTATCACATCGAATTTATTGGTAATGTTGACTCCTTGAAGCCACAATAATAAATCACTATCTGAGATAGAAAACCAAAACTCATCTTCAGCTAATCTCAGAAGAACAGGGTCATTAAGAACCCCTCCTTTGTCGTTACATAAAATTGCATATTTACCATTACCTGGTTCAATTTTAGTTGCATCACGAGTTATGACAAAATCGGTAAAAGCTTCTGCGTCAGGACCTTTAACTCTTATCTGTCTTTCAACAGCTACATTCCACATAGTTACACGATTTACTAATGCTTCGTACTCAACCATTGCCCCGCCATCTTCAGGTCTTACATACCCTCTAGGATGATAGATACGGTTATAAACAGTTGCTCTCCAGCAGCCAGCTTCATGAGATAAATGCCAAAAAGGTGACTTTCTAACTCTAGTTGAAATTAACATTTCTACAGGCGTTCGACCACTTTGTCTAAGGTTGTATGGTACTACTCGATCGCTCTGATCGACACTAGGATGATTTGGATTTGTCATATTTACTCCCCCGTAATTTATAACTAGTTTTTATATATATTCTTGAATAAATTTACGCCTTTTTTTTCATTTTGTAAATCAAAATTTATAGCACGTAAAACACCCTTTTAGAATGGCGATTTGTTGGAATAAAATTAATGTTTTAGAAGCAAGAAATGGAAATAAATTGGGTTATTTTTACCAATTAATATTATCTTTTACAACGTAATAAAGAATTGCAATTAAGACTATGTTTCCAATTATAAAGGTTGTGTAACTCATATATTTATATTGCCATATGCGGACATAAAATAAAATGAATAAGATGACTCTTATATTTTTTTGTTATTATGCAAACATGAATAAAAAATACCTACTTATAATAATCTGCTCATTAGTAATGTCAGCATTTGCTGCTAACACTATAGATCAAGATACTAATACTGAAACTAGATTATTAGTTCATAAAACTCCAACATGCGGTTGCTGTAAAGCATGGGTAAAGCATATTGAAAATAGTGGATTTATTACCAAGGTTCAAGATCACAAGAATCTAGCAGATATTAAAGAAATGTTTGGGATTAAACCTCAATATAGATCTTGTCATACTGCTGTATCTGAAGATGGCTATATTTTTGAAGGTCATATACCTAGTAAATATGTAACTCAATTTCTTTCAGAGAATCATCCTAATGCTATTGGTCTCTCAGTTCCCGGAATGCCTTTAGGTTCTCCTGGAATGGAAGTTGGTGACCGCTTTATGCCTTATAAGGTTCTTATGCTTTATAAAGATGGAAGCAGCAACGTATATGCTGAAGTAAATAAAAAGTAATTAAAGGATAGGCCAGAGAGTTCTATAAATTAAAAGAGTTTCTAATTCCCTCAATTACAAATTCTATAGCAAGAGCTCCAAGCAATAGTCCAAAAATTTTCTCAACCACTGTAATGATGGTTGGTCCTAACTTAGATGAGAGTTTCGCTGAAAGCCACATAGCAAGTCCTGCTAATAGAACAACTATAAATATAGGTAAGTAAGATATAGCAGCATCAGTAATGTTTAAGTAGGATTCTTTTGATAAGAGCAAACTAGTAGCCATAGCCCCTGGGCCAGCTATTAAAGGTATTGATAGTGGAAATATTGCTATAGATTTTATTGTTTCATCATCTACTGCGGTATCTGCAGTATTTTGTCTTCGTGTTTGTCTTTGCTCAAAAACCATTTGAAAGGCTATTACAACTAAAAATAAACCTCCAATAATTCTAAAAGAGTCCATGCTGATATTCATTGCATCCAAAATGGCATTACCAAATAACCAAAAGGTAGAAAGAACGATGAGAGATACTA
>CAZJJG010000006.1:0-38225 GCA_964546275.1 uncultured Gammaproteobacteria bacterium
ATAGATTAATTAATCTTGCAAAAAGTTTTGGTGATAATCCTGATAGAAGAGAGTTCGATGCATTAATCTCAACAGGAGAAAAGGTAAGCGCCTCCTTGTTAGCAATGGCACTAAATTCAATCGGTGTAAAAGCCAAATCTTTTTCAGCCTCCCAGATTTCAATGAAAACTACTGACCATCATTCTAAGGCAAAGATTATTGACCTTAATGCAGAGAAAATTCTTGCAACACTAAATGAAGATATTGTACCTATTATTACAGGATTTCAAGGAGTTACAGAAAGTGGTGATGTAACTACTCTTGGCCGTGGCGGCTCAGACACAACAGCGGTAGCTATTGCTGCACATGTAAATGCAGTTAGATGTGATATTTATACAGATGTTGATGGAATATATACTACAGATCCTAGAGTGGTACCTGAAGCAAAAAAATTAGACTCTATAACGATGGAAGAAATGTTGGAGATGGCTGGACAGGGAGCGAAGGTTATTCAGATTCGCGCTGTAGAATTTGCAAACAAATTTCAAGTTCCCGTGAGAGTTCTTTCAAGTTTTGAGGATGGAAGTGGAACACTTATATCTCTCAAGGAGGAGAATATGGAAAATGCATTAATATCAGGAATAGCATTTAATAAAGATCAAACTAAATTTACACTTCATGGGGTCGAAGATACACCAGGAATTGCTTATAAGATTTTAGGACCAGTTAATGATAAGGATATAAGTGTTGATGTTATTGTTCAGAATATAAGTGTTAATGGAAAAACTGATTTTACTTTTACAGTTGAGTCAGAAGATGAAGAACAAGTAAAATGTATTCTAGAAAGCAAGGAATATGGATTAGATTATATAGATTTGCTGATAGATGCAGATATTGCTAAAGTTTCTGTCGTTGGAGCAGGAATGAGATCTCATGCAGGCATTGCAAGTAGAGCCTTTGAAGCTCTTTCTGATGAAAGTATTAATATTCAGCTTATTAGTACTTCTGAAATAAAAATAACAATGGTAATTGAAGAGAAGCATCTAGAACTTGCTGTTAAGACGCTTCATAAAGCCTTTAACTTGGATAAATAATGTACGACCTAATTTTAAAAAATTGCAATATTATTAATGAAGATTCTATATTTGAATCAGATATAGCTATTAAAAATGACAGAATTGAATTAATAAGCGCCGACATCCAATCTGAATCCAAAGAAGTTATTGATGTAAATGGTAGATATGTCATGCCTGGCCTGATTGATGACCAAGTCCACTTCAGAGAGCCTGGTCTTACTCATAAAGGTGATATTGCATCAGAATCATTTGCAGGATTAGCAGGTGGAGTGACTAGTTATTTTGAGATGCCAAATGTAAATCCAGCTACAACTACCCTTGAAAACCTAGACAATAAATTTGCATTAGCAAGCCAAAGATCTCTTTCAAACTTCTCTTTTCATCTAGGAGCAACTAATAGCAACATAGAAGAGATTAAGAATGTGGATATTAATAAAGCAGCAGGTTTAAAAGTTTTTATGGGAGCCTCAACAGGAGATATGCTTGTTGATAGCATTGATGCTTTAGAGGATATTTTTAAATATTCACCACTAAATATTGTTACTCATTGTGAAGATACTCCAAGAATTAGAGCAAATGAAAAAGCTTTTTTAGACAAATATGGCGATGAGTTATCAGCTAAACATCATCCTTACATAAGAGATGCTGAAAGTTGCTATCTATCAAGCTCATTAGCAGTTGATTTAGCTAAAAAACATTCAGCACATCTTCATGTATTTCATCTTTCAACTGAAAAAGAAATGAGCTTATTTACAAGCGGCGCTGTTGATCACAAAAAGATAACAGCTGAAGTTTGTGTTCATCATCTACATTTTAATAACAGTGACTATGAAAGGTTAGGCAATCAGATTAAATGCAACCCATCTGTAAAAGAAGAATCTGATAGACAGGCTTTAGTTGATGCAGTCAACCAAGACAAGATTGACATTATTGCTACAGATCACGCGCCGCATACTTGGGATGAAAAGAGTATGAAGTATGTTGATGCTCCAGCTGGACTTCCTTTGATTCAACACTCTCTTCAGATACTTTTAGATTTTTACCATGATGGAGTATTTTCTCTTGAGCAAATTGTCAGAAAAACTAGTCACAATACAGCTACAAGATTTCAAATAAAAGACAGAGGGTTTATAAGAGAAGGGTATTATGCTGATTTAGCAATTATTGATATAGACAAACCTTATACAGTTGACCAATCTAATATTCTATACAAGTGCGGATGGTCTCCTTTTTCAAACACTACCTTTAAATCTTCAGTATTTATGACTGTCATTAACGGTAATATTGCTTTTAGAGACGGGCAAGTAAATCAAAATTTACCTTTTGGCTCTCAAATAGAATTCAATAGATAAATTTAAATAGAGATTATTTTTTAAAATCAATTTTAAAGAAAAGCATTAGTCCAGATATTGAACTTATTAATGCGAGAATTGAAAAAATCTTGAGTAAAAGATTGCTTATATTATCTCTCTCCGTCCAATCCATTATATGAAATCCCCACATTAGATCCCATGTTCTCCATTGATCTGACCTTATTGAAGCTATATCGCCAGAATATATATTGAGATAAACATTTATCGGTTCGCCTTCATCATTTTTGGTTAGTACTTTATAGATGGGCAAGTCCCTACCTCTATATTCTGAACCTCTTTTTGGTTCAGATATTTCTTCTACCTCTATTGGGTTAAGGCTAGTCTTAAGCATCACCATAGCAATAGCTTCTTCTTTGGTTATTTGAGAGATGGCCTCACCTTTACTATTAAAATACTTAAATCCATTAGGCATCTTGGCAATAACTATAGTTTCACCAAGTCTCTTTTTTAATGTTATTGAGGTTGAATTTGAGATATTAAACTTAATAGCATCAAAGTTAACTTCTATTGGTGTTGCAACTCGATACTGTTCACCTCTTACTAATTCAATTTTATTAAAAGCAAAATAAATCCCTGATACTGTCCAAAGCAACAGCTGCAAGGAAATAAAGAAGCTTAAATATTTATGTGTGTTTCTGACTAAGAGTTTCATCTTTTTAAAACTTTTACTATCTCGTCTATTTTGTCATCAAAATTTTCTTCTGAATTTAGAGACTCTTTAATGCACTCCCTAAGATGAGTATTAAGAATTTTGCCCTCAACACTAGTGATAGAGTTTTTGACTGCCTTGATCTGATTTAAGATATCTATACAGTACTTTCCTTCTTCAATCATTTTTTCGACGCCTCTAACCTGTCCTTCAATTCGACGAATGCTTGATAGTTGATCCTTGTGACATGAATGTTTCATAATTTATAAAAAGTTAGGGACCAAATAAGTAAATATTGTTGAAAATACAAAAAGAAAGGCTGAGATATAAAAAACATATCTTGATCTTTTGCGAGTTTGCATACAAGTTCTTCCAAGCTCTGGATCGGCAGGACAGGGCAGGTAATAGGTTATGTAGTTAATGTATCCTGCAATTACAATCATTATAAAAGCACCGAGAGTTATGTAGACCTTATATTTAGAAAGTGTTATTAAAAATGGAAAAACTGTTATTAGGCTTGCAAAACTAGCCCCAGCTCCCAAGGTTATAAATATAGCTGGCAGTGCACAACAGATCAGCGTGGACGATGATGCAAACAAAGAAAAGAAATTAACTGACTTATCATCCATGGTTTTAATCACTATATATCTAGAATTTGCAGATCAGTCGCATTTTGACCGTTAGCGAGAATCTTCTTTTTAATATCATCAAAATCTATTTCTTTATCACCAGCGTATGCAATAAGAACTTTACCTCTGTTGAGATCAACATCAATTTTCTGAACACTTTTATCTTTTTTAAAGGTTTTTTCTATGCCTCTTGCGCAAAAATCACACACCATGCCTTTTACACTTACAACTGCTACCTGAGACTTTGATAGACCGCTAACAAATGCGTCAAACCTATTCGCATCAACTTCGAGCATCTTGCCGTCGACTAATTCTGTATGCATATGTCCTTCATGTGAGTGGAGATCTTCACCATGGTTCTCATGAGGCTCTGCCCATGCAAAAGATGAAATACATGCCAGCATTGTTAAAATAATTTTCATAGTTTCTCCTTAAAATCTATACATTAAATGGGTGTCCCATTCGGTTTTATTGTTATAGCCAAGCTCAATTAAAAAGTTGCCCTTAAAGAGCTTTAATACTGGGTATGTTGACCAGTTTTTTGTAAGTGTATTTTTCTTAGTTTTGAGCATAACCCAAGTGTGCAAATCTCCATAATCTCCAACATAAGGAGCTACTCCTAGTTGAAGATACTGACTTGAGTAGTCTCTAATTTTATTATTGACCTCTTTGTAACCAAATCCTGCGAATAACTTTCTGGTCTCCCAGTCTCCATGAATACCAAAAAAATTATTACTTACTCCTTCAGAGTTTAAGCCAGATTGAAAATAAAGATTTCTTTGAGAAGATTGTGTATTTTTTCTATTTAATAGATAAGTAAACCTTAAATATGAATAGTCTTTATTAAAAAATTTATTGTTAACTTTTTCTATTCCAAGTGAATATTTATATGTTGGAGAATAATGAAAATATAATGAGTCCTGCATATCGTTTGTAAAAGTCATTAAAGTTTGGCCACCAGAATAAGATATAGGCCTAGCCTCTCCAAGAAGTGGAAAGAGAAGAATTAAAAAGGTGAATGTTTTATATATACCCATAGGGGGTATACTACACTCTGATCAAATGAAATCAAGCTTTTCTTAGTTATCTAAAATAGACTTCAAGATATAGCTTAGAGAATTTGTTTAATATTTATAAAGCGAAAACCTGGAACTGTTGCTACAATGCTCCTTCGTTTATTCGGAGAGTTGGCTGAGTGGTCGAAAGCGCCTCCCTGCTAAGGAGGTATATGGGTAACTGTATCGAGGGTTCGAATCCCTCACTCTCCGCCAGTTTTTATATCTATTAAATAACTATAATATTGCTTTTATTAAAACTTTTCTTTGTTATATTAAAATATGAATTTAAATAATACGGAGAGAAATAAATAATGAATAAAATTAAATATACGTCGCTTTTTTCAATTACTGTCATGCTTATAATTGCTGGCTGTTCTGATAATTCGATGGATCAAGAAACTGCAAGTGCTGAATCAGCTCCTGTTTCATACTATAACCAATTTTTACCTTGTACTGGTGGACCTGATGCATCTCCAGAAAATATGAGAAAGATGATTGCTGAATGGAATCAGCTTGAAGCTATGTCAGGTGACTTAGTATGGGCTGGAGGTTACGCACCTAAAGGTGATGATAATGGACAAGATAATGGTTGGTGGGAACTTCAATGGACATCAAAAGAAGCAGCAGATGCTGGTTGGGAAGTTTGGATGGCTAGTGAAGAAGCTCAAGCATGGGACAAACAAAATGATGCAATTTTAGAATGCGATAATTCTCTAGTATCCTCATGGACATTTACTGCGCCTGGAGCTGAATATCCTGATTTCGATTTTGCTAATTTTGCAACTGAAACACATCCATGTAATCTAAATGATGGAAAAACAAGTGCAGACTTAATGGCTGTTGCTAAAAAATATGATAATTGGGTTGCTGAAAATGGAGCTGCTGAAGGATACTTTTATGGTATTTACGAGGCTTTAGATGATGATGCAATGTTTGATTTTTTATGGTTAAACTTCCACGAGACTTTTGAAGGCTTAGATGCAGGAAACTCAAACTTTGCTCAAAATGGTGCAGATATGCAAGCAAGTTTTGATGAAGTTGCTTCATGCAGATCACCTGATCTATATGATAGCTATGAATTCAGAAGCTTAATGTCAGACGCTTCGTAAAATAATTCTATCTTTAATCAATCCATCAAGTAAATTGATGGGTTGATTCTTGTATTCTAGTCTAGGAATACATTTATATATCTCTATACTATCCTTAATATTTTTTAATCTAAAAGGAATCTTTACTTGGATAATCATAATCAAACATTTGACAGTTTTGATGATATAAAGGATCAAGTTATTGATCTCCTTAATGGAGATGAGCAAGAATTTATATACTTAACGGGTGCAGCAGGAACTGGTAAAACAACTCTACTAGAGGTTGTAAAAGCTGAATTAGATAAAAAAATGATAGTTGTTGCTCCAACTGGTATAGCAGCACTTAATATAGGTGGTACCACCATTAATTCTGCTTTTAGAATTGGCTTTGATACTTTCCCTGAAATTACTAAATCAAAAGATCCTAGGTTTAATAAACTTTTAAAGAAACTTGAAGTACTTATTATTGATGAAGTCTCTATGGTAAGAGCGCCTATGCTTGATGCTATATCACATACTTTAAAAATACATAGAGGCAATGATGAGCCTTTTGGTGGCGTAAGTGTTCTTGCTTGTGGAGACTTATTTCAATTACCACCAGTAGTAAAAGAATATGAGGAAAAAATTATTTTTGATAAATATGATTCTATATATTTTTTTAGTGCTCATAGTTTTAAAGAATTTACCCAACCAAAATTCTTTGAACTAACAAAATCATTTAGACAAGAAGACGATAGTGACTTTTATGACTTGCTTAACAACATTCGTTTAGGAGTTAATCTACAAGATACTATTAATAGTTTTAACAGAACATGCTTTAGCCCAGAATCAGAAACTGAATCATCTATGATAATTACTTCTAGAAAGAATAGAGCTGAACAAATTAATGAAGAAATGTTAAAACAGATTGATGGCACTCAGGTTGTAACTAAATCTTTAGAGCAAGGTGATTTAAATGAAAATGATCTACCTGCACCTAGAGAATTAAAGATTAAGGTTGATGCTAAGGTAATGTTTATTAAAAACGATAGCGATGGCAGATGGGTTAATGGAACTGTTGGTGTGGTAACTCAGTGTTCAGAAAAAACTAAAAAATATATTAGAGTTAAAGTTGGTAAAGATATTCATAAAGTTGAAAGAGAAGAGTGGAATAAAGTTAGATATATTTATGATGAGGATGATGATGAAATGTTTGAAGAAGTAGTTTCTTCCTTTAAACAATTTCCACTAAAATTAGGATGGGCTGTAACTATTCATAAAGCTCAAGGGCTTACACTTGAAAGCTGCTCTGTTGATCTAGGCTCAGGTGCTTTTGCAACAGGTCAAGCTTATGTAGCTCTTAGCAGATGCAAGACAATGAATTCACTTAATCTGTATCAAGAATTAAGAACTAGTGATGCCATGGTAGATCCAGATATTCAAGATTTTCATTCAGAACATTTTGGCTAATCATATTCAACTACCGAAGATTTCTTTTCCATCAATCTTTAATAAGATAAAATTAATTTATAAAATATAGGAAAATACTATGAGACTTCCATTTAAATCATCCGAAGAGACAACTGAAGAATATATTGCAGTTGTTAAAGAGCTTTGCATCATCCAACATGAAGATACTTGGTTCAAAGATAAATCACATGCAAGTTTATATCCAAATTTAGAGGATGCAAAAAAGAAAGTTGCTAAACCCCATTACTGGATTTTAAATGCTATTGATGAACATGAGTCTAGCGAAAATAAAGCTACAAGCTTGCTATCATTAACACAAATTATTTTTAATACTAATTATTACTCAGAGAAGCTGGTTTCTGAAAATGAAAACTTAGACGCAAAAAAAGAACTCGCTGAAACTTTAGTTAATTTTGATATAAAAATACCCACAATTGCAGAACATATGATTAGCATGGATGTACCCAAATATGTTCGCCTCAGCTCTGATAAAGATGAGGCTGAAAAGACTATAGAGGGATGGTTAAGTGAATAAGTTTATTAATCCGGATATTAAATCTATAGATATAACCCATGAGCAATTTCAAAGGATGCAAGATTTAGCAGATAATCATAATCAGTCTCTGGAATCAGTAATCTTCTTTGTTATTGAGCATGGTTTGGTAGCTCTTGAAAAGAGTTAAATGCCTTCTAAATTTCAGATACTTGTATGGAATGAAATAGATAAGATAGATTCAGGACAAACTATCAGCTATAAACAGCTTGCCATAAATATCCAAAGACCAAATTCAGCTAGAGCAGTCGCTAACGCATGCGGCAAGAACCCAAACCCAATAAAAACACCTTGTCATAGAGTAATCAAGTCTAATGGCTCTATAGGTGGCTATAGTGGTAAAGGTGGTATTCAAGCTAAAAGAAAGTTACTTGCACAAGAGGGTGTTTATTTGTAAGATTTTTACATAATCATTTTTTATCAACGGGCAATGAAAAGAAAACTCAATATTCATTTTTTAGTTTTAATCTTTCTATTCTCATGTGGCGGCGGTGGGGGTGGAACTTCTCCAGCTCCAGTTCCTCAAAATTCAGCACCTACAATTTCTGGCAATATTTCTGAAATAAGGGTTGGCGAAGCTTTAAATTTTCTACCTACAACAAATGATTCCGATGGGGATATCTTAACTTTTAGCATTACTGGAATGCCTGCTTGGGCCTCTTTTAATTCATCTTCAGGGCTATTAACCGGTATTCCTTTAGCTGAAGACCTAGGCTCTATATCAGCTATAACAATTTCAGTTACAGATGGAGAGTTTAATGCTTCTATTGGACCTTTTAATCTTACTGTTACAGAGCCTATTTTCTTTATAAGTATTGGTGTGGACACCATAGATACATACAGAAATATGGATTTTGAACTAAGTGGCTGCTTTATTACTAATGGTGATGCAGAGTGTTTAGATGCAGATGAGCTTCTTAGTGTAGATACAAATGGAACTTTTTCTTTTGAAGGAGGGCTTGAAACAGGCTCTAGTTATGAATTAAAAGTAGAAAGAAATCCAGGAAGACAAGAATGCTCTTTAGATAATGAAGAAGGAACTATTGGTTCAGAGGATAAAGTTGTATTTGTCAGCTGCCAAGCAGATGTATCAGCACCATTATTTGCTTTAGATAAAATGCATAAAATACGCCTAACTATGAGCATTGATGAATGGAATAGATTTGTCTTAGATACAGAAAGAGCTAGATATACAAATGGTGATGCTAATGGACGAATTTCAGAATGGAATACTTGGAGTCATTCTGAAATATATAGACAGGTTGATTTTGAATACTTAGATGATGAAGGCAATACTCTTGAAAGTTATCCCAAAGTTGGATTTAAGATGAAGGGTAATACAAGTAGACAATGGCCAGAATATTTTTACTATCAAGATGACGGCACTTTAACTGCAAAACCAAAGCGATTTAGTTTTGGAATTAAATTCGATGAAGAGTTCGATGAAAATGAAGGAGTTTATTCATGTATTGATGCAACTGGTTTTCCAGGAGCAATTTCAGGCCATCCTTGTTATGACAGAATAGGTAAAGATCTTGAAGAAGTTCCTGAGAATGATGGAAGAGAATTTATGTCTCTTGAAAAACTATCTTTTAGATTTAATAGAGATGATCCGTCATATCAACGCGAACTTTTAGCGCATGACATTTTAAATTCTATTGGGGTTCCTGCAGCTAGAGTTGCTCATGCAAATATAGAGCTTCATATTATTGGTGAGGGATATTTCTACGGAAAGCCTTTACCGCAAATTTTTAATATGGGTATTTACCAAATGGTAGAGCCGGTAGATAAACCTTTCTTAAAAAGATATTTTGGTAAAAATGGCTTTTTATTCAAAATAGGCGGCGGTGATCTAGCTGGATCAACCGAAGTGAATCCAAGTTGCGTACTTTATGAAGATGCAACTACTTATATAGATAGTCAGTTTTGTCAGATAGGCGTCGAGAAATCAGATCCAGATTCTAGAGAGGAGTGGCTTGGGAGCGGAAATTATTTAAACCCTGCTTTTGTAAATTCTGATATCAATGATGGAGGCGAAGAATCACAATTTAGACCATACAAACCTAATTATGATTTGAAATCGAAGAAAAAAAGCATTGCTGAGGGAAGAATTTTATTACAAGACTTTATTAATTTTATCCAAACATATCCAAGTGCAGCAGTTCTTGCAGATCAATTTGATGTTCAAGGTTTTATAAAGGCGCAGGCAGCAGAAATAGCAATTGGTGCAGTTGATCACTATGTAAGAGTTGCTAACAACTATTATCTTTATTTCAATCCTTTAACTGAGAAGTGGATTTATATGGTTAATGATTTTGATTTTGTTTTCAGAGATAGTCATGATGTTTCAGCTGGAGCTCCATCATGGTTCGCTGCATTTAGAGATATAGCTGGAACCTACGCTTTCCCTGCTAATGGCAAAGTTGATTGGGCAAGTAGGGAGCTTGGTAGCGTTAACCCTATCTTGTGGGACATTGTATTTTCTGAGCAAACTAATAAAGATTTACTTTATTCACAATTAAAATTAATTCTTGATGATCATCTGGATTGGGAAACTCTAAGAAGTACTTTATCTGAAAGAAATGCTTTAGTTGAAAGTGCTATAAATGATACAGATGCAGGACTTCCTGACGGTTGTGGTTTTATTTATGATTCTGCAGCTATAGATGCAAATTCTGGAACAACTTTGTGTGACTATGCCGATATATCGATTAAAAGATTTATTGAATTGCGAAAATCAGCCTTACAGCAAGAGCTAAGCAATAATGGCTTTTAGAAGCTTGATTTCATTAACTTATAAGTAAATCAAGATATAATAGTGTTATGAAAAACATTTATTTAGTCCTTATAGCAACGCTTTCATTTTCTCTTGTAGCAGATGAAGGTAGGTTAGGCAGAGACTCTAATGAATATCAATACACTTCATTTGGTTTTTCTTTTATTAGCGCTGAAGACGATGGTCTTGCATTAAATGCTTCATTAGCTTTACCTGGACCTTTATATGCAGTCTTTGAAAGAAGAGCTGATGGTGTAGATTTAGATACAGAGAGTTACGACAAAGTAGTGAACTCATTTAGAGTAGGTGCACATTCTGGTATAGGCGATATTCTTAATTCTATCTCTGCTAAAGGCATCTCTTTTAGTGTTGAAAACTTTCTTGATATTTATGCTGAGCTTGGTATAAAAACTTCAAGCTTGGAAGGTAAAATTAATGATTTTTCTGATGATGATCTTCAAGCAAATGCTATTGCGGGAATTAGATTTGGTGACAGCAATGATTGGGAAGGAAAGCTGTTTGTAGATTTTTCAAAAGAATCAAATATTACCATTCTTGAATGTCAGGAAGAAATTTGCACACAAGAAATTAGCTATGTTTTAGCGAATGAAACCGATAGAAAATTTGGGGCTGAAGCTGTATTTAATATTAGCAAACATACTGCAATAAATTTTAAAGCAATATCAAGCGATGTTCTTGATAGCTCATTTGAGATTGGATTTAGATTAACTTTTTAAGATAGCGCTCTATCTGAAACAAAAGCATTATCAATTCTTTCTTGACCAAAAGTTGATCCAGGTCCATGACCACAAACAAACTCTATATCACTACCTAACGGCCATAATTTAGTTGTAATTGAATCTAATAAATCTTGATGATTGCCACCTGGAAGGTCTGTTCTGCCAATAGAGCCTCTAAACAAGACATCTCCAACAATAGCAAACTTGGAATCTTGATGCACAAAAATAATATGACCTGGCGTGTGGCCAGGGCAAAAATATATATCCAAAGATAAATTACCAACAGTAACTTTATCACCATCCTCAAACCAAATATCTGGAACAAATTTTGATGCAGGAATTCCTACCATGCGACCCTGCTCTTCGATGGTATCAATTAAAAATTGATCATCTCTATGAGGCCCTTCTATTTTTAAGTTAAGTATTCTTGAAAGCTCATAAGCACCGCCAGCATGATCAATATGAGCATGAGTTAAGAGAATTTTTTCTGGTATTAAATTATGTTGTTTGGCTGACTCAATTAATACATCTATCTCTCCACCAGGATCAACAAATGCACATTTATTTGTTTCTGTGCAATAAATAATGGGAGCATTCTGCTGAAATGGGGTTACTGGATTTATTAATGCTTTTATCTGTGACATTGTTACAATTAAATTACTTTATTAAAAATTAAAAAGCTCTATGTCAATTCAATGCACCAAAGATGGAAAAGTTGCCAAAATTCATATTGACTACCCTCCTGTAAATGCACTTGATTCAAGCAAATGGCTTCACTTATCAAATATTATAAATGATTTATCTGAAGACAAGTCGGTAAATGTCATAGCGATAACCGCTGGCGGCAAAGGTTTCTGTGGCGGTGCAGATAAAAGCGAAACCAATAAAGATATAGGATCTATTCCTAGGTTACATGATCATTTATGGAAAGCAGCAAGGAGCATACATGTATGTAATATTCCTGTTATAACAGCATGTCACGGTTATGCTTTTGGAGCAGGGGTTTTTATTCCAGCTGCAGGTGATTTTATCTTGGCTTCCGAAGATGCTTACTTTGCTTATCCAGGTATTAATTTTAAGGTTATTGTCGGTGGGACTCATATGTCGAGATTATTCCCACTTAATGTAGTCAGAAAAATGATTTTAACTGGAGAGCCTCTTTATGCAAAAGAAGCATACGCCTATGGAGCTATAACCTCTATTCATAAAACCAGAGAAGATCTTCATAATGCAACCTTTGAATTAGCAAAAATAATTTCTAGCAAGGATAGGCAATCATTACTTCTTGCAAAAAAGTCTCTTAACTCTATAGAAGCCATTGATATTGATGCTGGATTCAAGTCAGAACAACAACTAACAATGAATATTGATTCTGAATAGTTATGAAAGTATTAGTATCCTCTTTAACTGCAGAATATTTTGGTGATCAAATCAGATCAGTTAATCCAGAAGTAGAATTAGTAGCTATTGATCCTAATAATATTGAAAATCCAGCTTGGAATAAAATAACTGAGTGCAACATATTTTTTTTAACTTATGAGTTTATGTTTGCTGCTGAACTCAATCCTGCAATAGAAACACCTTTGCTAAAATTATGCGAACAGATGGATTTTATCCAAACAGGCTACGCTGGTACAGATAGTTTATTGATTCAAAACATACTCAAAACTAAGGCTAAAGTAGCAAATGCTAGCGGTATTCATGCAATACCTATAGCCAATTACGTGTTAGCTCAAATGCTTAGATGGAATAAAAGAATTGATAAACATATTGACCTTCAAAGCCATGCCTCT
The DNA here is from genome assembly GCA_964546275.1 of uncultured Gammaproteobacteria bacterium. GTDB lineage: Bacteria > Pseudomonadota > Gammaproteobacteria > Magnimaribacterales > D2472 > MED-G78. The sequence goes on from CAZJJG010000006.1 coordinate 13,164, forward strand.
TGGGAAGCTTTTGGAGGAGATGGAGAACTTACTTTTAAAAATATTTTAATCCTTGGTTACGGAGGTATTGGTCAAGAGGTTGCAAGACTTAGTAAAAGTTTTGGTATGCATGTAACAGCTACCAAACGAACTGCCTTTAATTGTCAATATGCTGATAGTATTCATCATCCTGATGAAATGTTAGAACTTCTTCCACATGCGGATTTTATTGTTTCCTGTTTGCCATCTTCAAAAGATACTGATGATGTTATTAATAAAGCTACTTTAGCTCTTATGAAAGAAACAGCTATGCTTATTAATGTTGGAAGAGGTAATGCAGTTCATGAGGATGATCTTGTTGAAGCATTAAATTCTAATCAAATTGCGTGCGCAGCATTGGACACAACAAAAATAGAGCCTTTGCCAACTCATTCTGATTTATGGAAAGCAAATAATTGCTTTATTTCATCGCATGATTCCGCACACTCACTTCATGCCATAAGCAGGATGAATGAACTATTTTGTACAAATTTATTGAATCATATTAATAAATTGCCTATAAAAAACCTTATTTAATAGAATTTTATATAGATACCAGTCAATTTTTACTTTTATTTAATCTCATATCAGATAAAATGGCACCCTATAATATCGACTTATCAAATAAGGAAAAATAATGACAGATATCACCAGACCCACTAAAGAAGAGGCAATGGAAGCGGTAAAAACACTTATATCTTGGGCAGGAGATGATCCTACTAGAGAGGGTTTATTAGAAACGCCTGACAGGGTAGCCAGATCTTATAAAGAATTTTTTAAAGGCTACAGTGAAGATCCAGAAGCAGCATTAGCTAAAACCTTTGAAGAGGTTGAAGGCTATGATGAAATGGTTATTGTTAGAAATATCAGAGTTGAATCACACTGTGAACATCATATGGTTCCTATAATTGGAATTGCTCATGTTGGTTATATTCCTAATCAAAGAGTAGTAGGTATTAGTAAGCTTGCTAGAGTAGTTGATATATTTGGTAAACGCCTTCAAACGCAAGAAACAATGACTGCACAAATAGCAGATACTATTAATAGAGTTCTTCAGCCTAAAGGAGTTGCAGTTGTTATTGATGCTGCTCATGAATGCATGTCTACAAGAGGCATCCACAAAACAGAAGCTAGTACTGTAACGAGTAGAATGCTTGGAATGTTTCAAGTAAATCCTAAAACAAGAGCTGAATTTATGAATCTTATCGCGTCTGGTAATAATTCATCAATGTAATGACCACTAGGTCCCACTCTTTATTTATTAAACCTAATAAACCTCTTATTCTTGCATCTGGTTCAGCTAGCAGAAAAGTTATGCTTGAAGATGCTGGCGTTATATTTGATATTGTCATCTCAGATGTTGATGAATCAATTATCAAGCAAGAGATTTCATCACAACCCTTTAATAAACAAGTCATAGCATTAGCCTCAGCAAAAGCAGAAGTAGTTAGTCTACAATTTCCTAATGCGGTTGTAATTGGTGGCGATCAAATGTGCATCCTTGGTGATAAAATTTTTGATAAACCAGGAACTAAAGAAAATGCAGTAAGAAATCTTAAAGAGCTGTCTGGAACTTCTCACTATCAATATAGTGGAATATGTTTATATCAAAATGGAGAAGCTATATGGACATATTCAGAGTACGCTACTATGAAGATGCATTCTCTATCAGAAATAGAAATTATTAATTATGTTGAAAAAGAGGACCCGACTGGTGCAGCTGGAGCTTATAAATTTGAATCTCTTGGATGTAACTTATTTGAATCAGTTGAAGGTTCTTCATATACCGTTAGAGGAATGCCGCTATTACCATTACTCAAAAAATTAAGAGAACTTGATATAATGAATTTAGAAAGCATAGAGGGTTAAGCAATGAAAACATATCAGGTAATTAAGACCTTTGGAACTGAAAGAGGTTTTTCATGCGCATTTAGACAATGGAGAGCAGATTCAGCCTGTAATCTAATTCATGGATATAGTTTAGGCTTTAGGTTTACCCTTGAAGCTAAAAGCTTAGATGATAGATCTTGGGTCTATGATTTTGGAAGTTTTACAGTAATTAAAAATTGGATTGAAGATCACTTTGATCATACATTTATTATTTCTCAAGATGATCCTGAATATGATTCTTTGAAAGATTTAGGTATTAAAGGTGTGGCTAAAATAGTTGAACTTGAAGCCGTTGGTTGTGAAAAATTTGCTGAAATGACTTACAACTTTTCAAGTCAGTGCATAGCTAATGAAACTAATCAAAGAGTTAAATTAATATCAGTTGAAGTTTTTGAGCATGGTGCAAATAGTGCAATATTTAAAAATACATAATACTCTTTCAAGACAAAAAGAAGAGTTTAAGCCTCTTGATTCTGAGCACATAAAAATTTATGCATGTGGTCCAACTGTCTATAATTATGCTCATATAGGAAACGCACGAATGGCTGTTGTCTTTGATAGTCTCGTTAGATTGCTTAGATTCTTATACCCAAAGGTAACCTACGTATCAAATATTACAGATATAGATGACAAAATTATTGATGCTGCTAACAAACTCAATGTTCCTTTTAAGCATATAACTGAGAAGTATGCAGATATTTATAATCAGGATATGGCTAAACTTGGAGTTCATATTCCAGATGTTCAGCCTAAAGCTACAGAATATATCCCTGAAATGATTGATTTAATTAATGATCTTATTGATAAAGATCATGCATATGAAAAGGAAGGCCATGTGCTATTTCATGTTCTTTCCTATCCTAATTATGGGCTGCTATCAAATAGAAATAGAGATGAGCAAATAGCAGGAAGTAGGGTGGAGATAGCCCCATTTAAAAAAGATCCCGCTGATTTTGTTTTATGGAAACCAAGCTCAGATACTCAGCCCGGATGGGATTCTCCTTGGGGTTTTGGTAGACCTGGTTGGCATACGGAATGTTCTGCTATGTCTGAAAAAACCTTAGGACTTCCATTTGATATTCATGGAGGTGGAAGAGATCTCACTTTCCCGCATCATGAAAATGAAATTGCACAAAGCTGTTGCTCAAGTGCAGACATAGACAATCCAAATTCTTATGCTAATTATTGGATGCATAATGGCTTTGTTACGGTCAATAGCGAAAAGATGTCAAAATCCCTAAATAATGTTTTATTAGTTGATGATCTTATTAAAAATTATGACGGAGAAGTGCTTCGTTTAGCTCTATTGTCTTCACATTACAGGCAAGGCTTAGACTGGAATGAGGGCATTTTGCATCAGGCTAAGAAATTACTAGACAAGATGTATAGATTGTTAAGAGAGCTCCAGGATATTGAAGTGTCTGATGATGAAATAGCTAAACCTCCTGAAAATATCCTTGATGCTTTATGTGATGATCTCAATACTCCAAAAGTATTAATGGAGCTTAATTCATTTCTTGGAGACATCACCTCGAAGGATTTAGAAGAGAAAAAGATTACAAAAATAAATCTTTTATCTTCAGGAAACCTTTTAGGCCTCCTTCAAGAAGATCCAAATATATGGCTTAAAATTGGAGTTTCAGAAGATCAGGTTGATGCTATGCAAATAGAAGTTTTAATCGAATCAAGAAATAAAGCTAGAGAAGATAAAAACTTTGCATTAGCTGACTCCATAAGGGTTGAGCTAAGCGCTTTAGGAATAGAGATCGAGGATACTGCAGATGGAACCGTTTGGAAAAGTAGCTAGTATTTTTTTAAACAAAAAAAAGGCACCTAGAAGGTGCCTTTTTAATTAGTTCTCTATTAATAATTATATCTGTAAGAAAACGTTACAGTTCTTGGAGGTATCCATTGCATATAATCTCTTGGTCTCCAGCTAGGCGAATTGACTGAATATTTAAATGCTTCAGTTCTTTCATCTGTAAGATTATCAATAGAAAGTTGAATAGAATTATTCGCATCTATTTCCATGCCCCAGTTAACATTAATTTTTGTGTAATCTGGAGAGAACATACTTTCACTTTGCTCAAAGGTAGCAAAGCTATCACCATAGTAAAGATAATCAGCTCTTACAAAAGATGCTAATCCCATTAAAGGTGAAGAGTATTCATAAGTAAGTCCAATGTTATATTGCTTCTCTACTGTATTTGGTAATCTGTCACCTTTAGAAGCACCCAAACTTTCAATGTCAGTATTAGTTTCTGCTGTCATCGAACTACCAGTAATATCTAAAAATAAGTTATCAGCTAGAGTATATGAGATATCTAATTCAATACCCTGCGAAGTAGCCTCAGCACCATTAAAGTAGTAACTCCATCCACAAGCAGGAGATACAATAATTTGAATATCTGTCCAATCAATATTGAAGTATGTTGCATTAATAGAGAAACCATTACCTCTTGCTTTAACTCCAAATTCAGTATTTTCAGCTTTATCAGATGTATATCTTCTATCAAATGTTGATACAGCTTCAGGATCCTCTGCACAAAAATAAGGCAAGGCTGAATTATTTCCACCCGTTCTATAGCCAGCTGAGCTTACAGCAAAAAAAGTAAGGTCATCATTGGGCATATAGCTAGCTGTAAATTTAGGTCTTGAATCTGATTCAGACCCTGATTCTTCAGCACATGATATGCCGTCAGGCCCAGTTTGGTCTGGGTCATCACAACCATATTCTCCGCCATAAAAGACGCCATAGTTTTCACTTTTAAAACCATCGGATAATTCATAATCTCTAATGCCGGCAGTGAATTCAAATTGCTCCATGTTATAACTAACTTGCCCAAAAAAAGCTTCTTCATTAGCGTAATCTCCATAACTATAAAAACCATAATAGAGTCGCGAATTATCCCAACCAGGATATCCAGGATTATAATTCTGCCATGGAACATATTCTGTTGGAGATGATCCTGTCCAGCCTGCAATTACATTTGCAATGTAGTCATAAGCTGCTTCATTGATACCGAACTGATCCTGTCTATTACCTGGAAGACCTCTTTTTTTATCTTTGTAATAACCCACAACCCATTCGATAGTTCCAGGATTTGATGCAAATCTTAGCTCTGTAGTATCTCTTTCATCAGTTGAAACGTTATAAAGCGGAGCGCTGTAAAGATCATCCATATCTATTCTTCCCCATTCCGTTTTTTCAAATACATTTGTCTGAGATGATGAAAGAACCAGAGTTCCTGTAAAGCTTCCAAAGTCATAGTTAATTGTTGTGCCTAGCATTTCTATATTAGTCATACCTACCTCATCAGCAGCATCAGCAAACCATAAAAGAGGATTATAACCAGATGTATCTATTCCTAGTTCAGCAGCTATTGAAGCTACTCTTGAACAATTAGGAAGACCATCAAAGTTATAAAAGTATGAAACATCTGTTGTACAGTTTGGATCATAGACATCTGCTGATCCAGGTTTAGAAGAATTTCCAGTCTCTTGAACACCATTATCTTTTCTTGATTTTTCTGTATACCTAAGCATGACACTAAGTGGACCTTCCATATAACCAAAGGTAGCAGTTGTTTGTTCATCTTTTTCATCACCAACAGATTTATTTCCAGTCATAACATTTTGATATATACCTGGATCAAAAGATGAAGTAGAAACCACTCTCAGAGCCATGTTTTCTGTTAAAGGGATATTGACCATAGCATTAAGATTTTTAATTGCTTTAGAAGTAAATTTTTTACTACCAGCAATAATTTCAACTGAAGAATCAAAGCCAGATGGGTCTGGTTTTTTTGTAATATATCTTAAAGTTCCACCAATAGCATTTGATCCATATAAAGTTCCTTGAGGACCTCTTAGTAATTCTATTCGCTCAATATCAAAAATATTGACCATACTCATATTCATCTCATCAGTGTAAACATTGGTCGTTCCAGAATTTCTTTGCGCAGCAGAAGTATTCAGGCCTCTAATAATAAAGAATGAATCTCCTCCAGGAGTTGAGACGCCTGCAAGTGTCCTTAAATAATCTTCAGGATTTGAGATACCGCGTTCTTCAATATCTCCAGCAGTAATTACTGAAATATTCATTGGTATTTCCTGAACCGTTTGAGCACTTTTATTAGCAGTAACTATTACCTCTTCAATTTCTTGAGCATAGGCTACTCCACAAACTGATAGCATCAAAAGGGCAAGGCCAGTTTTTATCTTATTCATTATTATTCTCCATAGGCTTTAAGCCTTTTATTTACGCATATTACCAATAAATATTACCTTTAATTTTAACTATTGGAAATAGCTTTACTTATATAAAGCAATTTAGATGCCAATTAAAAGATAATATTTTGATCTAATCTAATTTTTACCGACATTTGAAGCAAAAAAAAGCACCTATTAAGTGCCTTTTTTAAATTATTGTAATTTATATAAGCTGAATAGCCATTGCAATTAGCGAGCCCAAGGCCCCAAACCAAGCCAGCGTTCTTACATAAGATATACCTGCTAGGTATGAAGCCCCATGTATTACTCGAAAAATTAGCCACCAGCATGCTGCATTTGTTGCATCAACTTCAAGAATCATTGATAAAAGCGCTAATGCTAAAAATGCTCCTAAGCTTTCCTGAAGATTTGCATATGCTCTTCTTGATCTCTCAACAATTACAGAAACATCGATAGCCTTATCTCTATTTGTTAATAAGTAATCCATATTTTTGTAATTTAGCATCATTGGAATAATCCAAATTTGCAGTAGTGCCAAAACCAAGGCTAATATAATATATGCTTCCATAGAGTCTCCTAATTAAAATCTATAATTAAAGATTATCAGTGCATATTTATGAATACAAGGAATATATAAATCAAATGTTAAAAAATCCAAATATAAAATTTCTGTTTATATGTTTAAGCATTTTATTGGTTAGCACTTCTATTTCATCATGGATTCAATCCTCAAAAGGAGCTGTTGAAGTTTCATCATTTGTACTACCAACTCAAAACAATCAATCTTTAGCTGTAGATTTCTTTAAACCTAACTCAGCAACAAGTGATAATAAAGCTCCATTTATTGTTGTAATACCAGGATTTCAGCGCTCCAAAGAAGCTTTATCTAATATAGCAATAGAACTAGCTAGAAGGGGATTTGTAGTAGCATCTATAGACCCTTATGCTCAGGGTCACTCTAGCTCTTCAATGAGCAGACGTTCTGCTACAACTGAAGGTTATGGAATGTTTGCATTGGTTGATCATGTGTATGCAAGTAATCAATACGATTTTATTGATAAAACAAGAATTGGCGCTACCGGACATTCTGCTGGAGGAAACGCAGCAATAAGAGGTGCTAATTACTTTGGTAAGGAATCTATAGAAACCGGGATGCCAAGTAAACTTCATTCAGTTTTCGTATCCGGATATGTTTTAACTATGAGGAACAATGTTCTAAACGATGTGAGGTCGAACGTTGGAATGAGTTATGCGCTATATGATGAAGGAGCCTATAGAAATGAATTAAAAAATGGAGATATGAGATTTGCTCCAGAAGCTCTAAGATTAGTTAATTCAATTTATACAAAAAGCAAGAAGATAAAAGAAGTAGAAATAGGAAAAATCTATGGTAATTCTGAAGATCGAACACTCAGAGTTATACATAACGAAGCGCTACTTCATCCATTTCAACCTTACAACAAAGAAGCTACCTCCAATCAAATTGCATACTTTGAAAAAGTTTTTAATTTTAATCCTAAGATAGATAACATGAATCAAATTTGGCCTTGGAAAGAGTTCTTTGGCTTAGTGGCGCTTATAACTGCATTAGTATCAATTATCCCAATGACGCGACAACTTTTAACCCTTAGTTTTTTTAAATCTTTAAATAATAAGATTCCAGCAGCTTTGCCAGTTCAATCCACCAAAGGAAAAGTAATTTTTTGGTGTCTTTTTATTTTAGGAGCATCAATAGCATGTTTTTCTTTCATCCCAATGTCTGAATTATCTAAAGAGTTATTTGTTGCAGCATCAAATAGAGAGCAGACTTGGTTTTTCCCTCAAAGAATGAACAACGCTGTCATGATGTGGGCCGTTTTTAACGGAACGATAGGATTTATACTTTTTTATGGATCTTACTATTTCCACGGAAAGCATAATGGCATTACTCCAGAGCTTTGGGGTATTTCTATTTCTATAAAAGATCTTTTTAAGACTGCTATCTTAGCTTTAAGTATTTTCGTATTTTATTATGTAGTTTTATTTTCTTTATATTATGCATTGCATGTGGATTATCGTTTCTGGTTTATGGGTGTTCGAGTATTCCAACCAGAAATGCTCATAGTTCTTCTTATGTATGTTCCTTTCTTCTTTTTATTTTTTCTTTCTAACTCCTTGAGAGTAAATGGCGCAATGAGAATAGAGGGCCAGCCTGAGTGGTTATCTATGCTGATTGGTGGGATTGGAAACTCATTAGGCTTATTATTAATAATAGTCATTCAATATGTAACCTTTGCATTAACAGGAACTGTATTTTGGACTGATGGCTGGCTGTATGTAAATTTACTTTTTGCAGTTGTTCCAATGATGTTTGTATTGCCTTATTTCAATAGGTATTTTTTTAAAATGACTGGACGAATATATTTAGGACCAATGGTTACCTCATTAATTTTTATAATGATTTTAGTAACCAATACGGTTTGCTATCTACCTTTAAATTAGTTACTAGAAGTTAGGTAGACTCCATAAAGTGTACGCTTTAATATAAAAAAACATTAGAATAAGAAATATAAATATATAATTGAAACAAATGAATATAACTTTGCCAGATGGAAGTAATAGAGAGCTAGCTGAAGGATCATCAGGCTATGATCTTGCTTTAAGCATTGGAGCTGGGCTTGCAAAAGCTGCCATAGCAGTAAATATTAATGGAGTCCAAAGAGACATCAATGATCCTATTAAAGAGGATTGTAAAGTTGCTATTATCACAATAGATTCCGATGAAGGTCTGGAGATAATGCGTCACACTCTAACTGCTCAAGTGCTAGCAAAAGCAATTAAAAATTTATATCCAACTACCAAGCTAGCTATTGGACCAACTATAGAAGACGGTTTTTATTATGATTTTTCTTCAGACACAACAATATCACTGGATGATCTGCCAAAAATAGAAAATGAAATGCGCAAAATTATTGCTACCGGTGAGGCAATTAACAAAACATTAAAATCTAAAAAAGACGCTATAAGTATTTTTAAGGCAAAGGATGAGACTTATAAAGTTGATATTATTAGCGAATCGGATCAAGAGGAAGATTTTCAGATATATCAACAAGGCGACTCCGACTTTGTTGATTTGTGTAGAGGTCCCCACTTACCAAATTTAAGTCACATAGGATCATTTAAGCTCACCAAGGTTGCAGGTGCATACTGGCGCGGCAATTCTGATAATGAAATGCTAACAAGAATTTACGGAACAGCTTGGAAAAATGATAAAGCCCTAAATGCTTATATGATTAGGCTTGAAGAAGCTGAAAAGCGAGATCATAGAAAAATTGCCAAAGAAATGGATTTATTTCACTTTCAAGAAGAAGCCCCTGGCATGGTTTTTTGGCATCCAAGCGGATGGACTATTTATAGAGCTCTTGAAGACTATATGCGCTATAGATTAGCTGATTCTTATCAAGAAATTAAAACTCCTCAAGTGGTAGATAGAAAGCTTTGGGAAGCCTCTGGGCATTGGGATAAATATAGAGAGAATATGTTTATTACTGAAATAGATGAAGAGCATGCAAATGAAAAAAGAGTAAATGCTTTAAAGCCTATGAATTGTCCATGTCATGTCCAGGTCTATAATCAAGGACTTAAATCATATAGAGATCTTCCTCTAAGACTTGCAGAATTTGGGTCGTGTCATAGGTATGAAGCATCAGGAACTATGCATGGTCTTATGCGAGTTAGAGGCTTTACTCAAGATGATGGTCATATTTTTTGCACTGAAGCTCAAATAGAGAGTGAAACAGCCTTATTTATTAAACTTTTATCAAGCATTTATAAAGACTTAGGTTTTGATACGTTTTCTATTAAGTTATCAACAAGGCCTGAGATTAGAGTTGGCTCTGATGAGGTTTGGGATAAAGCAGAGGCAGCATTAGAGAATGCAATTACAAAGCTCAATCTTCCTTATACACTAGAAGAGGGTGACGGCGCCTTCTATGGACCTAAACTTGATTTTGTTTTAACAGATGCTATAGGTCGTGAATGGCAATGCGGCACTTTCCAGGCAGATTTCAATCTCCCAGATAGATTAGAGGCTGAATATATAGGCGAAGATGGCTCAAAACATCATCCGGTAATGATTCATAGAGCAATATTAGGTTCTTTTGAACGTTTTATAGGTGTATTAATTGAAAATTATTCTGGAAGATTACCTTTATGGCTTGCCCCTCGACAAGTTGTTATAGCTTCAATAATATCTGATGTTAATTCATATGTAGACGAAGTTGCTGAACTATTAAAAGCGCAAGGCGTAAGAGTAGAAACTGATAAAAGAAACGAGAAGATTAGTTACAAAGTAAGAGAGCACAGTGCAGCAAAAGTTCCGGTGATAATGGTTATAGGTAAAAAAGAAGCTGAAGAAAGAAGTCTATCTGTTAGACGCTTGGGCAGTGATAAAAATATTTCTTATAATCTTGATACTATCGTTGATGATATTTCAAATGAGTCCAAGTCACCCAGTAGCTTATAGCAGTTACCATGTTTAAAGTTTTTTTTATAAAGGTTATTAAAGCTTATCAGTATCTTATATCTCCTTTAACAGGACCAAGCTGCAGATTCACCCCAACATGTTCAGAATATTCCATTCAAGCTATAGACAAGTACGGCCCTTTAAAAGGAGGCTTGTTAAGCATCAATAGAATCTCCAGATGTCATCCTTGGGGTAAAAGTGGCCATGATCCATTGGTGTAGTTTTTAATTCTATCTTTTATACCTAAAATTTAAATCTAATTTTTTATGACTAAATGCATATTTTGTGAGAATATAGCGATAATTTTTCATATACATAAAGGGGAAACCAAGTATGAACATATCATTAAGATATCTAATGGGTGCTACTGCATCAATCTTTTTATTAACACCGACAAATCTTTTCGCTCAAGAAATAGAAGAGGTTGTTACAACAGCTACAAGAAAAGCTGAGTCAATTCAGGATATTGCGCTTTCAGTTCAAGCTCTTTCAGCAGATGCTTTAGCTGATGCTCAAGTTACTGAAGTTCAGGATTTAGCTGAATTAGTTCCAGGTTTTTCATACCAGAACGTTCTTGGCTCAGGATCTTTATATACTATAAGAGGAGCTTCTAGTGCTGCGGTTGGAGCAGGTACAGCTACTTCTGTTCAAACAGCTATTAATGGCCATACATTAGCAGGAAGTGCTTTTGGTGAAATTGGTTTCTTTGATGTTGAGCAAGTTAATATTCTTGCAGGACCTCAAGGAACTCTTTATGGAAGAAACGTTGTTGGCGGACTTATTAACTTAGTTACTGCAAGACCTGAAGCGGAAGTTGGCGGATATTTGAATGTTGAAATGGGTAACTATGGATCAGAAAGAGTTACTACAGCTATTAATATGCCATTTGGTGACAATGTAAGAACAAGACTTGCTTATGGTTCTTTTGTAAAAGACGGATGGGTAAAGAATATTGGAACTGGCAATGCTATTGATGGAAGAGACTCTTATGCTGTCAGATTATCAGTTGATGTTGACATAGATGATACTAGCGGAATTCGTTTTAATACTGCTGAGTACTCTTCAGATGACAACAGAATGAATATTGGCGGTCAATACTGTGAGCAGGATATTTTTTATGGTTGTTCACCTTTTGTAAAAGGCCAATTAGGTCAAACTGCTCATGAAGCTGGAACTATTATTGGATTTATTGATTCAATAACTTTTCTAAGACCATCAGCTAGCTTTGATTCTTATGCAAACTCTCAAAAATTTGCAACTCTTGATATGGTTAACAAAAACCATGATCCAGATAGACAAATGGTTGTTCAAAATTCTCAAATTGAGTATGTAAAACAAATCAATGATATAACTTTAAAAGCTAAATATTCCTATTCAGTAAGAGACTACCAACACACAGATGACCAAGATCATTCATTTGCAAGTGAAACATTTTCTACTGCTGTAGGTCCTGTTCCTGCACTGGAACTGCAATTTGAATGTTTCAATGCTGCGATGGTTGATCGTTCAGAGTCTGTAGAATGCTCACAAGACTATGATATTAATAGACAATCAGAAATTAATTTAATCTCTGATTTTGATGGCCCGCACAATTTTACTGCTGGTCTATACATGAGAGAAAACGATAACGCTAATAACTACATCCTTCAAACAGCTGGATATCAAATGTTAAGATCTTTTGATCTTCACCCTTATAGCGATTCACTATTTGGTGGAGCTATGGACGGAAAAGGTGGAATTGCATATTGGTCAGTATTTGGTGGCGTATTTGGTGCAGTTGCTCCTTCACTGCTAGGCGGTTTAATTGATCTCCCTACAGCACTTGCACAAATTACCGGTGGTACTTTGGCAACTTGTGCTAGTTTAGGTGGTCTATGTGACAGAACACTTCCCAATGAACTAGGTGGATTAATTACAAGTCAAAATTCAAAAGTTAAATCAAATGCTCTATTTGGTGAGTACTATTATGATATCAATGATGCTACTAAATTAACTTTAGGTATGAGATATAACGATGATACTTATGAAAGTACAATATTTAGTACTCTTGGTGATGTAACTAATCCAAATTACACATATAGCCCTGAATATAGCAGAAATAACTCTGGTCAAACTAGAGAGCAATCTGAAAATAGCGCTTTTACATACAAAATGGCTATTCAACATTTTATTAATGATAACAGCATGGTTTATGCATCTTATACAACTGGCCTGAAAGCTGGTGGAACATCTCCAAATGAGTTGGGTGTAAATTTACCTTATGGTGAAGAAGAGTCTATCAATACAGAAATTGGAACTAGAAATATTCTAATGGACGGAAGATTGCTTATAAATGCTACTTACTTTGAATTTGATGTTACTAATGGTCAATATGGTCAGCTTGAAAGAGCAGGTGTGGTTAATAGAACTTTTGACTATATGAATAAAGGTTTTGAGGGTCAAATGAAATTCTTTATAACAGATAATACTCAACTTGATTTCAATTTCTTAGCTTCCGATTCAGCAATGGGTAATGGTTTTGCAAGAGATCCAAATAATCCAAATGGAGCGACTCAGATGCTTGCTTCTGGTTTTGGTAATGCTGCTTTAGCAAATTTCCTTACATTCTCTGGATTTGATGCTGCTTCAGCTGCTGCTACAGCTGCAGCTATTGGAGAAAACTTTGGTACGTTTGCACCATTTGTTCAATGGGCAGCAACCGATAGAGGTATTATTTATAACTTCCAAGGTGATGTTCAAACATTGCCTGGTTTGTCAATGGACATGATGCAGCAACTTCAAGGGAATAATGTTCCTTTAGTAGCGGATCTTGACTACAACTTATCTTTATCACAAAGATTCCCTCAGTCAGGTGGCGCAACAGATGTTAAATTAACCTATGTACATAAAGGCGAAAGAGATGGGGATATCTTCAATGGAGATAGATTCAAACTTCCTGAAGCTAAATACATGGACATGCTAGTAACATACACACCTTCATCTGAAGAATGGTATGTTGGTGGTTTTATCAAGAACATAGCTGATAAAAGATACCAGCATGGTGTAACTGCAAATGGTAATTTAGCAGGTGGTGGTGTTCATATCACTTTTGCTAATCCAAGAACTTATGGAATTAAGTTTGGAATGAATTTCTAATTTAAAAATTAGATAAAAATAAAGCCCGGTTTATACCGGGCTTTTTTATGTAAGATCTTTTATTTTAAGCCTAAGCTCCATGTCAACTGGATGCTTGGTATTATCTTTCATGATTGAAAGTAAATTGTTAAGAAAATCGTCTTCCATTTCTGAGGTCTTTCTTGAGTTCATATCTATATGACCAAGAACAGTCTCATATAAAGCACAAACATCACCACTTTCATTGATTAGAACACCCGCTATGTGTAAAAGTTTTTTATTTACATTATGCAATCTATATCTAGGTAGCAGTTTTTCTCCAAGGAGACATTCTTTCATATATTTATAATTATCTTCTAAAGTAAAAGATGAAAATCCTGAATCAAAATATTCATCCGAAAACCCCATATCAAGACTATAGAAATCACCAAATGCAAAACCAAGCATCTGATTGTAGTAAAGAACATTCATGTGACCATTTAAATCACACATCTCCTCAGTAATTTCAACAAGGTCAGCTTGATATGGAAAGGAGTTTTGAAGATTTTCTGACATTTTATTTATTATTAAATATTAGAAAAGTATTATAATTACTGAGCCAGTAAATGCCATAACTTTGTATTCAAATAAAGGAGTGTTTTGAAAAAAGATAATAAAGACATCGACACTATAGAAACCCAAGAGTGGACTGAGGCAATTGAATCTGTAATAAAAAATGCAGGCCCTAAAAGAGCTTCCTTTTTATTAACTGAACTTGCAAAAAAACTAACCTCTGCTGGTGAAGTTCCCACATACAATCTTACAACACCTTTTAGAAATACTATCCCTACTAGCGAAGAGGCAACCATGCCAGGCGATCTTTTTATGGAAAGGAGGATTAGATCATTGATAAGATGGAATGCTCTAGCATTAGTCCTGAGAGCTAATAAAGGCGATGATGAATTAGGTGGTCATATTGCAACTTTCTCTTCTTCAGCAACTTTATATGATGTTGGTTTTAATTACTTTTTTAGAGGTTCAAATAATCAGTTAGAAGATTTAGTCTATTACCAAGGTCACTCATCACCAGGAATATATGCCAGAAGTTTTCTAGAAGGCTACTTAAGTGAGCGTGATTTAGACAATTTTAGAAGAGAAGCTTCTAGCCCAGGCTTATCTTCCTACCCTCATCCATGGTTAATGCCAGATTATTGGCAATTTCCTGTAGTTTCTATGGGGCTAGGCCCAATCATGGGAGTGTATCAGGCTCATATTATGCGTTACTTATCAGCTCGAGGTTTAGTACCTAGAAATGATAGAAAAGTTTGGGTATTCTGTGGAGATGGTGAGATGGATGAACCTGAATCTAAAGGTTCCATTGGTTTAGCTGGTAGAGAAAAATTAGAAAATCTTATTTTTGTTATTAACTGTAATCTTCAAAGATTAGATGGACCTGTTAGGGGTAATGGAAAAATTATTCAAGAACTTGAAACTGAATTTAGAGGCTCTGGCTGGAATGTAATCAAAGTTGTTTGGGGCAGAAAATGGGATGCATTATTTGCAAAAGATAAAGAAGGAAAGCTTCAAGAAATAATGGACTATGTTGTCGATGGAGAGCTTCAAAACTATAAAGCAAAAGGTGGAGCCTATACTAGAGATAATTTCTTCGGTAAAAATCCAGATGTGCTTGAGATGGTAGAAGACTTAACCGATGAAGATATATATAAATTAAATAGAGGAGGGCATGATCCTTATAAAGTTTATGCTGCATATCATAAGGCTGTAAATTCAACTGGTGCTCCAACAGTTATCTTGGCATTAACTACAAAAGGATATGGAATAGGCTCAAGACAGGCTGACAATACAACTCACCAAGTCAAAAAACTATCAATTGAAAATATTAAAGCCTTTAGAGATAACTTTGATATTCCTGTAAATGATGATGAGATTGAATCACTTCCTTATGTAAGACCCCCCGAGAATTCACCTGAAATCACATACATGAAAAAAACTCGTGAAAAATTAGGTGGCTTTATTCCAAGAAGAAGAAATAAGATCAAGAAGTTAAAGATGCCTGATGATAAGCATTTTGAGCCTCTTATCAAAGGGATGGGAGATAGAAAAATATCAACAACGATGGCTACTGTAAGGCTAATGACTAGCTTATTGAAGGACTCTAACATCGGTGAAAGAATTGTCCCTATAGTGCCTGACGAAGCTAGAACATTCGGGATGGAGGGTTTATTTAAACAAATAGGGATCTACTCTTCAGAAGGTCAGAAATATGAACCTGAAGATGTTGACAAGGTAATGTGGTACAAAGAATCTAAAGAGGGAGTAATGCTTGAAGAAGGAATTACTGAAGCAGGATCATTTTCTGCATGGCTGGCATTAGCTACCGCCTACTCAAATTATGATTTACCAATGATTCCAATATATTTATTTTATTCTATGTTTGGATTTCAGCGAATTCATGATTTAGCATGGGCTGCAGGTGATGCCCAGGCAAAAGGGTTTTTAATTGGAGCTACCTCTGGAAGAACAACATTAAATGGAGAGGGTCTTCAGCATCAAGATGGCCATAGTCACATTCTTTCATCAACAATTCCTAACTGCTTATCTTATGACCCAGCATATGCATATGAGCTAGCAATTATTTTTAAAGATGGAATTCAAAAGATGTTCGTTGAGCAGCAAAATTATTATTACTACATAACTGTTACAAATGAGAATTATGAACAACCAGAACAGCCTAAAGGTATTGAAGAGGATGTAATAAAGGGTCTTTATAAGGTTAGTGGATGTGAAGATCCAGATATTAGATTAATTGGATCAGGTTCAATTCTAAAAGAATCTCTTCTTGCAAAAGAAATGTTAAAAAAGCATTCAATAAATGCAGAAGTATGGAGCGCCACAAGTTTTAACTTACTTAGAAAAGATGGAATGGAAGCAGAGAGACATAATCAGCTCAATCCTCATAAAGCACCTCTTGTAACTCATCTAGATAAGTGTTTTGGCAACAAAGATATACCTGTAGTAGCTTCTACAGACTATATGAGAGCTTATGCAGATCAAATTAGACCTTACATCAATTCATCTTATGCTGTTCTAGGTACAGATGGTTTTGGAAGAAGTGATTCAAGAGAAGAGCTTAGAGACTTTTTTGAAATAAGTGCAAATCATATTATGAGAGTTACTGCTTACAGCTTGTATAAAGAATCAAAAATTTCGAAGGAAGCTTTAGATACTATTTATAAAGAAGTAAAAGTAGATCCAAGCAAACCCAATCCATGGGAAGTCTAAATGACAATTGAAAAGATAAAGATTCCTGACTTAGGGGAAGCTGTGGATGTCGAAGTTATAGAAATTTGCGTCCAGCCTGGAGACACAGTTTCTAAAGATGACTCTATTATTGTTTTAGAATCAGAAAAAGCTGCCATGGAAATTCCAGCATCTGTTGCTGGAAAAATAGTAGATATAAAAGTAAGCAATGGAGATACAGTTAGCGAAGGAACAATTTTCTTAGAAATAGAAGCTGAAACAGAAACAGAGACAGTTACGCCAGATAAAGAGACTCCTAGAAGGGAAATATTAAAAGATACAGAAGATAATATTCCAGATGCAACTCCCTCATCTAAAGCTCCTGAACCAGAACAGCCCGAATCTATTATCACATATAGTGGAAATCTTTATGCTGGACCAGCTGTTAGAAAATTAGCTCGAGAATTTGGTATTGATTTAAATAAGGTTACCCCATCTGGTCCCAGAGGAAGAATGGTAAAGGAAGACCTTCATAGCTTTGTTAAAAATCGTTTAAATTCCAGCACTCCAGAAATTGTAAAAAATCCTAATGTAGATTTCTCCAAATGGGGAGATATACAATTAGAACCCTTAACAAAATTTCAAAAAACATCAGCGCAGAATCTTCAACAATCTTGGAGAAACATTCCTCATGTAACTCAGCATGATGAGGCTAATATAGATAGCTTAATGGAGTTAAGAGCCCAACTGAACAAGGATTCAGGATTAAAGATATCTCCTTTAGCTTTCTTTGTTAAAGCTATAGCAAAACTTCTTGAAGAATTCCCTCTAATGAATGCCTCCTTAGATGAGAATACTGAAAATATAGTACTCAAAGATTATATTAATATAGGAATAGCAATTGATACTCCAAAAGGCCTTATTGTTCCTAATATAAAAAATACTAATAATTTATCTATTACAGAGATCTCTAATGACATTAATCGCATGGCAAAAGCTGCAAAAGAGCGAAAAATTAAAGTTGATGAATTAAAAGGATCAACATTTACGATCTCATCTCTAGGAGCGATAGGGGGTAAATTCTTTACACCAATTATTAATCCTCCTGAAGTAGGAATACTTGGAATTTCAAAGTCTTTTGATGCGATAAGTTTAAATAATGGCGAGCTTCAGACTTTTACCATGCTGCCTATTTCTCTTTCCTATGACCATAGGCTAATCAATGGCGTAGAAGCTGTTAAATTTACAACAAGATTCTGTCAAATATTAATGAATCTTGATTTTTTTAAAACAAATTACTAAATACTTATGAAAATTTCTCTCTTTACATTCCTTTTAATATTTTCATGCTTTGAACTTCGTGCAGAAACTTTCTCCGTAATGACTTTTAATGCTGAAAATTTATTTGATACTAAAGATGATCAAAAAAAAGATGATAAAGCTTTTTTACCATTATCTAAAAAACAATCTGATAAACACCAAAAGTCCTGTCAAAGAATTAGAGTTAAAAAATGGAAAAATGAGTGTCTGTTTCTCGATTGGAATCTTGCTGCAAAAGATGCAAAGTTACAAAATATTCTAAATGTAATTATTGCTTATGAAAATGCAGGACCAGATATTATTTTCTTCCAAGAAGTTGAAAATAATAATATTCTTAAACAACTCTTTAAATTATTAGAACCCTATGGATATCTTGACTATAAATTAATCGAAGGAAATGATTATAGAGGTATTGATAATGCTGTTATTTCTAAGTATAAGATTAAGCAATCTGAGTTAAATGTTATAAAGTTTACCGGAGAATTTAGCAATAAAGATACAAGACCCATTCTCAATGTATTGATTGATGTTAATGGAAATGACGTCCGCTTTTATGGAGTACATTTTCCAGCTCCTTACTCCAATTATTTAATGAGAGATTCTGCATTTTTAGCTTTAAATCAGTTACTTATAGAAAATAAAGAACCTTCAATTGCGCTTGGTGATTTTAATGTAACTAGTGCAGAGGCTTTGAAGAATAATACTTTCTATAAACAAGAAGATGTCTGGCAAATCTCGCATCATATTGGTTGTAATGATTGCTTAGGAACTTACTACTATGCACCCAACAATGATTGGTCTTTTCTTGACGCAATTCTTGTTTCTAAGAATAGAAATATTTCATTTGTTCCAGAAAGCATCAAACTTCATAAGACTTCTATCAATATGGATAATGAGAATAATAAGCCGATTGGATTTAATGTAGAAAGTAATTTGGGTGTTTCAGATCATATTCCGCTAGTTGCGAAAGTTACTTTTATCAATTAATCAGAATGAGAAAGTTTATAGTTCCATAGGTGGGCGTTAATTAGGGTAATGCCACCAATAACAGTAAATAGGGTTTCAAAAATATCAGAAGAAAATAAAGCAAAAAATAAAATAAGAGATCCAACCACGCCAAGAATTATAGGAAGTTTATTTCTATGTGCTTTATAGGCACTTGGAAAACTAAACATGCCAATTACTACAACAATCATCAAGAGTATCGGGTGAACTAGGTATTCTGTTGAGACAAGAATTGTAAAATAGTCTACACCACCTAATAAGATGATGAGCGTGACTACAAAGCAATGAATAACACAAAGACCTGAGAAAAATACCCCTAATTTATCTTTCATTAATTATATTAGTATTATTCTAGGATTACTGTCTCCAGCCGCCTCTATCAAATACTCTAATATAAGTAAGCTGATCATGCTCTGAATCATTAATAACTTTACAGTAATCTCCAGACTCAACCAAGATAACGTCTCCAGTTGAAAGTGCATAAGAATCTTTATGCTGAACACCAAAAGATGGATTTGAGCCATGACCATCTTCATCATTCATATATTCAACTATCTCCATTGTTCCTCTGCCATTAGTTATTACATAGGCAACATCAGAATCAATTAGTTTATGACCTTCTGTAGATCTACCTGGCTGAATTACAGTTTTGCTGGCAATAATTCTTTTTAGAAGATCATTACTCCAAACTGTATAGTCATCAGTTTCTCTCTCAGGCGTTCCACCTACTCGGAAATTTACATATTTTTTAGCCATAATATTTTTAAAAGTGTTTAGGAGATTATTATAAAGATTTGAAGACAAGTTACCATATCAGTGTCAATAAAAAGCATTTTTTATGCCCTAAAATTGTATATAATTGTTTCATATCAAATTTAACCGATCTCAAGATAAATGAGTGAATTGATACTCTTATCTTTATATTAGACTGGTTTTAATTATTTTAATTTAATACGGAGAAACATGAGTAAAACATATACAAACCCAGAAACGATAGGCCTTCATGCTGGATGGAGAAAGGATGAAAATACTAATTCAGTAGCTGTTCCGATTCACCAAACTACGAGTTTTCAATTTGATGATTGCGATCATGCAGCCAGCCTATTTTCTTTATCAGAATTAGGCAATATCTATTCAAGAATAATGAACCCAACTGTTGCTGTTCTAGAGGATAGAATTGCAGCTTTAGAAGGCGGAGTTGGTGCTTTGGGCGTAGCTTCTGGTCAAGCAGCTTCAGCTTTATGTATCCAAAACTTAGCAAAAAATGGTGACAATATTGTTGCATCGTCTCATCTTTATGGTGGAACTTTTAATTTATTTAAAAATGTATTTTCTGATATGGGTATTGAAGTTCGTTTTGTTGATCCAGCTGATCCTCAAAATTTTGCTAATGCTACAGATGATAAAACTAGAGCTTATTATGGTGAAGTCTTACCTAATCCAAGTTTTGAGGTTTTTCCAATATCTGAAGTTGCTGAAATAGGTCGCCCTCTAGGAATACCTTTAATAGTTGATAATACTGCTGCTCCAGTAATTTGCAGACCTTTTGAACATGGAGCTGCAATTGTGATGCATTCTACTACTAAATTTATTGGTGGACATGGAACATCTATAGGTGGAATTATAGTAGATAGTGGAAATTTTGATTGGGAAGCTCATCCTGAAAGACAGCCAGCCTTAAATACTCCAGATCCTTCTTATGGAGGAGCTATATGGTCTGAGGCAGTCAAACCTCTTGGGCCTATTGCATATATATTAAAAGCTAGAACTACTTTATTAAGAGATATGGGAGCTGCTATGAGCCCATTTAATGCATTTATGTTTATACAAGGACTTGAGACATTAGCTTTAAGAATGAGAGAGCATTCAAAGAACGCAGAAGTAATAGCTGAATACTTGTCTAATCATGAATTAGTTGAAAGAGTTATATATCCTTCTCTTATGGATGGTTATGCTAAAGATAGAGCTGATAAATACTTAACTGGTGGAAATGGTGGACTGATGGGCTTTGAAATCAAAGGTGGAATTGAGGCTGGAAAGAAATTTATTAATGCACTAGAAATGGTTTATCACGTTGCTAATATTGGTGACTCAAGAAGTCTTGCTATTCATCCTGGAAGTACTACTCACAGTCAACTTTCTCCTGAAGAATTGCTTGCAGCAGGTATCACACCAGGCTTTGTAAGACTATCTATAGGACTAGAGCATACTGATGACATTATTGCTGATTACGAGCAAGCTTTAGCTAAGATCTAAATATTTTGAGCCAAGAATTAGTAACTTATGTAATTCTTGGCTCTCATTCTAGGTTGGCAGGCCTTCAATTTAAGGTTGATAAAGACGAAGAGTGTATTTTTTTAAATTTTATAGATTATCAATCATTTGTTGAAACCTTAGATGCAGTTATAGCAGATAGCATCGGATCACTTATAGTTTTGCTCCCCCCAAGCACAAGCCCTAAAAAAAATGACAGAGACAGCTTAAAAAAGATGAGTATGATTAATTATCCAGTATGGGGATGGTTTAATTTGCGCAATATGGAAGATAGATTTTCTTCTAATCTTAAAAAAATAAATACTTTTGTGAGAACAACGCCATCCCTTGAACAAGGAATATACTTTACAAAAGATCTGTATTTTTCTATTGGAGGAATGGGTCAGTTTAATGAAAATTATTTTACTGAAATATCAAAAAGATTATATTCAAGACTTGATCCGCAAAAGCCATTATTGCCTTTAACATCGAGAAGTTTATCTAAGGTATCATTGATTTAATGTCAGACAATATAGTACTAAGTGTAAAAAATATCGCATTTTCTATTAATCAAAATAGACTTTTTCATAATCTTTCTTTTGATTTAGAGCAAGGTAAAGCGCTTCACATAAAGGGAAATAATGGCTCTGGAAAATCTTCTTTGTTAAGAATTATTTTAGGAATTACCTTTGTTTTAAAAGGTGAGATACTTTGGTTAAAAGATCTCAATAAAATCTTTTTAGGCCATAAAAATGTTTTAAAAAATCATTTAACTGTTGCTGATAACCTTTATCTTCACGGAATAGATATATTAAATACGAATGTTAAATCAACACTAGAAGAGCTGGGTTTATATGAAAAAATAGATCTTTTAGTTGGTAATTTATCTTATGGGCAGCAAAAAAAACTTGCTCTTGTAAGGGTGCTTCTAAATAATTCTAGCGTTATTATTTTAGATGAGCCTTGTGTTGGGTTGGATGACGAAGCAAGAGTTTTAATTTCAAAATTTTTAAATTCTGAATTAAAAAAAAATAAATCTATTATCTTTACTTCTCACATACCATTAGACGTATGTAGTGATGAGATATTTATTGGAAATCCTCAATGATAGATCTATTCAAATTAGAATTTTTTAAACTTTTTAAAAAATTAAGGGCCTGGCTTGGTCCTATACTAATATTCCTTTTAATTATGATCTCTTTTCCTTTAACTCTGGAGATGGCAAATGAGGAGCTTAAAGAGGTTTTTTATTCTATTCTTTGGATAGCTACTTTACTTACTGTAATGATATCGGTTGAGAGTATTTTTCTTGAAGACTATGAGGATGGAACTATAGAGTTTTTCTGTGTTTCGAATGAATCTTTATCTCTATTAATTTTGATTAAGATATTTACCTATTGGTTATTTATTGGAGTTCCAATATCACTATTAGGAACTTTCTTTGCTATTAGCATTTCTGGCTCCTTAGCTTCTACTGGCATTGCTTTGCCATCTTTGCTCATCTCTTCATATATCTTTATCAATCTCTTTGCACTTGGCAACTCTCTCAGCCTAAATAAAGGCTCTGTTTTAGGAGCTCTAATTACAATACCTTTATTGTTTCCAATTTTAATTTTATTAGGGAAAATTGTTCTCAATGCTAACTTCGGATTTGAGATCTCTAGTCTTTTATTTTTAATGCTTGGGGTTTTATTGCTTATAATTGTATTTATTCCATTTATAATCTCTTTTATTATTAAGACCCATTTGGAATAAATAATAAAAATAAAAAAATTGTGCTAAAGAAACTCTATCATCAATTTGCATCGCCAAAGACTTACATTGTTCTAGTTAATAAGATGTATCCTTACATCTTTTATTTCTCACTTATTACCTATGTAATTGCTTTAGTATGGGGGTTAGCTATTGCGCCTGCTGACTATGTGCAGGGCAATTCTTTTAGAATTATGTACTTACATGTACCAGCTTCTTTTTTATCACAAAGTCTTTATTTTGGTATGGCTATAGCTGCTTTAGTTTTTTTAGTATGGAAAGTTAAACTAGCCGCTTATATGGTTAAAGCAATTGCACCAATTGGAGCATTAGTTACTTTTATAGCTTTAATATCTGGATCCATATGGGGAATTCCTACCTGGGGCACTTGGTGGCAGTGGGATGCAAGAATAACTTCCACTTTAATTCTTTTTATAATGTATTTAGGATTAATTTCACTTCATAGTTCTTTTACAAACTTTGAAAAAGCAGATAAATTTATTTCAATATTAGTTCTAGTTGGCGTTGTTAATATTCCTATAATAAAAAAATCCGTAGATTGGTGGAGCACTTTACATCAACCTGCTTCAATAACTTTATCTGATAAGCCATCGATTGATCCTTCAATGTTATATCCATTATTTGCTTCAATGATAGGTTTCAGCGGCTTAATCATTTGTTTAGTAATTTTGTCTTCAAAAGTTCAAATCTTTAACAGAGAGAGCAACAAGTCATGGGTGAGAGATAATGTTTAACTTTGCTTTTGATAGTTTTCAGAGTTTCCTTTACATGGATGGCCATGGAATATACGTATGGTCAGTTTTCTGTATTGTAATAATTTCTATATCTGGAATGTTTATTTTTTATAACAGGAAATTATTAAATCTTAGTAAAAAGCATAGCAATGAATAAGTTAAGAAAAAAGAGATTGATAAATGTCTTAGCTCTTATCGGGACTTCTTTTTTTGGGGTGTCTCTTATACTTTATGCTCTTAATACTAATCTAGATTATTTCTATACTCCATCGGAGATAGTTGAAGCGCAAGTTCCTGAAAGCAAAAGAATTAAACTTGGCGGAATGGTTAAAGATGGTTCTGTTGAGATGGAAGGGTCAGAGATATTATTTCAAATAACTGATTTCAAAAATACAATCAGCGTTTCCTATAAAGGAGTTGTACCTGATCTTTTTAAAGAAGGAAGTGGGATTGTTGCATATGGCATGATGAAGGATGGCGATCTCGTAGCTGAAAATATTTTTGCTAAGCATGATGAAAATTATATGCCTCCAAATATGGATATTTCTGCTGAATGATTGGAGAAATATCACATTTTTTAACAATTTTAGCTTCTGGCTTGTTTCTGCTAGCTTTTATTTTTTCTACTTTGACATATAAAGCTAATCATAATTTAGAGTTATTGGTAGCTAGAGTTTTTGCTTATGGTTTCTATTTTATTGTCATAGCTTTTTTGCTGTATGTTTGGTTGGCAATTCAAAGTGACTTCTCTATTCGCTACATAGCAGAGCATTCTAATAAAGACTTGTCTATTTTTTATAAAATTACTTCTATCTGGTCAGCGCATGAAGGCTCTATGTTTTTATGGATAGTATTTTTATCAATCTGGGCTCAACTTTTTAACTATATTCTACCTAAAACTGATTTATTAAAAGCTCCAGCTGTGGGAATTTTAGCTTTTATTATTTTTGGTTTTTTAATTTTCTTACTTTTCACCTC
>CAZJJG010000006.1:38325-57382 GCA_964546275.1 uncultured Gammaproteobacteria bacterium
TGGGAATTTTAGCTTTTATTATTTTTGGTTTTTTAATTTTCTTACTTTTCACCTCAAATCCTTTTATTTCAATTCTTCCTATAGCGCCCTTGAATGGAGCTGACATAAATCCAGTTTTACAAGATCCTGCTTTAGCAATTCATCCTCCATTTCTTTACTTAGGCTATGTTGGTTTTGTTATTGCATTTGCGTATAACACCGCTTTTTTAATCAAAGGTGATTTCAGCATCAACTGGGAAAAGGTGGTAAGACCATGGTCTCTAGTTGCATGGATTTTATTAACAATTGGCATATCTCTTGGAAGCTGGTGGGCATATTACGAATTAGGCTGGGGAGGCTATTGGTTTTGGGATCCGGTAGAAAATGTTGCTCTGATGCCCTGGCTTGCAGGAACAGCATTAATTCATTCTTTATATGTATCATCAAGATCAAACGCTTTAAGGGGCTGGACAATTTTGTTATCTATAATGGTTTTTTCTTTAAGCTTATTTGGAGCTTTTATTGTTCGTTCTGGAATTGTTGACAGCGTCCATGCTTTTGCTAACGATCCTCAAAGAGGTCTATATCTTTTAGGTTTTTCAGCAATATTAATCACTACCTCTTTATCTTTCTATGCATATCGGCTGCCTAAACTAATCTCAAATAATTTAATTGTGAGTAAGTCAAAAGAGGCGTTTCTTTCAATTAACAATATATTATTTGTAACTGTCATATTTGCTGTAATGCTTGGTGTGATGTATCCCTTAATTTTTGATTATTTATATGATGAAAGAATTAGCGTCGGACCTCCTTATTACAATGCTATTTTTGCACCTATTACCTTTTTAGCATCAATATTTCTAGTTTTGTCCCTAGGAAGTCTATGGCAAAGAAGTTCACAGCTATTTTTTATTAATAGCTTCTTATCAATGTCAATTATTCTATCAATTTTTCTTACAGCTTATGCTTCATGGTTTTATCAAGATTTTCAGTGGTGGTTTCTTGGAGGTATATTTACAGGGTCATTAATTTTAATAAGATATATATTGCTTATTATTAATAGTCTAGCGACAAAAGCATTTTTTAATAAAGCTAGCGCCATTGCTCATATAGGATTAAGCATACTAATCCTTGCAACCACACTTAACTCTTCTTTAAGCTTTGAGAAAATTATTAATATAAAGCCAGGAGAAACATACACCGCAGATGGATATTCATTTTATTTGATAGATTTTGATCTAATTAATGAATCAAACTATGACTCGGTAAGGGCAAAATTCTCTGTAAAAAATACTAATCTTTCAAGGGATGTTTTTTATATGTTCCCTGAAAAAAGAAAATATTTTATACGCGGACAGATAACCTCAGAGTCGGCTATCAAAATAACTCCACTTAAAGATATTTATATGACTTTAGGAGATCAATTGGATGATGGAAACTGGGTTGTAAATATCCAATATAATTTTTTCATTAGATGGATATGGTTTTCAGCGGCAATTATGTGTCTAGGAAGTTTTGTAGCTTTAATAGAAAAAAAGAAGGTTAGAGCATGAACACATTTTTAAGATGCATTATTTTAATGATCCCAATTCTGGGAATATTATTTTTTTATAATGTTTTAACTGAGGATGACTTCTACCCAGGCGCAAGTTTTAAAAATTTTAACGTCCCTGAATTTGAACTAATAGAACTAAGTTCAAATCAAAACTTTACCCAAGAGAACATGGGTGATGAAGTTTTGCTTAATGTATGGGCAAGTTGGTGCATAACATGCAGGATTGAGCATGGCTTCTTGATGAAGTTAAGCGAACAAGGAATCCCAGTTTCTGGTTTGAACTATAAAGATGAGATGAGTGATGCTACCAAGTGGCTTGAGCTCTATGGAAATCCATATCAATTCAACTTACATGATTATTCTGGTTCATTAGCGCTTGATATGGGTGTTACAGGTGCGCCTGAAACCTTTTTAATTAAAGAAAATATTGTTCTTGCTCACTATAGCGGTGAGGTAAATCAAGATATCTGGGATAAAGTTTTTATGCCAATTATTATAGAAAATAATTTATTCAGATGAAAATCTTATTACTCATTTCTATCTTACTGATATCTTTAACTAGCAATAGTTCGGAAGTTTATACATTTAATTCGCAAGTAGACGAGCAGAGATTTTATAAACTAATTCATGAGGTAAGATGCCCAAAATGCACAAGCGGATCTATTGCAAGCTCTAATGCACCAGTTTCTGAAGACTTAAAACAAAAAATTGCAGACCTTATCAATCAAGGTTATTCAGATAAACAAATTAAACAATATGCTAAAGATAGATTTGGAAGCGAAGTTTTATATAGTCCTGAAATAAATAGTTCTACCTATGTATTGTGGTTTGGGCCATTTATATTTTTGGTTATTATTTTATTAGTCTTCTTTTTTAGAAGAAAAATATAATGATTATTTTTTATTTAATCCTTTTAGCTGCCTTTATTCCGTTTATAGGTTTCTTGCTTGCCAAAGAATCAACTCATAAGACTATTGTTTTTAGTTTCTCTTTTATAGTGCTTGGCATTTCTTTATTTGGATTTGTTAGCAAGTTTTCATTTCTTGGTTCAGCACAAGAGCAGATTCTAGCCAATCAACTTGAAGATGCTATTTATGACGATGCTAGGCTACAAGAAATTTTTTTTAATAATCTACAAGAATTTCTTGATGAAAATTCACAGATTAGATGGCTGGAAGAGGGTATTCTTTATGCGATCAACAACAATAGTTTACAAACAGCAGAGCAGCTTGTGGAGTTTGGGGAGCCAATTTTTAATAAACTAGAACTTCAAATACGTTTTTATGCGCTATATAGCATTTTGCGTGATAAAAAATTCCCTGATTATGCAAATGCTTCAATATTTACCAGCTTTCTAGTTCCTAATAATTGTGATTTTGATTCGATCAATCTCATTCTATCTATTCAGGATGGTCCAGCTGTTCCTATTGCAAAATTAATTTCAAATGATCCATCAAAATTATCTTTTTATATTTCAAATACAGATGCAATGATACCTGGATTTGATATTGCCTCAGCCTTAATTAACGAAGAGCAAATCATTGTAAATAGCATGCTTAAATGTAAAGCTAATAACAGCTTTATTTCAAGACTTTTACCAATAAAAAACCCTCAAAATAAAGCATTATTTACATTAAATATTAGTGAAAAAGATTGGTTTGTAAACCCACAATAGTTTAATATAAACCTTAATAAATTTTACATTTCAATGCAGCTTAAACATATAAAACTGGCTGGTTTCAAAAGTTTCGTGGATGCCACGAGAATATCTTTCCCATCGAATTTGGTAGCTGTTGTTGGGCCAAATGGCTGTGGTAAATCTAATGTAATTGATGCTGTGAAATGGGTACTCGGAGAACTTTCTGCAAAGAATCTTCGAGGCGATTCTATGTCTGATGTCATCTTTAATGGATCAGATCTAAGAAAAGCATCAGGACAGTGCAGTATCGAACTATTATTTGATAATTCAAGCGGTAAAATCGGCGGAGAGTATGCTGCATATAATGAGATATCTATTAAACGATTAATGACAAGAGACAGCCAATCTTCCTACTTTATCAATAGCACAAAATGCAGACGAAAAGATGTCCAAGACTTATTTCTTGGTACTGGCTTGGGACCAAATAGTTACGCAATCATCGAACAGGGAATGGTATCAAACCTAGTAAGTGCAAAGCCTGAAGAATTAAGAGTCCATATTGAAGAAGCTGCAGGTGTATCCAAATATAGAGAAAGAAGAAAAGAAACTGAACAGAGAATTAAAAAAACTAAAGAAAATCTATCACGTGTTAAAGATATTAAAGATGAGATATCAAGACTTATAAGAAGATTGGAAGGTCAGGCATCTGCAGCAGATAAATACAATAAACTTAAAGCAGAAGAGAAAGATCATGAATTAAAAGTTGCTATGTTATTTTCTCTTGAAGCTAAGAATAATCGTGATTCTTTGCAGAAAAAGCTAGATGCTACTTTAAGAGATCAAACAATAAAAGATGCTGAGGCTAAGACTAAACAATCTCAAATAGATAAATATAGAACTGAAAATGAATCAGTAAGAGCTTCTTATGATGAAGCTCAAAAAAACTTTTATTCTATTGGAGCAGATATAGCAAGATTTGAAGCCGACCTTCAAAATCTTAATAAAACCCTTATCCAGAGTAAGTTAGATATAGAAAGAGCTAAAGAGGGGCATGCAAAAGCTTTAGAGAAAGAATCTGCTTTTGAGAACCTAACTCCTAAAGAAAAAGAGCTAAAGTTAAATATTTCAATATTAAAAGCTCTAGAAGCATTAGATAAGAAGGCAGAACTTACTATAAAAATATCTCCTCTAGAAGAAAAAATTCAACAACAGTCTTCGGAAGTAGAATTACAACTATCTAAACTATCACTAGTAAAAGAAGATCATGCATCAATTCTTTCTGAGTTTGAAGTTGTTAGATCTTCTGGATCATCGCTAAGTTCAGATATCGCTATGCACGAAGCAGATCTTCGAAACCTTAATAAATTAAACTCTCAGAACAATATAGATTTAGAGAAAGCTAAGCAAAGTTATGAGAATGCTTTAAAAGAAGAGTCAAATATAGAAAATCTAAGCCCAAAAGAAAAAGCAATTAATTTGCTGGATACTATAATTGATTCTCTCAAAGTCTTAGGGTCATCTAATCAGTCAATATATCAAAAAGCATTAGAATTAAAGGATCAATTAACTCAAATACTTAATATTGCCTCAGCTCAATCTAAGTCTCTTACAGATGAATATTTAAATAGACAGAATACATTAAGCGAGCAAATTCAAAATAATGCTGAAAAAGCTCTAAGGACAGAAGATCATCTTAAAACGCTTGCCGAGAAAAAATCTAAGATCGAAGTAAGTCTTGAGGAATATAAAGATAAACGCTCTAAAGCAGATATCATGATAAGAGAAATGGAGAATACAAGATCCGTTGCTGCCGCTGATCTTAGGTCACTTGAATCAGATTTAAATAGCCTTAGGCTAGATTTAAGAACATATGAAATTAATTTAGAGAATGCTTCCCATGCTTTAAATAAAGAAGGGATAAACCCAGCAGAATTAAACCCAAATGATTTCAGCGCAATGGACTTATTAGAGCTAGAAGGCTCATTAGAGAAAATTCAAAGCAGTATTTCTGCATTAGGTTCAATTAATCTAGCTTCGCCTGATGAATATCTATTAAGACAAAGTGATCTATCGAAAATAGTTGATGAAACTCAAATTAAAAAGCAAGAATCTGAAAAAAATATTTCTGAATTAGTTCAAAAAAGCTCATCTGCTGAGGCGATACTAACACGCATAAGGCAAGAACAATCTAAGGTTGATCAAGATTTAAGAGAACTTGAGAATAAAAGATCAGTTGCAGAATTAGACTTACGGGCCATATCAGAAAAAGTTACTGATATAAAATTAGAACTCAAAACCTATGAAATAAATTTAGAAAATGCTAATGAAAAAATAAAAGCAGCAGGAATTGATATTGAGAATATTGACTATAGTCAATATGAAGATCTTGTTCTAAAGGATATTCAGGATTATCTGACTGAAATACAAGCAAAAATTATTAGATTAGGGGCGATAAATCTTGCAGCCCCAGAAGAGATAGCTGAAGAGTCAAAAAGAGGTGAGAAGCTTGAAGAGCAATATAATGAACTTACTGATGCATTAGATAAATTAACTAGCGCAATCAAAAAGATTGATATTGAAACTAAATCAAGATTTAAGGACAGCTTTGATGCAGTTAATGCAAGATTAAAAGAGGTTTTCCCAATGCTATTTGGTGGTGGATTTGCAGAGCTAACTTTGCAAGAAGATGACGCTTTAAATGGTGGAGTTGTGTTGATGGCAAGACCTCCAGGCAAGAAAAATGCTTCAATTTCTCAATTATCTGGAGGAGAGAAAGCTCTTACAGCTTTATCATTAGTCTTCTCAATATTTGAGTTAAACCCAGCACCATTTTGTATGCTGGATGAAGTTGATGCTCCTTTAGACGATCTTAATACTCAGCGATTAATTAATATGGTTGAAGAGATGTCTAAAACGGTTCAATTTATATTTATTACTCATAACAAGGTTTCAATGGAGCGAAGCGATCATCTTATGGGTATTACTATGCAAGAAGCAGGCGTTTCAAGACTCGTTTCAGTCGATGTTAATGAAGCGCTTGAGTTAGCTAATTCAGATTAGATGCAAGCGAATTCAGACATATACCTAATTGGATTATCGGTTATAGTATTTTTAATTATCACTTTTTTCTTTTTAAAAAAAGTAGCAAGCTCAAATGATTTAAAAGTTAAGATTGAAGAAATACCAGACATATATAATGATGAAATTCCCAATGAAAGAACATCTCAATCTTCTTTTAACTTCATAGAAAAATCTAAAAAAGAAAACTATGAACAAGAATTAATAATATTTAATTTAATTTCAATAGATGGTTCTCATTATGATATGGATCAATTATTTGGATTTGTTCACAGCTATAAATCAAAACTCATAGATGGATATTTCTCTTTTTTAAACAATAATAAAGAAATTTTTAGGATAGCTAACGCCCTTAAACCAGGTACTTTTGAAACTGAAACACAATCACATGCAATTTTGATAGTAGCAGACCTCAATGACGTCCCTGATGCAACCTTAACTGTAAAATTAATGCTTGATTTTGCTACCCAGTTCAGTGAAAACTTTCATGCAAGCATCTGTGACGCAAATAGACTACCTCTAACCAAGCAAATGATTTCTCATATTCAATCAACAGCGCAAGAGGCATCAAGACTGAAGAGAGTGAGTGATTTCGCATAAAAAAATGCAAAATTTAAATATTAATTATGAAGCCCTAAAAGAAACAATTAGGCAGCATGATTATAATTATTATGTTTTAGATGATCCTGAGATTAGCGATCATGAATATGATGTTTATTTTAAAGACCTTCTTGAAATTGAAAAACAAAATCCAGAGTTAATAACTGCCGATTCCCCCAGTCAGAGAGTTGGATCAACACCCCTTGAAAGCTTTAAAAGCTATATTCATAAAAAACAGATGTTTTCTTTAGCAAATGTATTTAATGAAGAAGAGTTGTATGAATTCTTTAACAGGATTAACAAACGGCTTATTGAGAATTCACAATATGAAATTTTTTGTGAGCCAAAAATGGATGGTGCTGCAATATCACTTATTTATATTGATGGCATTTTAAGAACTGGTGCTACTAGAGGTGATGGACTTAAAGGGGAGGATGTAACTTCAAATATTAAAACTATTAAATCCATTCCTCAAAAACTTCTATCAAGTAAAAACTGTCCAATCCCAAGTTACTTAGAGGTTAGAGGCGAAGTCTATATCTCAAAAGATAGTTTCTCTGAATTAAATAGAATAGCAGCAATGAACGAGCAGAAGCTATTTGCAAATCCAAGAAATGCCGCTGCTGGTAGCCTTAGACAGCTTGATTCAAAAATTACTAGCAAAAGACCTCTTTCATTTATTGCCCACGGCATAGGGGAAGTTCGTGATATCAAGGTAAATACGTTAGAAGAGTTTTTTGATTTATTAAAAGAGCTAGGTTTACCTACCAACCCTTTGAATAAAAAAGTTATAGGAATTGAGAAGTGTCTTGCCTACTATCGAAATATTCTTACAAAACGCGAACAAATACCTTTTGATATAGATGGCGTTGTTTATAAGATTAATAATCTAGAGCTACAAGCAAAGCTTGGAGAAATTTCAAGATCTCCGAGGTGGGCAATAGCACATAAATTCCCTGCTGAAGAAGCTACAACTATTATTGAATCAATTGACTATCAAGTGGGTAGAACTGGGATATTAACTCCTGTTGCTCGATTATGCCCTGTTAAGGTTGGTGGAGTGATTGTTAGTAATTGCACCCTTCATAATATTGATGAGATTAAAAGATTAGACCCTAGAGTAGGAGATACAGTAATTATAAGAAGAGCAGGTGATGTCATTCCTCAAATTGTTAAAGTAGTTTTAAGTAAGAGAGAAATAGATGCTACGGTTGTTGAAGTGCCATCCTGCTGCCCATCATGCGGCTCTGATATATTAAATGAAAATGCTTCTGACTGGATTGTTGTGAAGGGAAACGAGGAGAAGCAAGTTAAGAAATTTGGTTCAGAAATTGAGGCTAATTATTTCATTGCAAATAATAATGATGATCTATTTGCCAAAGAAATTAAGAACAAAGCTGCTTTTATTAAATGCTCTGCTGAATTCACATGCCCCGAAATTGTTAAAGGCAATATTGTTCACTTTGTATCAAGAAAAGCATTTGATATTGAGGGTTTAGGGCAAGAAATTATTAATTCTTTTAATAGAAAAGGTTTTTTAAATGATATTGCAGATATATATAATTTAAAACTTTATAAAGATAAATTAATGGAGATGGATGGCTTTGGTGAAAAATCAATTAATAATTTACTGAAAGCTATTGAAGAGTCAAGATCTGTTGAGTTTCATAAGTTTCTTTATTCATTGGGTATTTCTGAAGTTGGAGAAGCGACTTCTAGAAATCTTGCTCGTGACTTTAAGAACATAAATAATTTACTTGCTGCAGATTTTAATTCTCTAGTTGAGATAGATGACATTGGTCCAAAAGTAGCTAGCAATATAATTAATTATTTAAATACAGATAATGCTAAAGATCTTTTACAAAGACTCACAAAAGAATTAAATATTTTAGAAGTAGCTGAAGTGAGCCTTGATAATATGCCATTAGCTGGAGCTCAGGTTGTTTTAACTGGTAAATTAAACAATTACTCACGAGATGAGATGAAAGAAAGTTTAATACAAAAAGGTGCTAAGGTTTCTTCAAGCGTATCTTCGAAAACAAATTTTGTAATAGCTGGAGATAATGCTGGCTCAAAATTAAAAAAAGCAACTGAACTTAATGTTAAAATTTACAATGAAGATGAATATGAATCAATTCTTAAAAACCCATCAGAATATATTTAGCATATTAATATGCTTTTGTTTTTTACAAGCCTGTTCTTCAACGCCTCCAGAAAGCCCAGATAATATTTGTAAGATTTTTAAAGAAAAAAAGAGTTGGTATAAAGCTGCTATTCAAGCAGAAAAGAGATGGAAAATTCCTCCATACGTGCTTATGTCATTTGTTTTTCAAGAATCTAGCTATAAAGCAAATGCAAAACCTGAAAGAGAAAAACTGCTTGGATTTATACCTTGGTTTAGAGCCTCATCTGCTGAAGGTTATTCGCAAGCACTTACAAATACCTGGGATGATTATAAAGATGAAACTGGAAACTCTAGAGCTAAAAGAAATAACTTTAAAGATTCAACTGATTTTATAGGCTGGTATGCCAGCAAAGGCTTCTATCAGGGTTTTAAGAAAACTGATGCTAGATCACTGTATCTTGCATATCACGAGGGTTATAACGGCTTTAAAAAGAAAACATATAGAAAAAAACAGTGGCTTGTTGCTGTATCAGATAGAGTTCAGGCGAGGTCATCAATGTATCAGCAGCAATATTGGAGCTGCGCTGCAGATCTTAAAAAGAAACGTTTTTGGTTATTTTAATTAAATTACTTTAATTTCAAACCCTTCATCTTTAAGAGATTCCTGAAATCCTTCACCAGCTAAAACAGCTTTTTTAGAATTTGAATTAAAATATTTCGCTGCCATATTATGCAAATCTTCTAATTTGGTTTCCTTAACCCTTGCTCTAAATTCTAAACGTTCAGCTTGAGACTTATTTTGTATTAAACTAGAAAAGTCACTTCCAGCTTCCCCAGCCGGTGACAATGGCTTATCTATACTTGAGACAACTCCTAATATTCCTTCCTCAAGCTGGTCGTGTGAAATATTTTGAAGGGCCCATTTTCTTGAATTAGAAAATTCTTCAAAAGTTTCTTTGCACTTTGGATCTCTGTAAGAATAAAAAAGGAAAGTCTTGGCATTACTGTCATGAGACGCTCCAGCTCCATATGCACCACCTTTTTCACGAATTGCCGAATGCAAATAACCATTTCTTAAAACAGTAGCCAGAACGCTTAAAATAGGCGCATCAGGATGCTTGCTTCCTACAGTTGGAAAAGCTTCTGCACAAAAACATACTTGCGAACCAGTTATCCAACCTATTTGTTTATTCTGAATAGGTGCCAGCATTTGTTCATTAAAATTAACTTCTTGAATATAATCTGGTATACCTAGATTTAGACTTTTTTGATCTAAAGAGGAGGCAGTAAAAGAATATAAAGGAGTTTTAGAAATTAATTTTTGTATGTCAGTTAGCGACGCTAAGTAATTATCTAAATTATCATTATTGGTTAAAGAGTCTCTTAGATCTTTAAGTTTGTTCACATAAGTTAATCCAGAAATTAGCTCATTAGTTGCAGCTCTTTGGCTTATTTGAGCAGCAGCACTACTCATGGCTAAAGAATGCCCACCCTGAGTAAGAGATTTTTCTGCATCAGCAGCACTAAATTCTACAATTTCCTTTATTCTTTTAGGATTATTAAAGTTGGCATTACAAATTGTTTCTATCATTAGATCTTGCATTGCATTAGCATTTTCCTCCAAACAATTACTTGAAATTTTTAGTGCTAATTTTTTTGAATCTCCATTATCTCCTGGAACTAAAACAAAAGAAGCGCCAATACCGCCAGTTATTGAAGCCTGACGTCTTTGTATTTCTTCAAATGATTTATTACCAAGACCTAGATCAGTAAGTAATTCAGAATATATTCTTGATGTTTCTAACTGTTTTATTGTTAAACCTTCACAAGGGTATATTAACGAATGATATACAAGGCCATTGGTTCCAGTTTGATAGAAATAATCCTTATTTGCAGATTTACTCTGACTTTGGATAGCTGAAGGATATTCTCTAATTAGAGGAATATCAGAAACTGTTACTTTAGGTAAAATATCTGGATCGTCTTCAAACTCTTGTCTCTCTTCTAGATTTTTAGCTAGTAAATTAATTTTTATTTTATCTTCATCTGTTAGATCGTTAGTTTTTTTAACTAAGAGCTCTTTAATCTCTTTATTTTTCTTTTCATTAAGATTGATTTGAGGCTTAAGCTCATAATTAACTCTATGTGGATTATTAAGTAGTAGCTTTTCGATTAACTCTTCAAGATATCTATCTCTTGTCAAATTTTCTTTTAATGCAGAAAAGCTCTTATCTAAATCTAATATTTCTAAAGGGTTGTCTCTATGAATACATGCAGGAAGACAGCTTAGCATTAGCTCTAAACCATAAGGCATACCATTTCCAGAGACTTCTCGTTGTTTAATTTCAAGTTGATGCAAAGAAGACTGCACTAGTTCATTTGAAATACCTTCTTTAGCAAGCTTGGAAAGTGTATCCAGTATTAATTTTTCAACCTCTTGCTGATTACCCGCAGAGACTCCTTCAAGCCCTGCAGCAAAAACAATTTCTTTATGACTTGTTTCTATACCTGTTAGAGGAGAGGGTGCCGAACCAAGGTCTGAACTCTCAAGCGCTTTTCTGAGAGGAGATGCTGAATTATCAAGCAAAATATTTGATAGCAAATATGTTTCTAAAAGTTCTAGAGGATTATGGCTTTCATTTAAAAGCCAACTGAGTACCACATGATGATTATCATCATCTCCAGGCAAAGGATTATAAGTTTCTGAAAATTGCATTGGAGTATTAATTCGAGTTTCATTCTTAACTTCAATCTTTTCTAAAGAAGGTTCAAAGTTTGCTAATACATTTTTAGAGACAACTTCTTGTATTTCAGTTGGATCCATATCCCCAAATGTGAAAAAAGTAGCATTAGAAGGGTGGTAATGTTTTTTATGAAAATTAACTAACTCTTCATGAGTCAGTTTGAGTATATCCTCAGGATTTCCACCACTATTATATTTATAGGTTGTATCGGGGTATAGGTGTTTTGATAAACCATGCCATAGCTGGCTTGGTATAGAGCTCATAGCGCCCTTCATTTCGTTATAAACAACTCCTTTAATTTCTAAATTTTCATCATCATTTATTTCTAGCCTATGACCTTCTTGAGCAAAATCTAAACTATCAAGATTTGGAAAAAATGCAGAGTCTAAATAGACATCAAGCAAATTAGAGAAATCTTTTTTATTCATTGTTGCAAAGGGATAAGCTGTCCAGTCACTCGATGTAAAAGCATTCATAAATGTATTTAAGGATCTTCTAATCATCATAAAAAAAGGATCTCTAACTGGATACTTCATTGAGCCACACAAGGCAGTGTGTTCTAAAATATGAGCCACTCCTTTAGAATCTTCGGGAACTGTTCTAAAAGCAACCATAAAAACATTTTCAGATGACTTTGAAGCTAAATGAATATGCTGACATTTAAACTTATCTTCATGATAAACTTGAGCCTCTAAGTTAAGGAGTGGTATAAACTTTTTTTCTTCTAATTTGAACATTGGTAAAATATTTTTTTATTCTTTAAAATAAGCACATGATTAATAAAACATTAAAACATTCTCAGAAAACTTCTCTATTACTCTTAGTAATATTTCTTCAAAGTTGTTCTTCAACTATGAATAATTTTCCTTTAGAGGTAGATTCACTTGATAGCTTCAATATTGCTAATTATAACGAATTCTCATTAAATATGAATAAATCAAATTTAAGTGCAGAAGTTAATCCTA
The DNA here is from genome assembly GCA_964546275.1 of uncultured Gammaproteobacteria bacterium. Lineage (GTDB taxonomy): Bacteria > Pseudomonadota > Gammaproteobacteria > Magnimaribacterales > D2472 > MED-G78. The sequence continues at coordinate 51,011 of CAZJJG010000006.1, forward strand.
TTAGATTTCAAAAACTTGAGTCTGCTTTAACAGCAGCTATTGTGGACAGAGGTTTAACACTTAATTCAGAAGCTAATTTAAATATTGAATTAATCATTGAGCCTAAAGAAAAACTTAGACTAGAAGATGATTTTCTTCTAAGAGGATCGTACGGATATAACACGAGACGTTTAATAGATATTGATAGGCTAGAAACTATTGATCAATTCATATTAAGAGTAAATGTAAAAGATCTTGAGGCTAATAAAATAGTATGGACTGGATTAACAAAATGGAGAAAAGGTTCTTCTAAAGATCCTCTTGCTGATGAATACCTTCAATTTATAGTTGATAATATTCTCCAATCTATCTAATTCATAAATCTTAAGGGATTTATAGCATCCGCAACTGCTTTACTTACTGGGCTTGGTGTCTTGCATATATCATTCATCACCATTTCGGCTAATAGTGGCGCTAAGCTCAAACCTCTTGAACCAAGCCCACCTATGACATAAATACCATTATTATTTATAGGTCCAGCTACTGGCAAATAATCAGGAAGAGATGTTCTTACACCTTTCCAAGATGAGATTAAATTATTTTCATCACCATCATCTAAAATATTACTATTTTTAATAATAATTTCTTTAAAATCAATAGACTCTGCATTGGGAAGTGGCGCATTGCTATATATAGATCCTGCCCATGTTGTGCCTTCATGCATAGGTAAAACATAACCATTATTATTAATTGGATATTTAATTTCAGATAAATTATTCTTTTTCATTCCCCCTATTGCTCCATATTTAAGTTTCATTCTAGGAATAGTATTTTGCAATGATTCCCCTGAGCAAATTATTAAATGAGAGTAGCCCTCTTGAGATTTTTGGTTATTAAATTCTAAACCTATATTATTCTTGATTTTGTAATCAAGAAAATGATGATCTTTATATAAGTTTATTTTCTTTTCTTGTAACAAGATTTTATTTAACTCTTTAATCGATATGCAGCCACCTAATTTAACTAACAATCCTTCAAATTCTTGATTAATTTTATTTTGAGTATTAATTTCATTCGCATCTAGTAATTCAAATAAGTCTTCTCTATCAAGTTTTAATAATCGTCTTATCCAAGAGTCTCTATCAATTCCATTATTAAGAAATAGAATGCCAGTTTCTTTATAGCTCTCTAATATTTCTCTATAAAATCTACTGGAGTAAAAATAACCTGAAGCCAAAAGATCACTTCTAGAATCTACTCCTAATGAAAATTTTGGATACATAGCAGCCCATGGGTTTAAGTCTAACTCTTCTGCTTTTTCAAAAATATCAACTTGAATATTTTGTCTTGCTAATTTAAATGCAATACAACTCCCAGCAATTCCTGATCCTATAACAGCAACTTTATTTAGCTTATTATCAGAAATATTTTCTTCATCATCTCCAGAAAAGACTCCTTTTAACCTATGACGTTTATTGCCAAAACCCTTCACTTTAGAGACATCAAAATTATTATTTTGTAGCTCTCTTCGAACAAATCCAGCAGCGGTATAAGTACCAAAAGTGCATTTAGCTTTACTAAGTAGCCCTATCTGTTTAATAACACACGGAGACCACATTGATAAATTTTTATTAGGATCAAAACCATCCAAATACCAGGCATCTATTTTATTACTCTTGTTACCGACTAAAGAGCCTAGAGATTCTTCAGCATCGCCTACAATCAAGGTTAGTCTTATTTTATAACCAGGTAACTCTATTCTTGTAAAACCATTACATTCTTGTGGAAAGAATTTAATAAACTCTTGAGTGACTTCTTCTAATAAAGGGTAAAGCTTTGCAACCTTTTTGAAATGACTAATATCTAAAGAAAAACAATCAATCGAAATATAATCTAGCCAATTACCATTATGTCCATTTGCTTCTTTCCAAGCTTTTGCTGTTATAAGAAAATTTAAACCAAAACCAAATCCTAATTCACCTATTGTAAAATTTTTACCATTTAATTTATCCCATCTCTTGTGAAGGTTATTAGCATTAATAAAAACTTCGGAAGTTTCTTCAATCACATCAGCCTGAAAAAATCTATCATCATGATCTATGCTAAAAGGCTCGTTGTTAATCCACTGTACTTTTCTTGAATTCTTTTTGAGTGGATGTGTTTTAGGTAATTTTTCCATGGCAAATGTTACTATTAATGAAATTAATTCATGTCCTATAATAGGTCATATCATTTAATAAATTATTTATGAGTAATAAAATAAATTACACCTCTTTGTTTTCAATTCTTTTTTTAGCCTCATGCTCAGATAATGAAATTAGCAATCAACTCATTGAATATACATCTGAGGTAGAAGAGCTAGTCCAACACAGTGACGAGTTTATACCAAAAGTATACTCATACGAAAACGGTATTCATATAGCAATTGGATATGGTATTGCTAATTCAATAATGGTTGAAGGTGAGGGTGGAAATATAATAATAGATGCTGCAGACAGCGTTCACGAAGCTGAAAAGATATATAAGCAGTTCAAACAAATTAACTCTAATCCAATTAAAGCAGTTATTTATACACACAACCATGGTGATCATACTTTTGGAGCTTCTTATTATTACAACCTAAGCGATGAAAAGCCTAAAATTATTGCGCATGAGACTACTGCATATTACATAGAAAGAATCATGGGGATTTTAAATCCAATTATTTCAGAAAGAAGTGCAAAAATGTTTGGAACATTTTTACCAGAAGAGCAATTAATTAATGTTGGTATAGGTCCATACTTAGGAGTCTCTCAAAGTGTTCCAGGATATATCAAGCCAGACATAACCTTTTCCGATGAGTTAAAAATCAATATCGCTGGTATTGATATAGAGTTATATCACGCCATTGGAGAAACTAATGACCAACTTTTTGTATGGTTACCAGAAAAAAAAGCACTTATGCCAGGAGATAATATCTATAGAACTTTCCCTAATCTGTATACAATTAGAGGAACTACACATAGAGATGTTAAAGGCTGGATAGATAGTCTGGATCATATGAGATCTTTAAATCCTAACTATTTATATCCAAGTCACACAAAAGCGCTTGAGGGTCCAGAGGTTATGGAAACCTTAACTCTTTACAGAGATGCTATTCAATATGTGCATGATCAAACTATTCGATTAATGAATCAGGGCTTATATCCTGATCAAATAGTAGAAATGATTGAGTTACCCGATGAAATAGCTAACTCACCTTTTCTTAAAGAATTCTACGGAACAATTAGATGGTCTGTGAAGAGTATTTTCAATGGATATCTTGGTTGGTTTAATGGAAATATCTCAGAACTTGATCCTTTATCTAGAGTAGCAGAGGCTTCTAGGATAGCTGCCATGGTTGGTGGTGCAGATAATATTTACCTTCAGCTTGAGGAGGCGGTTAATAGAGAGGATATGCAATGGGCGCTTCAACTAAGTGATCATTTAATAGCTTTAGAATATAAATTAAAGCAGGTTAATTCATTAAGGGCAATCGCTGCAGAACATATTGGACAACGCTCTCCAAATCCAAATAAAAGAAATTATTTTTTAAGTTCAGCTATAGAATTAAAGCCTGGTTTTAATCGAGAAATTTTGATTAAGAGTAATGCAGAGTTGTTAATGCAGCTATCTATGGACAATTTCTTTAATATTTTATCTGTTAGTTTAAATCCAAAAAAAGTTGATGCAGGTCAATATAGAGCATGCTTTAGTTTTAATTCAGGTATTAATAAAACTATTACATTAAGAAACCAAATTGCAGAAATTTCTTCAATTACCGATAATTGTGATTTAAATATAAGCGCAGAAGACAATTTATTTAAAGGTAGCCTAGCTGGGCTTCACAACCCTCTAACCACAGTAGCATCAGGTCAAATAGATACCAATGGTAAATCAGCTGAATATCTTATGTTTCTGAGTAAATTTAGAAACTAATTTTAGCTTGAGCCAGAAGGTATGTCTTTATAAGCTACACCTTTATCTGCTCTAGGATCTTGCGGTAAACCTAAAACTCTTTCTGCAATAATATTTCTAAGAATTTCATCTGTACCACCAGCTATTCTTAAGCCTGGCGATCCAAGCCATGCACCCTGAAAGCTCTCAACTTCTGAATTATCAGTTTTTAACATTCCAGCCATGTCTAAAGAGTCTATTCCAAAGTTACCAATTGCTTGAAGTTTATTTGCACTGACAACTTTAGTTATTGAAGCTTCAGGACCAGGAGTATCTCCCTTTGAAAGGGCAGACATTGTTCTTAACTTAGTATTTTTAAGTCCATTAGCTTGGCAGTACCAATCTGCAATTGATTCCCTTACAGCTCTACTTTGAATCAAAGGATCTCCATGGTCATCTTGTTTTTTAGCCCATTCAAAAGCCTCATTAACATCTGCACCACTAGCATCTCCAACAGCAAGTCTTTCATTCATTAAAGTTGTTATTGCAACTTTCCAACCATCACCAATCTCTCCAAGTCTTTGAGAATCTGGAATACGCACATCACTGAAGTAAACTTCATTAAATGAAGATCCTCCTGTAATTTGCTTAATTGGCTTAATATCTATGCCAGGAGATTTCATATCTACAAAAAAGAATGTCATTCCTTTATGTTTTTCTAGATTAGGATCATGTCTTACAACTAAAATTCCATAGTCGCAAAAATGCGCTCCAGAAGTCCAAACTTTTTGACCATTTATTATCCAATCGTCTCCATCTTTTACCGCTTTACTTCTAAGGCCTGCAACATCAGAACCCGCTGATGGTTCTGAGAAAAGCTGACACCATATCTCTTTTCCTTCTGCCATTGGTGGTAAAAATCTAGCTTTTTGCTCTTCGGTTGCATACTGCATCATTACAGGGCCTGCCATACCTAAACCAATTTCATATATACCTCTTGGAACGCTATATTTAGACTCTTCTTGCCCCCATATAATTCTTTCAATTGGATTTGCTGCTAGACCACCATATTCTTTTGGCCAATGGAGCATAGCCCAACCTGCATCAAATTTTTTCTTTTGCCATTCCCTTGCTTCATCTAAATATGCTGCTTCAGCAAATTTTTCCTCTTTCTTCTTTTTAATCGATGATTTTCTTGTTGCATTTTCTTCTAACCAATCCGTACATTTAGCTCTAAATTCTGCTTGTTCTTTTGAATCATTAAAGTCCATTTAAATACTCCTTAATTTGAATTAACTAGATTAGATTTCTCTAACCCACTTACTAGTTTCTCTTTCCATGTTGATAGCGACCCAATATTTAATGAGAGTAACTTTGATCTTCTATAAAAAAGATGACAGTCATACTCCCAAGTAAAGCCATTCCCGCCATGGGTTTGAATATTTTCTTTTGAACAAAATTGAAATGCTTCTGTTGCGCTAACTCTTGAAGTGGCTGCCGCAACTGCCAACTCAGATGAATCTGTTAAAAGAGCCCAGGCTCCATAATAGGAATTAGATTTTGCTAGAGTGATTGAAATGTACATATCTGCAAGCTTATGTTTTATAGCCTGATATGAACCAATAGCTCGCCCAAACGCAAATCTTTCTTTTGCATAATTATTAGCCATATCTAAAGAAGCTTGCGCGCCACCTATTTGCTCAAAGCTAAATAAAACAGCTGCTTGATTTAAAATGCTTTGAAGAAGCTCCCAACCATTCCCAGCCTCACCAATTAGATCACTTTCAGCATTATTAAAATCTATAGAAAAATGACCTCTACTTTCATCTATATTATCCTGAGCTTGAACAATACAAGTAGCTTCATTTAATTCAACCAATCTTAACTCTATTCCGTTTTCTCCCTTACATACCACCACAACATGTGTGGCAATTCCAGCATCAGGAACTGCTATTTTAATTCCAGAAATCTGATTATTAGAGACATTTATTTGTATATTATTTTCAGTAGGAGCAAGCAAGCCCTCTGTGACCGCTAATGTTCCGACGCATTCTCCAGAAACTAATTTAGGTAATATTTTCTTCTTAATATCATCATTTGCATATTTAATAATGGCTTCTGTAAACAAATATACAGATGAAGAGAATGGAACTGGCGCCAATGATCTGCCTAACTCCTCTGCCACAACACATAACTCTAAGTGACCCAGTCCAAGTCCGTCATATTCTTCAGGAATTCTGATTCCAGTCCAACCCATTTCAATAACTTTATTCCATAAGTCTCTATCTAATTGATTTTTATCATCCAAGACAGCTCTATTTTTGCTAATAGCATTCTCTTTTTCTAAAAATTTTCTAGCTTCTGACTGAAGAAATTTTTGGTCATCTGAAAAATCTAAATTCATAATTTTCTTTAAGTAATATAATATTAATAAATGGTAATAGAATATAATTCTAATTACTATATTTTCATTAAACT
>CAZJJG010000007.1:0-56716 GCA_964546275.1 uncultured Gammaproteobacteria bacterium
TGAATATGTCTAAAAAAGATAAGGCTGGCTCCAAAGGCATTACTAATGAGTACACCTCTAAAGAGGGCGTTACCAGAACAGCAAAAAAAGAAAGAGAAGACCATATAGTCTAATTTTAGAAGTGAGGCGGCTTCTCGTAGTCCACTGGTGGAAATTTAGGCTTATCAGGACCTTTGTTAAATCTTTCGTGTTTTGAAGTTACATCGGCACAATCATCAGCCGCTGAAGGCGGATCTTTTTTAATATCTTTTTCTTTTCTTTCTTTCATCATAATAAATTCATAGATTAGATCTATAAATCACCTTCTTTTCTTACTTCACTTCTATCAACTTCAAATTTTTCACCATAGCGAGCTTCTAATTTCTTTTGATTTTCGCTTATAACCTCATAAGGGTCTAATCCAAGAGAAGCACAAGCAGTAGTCCAGTACCACATGATGTCACCTAGCTCTCGTTTCATATGAAAAATATTATCTTCTGATGCTGGCTTGCCTTGCAAAAACATCTTCTTAACAATTTCAACAAACTCCCCAGTCTCACTTCCAAGACCAAGGGCAGCAGTTAGAAGTCTAGGCGTTTTAATTGGTGACTCTGCTTCAATCTCATCAAGTCTAGCTTTTAAAGCATCAAGCTCCATACTTGGTTCACTAGTGACCTTAGTTACAAAGTCAGTATAGGTTTTAAAAAAATCTCTAGTTTCTTCACTCATCAAATGTCTCCTGCGCAAGTTTTTTACACGTTAAATTAAATTCAGTAATAGTTTCATTAATAATAGTCTCTGCAGATTTTACGCTATCAATTAGACCAACAGATTGTCCAGATAGGGCAGGTGCAGCCTCCATATCTCCTTCAAAATATAATTCTTTGATGTTAGATAGTGCACTCATATCCATAATTCCATCTTCATGAATTGAAGCGGTAAACTCTGACTTTAAAGCTCTAATGCAAGGTTTTGATTTTTTATTTAAGATCCAAGTTCCAGCTTCATCAGAATCTATAATTTTATTTTTAAAGTTATCATGAACTGGACTTTCTGAACTAGAAACAAAACGAGTACCCATTTGGATTCCCTCAGCCCCTGCAGCAAAGACAGCAGCCATACCAATACCGTCAACAATTCCACCAGCTGCAATAATTGGAATATTAGATTGCTTTCTTATTGCTTGGATTAAAACAAGCAAACCAACTTCTTCTGAACCTTTAAATCCACCACCCTCTGTACCTTCAACCACAAGCCCATCTACTCCAGCATTAATTGCTTTCATAGCACCGGCCACATTAGGCACAGCATGATAAACGGTGATACCTGCAGATTTTAATACGCCAATATACTTTGAAGGATCTCCAGCTGATGTAGTAACAAATTTGATGCCATGTTCAACAATAAAATTAACCATGCTGTCATCTTTTAAGAATAGTAATGGCAGATTTATACCAAAAGGTTTGTCAGTTAGAGAAGCCATTTTACGGATTTCTTCTTTACAGATTTCAACTTCACCAGAGGAGGTTTCAATAACTCCGAAGCCGCCGGCGTTTGATACAGCAGAAGCCAGCTGACTTCGTGCAATCCAACCCATTGGAGCTTGGATGATTGGATATTTACAGCCTAAATGTTCTAAAACTCTATTCATGTTCTTTCCTCATTAAGCTAAGAATCTATCTTTAACGATCTTTGACTATTAGCAATATTATATAAATGCTCTTGCGCTTCAGGACGCAGCTGAGCTACCCCCATCGTTAAAACATCTATTACAGCGGTATAAGCTAATCTCGATGTTAATGGCATGGTTAATCTGTCATTACTTCCAACATTTATTGCTAAAGGCAAGTCACATATATTAGCTAGCGGAGTATTGCCAGGCATTATTCCTATAACCTTTACACCTAAATCTCTTACGGTTTTAACACTATCAACAAGAGCTGAAGTAGTTCCAGATTGTGAAATAGCTACAACAACATCATCTTCTTTTAATGAGTTTGCTGACATAAATTGGATATGAGGATCTGATATGCAAGATGAAGGAATTTTTAACCTAAAAAATTTATGCTGACCATCCATTGCCACTGGTGCCGAACCTCCAAATGCATAAAATTCTACTCTTCTAGCTTTTGCTAGAGTTTGAATTGCTTGCTCTAATATCTTTTGGTCAATTTGTGATCGAACATTAAGAATTTCACTTATCGCAGTATCAAAAACTTTTTCACACAGATCATGTATAGAGTCATCCGGATAAATTTCATAGATCTCAAAATAATCATCTGCTGCTAATTGTTGTGAAAGATTTATCTTTAACTCTTGGTATCCAGTGAAACCCATAGCTTTACAGAATCTAATTAAGGTAGGCTCACTTATTCCCATTAAGCGCGAAACTTCTGCAGTTTTCAGGCTAATAATTGATTTTGGATCATTTAAAATGTATTCAGCAACAATTTTCTCTGATTTTCTTAATTCAGGCAGAGTATTTTTAATCTGTCGTAATAATTTTGTCGGCATAGGGTTAGAATATCCTTCCTAAGTAAAAAAATGAATACCTAAATGGATGTATCTTACATATTAGATAATTTGAATGATGAGCAGCGTAAAGCTGTTACTTCAGAAAAACAGCATCTGATGGTTTTAGCTGGAGCTGGATCTGGTAAAACTAGAGTATTAGTTCATAAAGTTGCTTGGGAAGTTGAAGCATTAAAAAAGAATCCCGCAGCAATTATGGCTGTTACTTTTACCAATAAAGCTGCTGCTGAGATGCGCTCAAGAATTGAGGAATTACTCCAATCACCTGCCATGGATTTATGGTGTGGAACTTTTCACGGACTCTCTCACAGAATGCTTAAGCGTTTTCATAAAGAAGCAGGATTAACTAGCGGATTCACTATATTAGATTCAGACGATCAGTTAAGAATTATCAAGAGGATTGCAAAAGAATCTAATCTAGATGAAGCATCTTGGCCATCACGCCAAAGCCAATGGCAGATCAATAACTGGAAGGATGATGGCTTAAGAGCCTCAGGTGTTGAAGATCATGGAGATTTCTTTAAAGAGACTATTAAAAAGATTTATAAAGAGTATGAAGAAGTATGCAAGCAAGATAATTTAGTTGATTTTGGTGAGCTAATACTTAAGTCATATGAGCTTATTAAAAATAACGATTCGGTTCGATCCTATTTTCATACTAGATTCAAAACTATTCTCATAGACGAGTTTCAAGACACCAATACTATCCAATATAACTGGTTGCTGGAAATAGCTTCACCAAGTGCTTCAATCACTGCAGTTGGTGATGACGATCAATCTATTTACGGTTGGAGAGGCGCAAAGGTAGAAAATGTAGCTTCTTTTACTAAGACATTTAAAGGTTCTGAAACTATCAGGCTTGAACAAAACTATCGCTCAACAAGCATCATACTTTCAGCAGCAAATGCCCTAATAGAAAATAATAGCGATAGGCTTGGTAAGAATTTATGGACAGAACAGCTTGATGGCGAAAAGATAATTTTATATCAAGCATATAACGAACAAGATGAAGCCCGTTTCGTTGCTGATATTTTAAGAGAGTGGATGAACAAGGGCGAACTCTATGAAGATGCAGCTGTGTTATATAGATCTAATGCTCAGTCTCGTGCTTTAGAGGAGGCTTTATTAAGATCTTCTATTCCATACAGGATATATGGCGGTCAAAGATTCTATGAAAGACTAGAAATAAAAAATGCTATCAGCTACCTAAAAATAATTTTTAATCACTCAGATAACCCGTCTTTTGAAAGATCGATTTCAAATCCAACAAGAGGCGTTGGAGAAAAAACTTTAACTAAAATTAGAAGTGCTGCAAAAAAATATAATATTTCATACATAAAAGCCTCAGCTAAATTAATAGATGAAGGAGTTATCTCTGGAAAAGGTGGAAGCGGACTTAGATCCTATCTAGAGCTCATAGCCGCCTGTAGAGAGTTGGCGGAAAGTAATTCATTACATGAGCTCATGGAATATATTATTCAGACCTCTGGTCTCTATGCTTATCATGGCAAAGAGCCTGGCGAGAAAGGTAAAACAAGAACAGAGAACTTAGAAGAATTAATTTCTGCAACTAAGAACTTTGAACAAAGTATTTCAGATGAAAAAAAACATATCGAAATTGCTGAAGAGTATCTTGATATGATCTCTCTTGATTCTGGTGACAGACAAGCTAGTGAGCATGATGATGCGGCCCAGTTAATGACCCTGCATTCTGCTAAAGGCTTAGAGTTTAAGTTAGTTCTAGTTACAGGTTTAGAAGAAAGTTTATTCCCACATGGCAGATCCATGGATAGTATTGCCCAATTAGAAGAGGAAAGAAGACTTTGTTATGTAGGCATAACTAGAGCAATGCAGAAACTTTACATTACTTATGCGGAGTCTAGAAGATTGCATGGCTCAGATACATTTAATCCGCCATCACGATTCATTCGTGAAATTCCAAAAGATCTTATAGATGAAATTCGTCCAAGGGCACAAACTACATCAGCATATACTCGAAGAGAATTTCCTGCTGCAAAAGAATCTAAATTTAAAGTTGAGGATGAGATTGGCTTTGCTCTAGGGCAAAAAGTCTTGCACCCTTCATTTGGAGAAGGCATAGTTCTTAATTATGAAGGAACTGGTGAAGCTGCAAGAGTGCAGATTAACTTTGATAATTCTGGCTCTAAATGGCTCGTTTTATCATTTGCCAAACTTGAGAAAATTTAATGAAATATAAGTACATTTTTATCCTAGCCCTAATCCTAGTTAGCTCCTGCTCAAATAATAGTGAAGTAGAAAGCGGCGTTGCAACTGATACAACTCAGACTTATAACTGGCGTCTAGTCACAGCATGGCCTAAAAATTATCCCGGTCTAGGAATGGCTCCTGAGAAAATTGCTAGATTAGTTGAAGAAATGAGTAACGGGCAAATGAAGATAACGGTTTATGGTGCCGGGGAACAAGTTCCAGCATTTGGAGTTTTTGATGCTGTATCAAGTGGCTCTCATCAAATGGGCCATAGCGGAAGTTATTTTTGGAAAGGCAAAGTTCCAGCAGCACAGTTTTTTTCTGGAGTTCCTTTTGGATTCACTTCAGACGAGATTAATGCATGGGTTAACAGAGGCGGCGGACTTGAGATATGGAGAGAAATATATGAACCATTCAATATCTATCCTATGCCAGCAGGCAATACAGGAACTCAAATGTTTGGCTGGTTTAATAAAGAAATAAATTCATTAGAAGATATAAAAGGTTTAAAAATGAGAATCCCAGGAGTTGGAGGAGAGGTTTTTAAAAGAGCCGGAGGCATTCCGGTGACCTTGCCAGCAGGAGAACTTTTTACTGCGCTTCAAACAGGCGTAATAGATGCTACTGAATGGGTTGGACCATATAACGATTTAACTTTTGGTTTTCAACAAGCTGCCAAGTATTACTATTATCCAGGATGGCATGAGCCAGGCTCTATGCTAGAACTTCTGATAAATAAGGATGCCTGGGAGTCTTTACCAAAACATCTACAGGTCATTATTGAAACTGCAGCAAAGGCTATAAACCAAGACACCTTAGATGAATATACAGCAAGAAATAATAGAGCTTTAAGAGAATTAATAGATGTTCATGGAGTTGATTTAAGAAAATTGCCCGATGATGTTATTGCTGAATTTAAAGTCATAGCTAATGAAATTTTAGAAGAGAATGCTGCCAATGATCCAATGGTGAACAAGGTATATCAATCTTATAAAAATTTCCTTGAAGAAGTGTCTGCATATCATGCAATCTCAGAAAATGCTTTTATTGAGGCTAGAAAGAATTAGTGGAGAATGATTTAACCTTTAGATCCCTGGGTCTAATTAATTACCAAGATGCTTATGAGGCAATGAAAGCTCATATTGCAGATCCTGATTTTAAAAATGAGATTTGGCTTTTGCAACATCCCCCAGTCTTTACCCTAGGCACTGCAGCTAGCAAAGAGCATGTCCTAAATGCAAAAGAAATTCCTGTTATTCAAACTGACAGAGGAGGGGAAGTTACTTTCCATGGCCCTGGTCAGCTGGTTATATATTTCTTATTAGATATTAAAACCTTTAAATGGGGACCTAAGGCGCTAGTTCAGAATTTAGAGAACTTTATTCAAGATCTTTTACAGCAATATAGTATTGAAACTAATATAATTAGCGGCGCTCCTGGAGTCTATGTGGGTAAAGAGAAGATTGCATCAATAGGCTTAAGAATATCAAGAGGAAAAACTTATCATGGGATCAGTTTAAATGTTGATATGGACTTAAGTCCCTTTTTGCAGATAAATCCATGTGGTTATGAGGGGTTAAAGGTAACGCAAATAAAGGATTTTATTGATACTATAGACATTAATGAGGTTGAATCTTTGGCAATACAAACATTAGGTAGCCAATTTTAATTATGGAAATAATTCCAACAGTAAAGATTGTAAATAGAGATGGCATAAAAGCTGTAAAGAATGGCCAAAAAGCTAATGAATTCTCACATATTCCAAATACCCGCAAACCAGACTGGATAAGAGTTAAGGCAACATTTGATCCCCGTTACAATAAAGTTAAGCAGCAGGTAACTGAAAAACGACTGAATACAGTTTGCGAAGAAGGCATGTGCCCAAATATTTCTGAATGTTGGTCCAATGGCACTGCTACATTCATGCTTATGGGATCAGTATGCACAAGAGCATGTAAGTTTTGTTCTGTAGACACAGGCAATCCTAAAGGCTGGCTCGATGCAGATGAGCCTATCAATACAGCTAAAGCAGTTTCTGTTATGGGCCTAAAATACGTTGTATTAACATCAGTCAATCGAGATGATTTAGAAGATGGGGGCGCTGAACATTATGCCGAAACAGTAAAAGCAATTAAGGCGAGCAATCCAAATACCGCAGTCGAGGCTTTAACTCCAGATTTCAAAGGCATTTATAGTTCAATTGAGACTATTGTAAATTCAGGTATTGAAGTATTTGCACAAAATATGGAAACGGTAGAAAGACTTACCCACCCTGTTAGAGATATCAGAGCGGGATATCAGCAAACTTTAGATGTTTTGGCTGAATCTAAAAAGATTAATCCAAATGTTTTAACAAAAACTAGTTTAATACTTGGCTTAGGCGAAACTGATGAAGAGATAGAAAAGACTATGGATGATCTTATTATAAGCAATGTAGATATTCTTACTCTTGGACAGTATTTAAGACCAACCTTAAACCATATACCTGTTGAGAAATGGGTAACCCCAGAAGAGTTTAATCGTTATAGAGATATTGGTTTAAGCAAAGGCTTTCTAGAAGTAGTTTCTGGCCCTATGGTGAGATCAAGTTATAGAGCTGAAAGAGTATTAGAGAAAAATAATGCTGGGCTTGGGCTAGCAATATAAGCTGATAAATATTTATTAAATGACTAATAGCAACCTTAAAAATTTTATTTCAGGCTACTCAATTGAAGTAGTGCCTAACTCTGCTGCCAAGGTTGAAAGTTTTGCTGAGATACTGCCAAAAAATACTAGAGTCTATATCGCTCATTTATCTGAGAAAGAAGATATTAAAACTATGGTTGCTACGGCAAAAAGAATAAGCGAAGAGGGATTCTCAGTAATGCCTCATATCCCTGCAAGGATCATTAAAGATAAAGCAACCTTAGTAAACTGGATTTCTATGTATAGAAATGAGGCTAATGTCACAGAAGCCCTTTTAATTGGCGGAGGTGCCTCACATCCTTTAGGTAATTTTGATTCATCAATTCAATTAATTGAATCTGGTGTATTCGATGATGCTGGCTTTAAAAGACTGCATATAGCTGGGCATCCAGAGGGTAGTAAAGATATAGATCCTGATGGAAGCAATGCTAATGTTTCCAGCGCTCTTTCTTGGAAACAAGAATTCTCTAACCGTACTGATGCAGAAATGGCCATAGCTACTCAGTTTTGTTTTGATGCTACTGCAGTTACTAAATGGGCAGAAAGACTTAAACAAGATGGCATTGATATACCAATACATATCGGCATTGCGGGCCCTGCAAAACTTCAGACACTATTACGATTCTCTATTGAGTGTGGAGTTGGACCGTCTATGAAAATTCTTACCAAAAGAGCTAAAGATATTACAAAGCTTTTATTGCCATATAAACCTACAGAAATTTTAGAAGCTTTGGCAGATTATAAAATGAAGGATCCATCTCTAAATATTGACCAGGTTCACTTTTTCCCAATTGGTGGAATTAAGCAAACTGTTGATTGGGTAAAAGAAGTTAGCTAATCTCTCATAATTTATTAGAACAATGTCCATAATATAAACATACAAGTGTTATGGTATGGATACATTCAATTTTTTAAATAGGTAAGTTATGAATTTTCTAGAAGCAGTTAAGAGTTTTTTTGTTAGATGGAATGATTTTAAAGGCAGAAGCTCTAGATCAGAATATTGGTGGGCAATTTTATTTACCAACATAGCAAACATAGTTTTAAATATGCTTTCAACAACTCTTCAGCAGAGTGAGTCGGTTATTACACTCGTACTTCTTTTATTAATATTAGGATTACTTTTATTCATGCTAGTTGCCATATTTTCTTTGATTGCTAGAAGACTTCATGACGTTAATAAGTCAGGCTGGTGGTATTTATTGGTTTTTACAATCATAGGAATGATTCCTCTATTGTATTGGTTTGTTCAAAAAGGAGATGAAGCAGATAATAGATTTGGATCTGATCCTTTGGCTGAATCCCAGAACGATTAAGAGTCTTTAATAAGCTATATAAGCAGCAACATTCCAGAAGTTAAATTCTGTTTCAGTTGTAATTTGTGCATTTGGTATGAAGATGCTGATTTCATGGGTGCCTTTCTCTAATCTACCTAGGCTAATTTTTTTAGGAGAAACTTTGCTGCCTGGGCACCAGCCAGATCTAGAATAATCTGAAGATGCAATCCTTTCTTCAATTTCCTCACCCTTCCATTCGGTAGTTTCTGTCCATACTCCTGAACTTGGATTAAATCTTCTAAAGGAAGCACAATCATTTCTCCAAGGCACGAACTCTTCAATAACATTATTATTTAGACTAATAACATTTGTTTTTCTTACAAACTCATCTCCAGTCCCATGACCTCCATGCCCAGTAGTCAGATAGTAAAGATATGCCTCATCGACAGACTCTTTTAATTCAAAGCTAGTTACCAATGGGGTAATTCCAAATTGATCATAGCCATTTTGGCCCGGCCCTAGTGGAGTTGTATTAATCAAAGAGATAATGTTTTTAGCTTCTAAATTCTTAGTGCGACCTGGCTCTGAAAATTCTATAGCTACATCAATTTCCCAGCCCTTATCTGACCAGGTGTCTATAAAAACACCGAGCATAACTTCACCTTTTAATATTGGTAGTAAGTGAGATATATCCTCGTTCCAAGTAATATCATCTGCCCATTCATCAATATAAACAGGCTTAAGCTTTTCACAACATTCTTGTGTATTAAAGTAACCAACTCCAAATGGAGTAATAAATCTTAGAAGTTCTAATGGAGGGAAGTAACTTTTATCTTCATATAAAAATTTTTGCATTGCAGGAAAGCGATCTGCTCCATCCTCACTTGGAAAACTATTATCTCTTAAATTTATAAGAGAATAGTCCGAGGAAGTTGGAACAATAAAAAATGTTCCAGATTTATCCCAAGGATCACCAGTTGAAACTAATCTTATATTTGCCGCTGCATGTCTGTAGTCATGGTCTAATGGCAATTGAATTTTTTTTAATATAAGCCGACCAGATCCAATAATTAATTCTTGAGTATCCAGATCTTTGTCTGAAGCTTTAAAATGTATGCTTTGTTTCTCAAAAATATCAAAACCTATTTCGTTTTCTATATTTGTTTGAGAGCATGATGCAGTGAGTATAAGTATTAATGCGATGAATAAGTTCCAGCTCTTCATAAAATAATACTAGGGAATATTAATACCATAATAAGTATTAATAATTGAATCAATATAAATGGAACAACGCCTCTATAAATATCTGCAGTTTTAATACTAGCATCAGCGACTCCACGTAAATAAAACAAAGAGAACCCAAAAGGTGGCGTTAAGAAAGATGTTTGTAAGTTAATAGCTAAAAGCACTGCTAACCAAACAGGATCAAATCCCATCATTAAAAGTGGTGGGGCTACTAAAGGAACAATGACATAGCAGATTTCAATAAAATCTAAAATAAACCCAAGTAAAAATACGATTATCAATACAAATATTAAGGCTGCATAAGGGCCGCCGGGTATGGCGCTAAAGATTAGATCGATAAGATCATCTCCGCCAACACCTCTAAAGATTAATGAGAAGATTGAAGCTCCAATGAGAATGGTAAAAATCATTGTTGAAACAATCGCTGTTTTTTCACTCGTTTCTTTTAAGAAACTTAGATTAAACTTCCCATTCACTATAGTGATTAGCATCGCTCCCATAGCTCCAATTGCTGAGGCCTCTGTTGGAGTGGCAATTCCAGCAATAATAGAACCAAGGACCATAATAATAAGCATCAAAGGCAGAGCTAGAGTTTTTAATATTTCAGTTATTGGCGTTGTTGCTGCATCAGATAAAGACACGATATTAGGATTCTTTGAATTTTGATAAATTGTATAGAGCACATAAGAGATACAAATCAGTATGCCTGGGACTATTGCGCCTACAAATAGGTCTCCAACCGTAACTGTTTTTTGCGAGAAGATACCCATATCATTTTGAGCTCTTTGATAAGCATTCGACATGACATCACCCAACAGAACCAGCGCGATCGAGGGAGGAATAATTTGACCTAAAGTCCCAGTAGCGGCAACGAGCCCTGAAGAGAAATCTTTTTTATAACCTTGTTGAATAAGAACAGGCAATGACATTAGGCCCATAGTTACAACAGTAGCTCCAACTATTCCGGTGCTAGCTGCTAATAGAGCGCCCACTACAATAATTGAAATACTGAGACCGCCTCGAATATTCTTAAATGCCAAGGCCATATTTTCTAACATCTTTGCAGCAACACCAGATTTTTCTAGGACAGTTCCCATAAAGATAAATAGAGGTACAGCAAGCAGGGTGACATTATTCATAATGCCAAATATTCTTAAAGGAATGCTTTTAAGTATGTCAGGGTCAAAAATTCCAAAAGGAATACATATTGCTGCGAAAAGTATTGAAACACCGCTGAGTGTTAGGGCAACAGGGTAACCAAGTAGCAATGCAGCACAAACAAATACCAATAAAGCTAATGGAATTATTTCCATAGGATTTTATGAGCTTTATATATAAAAGCACTTATGAGAGTTAATGGGAATAAAAAAATAAAAGATTTCTGGATAAATACAAAAGGAAGACCGCCAGGCTCAGTTGATGTTTCCTGTATAGCCCAAGACATCGTTACCAAATCAAGTGAGTAAATAAAGATAACTAAAGAGACTGGGAGCAAGAAGATAATGCCGCAAATAAGATTTATTTTATTTTTATAACTTGTGCTAGCTTCCCTATAAAAAATATCTACTCTGACATGCTCGTCTTGATTAAAGACATATCCAACACAGCCTAAAAAAATTAGTGAATGAAAGTACATGACTAATTCTTGAAGATCTGTTCTGCCAATACCAAAAAAATAACGACTTACAATAATGATAATCATCAATAAAACCATGACCGGAATGAGGTAAGAAATACTTTTTCCTAGCAAGTTTATGTATCTTTCTACAATTTTCATTAGAAGTCTCTTCTAGATTTAGTTAGAATTATCAATATGATTATAGTTCTTTCCCCAGCCAAAACATTAGATTACTCAGTTACCACTCCTGAGAATCATACCGCGCCCCAGTTTTTAAGCCAATCTGCGCAATTAATTAAAACTTTAAAAGCTAAAGAGCCTAAAGATATAGCTTCATTAATGGGCTTAAGTGATAAATTAGCAACACTGAACTTTGATAGATATCAGTCATGGAGTGCAACAAAATCAGCCTCAGCAGAAGCAAAGCCATCTTTATTTGTATTTAAAGGAGATGTGTATCAAGGGCTAAAAGCTGATGAGTTTTCTAAAACTGATATTAAATTTGCACAGAAACATCTGAGAATACTTTCAGGCCTCTATGGGATACTTAGACCTTTGGATGTAATGAAGCCTTATCGTTTAGAAATGGGCACAAAACTTCAAACTAATAATGCTTCTAACTTATATCAGTTTTGGGGCGACAAGATTCAATCTAATATTATTAGAGAATTAGAAGAACAAAAATCTAACCTACTAGTGAACTTAGCATCTAAAGAGTACTTTACTGTTTTAGGCAAGATACCAGCAGAAGTTAATGTTATTTCTCCAGTCTTTAAAGATCAGAAAAATGGCCAATATAAAATTATTAGTTTCTACGCAAAGAAAGTTCGTGGAACCATGACAAATTGGCTTGTTAAAAATAAGATTAAGAATGCAAAAGATATTACACAATTTGCTGAAGATGGATATTACTATTCTAAGGAGCTTTCTTCTCCTCAAGAGCCTGTCTTTTTAAGGGACTAAGCCGTCTTTTTCCCAAAAGCTTTTTAGCTCTTCTAAATCATCATATTCGCCAACTTCTTTATTCATAAATGAAGTCATTGCAGCTTCCATATCTCTGCCACTCATAAGACTTGAATTCCATGCAGCATGATAATCTAAAGCATCTTTTACACTATGGTCTCTGGCATAGTTGATTTGTTTTTTAATTATTCTTGTAATTAATGGTGATTTACTAGCAATTGTCTTAGCAATTTTTTCTACTTCAGTCATCAGCTCTTCACGAGATGTAAAAACATCATTTACTAACCCAAGAGTTTTAGCTTCTGCAGCATCAAATTTTCTACCAGTATAGGCAAGCTCTCTAACAGCAGCTATTGGGATAAGAGAAGGCAATCTTTGTAGAGTGCCCACATCAGCTGCGAGTCCTATATCAACTTCTGCTATTTTAAAAAAAGCATCAGAAGAACAATATCTCATGTCGCAAGCAGTAACCATATCTATTCCACCACCAACACAAGCGCCTTGAATAGCAGCTATAGTTGGCAACCTACATTCTTCAAGAGCAGTAAAAGTATCTTGAAGCTCAAGTATTTCATGATAAAAAGTTTCTCTCATTCTTGCGGGATCCTTTTTCTTATCAGACCCATTGGATGAAAAATTAGCAAGATCCATTCCTGAACTAAAATGCTTTCCTTCCCCAGTAAGTAAAATTACTCTTGCTTGAGCATTTTTGTCTATTTCTTTTACTATTTCTGGTAATTCTTTCCAGAATAATCGAGTCATGGAATTAAATTTGTCAGGCCTATTCATATTAAGATGAGCAATACCATCCTTAATACTTACTTCAAAACATGTAGCATTATCCATTTTCAGCAATCTCCAAGGATTTTCTTAAAGCTTCTCGCATCTCTTCAACTAACTCAAATGTTTTGTGATGAGGTAAGACCACTTTTCTATCCATACTCAGTTTCTTTAAACCACTTTGTATCTCTTTTAGGTTTTCTATTAATTCAGAATTCATAATTTTAACTTTAATTGTTTCAAAGAGATTATAATCTGAGTCAATCATGAAAGCACGTAAGACCATATATTTCATTTTCTTTTTAACTCTATCTTCTGGGTGTGCAGTTACTGTAGATCTCGGTAATGAGATTAATGAGCCTCTAGATAATGATTTCCAAAAACAATCTTTGCTAGGTATTTTATATGCACAAACATCTACTGAGTTTACCGCTAATAATATTCAAACCTTTGTTTCAGCCTCTAACAACCTTGATCAAGCTATTCAAGATACTAGCTGGACTGCTGCAGTTGAACAACAGAGCGAATATAAAAATAAACCCACAGCAATTATTCTCGATATTGATGAAACAGTACTCGATAATTCAGCCTTTCAAGCAAGAACAGTTTTAGAAGGAACCTCATATCCAACTGGATGGATAGAATGGGGCAATGAAGCTAATGCATCTGCGGTAGCTGGGGTGAAAGATTTCTTATTAGATGCAAAATCCAAAGGGATTAAAATATTTTATGTAACAAATAGAGTGGCAGAATTAGAAGCAGCAACCCGAAAAAATTTAGTAGCTCTTGGTCTCCCGCTTGATCAAGATAGAGACGTTCTTATGATGAAGGGTGAGAACGGGTGGGGTTCAAATAAAACTTCAAGACGCGCTTTGATTGCAGAAGATTATAGAATTATTATGATTTTTGGCGACCAGCTTAGTGATTTTTTACCAAGACCTGAGACAGCATTACAGCCAGATCAAAGAAAGCTTTTAGCATATCGATATAAAAATATGTGGGGCACTAAGTGGTTTATGCTTACTAATTCTATGTATGGTGGATGGGAAGCCTCAATTTATAACTTTAATTATCCCGATAACGAAGATACTGCTACAGAAATACGAATGAATAATTTAAAACCTTAGCAACAATGAAATCATTGCTAAGCTTTTTTCTTGTTTTATTTTTTATCTCCCCAGAAATTGCTGCTAAGGCAACTGAAGATTCTTTTTCTATTGGTGCAAAGAAATCTGTAATTTATACGATAGAGTCATTTGACGAAGAGCAATTACCTAAAAATATAATTCTGATGATAGGCGATGGCATGGGATCAAATCATATAACAGTTTCCAGAATCGCTGCAGGCGGCTCTGAATATAAGCTTGCAATTGATCAATTGCCATTTAGCGGCATGGCGCTAACTCATTCAGAAGATAACCTAGTTACCGACTCTGCAGCAGCAGCAACAACATGGGCTACTGGTAAAAAAACTAAGAACAAGCATCTATCAATTTCATCTGATAAAGAGACTTATAAAACTATTACTGAATTGTTAGAAGATAAAGGTTATAAAACAGGTCTTGTTGCGACCTCTTCAATCACCCATGCAACCCCTGCAGCTTTTTACTCACATGTAGATAATCGTTATAAAGAAAAGCAGATTGCCTCTCAGTTAATAAGCTCGAAGATTAGCGTGGCTCTTGGGGGAGGAGCGGAGCTTTTTAATAACCTAAAATTCAATAGTGAGGGTATTACTCAACTATCAACACTCAGCGAGCTTTTAGCTTACAAGACTAATACCAATAATAGACTGCTTGGGTTCTTTGCTGAAGATGGGATTATGAGAACAGAAGCAAATATGCCTACTCAATTAGAGATGACCAAGGTTGCTTTAAATTACTTGGCTGATTCAGCTAAGACCTGTAATGGGTTCTTTTTAATGTCAGAAGGCAGTCAAATAGACTGGGCAGGGCATGATAATAATCTAGAATATTTATTTGCAGAATTTGCTGACTTTGATGCAACTATTGGAGAGATGATAAATTTTGTCTCCAAAAATAAAGATACCTTACTTATTATTACTGCCGACCATGAAACAGGTGGCTTACATCTGCTTAAGCAAAAAAATAATTCTGTCACAATCCAATGGGGAACGAAAAATCATACAGGGATGCCTGTTGGAGTTTTTGCATATGGACCTGGAGCTCATCTATTTTCAGGGATGATGGATAATACCGATATTTTCTATAAAGCCCTTCAAGCCATTGATTATCAGAATATTGAAAAGACTGTTTGCAAATAGGTTCTAAACTTCAATCTGATATTATAGAAGCATGAAAATAACCCAAGCATTTATAGATAGCATTTATGAGGCATTAGAGGAGATTGTAATAGATGCTTCTAATGCAATTATTGAAGTCTATAAATCCGAATCTTTTAATACAGAAATTAAATCTGATGGGTCACCTGTCACAGAAGCAGACAATAAAGCTAATGACGTTATCACAAAAGCATTAAATAAAATTACCCCGGAAATACCTGTTATTTCTGAAGAAACATATAGCCCAAAGGATCCAAATCTAAATATTCCATACTGGCTAATTGATCCTCTTGATGGCACAAAAGGATTCATTAATAAAGATGGCAACTTTACTGTAAATATTGCTTTGATAGAAAATGGCAAGCCTCTATTTGGAATTATTAGAGCTCCAGTAACAGGAATAACATGGTCAGGATCATTTTTTGATAATCCTGTGATGTCTGAAGATCAAGAAGGCCCTCTAAGAATAGTTATGAGTAAAAATCATCAGACAGAAGTTGATAAAAATTTTTTGGATCATCTGTCAGAGAAGAGTATTTCATATAGCTTAGTTGAGAAGGGCAGTTCGCTAAAATTATGCGCCCTTGCTGACAATGAGGCCGACATATATCCAAGATTTGGACCTACTTCCGAATGGGATATTGCGGCTGGACATGCATGTTTAAAAAGTAAAGGAGGTAGCGTTTGCCAAATGCTTTCTGGCAACCCCCTAGCCTATACAAAAGATAAATCTATTCTCAACCCTGCCTTTGTCGGCTTCAGAAATACCTACCTAAAAAATCAATATTTAGGCTTAATAAGCGAATTTTATAAAAAATTGGTATAATTACCTAGAATATATTAATTATTAATATATTTAATTATAAATAAATTATATATATGGCAACAGAGTTACAACCAATTCAATTAACCACGCCAGGAAAGGATATAGAATCTTACCTAGCATGTGTTCATTCGATACCTATTCTTACAAAAGAACAGGAGCAAGAGCTTGCCTTAAAATTATATGAAGCTGATGATCTAGATGCTGCAAGACAGCTCGTTATTCATCATCTTCGTTTTGTAGTTCATATTGCTCGATCATATCAAGGCTATGGACTCCCGTTAGCTGACATTATTCAAGAAGGTAATGTGGGCTTAATGAAAGCAGTTGATAGATTTGATCCTCATAGAGGCGTCAAAGTAGTTTCATTTGCAGTTCATTGGATCAAGGCAGAAATACACGAATATATTCTTAAAAACTGGAGACTGGTTAAGATAGCTACCACCAAAGCACAACGTAAATTGTTCTTTAATTTAAGAAGTAAGAAAAAAGGCATGGAATGGCTTACCAAAGAAGAAGCTGAAAAAATTGCCAAAGATTTAAATGTTGAAATAAAAGATGTCTTGCATATGGAGAATCGGCTATCTTCAAATGATTCTTCTTTTGATGCTCCCTCTGGTGGAGATTCAGAAGATGAAATGATGTCACCTTCTCAATATCTTGAAGACAAAAGATATGACCCAGCAACTCTTGCTGAAGACAGCCAACTTCAGGAGCTTAATCTTGCTGATTTAAGTGTAGCTATGAAGACTCTGGATGATAGAAGTAAAGACATCCTTCAAAGAAGATTTTTGTCCGAAGATAAAGTTACGCTTCATGATCTTGCTGCTGAATATAGTATTTCAGCTGAGAGAGTTAGACAAATTGAAAATGGAGCACTAAAGAAATTAAAGGCATTAATGTCTAATGCTGCATAAAAGAATTTGTATTAAGTAAATATAATGCGATACAAGTTCTTACCATCCTTTGTTAAAAGAAGAGGGCGGATTACTTCAAGCCAAGAAGACAATCTCAAGTTATTACCTAATTTAGCTATTAACAGCTATGACGATATATGTTCGGCTAAAAAAGATTTTTCTAAACTTATTTTAGAAATAGGTTTTGGTAATGGAGAAAATATAATTTCATTAGCACAAGAAAATCCTGAAACATTATTTATTGGATCAGAAGTCTATCTTGCAGGAACAGGATTTTTGATAGGAGAGATGCAGCGACTAGAATTATCTAATATAAGAATTAATACCGGCGACATAAGATTGCTTATAGAGGATATCAAAGAGCCTATATTTGATGATGTTCTTATTATTTGCCCAGATCCATGGCCAAAGGCAAGGCATCATAAACGCCGTCTTATTAAGCCAGACTTTTTAAAACTTATTCACCCCGTTATTAAAGATTCAGGTTTATTATTTATGTCTACAGACTGGGAAAACTATGCCGAATCAATCCAGGACTCAATTAATATTTCTAGCGGGTATAAAGAATTAGTAAATTCAGTATACGAAAAATCTAATTTAACTAAGTTTCAGAAACGAGCAATTGAAGAGGGTAGAGAAATTTATGCTTTTACTCTGCAAAAAACTTAATTAAATAAGTTTATGGTGTCATTTAAGAATTTATAGCCTATTTGAGTGGCTTTAAACCCATCTTTTTCTAAAAGTTTTTGCTCAATGCCAATCTGTCTCTTATCCATAAAAGATTTAGATAAATGAATATGATGTTGTTTTATTTCATCCAAAGATAACCCATTTTTTATTCGCAATAGGTTCATAGCTAAGTCTAAATCATAAGTATCTTTGGTAATAAAGATATCAGAAGTTTTTGAAGGATTTTTGATGTATGCATTAAGCTTCTTTAACTTGATCATTCTTTTAATACCATCTTCGGTAGTAATTTTGCTGTGCGCTCCCGGGCCTAACCCCAAGTAATCCCCATACATCCAATAATTCATATTATGTTTACTTTGCTTATATTCTTTTGACCAGGAAGAAACCTCATATTGGCTTATATTATTTTTATTGAGTATTTTTTTTGCTTCATTTTCCATTGACTCAATTAGGGTATCTTGAGGAAGCTTCAATTCTTTTTTATAAAAAATTGTATTTGGCTCAATAGTTAATTGATACATAGACAGGTGTCCTATGTCATAACTACAAAAAATCTCAATATCCTTAGTGAGCGAACTTAAATCCTGCTCCATAACTCCATAGATGAGATCTATTGTTGTATCCGCATGCTTCATACTTGAGACAAGCTCAACTGCATCGATCGACTCTTTTGCATTATGGTTACGCTCAAGACTAGCTAGAGTATTAGAGCTAAAGCTTTGGATACCAACGGAGAACCTATTAATACCAATGTTTACTAAAGCATCTAAATAGTCTTTTGTAACTTCCTTAGGATTAAGTTCAAAACTCACCTCGCAATCATCAGCCAGTAATGATTGCTCATGCAGACGACTAATAATTTTTTCTACAATTTTTACAGATACTAGTGATGGGGTGCCTCCACCAAAATAAAGAGATTTAAATTTTCTTTCTTTCAGATAAGTATATGAAGTATCTAGATCTTCTAATATGGCTCTAAGTAAGTGCTCTTCATCTCCATCTTTTTTATTAGTCTCAATATTGAAATCGCAATATGGACACTTCTTTTCACACCAAGGAAAATGTATATATAAAGAAATAGGTATTTTATTAAGATCTAATACTTTCAAGTTTTTCTAGAAATAATTTTGATGCGATAGCTCTATGGCTAATTCTATTTTTTTCTTCAGAATCCATTGTCGCCATGGAAAAATTATATCCGTGAGGATAAAAAATTTTGTCATATCCAAAACCGCCTTCACCAGAGCTATGAATAGATATTTCACCATGAATTTCGCCGCTTGCAACAATTGGCATAGGATCTTCTTTAGAATGAACGCCAACTAGGACGCACACATAGTAAGCTGGAAGAGTTTCTTTATTAAGAGCTTTTAGTTCATCAATTATCTTATTTCTATTATCTAAATCAGTAGCGTTCTCTCCCGCATATCTTGCTGAGTAGATTCCTGGAGCAAAATCTAAACCAGGAACTACAATGCCTGAGTCATCAGCAACAGAGAACATTCCAGATTTAATGCTGCCATGTCTTGCTTTTATAAGGGCATTCTCTAAGAAACTTAAACCATCCTCTACAGGTTCTTCTATATTGAATTCACCTTGAGGAAAAATTTCAAAATTATTAAATATCTTTTTAAATTCTGTTATTTTTCCCTTATTCGATGTGGCTAATAATATTTTTTTATTTTCTAGCAAGTAAATATACTCCCTCTGAAGAAAGCAGATTTGGAAGAAGTGCAGAAATCTTACTTTGCTTTCTATCTTTATTAAGATGCATGCTGTCCAAAATCATAAAATCCTCTTCAGCGCACAGATCTTCAAAATCTTTAATTGTGCATAGGTGAATATTTTCTGTTCCATGCCAACTAGATGGCAGGCTTGGAGTAACAGGCATTCTTCCTAATAATAGATCTATCCTACATCTCCAGTACCCTAAATTTGGGATTGTAACAATGCACTTATTTGAGAGGTTAAGAATTTTTATCAGAGCCTCTTTGGGCTCTTTGAGGCACTGGATAGAGCTAGCCATAATAGCAATATCAAAATTACATTCTGAGAATTCATCAATACCATCATCAATATTTTTTTCTACTACCGCGATATCATTTTTAAGACATTGAATAATTCCATCAGGGTCAATTTCTATTCCATAGCCCACAGTATTTTTTTTATCTCTAAACTCTTTTAATAATGCGCCATCGCCACACCCAAAATCAATAATATTGCTTCCTGGCTCCACCCAATTTTCAATAATATTTACCAGCGGATTAATCATTTAACTACTTAAAAAAGCCTCTATATTTTTAACATATCTTTCATCAGCAAAAAGGAAGCTATCATGCCCTTGCTCTCCATCTAGTTCGAGATAAGAGGAACTAATACCACACTGCATTGCAGCAAGTTGAATTTCTTTTCCCCTCTCTGGCGGGAAGAGCCAATCAGATTTAAAACCGATGATTAGAATTTTTGCCTGAATATTTTTTAAAGTCTTACGAAGCTCGCCATCAAAATCTTTAGCAGGATCGAATCCATCCATTGCTCTAGACATAAGGATGTAGGTATTAGCATCAAATGTTTCAGAGAATTTATTACCCTTATACTGAAGGTAATTTTCAACCTCATAGTCAACAAAGTCTTCTACTTTAGTTCCGTCATCTTGAAATCTTCTACCAAATCTCTGGTCCATATTTTCTTCAGAAAGATAAGTTATATGAGCTAGCATCCTTGCTGCTTTGAGCCCACTTTTTGGGAAAGTGCCATGTTTTAAATAGTCACCATCATGGAAGTTAGAATCTTTTCTGATGGATTCTCTACTTACCTCATTCAATGCTATATTTTGAGAGCTAGCTTTTGCTGCAGCAGCCATAATACAGGCTCGTTTTATTTTGTCTGGAAATGAGATTGACCATTGAAGAGCCTGCATGCCGCCTAAACTTCCGCCTATTACAGCTTCCCAAGAGTCTATACCAAGTTTATTAAGCAACATCTCTTGTGAATTAACCCAATCTAAAACCGTAACACTTGGAAAATCCTTACCATAAGGTTCATTATTTTCTGGGCACATACTAGTTGGTCCTGTTGAACCAAAACAGCTTCCCAAGTTATTAGGAGAAACTACAAAAAATTTATTAGTATCTATAGCTTTATCTGGCCCAATTAAATTATCCCACCAACCTAAATTTTCATCATCATCAGATTTACCTGCAGCATGATGGCTACCAGAAAATGCATGACATATTAAAATTGCATTAGACTTATCTGAGTTTAATTCACCATAGGTGTCTACCATTAAATCAAATGAAGCAAGCGATTTCCCGCATTCGAGTTTTATTCCAGAACTAAATTTATGAATATTTCTTTCAAGTATCACAAGAGCACTCTAGCAATCGAAGCTAAAAGAACATCTACCTGATTTAACAATATAAGAACTAAAAGTGGAGAGAAATCTAATCCACCCATTGAAGGAAGATAATTTCTTATTGGGGTAAGGATTTTATCTGACATTTCATTAATTAGCTTTAGCAGCGGATGAGGGCTTGAAGGCGCAACCCAACTTAATATAACCCCACCTATTACTGCAAATAGGAGGATTTGACTAACACTGCTCAACACATTAATAGCAGCATAAACAAGTAAATCTGAGTTTTCATAGGCTGAGTTTGCAAGGATATAAAAGCTTATAAACTTGAAAAGGAAGGCAGCAACAAATATTCCATTAATTCCACCTAAAAGGGTAGTAAAAATTGTAGTAATTGGGTTTAGAAGACTAACAAAGCTCTTAACAACCGGATTAAAGTAATTAACCCTCAGAAGCCTGAACACAAGCAAGATTACAAATGCATAGCTTAATGAGCCTATCAGCAGAGCAATAATATTTATTAGATTAGTATTCATTACTTATTTCTTTAGACCTTTTAATTGCATTTACTATACCTTTTTCAAATAGCTGGAGTACATTATTACTTTTTAAAGAATTAATTCCAGCTTCAGTAGTACCTTTTTTAGAAGCAATTTTATCAATAGCATCATCAAGCTCTACCCCTTCTCTTATAGAAGCAGAAATACCATCTAAAAAGTTACTAATAATTTCATTAGTAAGTTTTTTATTACCCTTACAAAGTTTTAAAACGCGCTTTTCATAAACTTTAAGAAGATGAAAGAAGTAGGCAGGGCCACTCCCTATTAATCCAGTAAAATTATCTATTTCAATTTCTTTTTCAAGAATAATGCTAGTGCCTACTTTTTTAAAGATTTTATTAGTAAAACTCACTAAATTTTTTGCACTAGGTTTTCCGTAAATAGCTGTAATCCCTTTTCCATATGCAGATGCTGTTATAGGCATAGCTCTCACTACGTGTGAATTTTTAAAACTGCTACTAATTTTATTTATTTTAATACCAGCTACCACGCTAATGATTTTAGGCGAATCTTCTATATTACATATCTCTGCGCAAGCGCTCAGAGTATCTTTTGGTTTTACAGCAAGAACAAGAATATCTTTTTTAGAATCAATATTTTTTATATTTATAGGCTTAATACCCATTCTTAAGAGAACCTTTTTATTTTTAGCATTCCGGTCTATGTAAAGGATATTGTCCTTAGACATACCACTTTTTATTAGGCCTATAATAATGGCTTGGCTTATATTACCCGCACCAAAAAAAATTATATTTTTCATTCTCTTTTACCAAAGATTGATTCTCCAACTCTAATCATATTTGAGCCACACTGAATAGCTGACTCAAAATCAGAAGTAGTTCCCATAGATAAAATATTTGCATCTGGATGAGCTAATTTCAAATTAGCATGCAGAGCAAAACACTTTCTCATAACTCTCTCTGCTTCTTCCAAGGTATTTGATATTTTTGGAAGCACCATAATGCCTCGAAGTTTTAGGTTGCCATAATTCTCTACAACAGATGAAAGACTAAGTAGATTATCTGGATGAATGCCTGATTTAGATTCTTCATTATCAATATTGACCTGAATACAAACGTTCATAGTTTTATTTAGCTCTTTGCAAGAAGCATCCAATCTTGCAATAATTTTTTCACGGTCAATAGAGTGAACCCAGTTAGCGTGGCCTGCAACTAATTTAACCTTATTAGATTGAATAGGGCCAATAAAATGCCATATTATATTTAGATCTTTTAATTCTTCAGATTTTTCAGCTAACTCTTGCGCAAAGTTTTCACCAAAATTATTTAATCCTGTTTCTAAAACCTTCCTAATGGAATCAGTTCCTTTTCTTTTAGAAACAGCTATCTTTGTTATATCACTAGGATTTCTATCTGCTTGTGAGCAAGCTTTCTTAAAGCGCTCTTCAAATAAATCTAAATTATTTTCTATTGAATCTTGCATCTTGTTTTAATAATAGGCGATAAACCGATCCTGACAACAACCTCTCTAGCATTATTAATGTCAGACTTATTCATGAAAGGACCCAGCATTACTCCGAATAATTTTCGGTCCACTTTATTTATTTCTTCAATAAAAGGATTCAAATCCATACTAGTAAGTTTATATAGCATTTCAGCAGCAAATGCTTCTTTTCCATAAGCCTCAACTTGAAGTATATATAAGCAATCTGATTTATCTAAAACCTCTTTTATTTCTACCAAAACTGTTTGCTCCTTAAGCTCTTCTGGAAAAGTTATCGACACGCTATTCTCAGAAACAGGAGCTGGTTTAAAGATCTCAAGATTACTTTTAAATAAATTAAGTGAGGTTGCAATAACAACAATTGAAAAAGCTAAAAGAGATAAAATAATTTTGTAATTAAATACAGGCTTACTTCTATTTTTTGATCTAAAAATTGTTTTAGTCTTTTTTGGCTTCTTTCTGCTTGAAGAGACTCTTTGAGCAAAATCTTTCATAACTACATTTTATCTACAGCTTCTATACCCAATAAGTCTAGCCCATTAGATATGACCAGTTTTATCAAACTTAGGCTGCTTAGAATAGATTTCTGATTATCTATAGACTCTTTAAGAATAGGATTATTGTTATAAAAGCTATGAAAGAGATGAGCAACATCTCTGAGATAGAAGACAATTAAGTGCGGCTGCAGAGTCTCACTAGATCTTTGAACTACGCCTGGAAACTTAGAAGCTTCATGAATTAATTTATCACAAGCAATATAAGAACCATTTTCTATTGACTCAAGATTATTAGATATTAGGCCATTAGATTCTATGTATTTATTTTGAAGAGAAACTATTCTTGCATGAGCATATTGGATATAAAAAATTAAGTTTTCTTTATTTTGTGATTTGGCTAATTCAATATCAAAATCAAGATGTTGATCAGCTTGTTTTGAAAGGTAGTAGAATCTTGCTGCATCTACACCTATCTCTTTAATAAGATCTTTAAGCGTATAAAAGCTTCCGCTCCTTGTAGACATTTTTACCTTTTCTTTACCCTGATAAAGATTTGCAAACTGCACCAGTTGAACATGTAATTTATTTTTTGAAAAACCAAGACCCTCAAGAGAAGCTTCTATTCTTTTAATGTAACCATGGTGATCTGAACCCCATACATTAATTAATTTATCAAAACCTCTATCAACTTTATCTTTATGATATGCAAGATCAGCAGCAAAATAAGTTGCTCTTCCATCTTCTCTTACTAGAACTCTGTTTTTATCATCACCAGCTTTTTCAGTATTTAGCCATAAAGCACCTTTGTCCTCATAAGCAAGACCTTCAACTTTTAATTGATTAATAGCAGATGATATTTTTGACTCTTTATCATCCAATGACCCAAGACTAGATTCATAGTACCAATTATCAAAATCTACCTTAAAATCTTGTAGATCATTTTTTATAGTAGCAAGAACTGATTCGAGGGATATTTTTTTAATCTCATTCCACAATGCCTCATTTTCTTCTTTACATACTTTTATCAGTGCATCTATTTGCTCTTCTGCATCAGACGGCAAGTCTGCAGTAATTGCATCCACTCTGTTGCTATCAACTTTAAAATCAGGATTAATATCATTAGCTATATCAATAATATATTCACCCTTATATCCACTTTCTGGGAACATATCATTTTCAAAACATTTATGAAGTCTAAGCCAAACACTTGCTGCCAAGATATCCATTTGTCTGCCAGCATCATTAATATAGTATTCTTTTGAAACGCTATATCCATTTGCCTGAAGGATTTTACCTATAGCATCACCAAAGGCTGCACCTCTTCCATGACCAACATGAAGAGGACCTGTTGGATTTGCAGACACAAATTCTATTTGCACACTTTTATCTTTACCAATCTCAGAATGACCAAATGCTCTATCTAATTCTGCCCCCTCAAGGACAATATCAGCAAAATAATTTCTATTAAAAAAGATATTTAAAAATCCTGGGCCAGCTATTTCAATTTTATTAATTCCTTTTATCTCTAACAAGAAATTTTTAAATTTTTCTGCTATTTCTCTTGGATTCTTGTCTAAGATACTTCCAGAGATAAGCCCCACATTTGTAGTTATATGGCCTTTTTTTAAATCATCAGTAATTTCAGTTTTAAACTTATTCTTGATTAACTCGGCATCATTCTCATCAAACTCAATATTTCCATCAAGAAACTGCTCTATCTTTAGATTGAGATGATTAATCATTTTTATACTCTGCTGACATAAGATTCCGAACGCGTATCAACTTTTATAGTTTCACCTTCATTAACAAACAGAGGCACCTGAATATTTACACCAGTTTCAAGTTCAGCATTCTTAGAAGCACCTGATACAGTATCTCCCCTAACTCCTGGTTCAGAAGTGGCAATAACAAGATTCACAAAAACTGGGGCTTCAACAGTAATTGGTTGGTCATTCCATAAAACAATTTCACATCTTTCTTGACCAACGAGCCATTTTTTAGCATTTTCCATTAACTTAGAACCAACCTCAAGTTGATCAAAATTATCTGGATCCATAAAATTCCATGTTTCCCCATCAGAGTACAAGAAATCCATTTCTCTATGACTAACATCAGCAGTTTCTGCACTTTCGCCTGATTTAAAAGTTTTATCTATAACATTTCCAGTTAATAAATTTCTATACTTTACTCTCATAACAGCCTGGCCTTTACCAGGTTTATGAAATTCATGCTCAATAATTGAGCATGGAGCTCCATCTAATAAAAGTTTAGTTCCATTTTTAAACTGGTTTGTTGAAATTTTCATAATATACTATAGGTCTATTTTAAAGGGGTGGTTATCAAATGAACAAATTATTTAGTCTAGTCATATCAATATTTATTTTAGCATCTTGCTCTTCAAGTGACTCTGAAATCAAAACTATATCTGATGTAGAGTCTTTTTTAGAGAAAGTGGAGCAAGAGAATAATGCTCTTGGTCCAGTTGCTTCTTCTGCATATTGGATTAGTTCTAATTTTATAACTTACGATTCGCAAAAGATAGCTGCTGATTTTGGTAAACGTTATTCTATGATTTCTGTAGAAAGAGCAAATGAAGCATCATCTTTTGATAATTTAGATTTACCAGAAGACATGAGAAGAAAGCTTAACCTTATAAAAGGAGGCTTTGTTATGCCTGCACCTCTAGACGAGGCTTTAGCAGGAGAGTTAGCAAATATAGAAACTGAACTAGGTGCAATGTATGGATCAGGCAAGCATTGCTTTAGTGAAAATGATTGTTATGACCTAGAAGCATTTGAACAAATCATAGACTCATCTAGAGATCCTGATGAGTTATTAAAGGCATGGACTGGCTGGAGAGAAATTGGCAAGCCTATGAAAGATAAGTATATGAGAATGGTTGAAATAGGAGAGCTTGGAGCTAAAGATCTAGGTTATGCAGGTTTAACAGATCTATGGTTTAGTAAATATGATATGCCAGCTGAAGAATTTCTTGATGAAACCGATAGAGTTTGGGAAGAAGTCAAACCGCTTTATGATGCACTACAGTGCCATGTCAGAACAAAGCTCAATGAAGAATATGGAGATGAAATTGTTCCCTCAGAGGGAATGCTTCCAGCTCATGTTTTAGGAAATATGTGGGGTCAATCATGGGCAAATGTTTATGATCTTGTCTTTGAAGAAGATCCAAATGCTGTTTCTATAAATTTAACTTCTATTATTGAAGAAAGAGAGCTAACAGAGCGTGAGATGGTTGTCATAGCTGAAGATTTCTTTTTATCTTTAGGTTTTGAACCATTGCCAGAAACTTTTTGGGAAAGATCTTTATTTACAAAGCCGCAAGATAGAGGCGTCGTATGTCATGCATCTGCATGGAATTTAGATCCAGCAACTAATGATTTAAGAATTAAAATGTGTATAGAAAAAAATGAAGAAGATTTTGTAACAATACATCATGAGCTTGGACACATATTTTATTATCAGGCCTATAACCATTTACCTGGGGTATTTAGAAGTGGAGCAAATGATGGTTTTCATGAAGCTGTAGGAGACCTATTAGCTTTATCAATAACACCAGATTATTTAAATCAAATCGGCTTTGTTACCGAAGAAGAGGCCGCAACAGCAGAGAAAGATCCAATAGCCCTATTAATGAAGCAAGCACTTGAAGGAGTTGTTTCAATACCTTGGACTCTTATGTTGGATAAATGGAGATCTGGTGTATTTACAGGTGAAATCACTGAAGAAAATTTAAATTCAAGCTGGTGGGAATTAAGAGAAAAGTATCAAGGTATTACATCTCCAATGGAAAGAGGCGAAGAGTATTTTGATCCAGGCGCCAAATACCATATACCAGGCAATACGCCATATACAAGATATTATCTTGCAAAAATAATGCAGTATCAATTTCATGAATCATTATGTAATCAAATTGGTTTTGAAGGACCTCTTCATGAGTGCTCAATATATAACAACCCTGAGGCAGGCGAGAAGATAATAAATATGTTGGCTCTAGGTCAGAGCAAGCCTTGGCAGGATGCTTTTGAAGCTTTGACAGGAGAGAGAAAACTTAACGGGAGCTCTATCTTAAATTACTATAAACCTCTTCAAGATTGGTTAGAAAACGAGAATGCGGGTCGTTCTTGTGGGTGGGAGTAGATTATGCAATCAATAATGTATCTAATCTACGCAGCTATAGGTTTTGGAATTCCTTTTGGGATTAGCTTAGCTATTGGTAATGAGCTAGTTCAAAATATAATTTTACTCGCATACATCATTCAATGGATTGCTTTTGTTCCAGCTTATATGTTTCAAACAGAAAAATTCTATGATTTAACTGGCAGTCTTACTTATACAAGCGTATTTGCATATTGCATGTATTTAGCAACTTTGGGCACTATTAATTGGGGTTCTGTAATAATTTCAATTTTAGTCATTATCTGGGCAGGTCGTTTAGGGACCTTTTTGTTTACAAGAATAGCTAAAGACGGTGAAGATAAACGTTTTAGAACCATTAAGCCTGATATGGCTCAATTCTTTATGACATGGACTCTTCAAGGGATGTGGGTGTCAGTTTGCTCTTTATGCGCCATTACTGCTATAGCAAGTGATACAGGCATTATTCTTAATAATATTTTTTACATTGGTTTATTAATGTTTGTTGGCGGATTTGCAATTGAAATAGTTGCCGACCAACAAAAGTCAGCATTTAGAGCTATACCTGAAAATAGAAACAAATTTATTACTAGTGGCTTATG
Organism: uncultured Gammaproteobacteria bacterium; assembly: GCA_964546275.1. Lineage (GTDB taxonomy): Bacteria > Pseudomonadota > Gammaproteobacteria > Magnimaribacterales > D2472 > MED-G78. Next base: position 28,674 of record CAZJJG010000007.1, read on the forward strand.
GAGCAAATCAAGACATCCCAATTACTTTGGTGAAATTACTTTATGGACCGGAGTTGCTGTTATGTCTTTTTCTTCTTTATCGGGTATAGAATATTTAACATTAATATCACCAGTTTTTACTTATTTACTTCTAGTAAAAATTAGTGGAGTTAGGATGTTAGAGGGAAGGGGGCAAAAGACATGGGGCCAAGATGCCGAATATATTGCCTATATGAAAAACACCCCGATGGTAATGATAAAATTTTGGTAAGATATTTAATAGGATAAATGAGATAAGTCTCAATAAATAAATTTGTCACTATTTACATTAACTTGGTAGAATGACAGAACTTTTTTAGTAGTTAATTGCGTAATCAATTAATCATATAAAGATAATAATAGGGAGCAACTTAATATGTTGAAAATACGAGCCATAATAATGTCTCTTGCTTTGGTTTTTCCATTTGTAGGTAATGCTACAGAAATGGAATCAGTTCTTGAAGTAGGAAGAGAGAATTCAAATCAATCAGCCGCATCACAAGATAAAATTGACGGCACAGAAAAGCAAACTGACAAAATTGTAAATGAGTGGAAAGTTGTTTCTAAGCAAGTTGAAGGCTTAATAGTCTATAACGAGCAAAAAAGAATACAGATCCAAGCTCAATTAGACTTAATGGATGAATTAGATGGGCAGCTTACTCAAGTTGTTGTCATGCAAAGACAGATTCCACCTCTAGCTCAGAAAATGCTTGAAGGCTTAGAAGCATATGTATCAATGGATCTACCTTTCCATGTTGAAGAAAGAAGACAAAGGTTAGATCTTGTAAGAAGCTCACTATCAAATCCAAAAGTAACTGCTTCAGAACAAGTTAGACAAATCCTAGAGGCTTATAATATTGAGGGTGAATATGGCAGAAAGATTGATGCTTTCGAATCATCTATAGTTATTGACGGCCAAGAAATTGTTGCTAACGTTCTAGTGGTTGGAAGAATAGGTATGTTCTATCAAACAAAAGATGAGAGAACTAGCGGTATTTGGGACAAAGATGCCAATGATTGGGTTGAATTAGATGGTGGTTATAGAACTGCTATTAGAGATGGAATAAGAATGGCTAAAAAACTAGCTCCAACAGATATGTTGATGCTGCCAGTAGTAGTTAAGGAGCAAATCTAATGAAATTTTTAAATCTATTTTATTTTTTACTAATAGTTACGTTTGCTGTTCCTTCTTTTGCACAAGATGCAGATGATGCGGCAGTAGATCAAGAGCCAACAACAGTTGAAGCTCTTTTAGCTCTTGTTAAAGAAGGCAAAGTTAAAGAGCAAGCAGAGAATGTTAAAAGAGAAGCAACATTCATGGCTAATAAAAATAAACAAGCTAGTATTTTAGCTGCTGAGAAAAAAGAACTTGCTAGGCAAGAAAGAATTGCAGCAAAGCTAGAAGCTGAATATAAAAAGAATCAAGAAATTGTAAGAGTTAAAGAAGAAGCTTATAAGAAAGAACTAGGATCACTTACAGAATTATTTGGTCATATTCAAAGTTCAGCTGGTGAAGCCTCATCAATGTTCACTAATTCATTGGCTTCAGCAGAGTTTGGACTTGAAAGAGTAGCATTCTTGAACAATCTTACAGGCAAGATGTCTGAAACTACTTCACTTCCAACTATTAAAGAGATTGAGGGATTATGGTTCGAACTTCTTCGTGAAATGAATGCTGGTTCAGAAGTAGTTAACTTTAATACTACAGTAATTGATGTTGATGGAGAAACTAGCGAATGTATGGTTACTCGTGTTGGATTATTTAATGCAGTTTGTGATGGCAAATACTTAGAATTTGCAACATCAAAAGGTCAATATGCTTTTCTTCCTAGGCAACCAGCAGGAAGATTTACAAAAAGTGCTAAAAATCTAGGCAATGCCGCAGGTGGAGAGCAAGTGAAGTTCGGAGTAGATCCAACAGGACCTACAGGTGGAAGTTTGCTAGCTAATCTTATCCAAACTCCTTCTCTTACAGAAAGAGCTGCTCAAGGAAAAGAAGTTGGTGCTGCGATTATCGTTGTTGGTATTATCGGTATAGTTATAGCTTTTTGGAAACTGTGGAGCTTATACATGGTTGGAGTTGCTGTTAATAAACAAACAAAATCAAAAACTGCTGACTCTGGTAATCCTTTAGGAAGAGTTCTGAAGGTTGGCCAAGATAACTTTAAGAAAGATATAGATACTTTAGAGCTAAGATTAGCTGAAGCAATTATGGCAGAAAGGCCATCAATTGAAAAAGGTATTAGTGTTGTGCGAATTATCTCTGTTGTGGCGCCTTTAGCAGGCCTATTAGGAACAGTTACTGGAATGATCGTAACTTTCCAACAAATAACTTTATATGGTACTGGAGATCCTAAGCTTATGGCTGGCGGTATTTCACAAGCACTTGTTACAACTGTTTTAGGATTATTAGTTGCTATACCTACAACCTTACTGCATTCGTTTACTGCATCGTCAGCTAAAGGAATTATTAGTATATTAGAAGAGCAGAGTACTGGCATATTAGCTGAGCATTCTGAGACTAGCTAGTTCTATTTATGTATGAAATAAGTGAAGCATTTGTCTCAGTTAGAGACTTCATGGAGCAAGGCGGAGACGTTTTGTGGGGGATTGCTTTACTAGTTTTATTTATGTGGACTATGATCTTTGAAAGAGTCTTCTATTATGCAAAAGGTTATAATGATTATATTGCTGAATTAGTTCAACAGTGGGAATCCAGAGAAGACAAAACTTCATGGTATGCACTTCAAATTCGTCAGAAGTACATGTCCCAAGCAAAAGTAGAAATCAACAGAAACTTATCATTAATACAAACCTGTGTTGCTATAGCTCCATTATTTGGATTGTTGGGTACTGTTACAGGGATGATAGAAGTTTTCCAGGTGATGGCTTTTAATGGTGGCGGAGATGCTAGATCGATGGCCGGAGGTGTTTCAAAAGCAACTTTACCTACCATGGCTGGTATGGTGGTAGCTTTATCAGGGGTGTTTGCAACAGTTTATTTAAATGGTGCTAGTACAAAAAGAGAGCACAAGCTAGACAGTATTATTAAACGATATTAGGAGAGAATTGTGAGAAGAGGATCAATTACAAGCGCAGTTAAAGAAGAAGAAAGTGAGATAAATATGACGCCAATGCTTGATGTCGTATTCATCATGCTTATTTTCTTTATTGTTACTGCAAACTTTATTAAAGAGCCAGGACTTGAAATCAATAGGCCTGATTCTAATACAGCTGAGACCCAAGAAAATGCTGCTATTCTTATTGCTGTCGGACCTACTGGCGAAATATGGATGGACGGTAGAAGAATTGACGTAAGACAAGTTAAAGCTAATGTTGTAAAAATGCTAGCTGATAATCCACAAGGGTCAGTAGTAATTCAGGCTGATGAAAAAGCAGTTGCAGATACTATTATTAAAGTCATGGATGGGGCTAGAGAAGCTGGAGTCACAGCTATCTCATTAGCATCAGAACCTAAGTAAGTAATAATATGGCGTCAGTAACAGCTAATAAATCTGCAAATTCTTCAGAATCTGTATTAGCTTTTTTATCCAAGAATAAGTATATTTCTAGCGGATTATTAGCATCAATAGTCGGACTATCATTATTCTTTGTGATGGTTCTTTTAATCTCTCTTGGCGATAGCGGCATTAAAGATGATAAATCTATCAAGCTTGTAGATATAGTTATGCCAGATAGAGATATTGATACTCTTTTACAAGAAGTAGAAAAACCAGACGAGCCAGAAGAGCAGCCAGATGATATTGCACAACCAGAAGTTGAACTTCAGCCCCTAACGGGTGTAGATGTAACTATTGCTAAACCAAAGGCAAATATTAAAGCGGGCGGATCATTTTTTAAAGATGGTGAATATATGCCTTTATTTGCAGTTCAACCTCAATATCCTAGAAGAGCGCAAGAAAGAGGAACATCAGGTTACGCAATTGTTAAATTTACCATCACAGAACAAGGAACTGCTGAAAATACTGAAATAGTAGAAGGTATGTGCGGAGATGAAAGAAAAGCAGATGTAGTACTTAGACCATGTTCTATATTTAACAATTCTTCCATAAGAGCTGCAGCAAAATTAAAATACAAACCAAAAATTGTTGATGGTAACCCTGTAAAAGTTGATGATGTTATGTATAGATTTAAATATGAGATGGAAGAGGATGATTAATACAATAAAAAAATTAACATTAATTAGAGTTTCAACTGCACTAGTATTAGCCTTTGCCTTTATGCCAATAGAAACTATTGCTCAATCTAATGAAGCTTCAAAATCTAAAAAACAGGTTACATATAAAAAAGCTAGAGTACTTCAAACTAAAACTGCTAAAAAAATTGCAAAAGTAACAGAGGCTCTTGAAATTGTAAAAATAGTTCAAGTTAAAGATACCAATAAAGAATCAGAGACATATGGCCAAATGATTGATGCAGAAGAGCCTAATCCGGACATGGTGACAGTTAAAAAAATTCTTGATGAGATGATAAGTCAAGAAGCTGATATGAAGAGTTATGACAGGTCTGTTATGTATAATTTTGTAGGCTATTATTATTATGATAAAGGTGATTATCCTAAAGCAATCCAAGGTTATACAAAAGTAGTTAATGAAGAAGAGGTAACTCAGCCGCTTCGAACTGGGACACTTCTTACTTTAGCATCACTTCATATGATTGAAGGAGATTGGAGAAAAGGTATTAATTTAATATTGCAATGGATGCAAGAAGTTGAGACTGTAACAGCTCAATCGTGGTCTTTGCTTGCTCAGGCATACTATCAAATAGAAGATTTTAGAGAAGCTCTTAAAGCATCACAAACTGCCGTATCTTTAGCAGAACTAGAGGGTTATACGCCAAAAGAAAATTGGTATGTGATCATGGCAGCTTCATATGAAGAATTAAAGAAAGAAATTGGTGAAAAAGAAACAATTTTAAAACAACTAGAAATTTATGAGGTTCTTGTAAATTTATATCCAAAAAAGCGCTACTTTCTCCAACTTGGACAAGCATATGGAACTCTAGGAAGAGAAGCAGATTACATGGTTGCCTTAAGTGCAGCATATCAGAGTGACTACCTTGACAAGCAAGGCGAGTATCTGACCCTTGCCCAATTATTATTGATGAATGGGAATCCATATCAAGCGGCTTCGGTTATTGTTGCTGGACAGAAGAAGCAAGTCTTAGTTATGAATCCAAAAACTAAGATAGAGGAATTAAAACCTGTTGTTGAAGATACTGAAAAGAATCTTAAGCTTCTTGCAGATTCCTGGAGGATGGCTCAAGAGATAGATAAAGCAATACCCGTTCTAGAAAAGGCAGCTAAGATGTCTGAAGAAGGAACTAATTATCTAGTTCTTGGAAATTTATATCTTATCGAAGATAAATTAGATCAAGCGATTAATGCCATCAAGAAAGGTATTAAGAAAGGAAAAATTAAGAAAATCTCCCAGGCACACTTAACTTTGGGGCAAGCTTATTTTGAATTGAAAAATTTTGATGAAGCTAAAAAGCAATTCAGAGTAGCTGCAAGAGATGAAGATAAGAAGGTTAAGAAGACTGCAAATAATTGGATCAAATATACTGAAAACGAAGAGAAAAGAATGCAAAGTCTCCAGTTAAGAAGAGACTATATTAAGAAATCATAATTTTCTATAGGTCTCTATAGAAAAATTATATTGGTTATCTTCATTCTTTAGAAAGCTTTCTGAAGAAACCAATTCCCAATTACTAAAATCTATATCTGGATAAAACACATCACCTTCTATTGAGCAATCCACTTTAGTTAAGACTAATTTATTAAACGTGTTTATTGAGTCTCTAAATAGATATCCGCCTCCAATTATTGCAATTTCATTAGAGATATTATTTTCAATGTTATGAGCTTTAGCAGCCTCCATAGCATCATCTAAAGTTTTAAAGATACTGACGCCTTCTATCTCAGATAAGGTAGATGAAATTACATAGTTAACTCTATTCGGCAAGGCTCTACCTATCGACTCAAATGTTTTTCTACCCATGACTATGGTCTTACCAGTGGTGTATTCTTTAAAATGAGCAAGGTCATCTTTAAGATTCCAAGGCAAATCATTATTTACTCCAATCACCTGATTGTTAGACATGGCGACTACATGAGATATTATAAGAGTCATTGTTATATGGCCATTTTTGCTTTTATAGCAGGATGATGTTCATAGTTTTCTAGAATGAAATCATCAACACCAAACATGCTAATTTGCTCAATTGAATTTATTTCAGGAAGTTTTAGAGTTGGTAATATTTTTGGTTCCCTGGAGAGCTGTTCACGAACTTGATCAATGCTATTTTTATATATATGCGCATCACCGAAGGAATGAATAAATGTACCTGGCTTAAGGCCTGATATTTTTGCAAGAATAGAGGTTAGCAGAGCGTAGCTTGCTATATTAAAAGGAACACCAAGAAACATATCAGCGCTTCTCTGATACATATGACAACTTAAAGAGTTATCTTTTGTAACATAGTATTGAGACATAACATGACATGGAGGCAAAGCCATATTATCTAATTCAGCAACATTCCAGGCATTTAGAATATGTCTTCTGCCAAATGGGTTATTTTTAATACCCTCAAGCAGGATCTTAATTTGATCTAATCCGCCCCAGTCACGCCATTGAACTCCATAAACTGGCCCTAATTTTTTTTCTAACTCGTTATTGATATAGCCTAGCTCTTTACCTTGATTATCAGCATTATCAGTCCAAATAGTGGAATATTTATCTAATTCAGTTAAGTGCTCTCTACCTTTTCCAAATCTTATTTCTGCAAGCCTTCTTTCATCATCAGACCCCTCTAAAAACCATAATAATTCTGAAACAACACCTTTCCAAGCTAGTGATTTTGTTGTTACAGCAGGAAAACCATCTTTCAGATCAAATTTTAACTGATGCCCAAAGGAGGATAGTGTGCCCGTATTGGTTCTGTCTTCTCGCTCCTCACCAAACTCTAATATATGAGAAAGTAATTCTAAATATGCCTTCATGCTTTTCGTAAAAAATAAGTTAGTAGTAAAAGTCCTGCTAAGATCATTGGTAAACATAGCAATTGACCCATGCTTAACCATTCTAATGCAACATAACCAATATGTGCATCAGGCTGCCTATAAAATTCGATAAAAAATCTAATTGTTCCGTAAAAAATTAGAAATGCAGCAGAGACCACGCCTGTTATTTTTGTATTTTTGTTTATAAAAAATAAGATCATAAATAAAACTATACCTTCAAAAAAGCTTTCATATAATTGTGAAGGGTGCCTTGGAAGCCCAAATGCATCTGTAGGAAATATAAATCCCCAATTACCTGAGGTAGGATTTCCATATAGCTCGCCATTAAGAAAATTTCCAATTCTTACTAATCCCAAGCTAATAGGAGTAGCTAAAGTAACAGCATCAGTTAGCCTAAAAAAACTTATATTAAATTTTTTAGAAAAAATAAATACACTGATAGCAACACCAGCAAGACCTCCATGAAAACTCAAACCACCTTGCCATATATAAAACAGTGAAAGAGGATCATTTAAAAGCTGATCAGTGCCATAAAAAAACATATAACCAACTCTTCCACCTATCATGGCTCCAAATATCAGGCCATATAAAAAGACTAAATCATTGATTTGATCTGTTGATAAACCTAATTCTTTTGGAATAGCATGGGTTTTTAAAAACAAGTACATAAAGTAGGTCGATAATATCCACGTCACAGCATAATATTGAATATTTAACGGCCCCCAAGAGATTAAACTTGGATTATTAAAGAAACTTGATAATTCAATAATCATATCGCTAGCATATACAAAGCACTTACTATTAGGAATAAAGAAAATAGAATTTTTAAAATTAAATCACTGAGCTTATGTGCAATGTTTACTCCTAAGCTAGCAGAAAAAACACTGGTAGCACTTATACCGATGACTGCTGGTAGATATATATATCCATATGACATTGCTGGCAGACTCTCAAGATTCCATCCTATTAACAAATAGCCAATAGAGCCAAATAAAGCTATAGGAACTCCGCATGCTGCAGAAGTGCCAATACTCATTTTCATTTCATAGCCTAAATATCTAAGATAAGGCACTGAAAAACTACCACCACCTATCCCCATTATTGATGACATCATTCCAATACCAGAGCCTGAAAAAACTGATAGAAGCAGGTTATGAGATCTAGTGGTTTTTTTTATCTCAAGGCTGAAGATTAATTGTATGGCGAGACCTAATAAAAATATCCCTAAAATATATCTCAATATAACTCCTGAAAGATTGCCTGCAATCAAAGCGCCCAATAACGCGCCAATGGTTATACCTGCACACAAGGGATAAAAAGCTTCCCAAACAAGACTGTGTTTTTTATTATGAGCATATGCTGATGCTATTCCTGTAAAAAATATACTAGCAAGTGAAGAACCTATAGCTAGATGCATAATAATTGCTTCGTTAAAACCAAGATACATAAAAGTAGCCACAAGAGCAGGAACAATAATTATTCCTCCTCCAATGCCAAATAATCCAGCCAAGAGCCCAGCAAAAATACCTACTAATAGAAAAATGAGAATCTCTAAACCCATCTACACAAATCTCTTGATATAGGGATCACAAAATTCTAAAAGAACGTCTCTGTAAACCTCTTTTTTAAAACCAATGATAGCTTGAAGCGGGTGCCAGTATGAACTCCATACATAGTCATCAAACTCTGGATTTAGATCTTTTGTAAAATCGATTTCAACTTCTTGAATTAATTCAAACATGAACCATTTTTGTTTCTGACCTATAAACTTATTTCTAAAAAAACTTTTTTGTATACTAGCTTCTGGCAGATCATATTTATGCCAATCTTTGGAAATAGCTAAAGTTTTGACACTATCCTTATTAATTCCAACTTCTTCATATAACTCTCTATAAGCAGCACTTTCAGGCTCTTCTCCTGAATCTATCCCTCCTTGAGGAAATTGCCAATTATTAGATTGTTTTCTTTTGCAAAGTAATAATTTACCTTTATGATTAACCACTATTACACCAACGTTTAATCTGTATCCTGGATCTTTAATCATAAAAAGGCTGAATTATATATGAGTGATAAATTAATAATATTCGACTTAGATAATACCATTCTTAATGGAGATTCTGACTATTCATGGATTAAATTTATGATTGATTCTGGCCAAGTTGACCATGATGAATATACTCAAAAAAATGAATATTTTTATAATCAATATTATGAAGGAAAATTAGATTATGACGAATGGGCAGAATTTGCACTCTCTACTTTTAAAGGTAAAACACCTGATCAACTTGAAAGTCTCTTAAAAGATTTTCTTAACTCTGTAATTGAGCCAATAATAAATATATACGCATTAAGGCTTCTGCATGAGCACTCTCATGATAATGATTTTATGTTGTTAGCTTCAGCTACCAATTCTGTACTCGTAAACCCTATTGCAGAGCGACTTGGATTTAAGCATGTTGTTGCAACTGATGTAGAGATTATTGATGGAGTTTATACAGGAAGAATGGACGGAGAATCTGCTTTGGGAGAAGGCAAGCTAGTTAAAGTTAAAAAATGGATGGATTCAAATGGCTTTACAAGTTTTGAGAACACAACTTTTTACTCAGATTCAATAAACGATTTGCCTTTATTGCTAGAAGTTTCGAATCCTATAGCTGTTAACCCCGATGAGCAATTACGGGCAACTTGCTGGGAAGCTGATTGGGAAATTATAGAACTTCCAATCCATTAAAAGTCTTCCATAGACGGGCAGCTACAAATCAGATTTCTGTCTCCATGCGTATTATCAATTCTTCCAACTGGAGGCCAAAATTTATTTTGTTTTATCTCATCAATAGGGTAAGCAGCTCTTGATCTATTGTAGGCATGTGACCACTCATCTTTAGATACTTCCTCTGCAGTATGAGGAGCATTTTTTAACATATTATCAATTTTATCTAAATCGCCATTTTCAATGTCTAAGATCTCTTTTTTAATACTTATCATCGCATCACAAAACCGATCAATCTCAGATCTTGACTCACTTTCTGTTGGCTCAATCATTAAGGTTCCAGCAACAGGCCAAGACATAGTTGGTGCATGGAAACCGTAGTCAATTAATCTCTTAGCAATATCTTCTACATCTATACCTGCCGAATCTTTAAAGGGCCTGACATCAATAATACATTCATGCGCAACAAGGCCACTATCGCCTTTATATAAAACCTTGTAATCATCTTTTAATTTATGCGCTATATAATTGGCATTTAGGATCGCAATTTCAGTTGCTCTTCTTAGACCCTTTGAACCCATCATTTTTATATACATCCAGCTTATAGGTAAGATGCTTGCACTGCCCCAGTCAGAGCCAGAAACTGGACCAACATTGTTATCTTGATTCTCATGAGAACCAGGGACAAAGTCTTTTAATTTATCTACTACTCCAATAGGACCAACTCCTGGGCCGCCACCTCCATGAGGTATGCAGAATGTTTTATGAAGATTTAAATGCGATACATCTCCACCAAATTCTCCTGGATAACAAACTCCGACCATGGCATTTAAGTTAGCTCCGTCTATATAGACTAAGGCACCAGCATTATGAACAATTTCACAAACCTCAGTTACTGATGATTCAAATACTCCATGAGTTGAAGGGTATGTAATCATAATAGCTGCCACTTTAGATTTATGATTTTCTAGTTTTTCTTTTAGATCAGTGATGGAAATATTTCCATTATCATCACACTCAATTGGAACCACTTGCATGCCAACCATTTGAGCTGAAGCTGGATTCGTGCCATGCGCAGATCTTGGTATTAAACAAATATTTCTATCATCATTACCATTTTTTTTATGATAAGCATTAATAGCTAACAACCCTGCATACTCACCTTGTGAACCTGCATTAGGCTGAAGCGAAATCGCTGAATATCCTGTAATAGAAACTAGCATATCTTCAAGCTCACCAATTAACTGCATATAGCCATTTACTTGATCAATAGGCACAAGAGGATGAATAGAGGAGAACTCAGGCCAGCTAACCGGCATCATTTCTGATGCTGAGTTTAGTTTCATGGTGCACGATCCAAGCGGTATCATTGATTTATCAAGCGCAATGTCTTTATTGCAAAGTCTTTTGATGTATCTCATTAACTCAGTTTCAGTTTGATAATTTTTAAAAACTTGATGAGTTAGATAAGGTGATGATCTTTCTAGGCCTTCTGGAATAGAAGAGGCTGATGTTTCTAGATTTAGATCTGTTATCTCATTATTAAAAATACTTATTATTTGCTGTAAATCATTCTCACAAACCGACTCATCTAAAGAGATGCCAATTGAGGAGTCATCAATCTCTCTTAAATTAATTTTCTTAGCAATAGCTTTATCTAAAAAGTGCTGAGTTTTTTCATTTGAGATTATTACAAATGTATCAAAGACATTTGATGATTTAATTTTTAAACCGTTTTTTTGAAGAACTGTAATTAAGCTTTTTGTTTGATTATTAATTTTCTTAGCAATAGCTCTTAATCCTGAAGCGCCATGATATACAGCATAAAATCCTGCAATTATTGCCAATAGCGCCTGTGCAGTACATATATTGCTTGTAGCCTTCTCTCTTCTTATGTGCTGCTCTCTTGTTTGGAGTGCAAGCCGATAGGCAGTATTTCCATGTGTGTCTATAGAAGCTCCTACAATTCTTCCAGGTAAAGATCTTTTATGAGATTCTTTTGTTGCCATAAAAGCAGCATGAGGTCCTCCAAAACCCATTGGGACCCCAAATCTTTGTGATGAACCTATAACAATATCTGCATCAAATTCACCAGGAGATTTCAATAAAGTTAACGCAAGCAGATCTGCTGCAAATATAGCCAAAGCATTCTTACTATGCGCCGACTTAACCACATCTGAGAAATCATTAATAACGCCATCAGCACTTGGGTATTGAACCAATACTCCAAAAAAGTCTTCATCCAGCGCAGCTTTTACATTTGTGACCTTAATCTCTATTCCAAGGGGCTTAGCTCTTGTTTTAATAACATTTATAGTTTGAGGAAAACACTGCTCATCCACTAAAAAAACAGCTGACTTTGATTTGCTTAATCTTTTTGCAAGAGTCATAGCTTCTGCTGCAGCAGTTGACTCATCTAGCAAGGAAGCATTTGCAATCTCCATACCGGTTAAATCAACAATCATTGTTTGATAGTTTATCAATGCCTCTAATCTTCCCTGAGCAATCTCAGGCTGATATGGAGTATAAGATGTGTACCAACCAGGATTCTCAAAGACGTTTCTGAGAATTGGAGGCGGTGTGATGGTGTTATAAAAGCCTTGACCTATATATGTTTTAAAAATGTCATTCTTCTTACCAACTTCATTTATGTACTTTAACGCCTCATTTTCAGACATTTCTTCGTCAAGGTTTAAGGCTCTATCGTTATAAATATTATTAGGAACAATAGACTGAATAAATTCATCCATAGATGAAAATCCAATATCTTTTAGCATTTCTTTAGATGCATCAACAGATACACCAATATGCCTTCTTGAAAAAGAATTTAATTCAGAAATTCCTGAATCTTGTTTATTTTTGTAGAGCATTAAAAAGTTTTAATTATAAAAAAATTGGCGTTTAAAAAATGTAATATTTTATTCTTCGCAAACCTCGCCATATTCATCTGGCGATAGTAATTCGTCTAACTCATTCATATCGTCTGGTTGAATTTTATAAAACCAACCATCAGAGTAAGGAGATTCATTTATAGTTTCCGGAGTATCAAGCAGCAACTCATTTACTTCAATTACCTCTCCTGATATTGGGGAGTATACATCTGAAGCAGCTTTTACCGACTCAACAATAGCAACTTCATCTTCAGAGCTGATCTGAGAACCTATATCAGGCAATTCAACAAAAACTATATCACCTAGTAAATCTTGAGCATGATCAGAAATTCCAACTGTCACAGTGCCATCTTCTTCAACTCTGACCCATTCATGAGATGTTCTAAATTTTAAGTCGCCTGGTATTTCTTTCATATGATCATTTTACCTTTTCTTATAAAAGGGGGCGATACTATTTCAACATTAAATTGCTTATTTCTTATTTCTACAGAGCCCATTCCAGCATGACCCTTATCAATTCTTGCAAAACCAATACTAAAACCAAATGAAGGAGAAAAAGTACCACTTAAGATTTCTCCCTTACCGGCAGAATGCTTAATAACTTGATGTGATCTAAGTATTCCTTTTTCTTTTAAGATTACTCCTTTGAGTTGTTGAGATGAATCTTTATCTATTTTCATTAATGCAGATTTTCCAATAAAGTTTCTCTCCGGATCACTTAAGTCTATGGTCCATGATAAATTTGATTCATAAGGATGATTGTCTATATTCATATCAGTGCCATAGAGGTTCAGGCCTGCTTCTAATCTCAATGTATCTCTTGCTCCTAGGCCAATAGGAGAAGCTCCAGCATTTATTAACTGATTCCAAAATGTACCCACTTTATTATTATCAAGGACAATTTCAAAACCCTCTTCCCCGGTATAGCCAGTTTTAGCTATCATCATTGAATCAACCACCGCAACATCAAAGTCAGAAAATTTTTGTAAATCCTCTAACCCAATAGCTGTAAGAGCATTTAGGGAATCAGGACCTTGAACTGCAATAATAGAAAGATTATCCATGAAGTTTATTTGCACATCATAAGAAGCAGATTGCTTAACAAACCAGTCATGATTTTGAGCGTAAGTAGCACAATTTGAAATTATTCTATAGTGGCTTCCTAGGTTGTAGACAATTAAATCATCCAAGATACCACCAGCTTCATTTAACAAAGGGCTATAAAGAGCTCTACCTGGAGAGATAATTTTTTGAACATCATTAGGCAGTAGCATTTTTAAAAATATTTCTTGCTCAGAACCAGATAAATCAAAGACTGACATATGAGAGACATCAAAGATACCCACACTTGATCTGACTACTTTGTGTTCATTTATCTGTGAGCCATAATTTATTGGCATACTCCAACCGCCAAAATCAACCATTTTAGCCCCATGATCAATATGATTTTGATACAAAGTAGTTTTATTCATTAGCATCTAGTCTCTTGTTTAAAAAATATACTAAGATAAAGCTTAAAAAAACTAATAACAAACTTGGGTTTGCAGCTAATTCCCACTGTCCCTCGCTAGTAAAGTTATAGATCTTAGATGATAAAGTTTCAAAACCTACCGGCCTGAGAATTAATGTTGCAGGCTGCTCTTTCACAACTTCAATAAAGACAACTAAAAAAGCTACTAATAAAGCTGGTCTTATAGAAGGTAAATATAAGGACTTGAAAGCTTTATATGGGCTAGTTGGGAAAGTTGCTAATGCTTGCTTACTAGATTGCGGAATATTATTTAATGCAGATATAAGATATTGAAAAGCTGGAGTCATAAATCTAAGTGATAGCCCTATTATTAAGCCAAAGATACCCAAAGAAGTTACAGATACTCCAAAAATTTCATTAACTGTTATAAGAAGACCTACTGCAATAACTGAGCCGGGCAGAGCATAACCAATTGTAGATAACGTTATTAAGCTTTTCATCTTTCCAGAGCCGGCATATGCAAGCGATAGAACCAAAGCAATACAGCTAATTATTAAAGCAGTTATAAAACCAAGCATTGATGAGTTAATAAAGAGCTGGATATTATCACTAGATAAAAATACCATTTTTATATCGCTCCATATTAATAATTGTATTAATGGCAAGCAAAATGAAATTAAGAATAGTAAAGAGCATGATAGAGCTCCAATAACAGCAAATATTCCATTTAACTGGATCTTATCAAATGCCTCATTCGAGACCGAGCTACTTTTATTTGAGTTGGTAAATATTCTACTTAATAACAATAAAAGCAATACAAATAAAAATAAAATACCAGCCAAACGTGCGCCGCTAAAATAATCTTGATAACCAAACCATGCGTTATAAATTGCTACCGTAAAAGTTTCAACTCTGAGCGTTGATACGCCACCAAAATCTGCAAGCGTTTCCAGCATAGCTAATATCATTCCAGCATAAATAGCTGGCTTTAAAGCTGGTAAAAGAATCGTTCTTATTGCAGTTATATCTGATTTACCAAGGGTTTTAGCTGCTCTAAAGATAGGAATGCCTAGGTGTTTAATTTGAGCTTTCATTAATAGAAAAATATATGGGTATAGTGCAAGAGACATGACTAAAGCAGCACCTAATATATTCCTTACAGAAGGCATAATTATTCCTATCTCTCTAAACCATGTTGATAAAGGTCCAGAATATTCAAGCCCTCCAACAAAGATAAAAGCATAAATATATGCAGGAAATGCTAGCGGCAGGCTTAACGACCAACTAAAAAATTGATGACCAGGAAATCGATATAAGCTTGTTAATATTGCAAAGGGAGCAGCAATAATAAAAGTAAAAAAACCAACGAGCGCAGTCAAAGAAATAGTATTAATAAATAATTTCAATAATAGACTCTTGGTAAGAAAAGTTTCAGATGCTGGTTGAAGAAATGCTAATCCTATAAAACCAGTGAAGAAAATTACAGAAAAAACTATCCATGGAATAGAGAGATATTTCCAAATTTTTAGATGTTCCATATTAATCTATTTTTGGCTTTTCTAATGTTTTCGTTGTTTTAGCTCCAAGCTCTTTAAGTTTTTCTACTTGAGAAAATAAATTACCTTTACCGCTAGATAACTTAGTTTGAGCATTATCAAAGGAGCTTTGAGCTTTATCTAGATGTTCTCCAACTTTCTGGAGATCATTGCTTAATCCATTAAATTTTTCATAAAACAATCCAGCTCTTTTGGCTACCTGTATTGCATTTTCATTAGCCTGATCCATTCGCCATAACGTTGAAGTGATTCTTAGCGCGCCAATTAAATTAAGAGGACTAGTAAAGGCAATATTATTTAACATTGCTTCTTTTTGAATATTCCATTCTTCAGAAATTGCAGCGGAGAGGGCAGACTCAATGGGGATAAATATGAAAGTAAACTCTGGAGTTTCTACCCCTTCAATATTTGTATATTTATCTTCAAGTTCCTTCATATGCTTTCTTAAGGAAGTGATATGGTCTTTAAGGTGCTTAGCTTTATCTATTTCATTATCTGAATTCATATATCTTTCATATGCTGAAAGAGACACCTTAGAATCAATGATGATATTTCTATTTTCAGGAAGATAAATAATTGCATCAGGTATTAGGGTGCTGCCATCTTTAGATTTAAAACCTTTTTGTAGGTCATAATGCTGGCCATTTACAAGCCCAGAATTTTCTAATGTTTTTTTAAGAACCTCTTCGCCCCACAGCCCTTGAGTTTTTGAATCACCTTTAAGAGCATTTGTAAGGTTTTGAGCATCTTCTTGCATAGTTTGAGTAGCATTTAATAATTCATCCATATGAACTTTCAATGAAACTCTTGTTTCAGTAGCCTCTTTATTTTGCTTTTCAATCTGAACTTTAAGTAAATCTAGTTCTCGCCTAAAACCTTCTGTAAAAGGAGTTAACGTCTTATTTAACTTATCAATATTTGTCTGAGATATGGATTCTCCTTTTTCAAGCAGAAATGCATTGGTAAAATTTTCCATATAAGTCTTTAACTCTTCCATTTTCTTATCTTCAGAGTTTGACATGTTAGGCCATACAAAGGAGTAACAAAGCCAGGCTATTATTCCTAGCAAAATTAATACCATTAGCATTAATAAGATCATTGTTGTTGCTTCCACTCGTAATTTTTTCCTATAAAATACTATTATATATGCACGAACTTATTCTTTCCCAATATAAAACTCTTAAGAGTGAAAATCTTCATATTGATCTTACAAGAGGCAAGCCTAGCTCTTCTCAACTAGACCTATCCAATGCTCTATTAAGTACTGCAGTTGAGGCATTTTCAGCTGATGGTGCTGATATAAGAAATTATGGTGAACCTTTAGGTATTACTGAGGCAAGACAATTAGGTTCTGAACTTTTAGATAGCCCAATAGAAAATACAATTGCAGCAGAGCAATCAAGCCTGCTATTAAGTTTCCAATTATTGCTAGCTAATTATCTTTATGGCATGAATGGAAGACCATGGAAGGAAATCGAAAATCCAAAATTCATATGCCCAACTCCAGGATTTGATAGACATTTTAAAATGCTAGAAGAATTTGGAATCCAAATGCTTCCAGTTTCTCTTGTTGGAGATGGAGTAGATTTGGTTGAATTAGCGGATATTCTTGACAAGCACACTGATATTGTTGGAATTATTAGTGTTCCCAGGCATTCAAATCCATCTGGAGATATCTATTCTGATAACAACTTGCTAAAAATATTTGAATTATGTTCTAACTATTCTGAAGATCTAGTTTTTTTATTTGATCATGCTTATTTAATTCATGATTTATCATCAGCACCTCAACAATCATCAACCTGGTCTCTTGCTGAGCAGGCAAATGTTATAGATCAAACGGCAATACTTACTTCTTTTTCAAAAGTGACTTTTGGAGGAGGGGGTTTATCCTTTTTTGCTGGCGGAGAAAGCACATTAGCTCTTATTAAAAAAATTAGAGCTTCTATGATTATCTGTCCTGACAAAGTGAACCAATTACGTCATGTTACTTTCTTTCAAAATAAAGAAAATGTTATTAATCATATGAAAAAGCACGCAGCGCTTATTCAGCCAAAGTTTGAATTAACTATTTCTATCTTAGATCAGATGCCGCAAGAGTGTGGTAACTTTTCTAATCCAACGGGTGGATATTTTATTACTTATAAAACAACAAAACCTATAGCTACAAAAGTTATTGATATATGTAAACAAGCTGGAGTACTTATCACTCCTGCTGGAGCAACATTTCCTTATGGTCTAGACCCTGATGATAGTATTATTAGGCTTGCTCCAACTTTTGTAGAGGCTGAAGAATTAGAAAAAGCTATGCAGGTTTTTTCTGCAGCAGTTCAGATCGCTCACTTTGATTTAGAAGTTTAGTTTTTAGTTCGAGATTCAGGCACGTGATTCCCATTTTCAAAATGAGAAAAAATTGAAGAAATATCTGGATGATTTGCTGGCATATCTAGGTTTTCTAATACTAGGTTTTGTTCAGAGACATAGGCGATATAAAAGATATCTTTATTTTCAGCCATCACATGGTAGAAAGGCTGATTCTTTGCAGGTCGCATGGTCTCAGGTATAGCTTCATACCATTCTTCGGTATTATTAAACTCAGGATCTAGATCAAAAATAACCCCTCTAAAATCAAGAAATTTATGCTTTATAACACTACCAATCGCAAATTTTGCTTCTATTAATTGTTTCATTATTTCTATAATATATTGGTATAACTAAAAGAGAAATATTATGGATCAAGATATTACAGTTGTCTCTTCAAATGATATTGAGGGCAAACCAGTCATTGAATACCTAGGCATCGTTTCAGGCAGTATTGTTAAGTCAAGAAATGCTGGAAGTGATATGTTTGCAAGCCTTAAAAGTATTGTTGGAGGAGAGCTTATGGGCTACTCTAAGCTCCTTCAAGGGGCAAGAGATGACGCTTACTCTAGGATGGTTGATGATGCTAACTCAAAAGGTGCTAATGCTATTATTGGATTTAGATTTCAAACATCAACTATAACTGCAGGTGCATCCGAAGTGGTTGCTTACGGTACAGCTGTAAAAGTTTAAAGAAAAGGAGAAAAATGAATAAGACAGAAAAAACTGCTTTTAGAGAAGCAATAATAATTGTAATGATGGGATGTATTATTAATTTCCCGCTTCAAACTTTTTTATTATGGTTAACCATTGATCAATGGTCGTGGACTAACACAGTAATCATTTCACTTTTCACCCAAGCAATATTAACTTTTGTTGCCCTATTGAGGGTATATTCAATTCGAATGCGATTCCAAAGAGGGAAATTTTAATTCTTAGTTTTTACCTTTCGCTTTAGATTTGTCTTTGCCTTTTCTATTGCCTTTATGATTCATTTTCATTTTATGATTAATCATATCTTTGCACCATACGTTATAGACTGTAGAGTGATTTGCAGCTAAATCACTAATCGAAATAGCTTCACCCCATTTTTTTACATTTTTAGGATCTAGCTTTATCTCTTTTGATTTTGAGGCAGCCATAGACAACAACCCACCAATATCACTTTTAAGCTCTTTGCATTCTTTAAAACTCATTAGATAATTTGGATTATTCATCATTTTCTCTTTAGCATTCTTCATTTGGTCAGATGACTTTCTTTCAGATTCTTTGTGACCATCAGCATAAACAAGTGAAGTCATTGATACTGCAAACATGAGTGTAAATAGTTTCTTCATTTTTTTTCCCTAATTAAATTTTTTAGTAATACTTAGACTAATCATATCTTATAAAGTTCATAATCTCTTAGAGCGCTCTCAAGGCATCAGTTATATTCTGCCTCGCCGCATTAAGAGCGGGCAAGAAGCCCCCAATAAAACCAACTACTAGAGCAAGAATAAGACCCTGCATTATAATTTCACCGGTAACTGCAAAATCAAATGAAGTCTGGCTAAATGTTCCGCCTGCTAGTGTTGATACGGTATATCCATTAAATACTACATAAGCTAATCCAGCACCCAGTAATCCGCCAGAAAGAGCTAGAATCATAGATTCAATCATTAATGCTGCTAATATAGAGCTACCTCTAAAACCAACAGCCCTTAATGTTCCAATTTCAACTAGTCGTGTTGATACAGCGCTATACATAGAATTTAAAGCTGCAAAGATAGAGCCAATAGCCATAATAATAGCAACTAAATAACCAAAGCTATTAATGATTCCAGAGACCCCAGATGCTTGATTTTTATAAAAATCTAGCTCATTTTCTACTTTTACTTCAAGCCTAGGATCATTCTCAATAAAAATTGCAAATTCATCAAAACTTGAAACAGATTCTAATCTTGCTATCGCATTTGATGTTGATGCTCCTCTTTGAAATGCAGATTGAGCCACTTTAACATCTGTCCAAACCTCAGATTCATGAACATCACCATCTGAACTAAAAACTCCAACCACAGTCCATGCAGCATTTCTAAATATTACTTTTTCACCAATTTCAACACCCTCATATTGATCATAAGCACCTCTTCCAACAATAACTTCTGCTCTACCAGGTTCAAAGTTTCTTCCTTTAATAATTTTAGTCTCAGGTCTTACAGCAAAACTCATAGCGTCAACGCCTCTTAATGGAAGATTTGAAGTGTCATCAGCACCTTTCTTTTTAAGATCTACAATTGTATAGACTTCAAATGCAATCATTGGCTCATTATCTAATTGCTTTAAGCCAGGTGCATTAGCCATAACATTAGCTTCTTCTATTGAAATTACACTACTTAATTCAGATGAAGATCCAGATCTTAAGATCATAGCTCTATCTTCTTCCCCGGTTCCTTCAACTGTAGATTGCAGTCCGCTGGCCATAGCTAAAAGAGATACCATCACTGCAACAGAACCAGCTATTCCAATAATTACAACTAAAGAAGAGCCAAAACGTTGAGTTATAGATAGCAAATTCATATTTGTTACTGCTAATACTTGTCTAAACCACTTCATAATTAATCCTTTTTAAGAGCATCTACAACTTTTAACCTCATTGCACCCAAGGCAGGAGGAAAACCAGAAACAAATGCAGTAATAACAGCTATACCTAACCCTGAGAGTATCACTGATAGATCTAATGAAATCTCTCCTAGAGATACCGAAACCATTTCTGATAGAGCTGGCATCATAATCGCGGTAATACCAAGCCCTAGCATGGCACCAATAATACATATAACAAGTGATTCAATTAATACTAAGTTCAAAACCGTCATATCAGAAAAGCCTATGGTTTTAAAGACAGCAAGTTCAGAGGTTCTTTCTCTAATAGACTGACTCATGGTATTGCCTGTCACTAGTAATATAGTAAAAAATACAGCAGCAAGAATAGCATTCATAATAAAACCTATATCCCCAATTTGGCTTGCAAACATTTGTTGATATGCCTTTTCCGTTGACGTTTTTGTTTCATCCATTGAGTTTGCAAACATAGTATCTATTTCTTTTGCCACTCTTGGACCATCATTTTTATCTGCTAACTTAACTATAAAATTACCAACTACGCCTCTTTCTCTCTCCTCTTTTGCTTCATCAAAATATTGATAATTTAAAAATACTTGATCTTCATTTCCAGGATTTTCAACATCGGTAAAAATGCCAACTAAATCAAATTCCCATAAGTTTGTTCCATCATCTAAAAAATATATATCTCCAATAATAGGAATTCTATCTCCAATTTTCCATCCAAATCTATCCACTATCTTCTGTCCTGCAATCATGCCTGTTCTTGTGGAGATAAAGGCTTCTTTATGTTGATCGCTAATTTTAAATTCTTGATAGATATCTAAAAATTCTTTTGGCGGCACTGGCCATTTAGGAAAAAAATTAGCTCTATCTATATAAGTTCCGCCAAACCAGTCTTGGTGGGCGACAATTTCAACACCCTCAATGCCTTTGATTCTTTGTAAATAAGAAATAGGCATGACATCAATGATTGAATATTTAGAAGCTACCACTAATCGGTCATCACCAGATAAGTCGACATCTTCTGTAAATATAACTGCAACTGATCTTAATAGCCCAAATAATAAAAAAGCTATTACAAGCGATGAGATAGTTAAACCTGTTCGCCATTTTTTTCTTTTTAAGGCTGCCAGGATAATAATCCAATATTTCATAATTATCCTTTTGCTAAAGCATCCACTACTTTTAATTTGTATGCTTGATAAGCTGGAAGAATGCCAGCAAGAGAGGCCATTAGGACCCCAATTAAAATACCCCTGATAACTTGATAAGAATCAAAGACAATAATTCCACCAGTAAGACCGCCACTTGCTTGGTCTATAAATGGAATTGTTATGAGTGTCAGTATTAGACCAAATGAAGCTCCAATCAAAATAATACAATTACTCTCTAGAAGTATAGAGATAAATATCTGCCTATCTTTGTAACCTAAACTTTTTAGAATCGCCAAATCACTAGTTCTTTCTCTTACAGATTGACTCATGGTATTTGCAGTCACTAATAGCAATGTAAAAAATACAGCAGAAATAATAGCTGTGATTATTAGTTTAATATTTCCAATATCTGATAACATTTTTTGGGATAAAGTTACTTCATTACCAGTGAAGGTTGCATATGCTGAGTTCTTATAATTATTATCAATAATATTACTTACTTCATCAGCTTGTGAGGGGTCGTCAAGATTAAATAGTATCATTGAAACAGTGCCTTTATTCGCAACTCTTGCTTCTTCTACATATTCACTTCGGACCATAATACCAAGTTCATCTGCAGTAGGGTTTGTTGTATAAATACCTTCTATTTTAAATTCCCATACATTAGAGCCATCATTCTTTTGTTGGAAAGTAGGTATTGATACAAGGTCACCAATTTTCCAGCCTTTTATATCCGCAGCTGTTTTGCCTGCAAGTGCACCTCTTCTATTTGAAAAAAATGCAGCCTTTTCTTCGGGCGAAGCTTCAAACCTATCCATAACTTTGAAGTAATCTTTGCTTATAGCAAATATAGGAATATTTTCAGTCATGGAGTTTATATCCATTGAAAGCATGTCTAACCATGCAATATTGGCAATACCATCTAAAGATTCTAAGTAATTAATATGTGATTGAGGCAGCCTACCAAACATCATGTCGTGTTTAGGCATTACAATCATTCGTTCAGCATTTATCTCACCAACAGCTCCAGAAAATAATGGATCAGCTGAATGGAGTAAACCGTAAAGAAAGAAAGCTATAACAACGGAAAGCATCGTTAGAAGACTTCTTATCTTCTTTCGAAAAACACCAGCTTTGACTAGAACCCAGTACACAATTAAGTTATTAACTTACCTTTATCTAAATGAAGGGATCTTTTTGCTGAATTAGCAGCTGCAGGGTCATGGGTAACCATCAAAATAGTTTTCCCATGATCTTCATTTAAGCTTTTTAATAGATTAAGAATATCCGTTGCAGTATCTCTATCTAAATCACCAGTAGGCTCATCACAAACAAGAATATCAGGATCTGAAACTAGAGCTCTAGCGATAGCAACTCTTTGTTGTTGACCGCCTGAAAGCTCGCTTGGTTTATGGCTAGATCTATCTGATAAACCCACGATACTTAAAGCAGTCTCAACATGTTTTTTTCTCTGAGAACTAGATAAGTTGGTAAGAAGAAGAGGGAGCTCAATATTTTTCTGAGCTGTTAAAACAGGAAGTAGATTATAAAATTGAAATATAAAGCCTACGTTACTTGCTCTCCAATTGCTTAGTTGTTTAGAGTTCATTTGATCAATTCTTTCACCATTAATAGACACTGAACCACTTGAAGGAGTATCTAGTCCTCCTATAAGGTTAAGAAGTGTTGATTTCCCTGATCCTGAGGGACCCATTAAAGCTAAATAGTCCTGTTTAGGGATCTCTAAATTAAGATCGTCTAGAACCACTAAAGTTTCTCCACCACGCTTATATTCTTTTGAAAGATTTTTAACATCTACTAATATTTCTGACATATTACTTCCTATTTAATTAATACTTCTTGACCATCTTGCATCTCACCATTTGGATCTGTAACTACGCTATCACCAACTTCAACTCCATTAGTTACTCTGCTGAAATTTGAAGATGAACTTTCAACACTTACATTAGTTTTTTCTATCAAACCATTTTTAATTATAAAAACGTAAGACAAATTACCTTCTTTTATTACCGAAGAGGATGGAACCATTACTCCCTCAAGTTTTTCAGGAGTCTCAGCAACTTGTTCTTTTAAAAATGAAACTTTTGCACCCATATCAGGCAGTACTCTTTCATCTTTTTCTAATAAACCAATTCTTACTTTTACCGTTGCTTTGTTTCTGTCAGCAGTAGGAATAATTGCTATTACTTCTGATGCTATATCCCAATTTGGATATGCATTAAGATTTGTTATAGCAGGTTGGCCTGCTTGAACTCTATTGATATATGATTCATTTACATCAACCTCTACCTCTAAAGAACTCATATCAACAATGGTTCCTATGCCTGTTCTAGTAAAGCCACCACCTGCAGAAACTGGAGATATCATTTCACCTGGCTGAGCAGCTTTATTGATAACCACTCCAGAGAATGGAGCGCGTATTTGCATGTCTGCAACTATTTGCTTACTAATATCCAATCTTGCTTTTAATCCGTCTACCTGTGATTCAGCCGCATCCAGGGATGCCTGGCTGGCAAGATTATCCTTTCTTAACTCTAAGGTTCTTTTATAAATTCTTCTAGCTTCCTTTAATTGAGTTTTTGCAAAATTTAACTCGGCTTGAACCGTACTATCATCTAATTGAGCAAGGATCTGATCCTTTTCAACAAACATACCTTCTTCAATATAAACTTCTAAGACTTTGCCGGTAAGTTTAGATGATACAGTGGCCTGCATTCTTGCTGTCACATAGCCAGATGCATCCAATACACTAGCGGAAGAGTTATTTTGTTGGTTAGCTGATTTAGCTTTATAAGCACTAACTTCTATTAACTCATCTTCAGGCATGAAAATAAAATTAACCAAAGTTAATAAAAGAATTACCACTCCGGCAATAATTAACAACTTTGTTGATAGAGAGCTTTCAGATTTATTATCTTCTGAACGATCAATTTTTAAATCATTTAAAAGATCTTTTTTGTTATCCATTTTCTCTCTCCTTTATATAATTCTACACGAAGAGATACAAATATAATGATTAAAGACTATGATTTATGAGTTTTATCTAGGCGCCATTCAGGAGGACCAAAGAAAGAATTAAGCCTATCACTTAAGCTAGATGACTCTTTAAAATCTTGAAACATTTTTATCCAATTCATAAATGTTATTTTAATTGGATTAAAGGTTTTAACATTTTCAGTTATTCCAAATATAACTTTACTTTCCTCTTTGGCATAAGTGCCAAAAATTCGATCCCATATAATAAACATATTTCCGTAATTCTTATCAATATATTCTGGGTTAGAAGCATGGTGAACCCTGTGAGAGGAGGGTGTAACAAATATATATTCAAGCACTCCAAGAGTTCTGATTGATTGAGTATGACCGGTAACACCCCATAAAGTTGCAGCTGCACCAGCTAAAGCTGTGATTAGCGGATCGAATCCAATAATCGGCAGTATAAAGAAAAAAGGCACTTTAGTTACAGGACCAAACCAAGCTTGACGAAGTGCTACAGTAAAATTCATCTCTTCACTTGAGTGGTGATTCATATGAACTGCCCACATAAATCTAACCCTATGAGAAAACCTGTGATACCAATAGAACACAAAATCTATAGCAATAAACGTCAATAACCAAACAGTGGCCGAAGAAAAAATTGTATTAATAGTAAAGATTCTAAAATCATATAAATAGAAATAAAAAAATATAATCGAACCCTTAGTTCCAATATTAACAATTATATTTCCAGCCAGCAGACCAAACCCAGCCATGCTGTCATTCAGTTTGTATAAAGATAGATTATTAATTTTAGAATAAATAGTTTCAGCAATAATCATACCCATAATAATGGGTATGCCATAGGCGTATAGATTTAAATCTGTCATAACTTTAATATTCTAAGCTATGGGATATAAAATATAAATATCTCTAAATTTACAGTCTTTTCTTTATAGCAAATTATCTATTACTTATGAGGCGTAACTAAGAACTTAGTTCCTGTTGCTTGCTTGCCATAACTTTGAATAGCTTCAGGTTGAAGCATTTCTTCAAATGAAACTTCTTGAGTGTAATGACTAGCAAAAGTAGTATTAATTTCTTTAGCAACTCTTTCACGCATAGCCATAAATTTCTCCATACCTATTCTTCCAATCATAGGAGTTAGCAACCAACCACCAAGACCCCAACACATTCCATAAGCTCTATTTAAAACTGTAGGAGATGGATCTAAGCCGCCGTAGATATAAACCTGTTTATATGTGTCTGAACCATAGCGACTATATTCAACGGCAGTTTTATTTGCTGCAATTTCCATTGCTGAAAGAATTTGACCTGCTAATTTACCTTCGTTACCGCCTCCAGTTGCATCAAAGCCAAGCGTTGCACCAGTTGCAACTAAAGCATCAACAAGACTTTCCATAAAATCTGGAGAGCTAGTGTTGCACACATACTCAGCACCAAGACCTTTTAATAAATCTACATGCTCATCTTTACGAACAATATTAACTAATGGAACTGAATCATCTTTACATATCTTGACAAGCATTTGCCCAAGATTAGATGCCGCAGCTGTATGAACAAGAGCTGTATGATTTTCTAATTTCATAGTCTCCACAAAACCTAAGGCTGTTAATGGATTTACAAAAGAGGAAGCAGCTTCTCTTGAGGAAGTTCCATCCTCCATAACTAAGCAATTCATTGCTGGGACACATCTATACTCTGAGTACATTGCTCCGCCGGCAACACCTACTGTTTTACCAATTAAATGTTGAGCATTGACACCGGCTGCCTCAACAATACCACCGCCTTCATTACCTGCCTGCATTGACTGATCTAATCTAGGCGTCATAGCTTTCATAAGACCTTTATGAATATCCATAGTTGCAACCGTTTCATCTCCAGAGCCTGAAACCGTTAAAGTTGATGGATCTGATGCAAAACTTAATAAAAGAGCGAGGTCAGATGGGTTGATTGGTGCAGCCTCAACCTTTATTAGCACCTCATCATCTTTTGGCGTTGGCTTATCTACAGTAGCTATAGAGAGATGTAATTTTCCCTCGCTAGTAATTTCTGTTCTTATCTCTCTGCAAGTTTCTTGTGTCATTATTGTTCCCTTATTTTGTTATATGTAAATATCTATAAATAGTATAAACCTTAGAGTTTACTCTAGGGCAATACTAATTTTTGCCAAATTTATTTGTTGCCGATATCAAAGCATGCGTTATTTCTTTTTCAAAAGCTGTATGCCCTGAAGAGGGTGCTATTATCATCTCAGCTTCTGGCCATGCTTCAGATAACTCCCATGCAGTCTTCATTGGACAAACTACATCGTATCTACCTTGAACAATGACAGATGGAATTGAGCGAATCTTATCTATATTTTCTATTAATTGATTTTCAGTTTCGAACCACCCTTTATTAATAAAGTAATGATTTTCAATAAGAGCAAATGCTAATGCAAATTCAGGATCTGAAAACTCTTCTACTAATGAAGGCTTGTAACTCAAACTACTAGTTGCAGCTTCCCATCTTGACCATGCTATTGCAGCAATGAGCCTCTTTTGCTTATCGTCACTTGTAAATATTTTATGATATGCGCTCATCAAATTATCTCGCTTATCCTCATCAATAATTTCTAAAAAACCACTCCATGCTTCTGGAAAAATTCTGCTTGCACCATCTTGATAGAACCAATGAAGCTCTTCTTTTCTTAATAGGAATATACCTCTTAGAACGATCTCACTTACAGACCCAGGATGCGCTTGAGCATATGCAAGAGAGAGAGTGCTTCCCCAGGAACCACCAAATACTAACCACTTTTCAATACCTAATTTATTTCTTAGATTTTCTATATCAGAAACCAGATCCCATGTTGTATTATTTTCGAGGCATCCATGAGGTTTACTTCTTCCACAACCCCTTTGATCAAAAACAACTATTCGATATAGATCGGGATTAAAGAACCTTCTGACATCTTCACTGCCGCCACCTCCAGGACCACCATGAAGAAATATAGCAGGCTTTCCATTTGGATTGCCACATTGCTCAAAATATACCTGATGCTCATCAACGTTCAGAAATCCTGAATCATATGGTTTAATTTTAGGGTATAAATTTAATTGATTCTCCATATCTTATTATTAGATTAATAGGAATGTTCTTCAACTATTTTTGACATTTATAAATATTGAGATTTTTAATTTAAAATAAATCTTTACAATTATTATTAAATTGATTTA
>CAZJJG010000008.1:0-55714 GCA_964546275.1 uncultured Gammaproteobacteria bacterium
TGCAAAGGGGTGGCCATTCGGGCCTGAGATCTTAACGGAAACCCTTTGAACCTGATCCATACAATAATGGCGGAGGAATTGCATGAATACCATTAAAAATAGTCTATTTATTTCTTTATTTCTAATTTCATTTAGTTCTCAGATTTTTTCTGAGACTATTGAAGAAATGATTATCAAGGGCGATTGGCGCCAAACCTCAGCAGACCAAGAAGACTCTAGTGTCGCCTTGCTCGACTCTGAAACTATTAAATCCCAACCAATAAAACATTTTGAGCAGCTTACATATTTAGTACCAAATCTAAATTTTTCAGCAAGTGATTCAAGAGCACGTTATTTTCAAATTCGAGGGATTGGTGAAAGATCTGGTTACCAAGGAACTCCTAATTCTTCAGTTGGTTTTCTTATAGATGATATTGATTATTCAGGACAAGGAGGAATTGCAACAACCTTTGATTTAGATCAAGTTGAAATTCATAGAGGGCCTCAAGGTTCAAGAATAGGCGCAAATGCATTAGCAGGATTAATTTATATTAAAACAAAAGATCCAACAGAAGAGTTCGAAGGTACTAGCGAACTAACTATAGGTGACTATGGGACTACTAATTTTGGTATAGCTTTTGGCGGGCCTCTTAAAGACAACAAAGATATTTCATACAGACTTGTATTAAGAAAAGATCAGTCAGACGGTTTTAGAAAAAATCTATATTCAAATAAATCTGATACGTCTAAAAAAGATGAAAGTACTTTTCGTCTAAAAATTAACTGGGAATTAAGCGAAAAAACATCAGCTAAATTTTTAGTCACCCAAATAGATATGGATGACCCAGCTGATATTTGGACATTAGATGGAAGTTTAAATACTCTTTCAGATAGGCCTGGAATGGATTCCCAAAAAACCAATGCATACGGAATAAAAATATTTCATCAACTAGATAACTTTGAGCTTCAAAGTCTAACTAGCTCTACTGATACAGATGTTATTTTTAGCTATGATGCCGATTGGGGTAATGCAGATTCACATTCTCCTTATACATATGATTATTTTTCAGAAACTCTGAGAGATAGAAGCTCATTTAGCCAAGAATTTAGATTAATTTCTAATCCAGCTGACTTATTAGCCAAAAATCCTATTGAATGGGTGGTTGGAATGAATTATTTAGAGCTAAAAGAGACCAATATTAAGAATGATGATGGTCTTTATGGCGATCCTGATGATCCTTACGGACCATATGCTAGTGAGTCTTCATCATCAAGCACCTATAAATCAGAAAATTTAGCATATTTCGGAAATATTGATTACCTACTTAATGAAACAATTAGAATTTCTTTAGGGATGCGATTAGAAGATTGGAAATCTAAATACTCTGACTCATATGGAGAATCATTCAATCCATCAAATGATATGTCTGGAGGCAAAATATCTTTGATTAAGAACATGCCAAACAACTCAAATATTTTTATAAGTGTTGCTAAAGGTTATAAGCAAGGTGGCTTTAATTTAGGGTTAGGCTTAGGTCCAGATGTACCTTCAAGTGATCTAACTTATGAACCAGAATTTCTTACAAATTATGAGGTGGGCTTGAAGTCATTATTTTTAAATTCAAGATTAAATTTAGAGGGAGTAATATTTTATTCAGACAGAAAAGATCAACAAGTTTTAATATCAACACAGGTAGACCCTAGCGACCCAAATACGTTTTCATTTCTGACTCAAAATGCAGCAGAAGGAGAAAATTATGGTTTTGAAGGAAGTGCAACAATGGATTTGTCAGAGAGCATAAATATATTTGCTAACCTAGGAATTCTTAAAACAAAAATAAAAAATTGGAAATCTAGACCAGATCTTGAAGGTCGAGCTCAAGCTCATGCACCTCAAAGAAGTTACTCTATGGGAATACAATGGAAGCCAAGCAACCAGACTTATTTATCAATAGAGGTAACGGGTAAAAGTAGTTTTTATTATTCAGATTCTCATAACAATAAATCAAAGTCTTATAAGTTAACTAATGTAAGTTATGGCTATAAAGTAGGGCAGTGGAATTACGATGTATGGGTAAGAAATATCTTTGATACCTACTATTCAGTACGAGGATTTTATTTTGGAAATGAAGCACCAAACTTTGAAACAACATTATATGAACGACATGGTGATCCACGAAATTTAGGAGTTTCAGTAAGGTATGATTTTTGAAATAATTAAAGACTACTGGTTAGAGGCTTCGGCAGTAATATTTGCAATAATATACCTTTTTCTAGTTATAAAACAAGACATAAGGTGCTGGTATGCGGCAATAATTAGTTCTAGTCTATATTTCTTCGTTATGATCTCTGCTAATCTTTATATGGAGGCATATTTACAAGTATTTTATATAGGCATGGCAGTATATGGATGGAATCAATGGAAAAGATCAAATAAAATTGAAACAGACTTTGTAGTAAAGACGTGGAGTATCAATCAACACATTTATACAATCTCATTAATATTTATTTTGGCATTTATATCTGGCAGATTACTAGAAACTTATACAAATGCAGCCCTTCCATTTATTGATGCGTTAACTACCTGGGGAGCAATTATTGCTACCTATATGGTTGCAAAAAAATTAATAGAAAATTGGATATATTGGTTTGTAATTGATGCAATATCTGTTTATCTATTTGCTTCACGTGGTTTAATTTTAACTTCATTATTATTCACTGGTTATCTATGTATGATTTATGTTGGTTACAAATCATGGACTAAAATAAGAGATAATAATAATGCAAAATCTCTCTAAAAAAATTGATTCAGTAGATGGGGATATCCAAATTGAATCAGTTATAAAGTCAGGGCCAGTTTCAGAAATATGCTTTGGATTTTTTAATAATGAAAAATGCGTTATTAGAATTGATCTTCCTTTAGCAAAAAAATTAAATCTAAATAGAAGTAATGAAATGGAAGTTATCACTGAAATTAATTACTTAGATATAGCTCCAAATATTTTGTATAAAGATAGTTTAAATGGAATTTTTATATGGAATTATATAGAAGGTAACGAGGTACATTTTTTACAAAATAATAATCATAATCTGCTTAATGAATTAGGAAAAAAAATAAAAATACTTCATCAACATCCTCTTAATAAAAACACATCTGCAGACTTTAAAAGTTCAATAGATTTTTATAAAGATCAATTAAAAGATCTTGATAACCAAACAATTATTGATAAAGGATTTTTGCTATTTGATGAATTAAGTTTAGATGGTCTAGATCATGTGTTGTCACATAATGATTTAAATTATAAAAATATTCTTTATAACCAGGACTACAAATTTTTAGATTGGGAATACTCATGTGTAAATCACCCATATTTTGATTTAGCTTCTGTTATACAGACATTTAAATTACAAGAGGGCCAGATAGAGGTTTTTTTGAATGGATATGGTATCAATCAATCTAAAGCTAATCTTAAGACTTTAGATAGGTGGGTTGAATTTACCTATTATTTAGACTATTTCTGGCAAAAAACAATTATTCTGCTCTCTGATATGAATCATCCTGATATTAATACTAATGAATTAGAAAAATATCTCTCTAATATTTAACTTATTTAGATTAATTTAATGAAAAGAATATTACCAAAACACCTATAGTAATAATAAGTCCAAGATTATTATCAAATATTGCTACCAAATCATCTTTTGTAGGTAATTTTATAGCTCTAATTACCTCCATATCTATGTATTTATCTATTATTCCTTCATGTTCAGTTTGAATATGGGTGTTATTGCTTAGATTAGCTGGGTTTACGTCTTTATTATCTATATTTTCTTTCATTTTTTCCTGATGTAAATTATTCTCTGACTCATTATCTATTTTTTCTGCTTCTAGAGCAGCTAACTTATTTAATATCTCATCTCTTTTAGCTCTTGCAATATGAATATCTGATGTTTCTAAAGATTTTTTTATAAATTCTTTACCAATAATATCGGAAACTTTCTTAGAAACCCTCTTCTGAATAAAGTAAATATCTTTATTTTTACCCCTTAAAACTAGGTATTTGTCTTCATTTGTACTCATAATGTACTCATAAATAAATTTTTTGTACTCACAATATACATAATTTTTTGCTCTTTATCAATATATTGTACCCATTTTGGTATTTGTACCCATATTTTATCAATCTTTCTTAAATTCTATACTTTTTTTATAATAATGTAGTTATTTCTTTAGAATATTCTTTGTACATATGAACTAATTCTGGATCATTAACTATCCAAAACTCCTTTTTATCCATGTTTTTAAAAACAAATTGAGCAAAATTCTTTGGGTCCATAGCATCTTTAACATTTTCAGCTAGCCATTCTCTGCTGGCTTGTGCACTTTCATGATTATCTAGTGCTTTTTCACTTAAATTTAGTCCTGAATGCTCTCTTTCTGTAATATTTGTCTTAATAAAGCCTGGACATAGCACTGAAACTGTTACTTTTTCATCCTCTAAGTCTAAATATAAGCTTCTTGTAAGCCCTACAACTGCATGTTTTGTTGTTGTATATGGAGACAATGCTGGTGCTACTATAAGACCAGCCATTGAAGCTGTATTTACTACATGACAATTCTCACCACTTTGAATCATGTCTTCAACAAATAAGTTCTGTCCATTGATAACACTCATTAGATTTACATCTATTATTCTTGCCCAATTTTTAGTAGTTACTTTCCATCCTCTTCCTTCTAAAAAGATACCTGCATTATTAAATAAGACATGCACTACTCCAAATTCTCTGTTAATTTCTGCTTTGCATTTACTGTATTGATCAAAATTTGAAACATCACATTCTAAAATTAAAGAAGATGCATCTGGGATTAAAGCTTGGGTTTCTTTCAAACCATCTACATTTAAATCCATTAAGGCTATATTCATATCTAGTGTTGCTGCATATTGAGCTAATCCTCTGCCTATACCGCTAGCTGCACCTGTTATTAATACTGTCTTATTTTTAAAATTATCTAAATGCATTTTATTTATGTCCTATTATTTATCCCCTTATTATATCTAGATTTATTGATTTATCTCATGCCATAATAATTATAAGTATCATATAACCCTTTAACTAAATTTTAATATTATGAAAGTATCAGAAGCAGTAGAATCAAGACAATCCATCAGAGAATATTTAGAAAAACCAGTTGATAATAATATTATCAAAGAGATTTTAGAAAAATCTGCTAGAGCAGCTAATGGTGGCAATCTTCAGCCATGGAAGATATGCGTTATTAATAAAGAGAGCATGAAAGATTTTTTAAAACAACAATCAGAATGGACTGAGCCTGAAACTTCAGCCTACGATATCTATCCCCCTAAATTAAAAGAACCTTACAGAACTTCAAGATATGAGTTAGGTGAGCAAATGTATTCTCTGCTTGGAATCGAGCGTGAAGATAAAGAAGGCCGTTTCATGCAAGTCTTAAGAAACTTTGAATTCTTTGGAGCTCCTGCTGCAATCTTTTGCTTTGTCGATAAACAAATGGGCCCACCACAGTGGTCAGATTTGGGAATGTTTTTACAAACCTTTATGCTGCTTGCTCAAGAAGCTGGCCTTGATACCTGTGCTCAAGAGGCTTGGTCAATGAAACAAGAGAGCGTTAGTGACTTCTTTAAGGTAGATAGCGAAACTATGGTTTTTTGTGGAATGGCTATAGGCTATAAAGATCCAGATGCAACGATCAATCAACTTAGAAGTGAACGAAGACCTGTAGATGATTGGGCTACTTTCGTTTAATACTATCCATAATTCATATCAATTATTAGCAAAAAAAAACCCGGTATAAAACCGGGTTTTAATTTTAGCTTGTGCTAATTATGCAGATGCAGATTCTTTAACTGCAACATGCCAGATAACTAAACCAAATAGAATCTTGTTAACAAAGTCAGCAAGGTTATATACGATGTTTAAGTTAGCAGCATATACGCCTTCGCCACCCATTAGGTAACCAGCAGCATATCCAGCTGGGTATATAGCCCAACCAAATACTATAATTAGCATCATAGTGTTGTATGCAGACATAACAGCAGGACTTGCAGTCTGTACAGCAGCTTTTCCTTCACCCATGTATAGAGTGTGGATCATGTATAACCATGCAACCATTGCAACAACAAATGCAGGTAATGCTCCCATAATTCCAGCTTCACCCATGTATCCAAATAAAAGCATTACTAGCGAACCGCCAAGTAATTTTTTGAATAATGAACCTGCAACATTAGTACATGCAGCAAGAATTAAGTAGAACTCAACCATTAATAATGGAACAGTTAGCAACCAATCGATATATCTAAATACTGTTGGTGTTTCACCAGTATCAATCCATACACCTCTCATGTACAAGTAATGCCAAAAAGCAATACCAGTAACAAGACCAGATACAGTTAATGATGTTTTCCATTTTGAGCTTACTTGATCTCTTTCTACAAAGAAAAAGACAGTTGCTGCTAATAAAGCCGCAGTAACTAGCCAAAATGAAACACCAGTAAGGTCACTAGCTTGAAGATCACCGCCACTTGCAGCGAATGATGGAAGTGCTACAGCACTCGTCAATAATAATAACAATTTCATATACTACCCCCAGTAGTTTCACAAGAAATACAATAATTTCTTATATATTTAATTGAGAATGATTCTCATATTCTGATTAGTATAGTAAATCTTAGCCATAAACAAAAGTTTTAATGATATAAAGTATCTTTAGCTTATATATAATATTTATATATATTAGTGATCTTATGGATGCTCTCCCAAAAAGTTTTTGTTATATTGTTAATCATTCATCTATTTCTTAATATATAAAAAGATGCCATCTAAAAACGACTCATACTGGAATGAAAATATTAGAATACTTCTATCGTTGCTTTCGATATGGTTTTTAGTGTCATTTGGTTTTGGTATCTTGCTATCTGACTGGTTAGATCAATTCCAGATAGGGGGCTTTAAACTTGGATTTTGGTTTGCTCAACAGGGCAGCATCTACGTATTTATAATTCTAATTTTTATCTACATTCATTTAATGGATAAATTGGATAAAAAATATTTTGGAGATGATGTCTCGGAGATTGATAAATAGTGAATGTAACCGAGCTTACATATTTATTCGTAGGATTATCATTTGCTTTATATATTGGTATAGCTGTTTGGTCTAGAGCCAAGTCGACTAATGATTTTTATGTTGCAGGCAAAGGAGTTCATCCAATTGCTAACGGTATGGCAACTGCAGCTGACTGGATGTCAGCCGCGTCATTTATTTCTATGGCAGGACTAATAGCTTTTCTAGGAAAGGATGGATCTGTTTACCTAATGGGATGGACTGGTGGTTATGTGGTTTTAGCCTTGCTATTAGCACCATACCTTAGAAAATTTGGACAATTTACAGTGCCTGATTTTATTGGCGAAAGATACTATTCTAAGACAGCTCGTCTTGTTGCTGTTATTTGCCTTATTTTTGTTTCATTCACATATGTTGCAGGTCAAATGCGAGGCGTAGGAATTGTTTTCTCAAGATTTTTAGAAGTAGATATAAATCTCGGTGTAATTATTGGAATGGTTATTGTTTTCTTTTATGCAGTTCTTGGAGGAATGAAGGGAATAACTTATACGCAAGTTGCGCAATATTGTGTGCTTATTTTTGCTTATCTAGTTCCAGCTATTTTTATCTCTATTCTTATAACTGGAAATCCAGTTCCTCAGCTTGGTTTTGGAGATACTCTTGTAGGAACTGACGTTTATCTTTTAGATAAACTAGATCAGATCACTACAGATCTAGGTTTTACTGCTTACACTGAGAACATTAAAAGTAATATTGATGTATTTTGTATTACAGCAGCACTTATGTTTGGAACTGCAGGCTTGCCTCATGTCATAGTTAGATTTTTTACAGTTCCTAAAGTTAGTGATGCAAGAAAATCAGCAGGCTATGCATTAATATTTATAGCTATTTTATATACAACAGCTCCAGCTGTTGCTGCTTTTGCTAGAGTTAACTTTGTAGATTCTATTCAAAATACTAGTTATGAGTCATCGCCTGAATGGTTTAAAAACTGGGAAGATGTCGGATTAATTGCCTGGCAAGATAAAAATGCAGATGGAGTTATTCAATACTCCTCTGGAGATGCGCTCAATGGCCGCCCTAACTACACCTCTGAAAGAGGCGAATACGGACAAAGATTATTAAATAATCAATCTGATGCCTCCAATTCAAACGAAGTATATATCGACAAAGATATTATGGTTCTTGCCAATCCTGAGATAGCAAAACTACCAGCATGGGTAATAGCTTTAGTAGCAGCAGGGGCTCTTGCTGCAGCACTGTCGACAGCTGCTGGACTATTGTTAGTAATTTCTTCATCAATATCACATGATTTATTAAAGAAAACCTTCAGACCAAATATCACTGAGAAACAAGAATTATTTTATGCACGATGTGCCGCAGCAGTAGCTATCATGATTGCTGGGCTCTTTGGCATATACCCGCCGGCCTTTGTTGCTCAAGTTGTGGCATTTGCATTTGGTTTAGCCGCATCAACTTTTTTCCCTGCACTCCTGATGGGTATTTTTTCCAAAAGACTAAATAAAGAGGGTGCGATAGCTGGAATGATTTCAGGCTTAGTATTTACACTTAGCTATATCATTTATTTTAAATTTATTTTTACTGATTTTAATAATGCAGATTATTGGTTATTATCAATATCACCTGAAGGAATCGGATTTGTAGGAATGATACTAAATTTTATTGTCGCTATTTTAGTATCATCTTTTACCAACCCGCCACCTAAAGAAGTTGTAGAAATGATTGAAGTAATAAGACAACCTTAGAGATATATATGAAATACCTTGCAGCCTTAATATTATTTTTTAACCTATCAACAATTCAGGCAGAACAAATAGAATACTTGGAGCCTAAGATTGCTTCACTGCAAAATGTTAATCCAGAACGAATTCTTTTTGTCGGAAATAGTTACTTGTATTATAACGATAGTCTCCACAATCATCTCAGGAGAATGGTGGAGGAGAAGAGACCAGATAGAAAAGAATATTTTGGTTATAAATCAGCAACTATCGGTGGCTCTAGACTAGAACACCATAATCTTGATCATTTATTAGATTCTAAAAATATTGGCATAAAAAAACCATTTGAATTAGTCATCCTTCAAGGAGGTAGTGGTGAGGTTTTGACCGAAAAATCTAGAAAGATTTTTAATATTAATGCTCAAAAAATGATAGCTAAGATTAATGCTAATGGTGGCGAAGCCCTCCTATATATGATCCATCCTTATGTTAAGCCTCATGCAGAATATGACCCAAAAATGATAGAGAAAGTTAGATACACCTACATAAAAGCGGCTAATGATTTTAATGCTATTGTCGCTCCGATTGGCATTGCATTTATGAATGCCTATAAAGAAAGACCTAATATGAAACTTCATAAATCTTTTGATGGTAGTCATCCAGACATGCTTGGAACTTACCTATCTGCTTGTGTCTTATATGCAACTATATTTCAGAAACCATCTTCAGAGGTTCAATATAATTACTATGGCGAAGTTAGTGAAGAGGATCAAAAGTTTCTGCAAAAGATAGCAGATCAAACAGTTCAAGACTTCTTTCAAAGATAACTTAGGGCGAAGTAATGTTTAAAAATTTTGAAAAATAGACAATCTTAAGTATGATCACTATATGAAAGTAGCTATATATCCAGGCTCGTTTGATCCAATAACCTTTGGGCATATGGATATTATTGAAAGGGCATGTGGAATATTTGATAAAGTTATTTTAGCTGTTGCAGAAAGCGAATCTAAAAAGCCATTATTTACTTTAGAAGAAAGGCTGAGCATGACTCAATCAATATATGCTGATCATCCTAAAATTGAGACTGTAAGTTTCTCAAG
This sequence comes from uncultured Gammaproteobacteria bacterium, assembly GCA_964546275.1. Lineage (GTDB taxonomy): Bacteria > Pseudomonadota > Gammaproteobacteria > Magnimaribacterales > D2472 > MED-G78. The sequence goes on from CAZJJG010000008.1 coordinate 9,918, forward strand.
AAAATTAACTGTAGAGCTAGCTAGAGAGCATAAGGCATGTGCAATTATTAGAGGCTTAAGAGCTGTTGCAGATTTTGAATATGAATTTCAATTAGCCACTATGAATAGGACACTGGCTCCAGATATAGAAAGCATTTTTTTAACTCCTAAAGATACTTTGATTTATGTATCTTCTAGTCTGGTAAAAGAAATTGCAGCACTAAATGCAGATGTTTCCAGATTCGTTCATCCAAATATTGAACAAGCACTTAAAGCAAAACTTTCTCTTTAATTCTGACAGACTTTACAAAAATATGTTGCTCTTTGATTCTGAGTAATTTTATTGATTAAGTTTTTACACCTAGTACATTCTTCATTTTCTCTATCATAGGCAGCAAGCTGTATCTTAAAATATCCTGCTGAGCCCTCAGCTGAGAAAAAATCTTTTAAAGTTGTACCCCCAACTTTAATAGCTTCCTTTAAGACCTCCTTAGAATTTTTAGTAATTAAGCCACATTCTTTTTTAGTAATAGTCTTTGTAATTCTTCTTGGGTCTACATAGGATTTAAATAATATTTCTGATGCATAGATATTACCAATACCAACTACATTTTTTTGATTCATAATAAAATTCTTTATATTTGTATTAGAGTTTTTAATTTTTTTAAATAGATAGTTAGTTGAAAAGTCAGACGACAATGGTTCGGGCCCTAGACTTGCAATTAAAAAGTGTTCTAAATATGAGTCAGTAATATGAATAGAGCCAAATCTTCTTGGGTCGTTATAAATTAATTTATTTTTATTAAAAACTAATTCTGCATGATCATGCTTTTTAAAGTAGTTTTCATTTTTTCCCATTATTCTAAGAGTTCCAGACATCCCTAAATGAATAATTAGGTGATAATCAGCAAAATCAAAGATGATATATTTTGCTCTTCGAAAAATTTGTGTAACTTTTTTCCCAGCAAGCTTTTGATGAATCTCAGGATCGACTAACCATCTAAGGCTGGGGTTATGAATTGTTACTGAGTCTAGAGTATCTTGATCAAAAGATTGGATTGCTCTTAGTGTTGTTTCTACCTCAGGTAGCTCAGGCATTAATTCAGAAAATTATTTATGTCAGCAATATTTTCTGGCTCTAGATTTCCAGCAGCAAGACCTAGCTTAAGATTAGAAAGAATATAATCATATTTAGCATTCGCTAAATTTCTTTCAGCACTGTACAAGTTTTTTTCAGATTGAAGCAAGTCAACTATATTTCTAGTACCAACTTGATATCCAACTTTTGTAGCCTCAAGAGCGCTTGTAGCTGAAACCACCGCTTGCTTTTGTGCATTTACATTGGCAACTAAAGTAATGACATTCGAGTACTCTGATCTAACTTCTTGTATGACTGAACGCTCAATAAAAAGAGTATCTTCAATAGTTTTATCATAATCAGCATAGGCTTTTTTACGTCTCGAATTTACTAAGCCGCCTTGAAATATTGGCATACTCAATTGAATGCTATAAGACCTTCTTTCAGTTTCATTAGGCACAGTGATTATTAAACCACCAGTGTCTAGATCATCATATCTATATTGATTAGTCTCTGATTTTGATGCTGATCCAACAACGTCTAGTTTAGGTAAATGCCCAGAAGCTGCTCCTCTTGCAGAGTTTTTTGAAGCATCTCTTCTAAGTCTTGCCGCTTTTAATCTGAAATTATTACTAATAGCAAGGTTGACCCAATCCTGTTTGGAAGCTGGGGAAGGGTTGACCACCGGAAGGTCATCTCCTAAAGGATCAATACTATAAACTTCTCTTCCTATTAGTGCATTCAAAGCTTCTCTAGCAGAAAATACTGAACCCTCAGTTCTAATTCTTGCTGCTAAACTTAAATCATATGCTAACTGAGCCTCTTGAACTCCTGTAATAGCTGAAAGCCCAACCTCAAATCTTTGCTTTGCTTGATCTAACTGCTTTTTAATTGCTTTCTCTTCGGACTTAGCCGCATTAAGATTATCAATAGTTCTCAAAACACCAAAATATAGCTCGGCAGTTCTTACCACTAGATTCTGCTGCTCATAACCAAAGTCTGCCTCAGCTGCATTAGTCAAAGATTGTGATCTTTTATATTGAAACCAAGAATCAAGTCTAATTAATGGTTGAGTAAATCGCACTGAAGATGAAAAACTATTGTATTCATTACTTAAAATACCGCCTTGATAAGATTCGTTCCAGCTAGTACTTCCACTTAATGAAACGTTTGGCATTAGGCCAGCTCTTCCTTGAACTACTATTTCTTTACCCGATAAAAGTGAATATTCAGCAGCCCTATATTTTGGATCATTTTCTAAAGCTTCATTATATATATCAATAATATTTTCAGATGTAGATAATCCAGAAATTATGAGAAGAGAAGTTAGGAATGTATATTTTATTTTTTGCATTATATTTTTTTAATTAAAATTTTCAATGTTTACAGTGATTACATTTAACATCTTTTGTCTATATTTTGTCAAGTAAACTTGTCACTGCTTATTAAGTAATTACTAAAATTAATTACTATTTACTAATAATTAAAAGTTATTTACTTATCTTAGAGTAGAATATCATCAATAAGTTCAAACAGATAAATTATGATAGAAAATGTGCAAGTTTTAATTATATTTAAGGTAATTTAAGTTGACTAATAGCTCATATGATTCAAAAGCGATAGAAGTTCTCTCAGGCTTAGATCCAGTTCGAAAAAGACCAGGAATGTATACGGACACTAGTTGTCCCAATCATCTTATTCAAGAAGTTCTTGATAATTCAGTTGATGAGGCTCTATCAGGGCATTGTTCAGTTATAAAAGTAACTTTATGTAGCGATGGTTTTATTAAGATTACAGATGACGGAAGAGGTATGCCAGTAGATATTCATCCTGAACATAAAGTTTCAGGAGTTGAGTTAATAATGTGCAAGCTCCACGCAGGAGCAAAATTTTCAGGGAAAGAATATAACTTTTCAGGCGGCCTGCATGGTGTTGGTGTTTCAGTGGTAAATGCCTTATCAGCTAAACTTGAAGTTCAAATAAGAAGAGACTCAAAAGAATTTCAAATAAGTTTTGCTGATGGTGAAAAAGTAGAGGAGCTTCATGAAATAGGAGAGGTTGGGGTTCGCAATACAGGTACAACAATAAAATTTATTCCAAATACTAGTTATTTTGAATCAGAAAAAATACAAAAGACTCATCTTAAGCATCTCCTTAAAGCTAAAGCAGTTCTTTGTCCCGGTCTTCAGATAGATTTTTTTGATGAAAAAAAATCTGAAAAAATTAGATGGATATATGAAGACGGCTTAAGCAGTTACTTATCTGAATCATCTGAAAATATAGACCTACTTATAGATGAATCAATAGTTTGCTCAAAAACCTCTGATACGCAAGAGGTTGAGTTTGCTATTAATTGGTCAAAGAATGCACGTAAGGATCTTTTAAATGAGACCTATGTAAATCTTATTCCCACTCTTCAAGGCGGATCGCATTTTAACGGTTTCAAATCTGGTCTTTTGGATGCATTAAAAGAATTCTGTGAGTACAGAAGTCTTCTGCCTAAAGGCGTGAAAATAGTTGCCGACGATGTGGTGAGTAATTCAATTTTTGTTATCTCATCTAAATTACAAAATCCTCAATTTTCTGGTCAAACAAAAGAAAGATTAGATTCTAAAGACCATATGTCATTTGTTAGCTCTGTTACTAAAGATGTTTTAAGTATTTGGTTTAATAAGCATACAGAAGAGGGTGAGAAAATAGCTGAACTTGCTATTTATTCAGCCCAGTTAAGAGCAAAGGCTTCAAAAACCGTAGAGAGAAAAAAATCATTTAAAGGACCAGCGCTACCAGGTAAATTATCAGACTGTAATAGTGAAGATCTTAATAAAACTGAATTATTTTTAGTAGAAGGTGACTCAGCTGGAGGTTCTGCTAAACAAGCTAGAGAAAGGTCTTTCCAGGCAATTATGCCTTTGAGAGGTAAGATCTTAAATACTTGGGAGCTTGAAAGTACTGAAATTATTAAGTCACAAGAAATTAAAAATTTATCAACAGCAATTGGAGTCCTTCCTGGCAATCCAGATACAAGCATGCTGAGATATGGAAAAATTTGCATATTAGCTGACGCGGATTCAGATGGTTTACATATAGCAACATTGCTATGTGCACTATTCCTGCAACATTACAAACCGCTTGTGCAAGAAGGGAGAATTTACGTCTCAATGCCGCCTTTGTATAGAATTGATGCAGCTAAAGAAGTTTTTTATGCGCTCGATGATGTTCAAAGAGATACTATAGTTAAAGAACTAAAATCTAGAAAAGGTAAGCCAAAGATTAATATCCAAAGGTTTAAAGGTCTAGGAGAGATGAACCCTGGGCAATTACGTGAAACCGTAATGGATCCAAGTACAAGACAGTTATTAAACTTAACTATTTCACCAAATGATAATGCTCACTCAGTAATGGATTTATTGTTAGCTAAAAAGAGAGCGCCTGATAGAAAAGAATGGCTAGAGAAGAAGGGAAGTCTAGCAAAAGTATAAAGATTATGAATATAGAAGAAGAAAAAAATAAATCAATAAGCTTAAAAAAATATGCCGAAGAGTCATATCTTAATTATGCAATGTACGTCATCCTTGATAGAGCACTACCTAATATTGGCGATGGATTAAAGCCAGTTCAAAGAAGAATACTTTATGCCATGTCTGAACTTGGTTTAAATGCTGGAGCTAAATATAAAAAATCAGCCAGAACAGTCGGAGATGTTATTGGTAAGTTCCATCCACATGGAGATGGAGCTGCATATGAAGCTATGGTGCTTATGGCGCAGAATTTTTCATTCAGATACCCTCTTGTAGATGGTCAGGGCAATTGGGGATCTCAAGATGATCCTAAATCATTTGCTGCAATGCGTTACACAGAATCAAAGCTTACTAAGTTTGCTAATTTATTATTAGAAGAGCTAAAGTTTGGTACCGTTGATTGGCAACCTAATTTCGATGGCTCCCTATTAGAGCCAATAATTTTTCCTGCAAAAGTACCATCCATCCTTTTAAATGGTACATCAGGAATTGCTGTAGGTATGGCTACTGATATTCCTTCACACAATTTGAATGAAGTTATAGATGCAACCGTTCATATGTTGGAAAATCCATCAGCAGATCTTTCCGATATTAGGAAGTATATAAAAGGCCCTGATTTTTCAAATGGCTCTAAATTAATCATAAGCGATGAAGAGTTAAATGAAATGTATTCTTCAGGAAGAGGCGGTTATAAAATTCAAGCTAAATGGACAAAAGAAGATAATCAAATCATTATCAATGCACTTCCATACCAAGCATCGGGAGCAAAAATATTAGAGCAAATTGCAGATCAGATGCAAAATAAAAAAATTCCAATGGTGGTTGATTTAACAGATGAAGGTGATCACGAGGAGCCAATAAGGCTTGCGATCACAATGAAATCTAACAGAGTCAATGCAGATGATTTAATGAATCATCTTTTTGCTTCAACTGATTTACAGAAAACTTATAGAGCTAACATGAATCTTATTTCTCTAAAGGGTGGGCCAAAAGTTTTCTCTCTTGTTGAGCTTCTTAAAGAATGGCTAGTATTTAGAAAAAATACAGTCACCAGAAAACTCGAGCATAGACTTGATCAAGTTAACGATAGGCTGCACATAGTAGAAGGTTTGCTTATAGTCTATCTTGATCTTGATACAGTGATTAAGATTATTCGTGAATCAGATGAACCAAAACCAGAGATTATTAAGCACTTTAAAATTTCTGATATTCAAGCAAATGCGATACTTGAAATTAAGCTTAGGCAGCTTGCTAAATTAGAACAAATAAAACTAGAAGAAGAGAAAGCAGGATTGATAAGTGAACAGACAGAAATTGAAAAGCTTTTAGGTTCATCAAGTAGATTAAAAACATTAATTAAAAAAGAGCTATTAGAAATTAAAGAAGCTTATGGTGATGAGAGAAATTCCCCAATAGAAGGTCATTCGAGCGCTAAAATCTTCTCAGAAGAAGAAACTCTTGTTACTGAACCTATTACAGTCATATTGTCATCAGCAGGTTGGATAAGAAGTGCAAAAGGGCATGATATTGACCCGGAAACGTTAAATTACAGAGGCGATGATTCGCTGCAAGATTTCTGTAGAGGTCGGAATAATCAAACCGCTGTTTTTTTAGATTCACAAGGTAAGGCATATTCTCTTCCTGGACATACTCTTCCTTCAGCAAGAGGACTTGGTGATCCTATTACCGGTAGAGTCTCTGCTGATTCTGGTGTTGAATTTATGTCAACTTTAATAGGAAATGATGATGATAAATTTATCATTACTAATACGGCAGGTTACGGCTTTGTATCTGAGTTTAAAAATATGGTTTCGACTAAGAAATCAGGTAAAGCATTTATGAAGTTACCTGGTGAAGCCAAAATGTTAAAAGTTCATAAAGTTGAGGACTCGCATAAATATATAGTTGGAGTATCAAACATTGGTAGACTCCTTATATTTCCTCTTTCTGAATTGCCAACTCTTCCAAAAGGCAAAGGCAACAAGGTTGTAAATATTCCTAAACCTAAATTTGAATCAGGAGAAGAATCTTTATCACATGTTGCTCTATTAGCTGAGACAAGTAGTTTAAAAATTGAAAGTGGAAAAAGATTTTTAACTTTAAAAATTAAAGATCTAGAAAACTATATCTCTTCCCGTGCTAAGAGAGGCAACCTTTTGCCCCAAGGCTATAGAAAAGTTGATTTTATTTCTGAAGAATTAGATTCTAAGCTTTCTGAAGTTGAGCAATAGATTTTTCTAAAATATCTAAGCCGGAATTAATTAATTTATCTTCAATAATAAGACTAGGCGCTATTCGAATAGTATTGTTGTTTGCCTTTAATACCATCAAACCATTTTTATAACACTGTTGAAGGACTGTATCTAAATTAATTGTGTCAGTAACTTTTAACTTACAACCAATCCAAAGACCAGCAGTATTAATCCTCTCAAAACAGTTAAGTTTTTTATTCATAGCATCAAGTTTTTTGATAAATAACTGCTCTTTCTTAAGCACATTTGAAAGTAATCTTTTCTTACTTACAGTATTAATAACCTCAAGGGCAACTGAGCAGGCTAGTGGGTTACCTCCATAAGTAGTCCCATGAGATCCAACTTGCATAGATTGTGCAACATCTTCTTTAGCTAAAATTGCTCCAATAGGGAAGCCATTTCCAAGACCTTTTGCGCATGTAAGAATGTCTGGTTTGATATTAAATTGCTCATAAGCAAACAAAGTCCCAGTTCTTCCAACTCCTGATTGCACTTCATCAACAATAATAAGAACATTATTTTGTTTACAGAGTTTTTTAATTTTAGCTAAGAATCCTTTTTTTGCTTTAATAATTCCAGCCTCACCTTGAACTAGTTCAAGAACTACAGCTGCAGTATTTTTATTTATTAGTTTTTCTAGACCATCTATTTCGTTATATTCATGATGTTTTATTCCCGCAGGCATTGGACCAAATCCAGCGGTCATTCTTTCAGAGCCATTTAATGCAATTGTCATCATAGTTCTGCCATGGAATGCATCTGAAAATGCGACTATCTCAGTTTTATTTTTCCCGTACTTTAAAGTTGCATACTTTCTTGCTGTTTTTACAGCACCTTCCATAGCTTCTGCTCCTGAATTTGCAAAAAATACTTTATCAGCAAAAGTATGCTTGCAAAGCATTTTAGCTAAGTTAAGCGCTGGAGCATTCGTTAAAGCATTAGATAAATGCCACATCTTTTTTGACTGGTCGTGTAATGCCTTTAGCAAAGGAGGGTAGCAATGACCTAGATTAGTCACAGCTATCCCGGCCGCAAAATCTATGTATTTTTTATTTTTACTATCCCAAACAATTGATCCTTTAGCCTTAACTGGAATAAAATGAGCTGGATTATAGACAGGCATCATATAATCATCGAATTGTTTTCTTGTAACCATTAAATAATTATACGTGATTTCAGTAAAAAAAATTAACGAAAAAAGCTTTCAAATTTTAATTAAACCTAACAGCTCATTGAATGGATGGCATAGGGTTTTATTTCTTTCAAGTATTTTTATCTTATGTGGAGGGATAGGTATTATTTTTTATCTTGTCGGCGCTACCATGATTCTTCCTTTTGCTGGCCTTGAGCTTGCATGTGTATTCTTAGCATTTTATTTAAATTTTAAATGGAGCCAACAAAAAGAATTAGTAAAATTATCTTTAGATCATGTTGTCGTTGAGAGGGGAAGAACCCAGAAGGAATATACATGGAAGGAGTTCAGAACTTTTACTGCTTTTGAGGTCACTAAAAATAATAAGAATGAAATCAAACTAGGATTTAAGTCTAAAGGGCAGGAAGTTGCTATAGGAGATTTTCTTAATAACGAGGACAAGGAAGATCTTAAGTTTGAGATTTCAAAGATTATTCATCATCTAAATGACTTAAGACCAGCTGGATAATTTTTTATTAACTTCAATTAATTTAAGTCTACTAATCTTTGGCAGTCCATCTTTATAAGTTATCTCAGCTTCACCTTTAATTAGTGGCTTTAGATAATCCAAGGCTTTATTAGTAATGTTATAACCATCTTTAGTGATAAAGCTTTTAGGTAATTTTTTCTCAACATTAGCAATTTTTGATAATGGAGCTGGTTCAATTTTCCACGAATACTTCTTTGTTTTACCTCTTACAATAATTGGCATAACACTATTCATGCCCTGCACCGCATACTCAACGGCTTTTACTCCAACCGCTTGAGCGTGCATAAAATCTACTTTTGATGAAAGATGTCTCGCACTCCTTTGTAAATAGTCAGGAACAGCCCAGTGAGTTTTTAACTTTAAGTTTTTAGTAACAAGATTAGATAAATAAGGTGCAACTCCTCCTAACTGAGCATGTCCAAAGGAGTCTTTTGTATCTGATTCTGTTAAGAATTTACCTTTTGCATTTCTAATTCCCTCAGAAGCAACAACAACACAATAGCCATCCTTAGCAACAAACTCTTTTACTTTTAAAAGAAAGTTTTTTTGATTAAAGCTAATTTCTGGAAATAAAATAATATGAGGAGCATGAGTTACATCATTCTTGGCAAGGCCGGCAGCTGCGGCTATCCAGCCCGCATGCCTTCCCATAACCTCAAGAATAAATACTTTAGTAGAAGACTCTGACATAGATTTAAGATCCAAAGAGGCTTCTTGTGTTGATGTGGCAATATATTTAGCAACAGATCCAAACCCTGGACAACAGTCAGTTAGAGCAAGATCATTATCAACCGTTTTTGGGATAGCAATACATTTAATGTCATACCCAATTTTTGCACCAAGCTTAGAGATTTTAAATGCAGTGTCAGCAGAATCATTACCGCCATTATAAAAAAAGTAGCCGATATTGTGAGCCTTAAATACTTCGATAAGTCTTTCATACTCACTAGAATCATCATCATAATTTTTTAGTTTGTACCTGCATGAGCCAAAAGCTCCACCTGGTATTTCCATTAAATTTTTTATAGATGATATAGATTCCTTTGATGTGTCTATTAGTTCTTCTCTCAGTGCACCAATAATTCCATTTTTACCTGCATAAACTTTCCCAATTAAATTTGGATATTTTTTAGCAGTTAATATTAAAGATGCTGCAGTTGCATTGATGACTGAAGTTACTCCACCAGACTGTGCATAAAAAGCATTTCTTTTCATTTATTTATTTAAAATGTAATTTAGGCTATCGTATCAAAAAACACTTCATTAAATAAGTTTTATATGAAAATACATATACTTGGAATTTGCGGAACCTTCATGGGAGGTTTAGCTCAAATTTTGAAAGAATCAGGCCATGAAATTAGTGGATCTGATCAACAATTTTATCCTCCAATGTCTGAGCATCTTCAAGAGTTGGATATTAAAACTTATGAGGGTTATGTGATTGATGATATGCCCAAGGCTGATCTTTATGTTATTGGAAATGCTCTTTCAAGAGGAAATATTTGCGTAGAATTTATTTTAGAGAATAAATTACCATATAAATCTGGACCAGAAATGCTAGGAGAAATTTTAAAAGATCGAGAAGTGATAGCTATATCTGGGACTCATGGAAAAACCTCTACTGCCTATATGACCGCTCATATACTTCTTTCACAAGGAATAGATATAGGTTTTCTAGTTGGAGGCATAAGCAGCATGATAGATGGATCTGCTAGACTTGGATCAGATAAGCTATTTGTAATTGAAGCGGATGAGTATGATTCAGCTTTTTTTGATAAACGATCTAAGTTCATCCACTATTCACCTAATACTTTAGTTATTAATAATATCGAATTTGATCATGCAGATATTTTTGATAATTTAGATGCTATAAAGAAACAGTTTCATCATCTTGTAAAGATAATACCCAGCAATGGAAATATAATTTATTTTAAGGAAGATAAAAATACACTAGATCTTTTGGGTATGGGTAGCTGGTCAAAATTAATTCCTATTGGAAAAGATGAAGATTATGAACTTGATTTAGATGAAAATAAAATTAAAGCTTTAAATAAAGAACATTCATTAGAAGATTTCACGATTTTTGGATCTCACAATGCAAAAAATATTATTGCTGCTATCACTGCAGCCCAAATAAATGGAATATCTGTTCAAGAATCGATTAATGCCCTTAAAAAATTTGACGGTGTCAAAAGAAGGCTTGAAACAAAATATAAAGATCAAACGATACAAATTATTGATGATTTTGCGCATCACCCAACTGCAATAAGATATGCGATAGACGCAGTTAAAACAAAATTTAAAGATAGTAAAATTCTCGGTTTAATTGAGCTTGGATCAAATACTATGTCTCAAGGAGTTCATGGAGATAATCTTCTTGATTCAGCATCTGAATTAGATAAAGTATTATGGCTAGACTCTAAAAAAGTCTTATCAAATAAAACCCAAAACTGTTTTATTAGTGATGAAGCATGCTTAAACTCTATTAAAGATGAAATAAGCAGTTATGATATTTTTTTAATCATGACAAATAAAAATAGTAAGAGATTATGGGGCCCCATCATTGAATATATTAAAGAAAAGTAAATTTCCAGTTTTCCCTTTAGGTCTTGTTGTTCTTCCTGGGACTATTCAATCACTTCAAATTTTTGAACCTCGATATATCGATATGGTCAAAAATTGTATGCAAGATAATTCTGGTTTTGTTATCACTTTGCAAAGTCAATCAGATGGCGATATTGATTTTGGCATAGTTAAACAAGGAACTTATGTAGAGATAATAGATTTTAATAATAATTCAAATGGTCTTTTAGGAATAACCGTTAAAGCAATCAATAAAGTTTCTATTAAAGATATAGTTCAACAAGAAGATGCTTTACATATTGCGGAAGTTAAACCTTTAATAGATCCTCTTGTAGATGATCAAGCTTTGATAGCAAAACATTCAGAATTAATAAATATCCTTATTCAACTAAAAGACCATCCAAGAATTAAAATTTTACCTCTTGATATAGACTTAACTTCTGCAGATTCTGTTGCATATCATCTAGGCGGTCTAATTCCTTTATCAGCTCAAGAAAAACAAAGTATTTTAGAAGCATTTGATGCATCTCAGAGAATGAATATTTTATCTAGACTAATTACCAAACTATCTGAAAAATAAAAGTAGTTACGAATCTACTTTTAATGGCGGCTTGTTTGAACGAGAACGTATCCAATTCAAACTATTTAAAATTGAAGGCCAGGCAACAATTTTTTGTTCAATTTTAAATTTACCAGGGTAATCAATAAATAAGAATCCAGTAAGCATAGTAAGTAGACCTTGACCTGGAAGCACCAGCATCATTATTCCCCCAACAAGTAAAAATATACCTATTAAGTTCTTAATAATTAATACCATGATCCTAAGAAAAGGAGCTTTAGTTTTCCAAATAGTTGGATTTCTTTTTTTAGATTGGAAGTAATCCTCAGGGATTTGCGAAACAAGCCAGCTAATTCCTATTAGACTAAAAAAGAATATTATAAAAGAAGAGCCCCCAAGCCATATTAAAATAGCTGGATGATCACTAAACCATTTAAAAACACTATCTATAAAGCCTAATTCCATTATTAACTTATCTTTTTAACATATAATGTCTTAGTATATCTTATGACCCTATTTGTAACTTAACTATCAACTTATTATCAAACTCATATAAAAATTTTGCCTAAATTAAAACTAAAAGAAATTTGTCTATCAGCCTTGGAGGATAATAAAGCTGAGAATATCCTTGCCCTAGATGTTAGAAATATCTCTACATTTGCTGACTCAATAATTATTGCATCTGCAAACTCAAATAGACATGCTAAATCCATGTCAGAAAAAGTTGTAGCGAGTGTTAAATCAAAAAATAAGAAATCTTTTCTTGGTGTTGAGGGTCAAAGCGAATCTGGTTGGATTCTAATAGATTGTGGTGAAGTGGTTATAAATATTATGAAAAGTGAAATTAGAGAGTTCTATGACCTTGAAGGCTTATGGGGAGAGAATACACTTGCTCAAAAGTCTGAGTAATGAGATGTAACATTATTAGTGTTGGCCACAAACCCTCTAAATGGGAAAAAGAAGGAATTACCTTTTACACAAAACAATTACCAAAAAATTTTATAATTAATTACATCGATATTAAAGGAAAACAACATCCTAAAATGTCAAAGGAAGAGATTCTAAAATTAGAGGAGAATCTAATTTTAGATAAAATTTCTTCAGATGATAAAGTAGTTGTGTGTGATATGAGTGGTAAAAGCTTGTCTTCAATAGCATTTAGTAAATTTCTTGATAAAAGTCTAAATTCAAATAAAAATATATCATTTATTATAGGAGGGTCTTTTGGATTATCACAAAATATCCTAGAAAAAGCTGATATGATTTTTTCAGTCTCCTCACTTACTTTCCCTCATAGACTTTTTAAAATAATTTTAATTGAGCAAATATATCGCTCATTTTCAATTTTTAATAACCAGCCATACCACAAATGATAGACCTTCAAGAACGTTTTATTGAAAGAAGGAGTTTCATCTTTAGGTTATTTATAGTTTATTTGATGTTTGGTTTTCTTTTTTTAATAATTCTCTATCAAGTATTCCAGCTTCAGGTATCCAATTATTCAGATTATGAGATAGCTGCTCTAGAAAATAAAACTCATGAGATGAATATTCAGCCAGTTAGAGGGATTATTTACGATAGGCACGGAACCATCCTAGTTAAAAATATTCCAACTTTTAACTTAATAGCAATTCCTAATAAAATTGATGATCCAGAATTTTTTATAACTCAAATTAAATCATTTATCGACATCACTGAAGAAGAGGAAGAAATTTTCTATGAAAAGTTTAAAAGCAAAGCTAGATATAACAGAGAGTTAGTAGTTAAAACAAATTTAAATCAGCAGCAGATAGCAAGCTTTGAGGTTCGAAGACATAATTATCCAAATCTGTTAGTTGAGAAAAGATATTCTAGACATACCGATTACCCTAAAGTGCTGTCGCATGTTCTCGGGTATATCGGATCTCCCTCTGATAACGAATTAACCAATATTCTTTCAGAAGCAATTTATCCCAGACAGGAAACCATTTTTAGTTATGCAAATGGCTTTATTTCTGGAAAAAGCGGTCTTGAAAAAACATTTGATAATATCCTCAGAGGTCAATTTGGAGAAAAAGTATACGAGGTAGATGCAAGAGGAAAACTTTTAAAAGAAATTAGTCAGATAAATCCGATAGATGGAGACAGTATCTTCACATCTATTGATCTTGGTTCTCATATTGCTGCCGATAAAGCATTACAGGATAGAATGGGTGCGGTAGTCGCAGTAGAGATAGAGACTGGAGCGATAGTTACATTATTTAGCTCTCCATCATATTCAATTAATGATTTATCTAATGGTATTACCAGTGAAAAATTCTCTTCTTTAATCAACAATCCGAATAAACCTTTTTTTAATAGAGCACTAAGAGGAAGTTATCCGCCTGCATCTACTATCAAGCCTGCTTTAGGAATTTTTGGAATACAAAATGAATTAATTAATTGGAATTATTCAATTCAGGATCCAGGATTTTTTACTTTACCTGAAGATGGAAGAATATATCGAGGATGGAAAAAGGGAGGTCATGGAGAAGTAAACTTAGAAAAAGCTATAGTGGTGAGTTCAAATACATTCTTCTTTTCTTTAGCCTATAGAGCAGATATTGACGAACTTGGAGACCATCTTAAAAAACTTGGATTTGGAAAAAAAGTTTGTTTGGACTGTTTCGATGAGTATGCAGGCTATGTCCCAACCCCTCAATGGAAAAGAAATAATTTTAATTCAGGATGGTCCAGGGGAGATACAGTTAACCTTGGAGTAGGACAAGGATATATGGAATCAACCCCAATACAATTAGCATACTACAGCAGCATTCTTGCAAATAAAGGAAGTGTTAAGGAATTATCAATAGTGCAATCTTCTAAAAAGAAAAGTACTAAAGTTATAGAATTAAATAATTTTAATAAAAATGATTGGTCTCAATTACATAATGCCATGACTAATGTTATTGATTCTTCTTCTGGAACATCTAGAAGATTAAAAGATCTTAAATCATTTCAAGTTGCAGCAAAATCAGGAACAGCAGAGTTAGTTAGTTTAGATAGTAAAGAAGATTATTTATTAATTCGAAAAAATAAAACTCAAAGAGATCACGCAATAATGATTGCATTTGGACCCATGCCTAACCCAAAATATGCTGTAAGTGTTGTTATAGAAAATGGAGAAAGTGGCGGAGCTGTTGCTGGCCCAGTTGCTATAGCAGTTTTAAAGGAATTAATTGAATAATGAGATTATTAAAATTTAAACGCTTCAATCTTTTCTATGATCCATATCTCCTATTATCGATAATATTATTATCGATAATAGGGCTTATAGTTCTATTTAGTGCCTCTCAAGGCAATACCAATATTATTGTTAAGCAATCCATATTTGTTTTTCTAGGTATTATTTTAATGATAGGTGTTAGTCAGCCAGATCCAGTTTTTTATAAAAATTTTTCTGGGATTTTTTTAATATTTTCTATTTTTTTAGTTATCCTAACCATCATATTTGGCAATGAGATCAATGGAGCAAAGCGTTGGCTAGATTTAGGCTTTTTCACACTTCAACCTTCAGAGTTAGTAAAAATTGCACTTCCTATTTATCTTGCATCTTACCTTTATGATAAATCCCTTCCAATAAATCTTAGACATACCCTTATTTCTATTTTAGCAATTGCTCTATCTTTCTTTCTTATAGTTTTTCAGCCAGATCTTGGAACAAGTATTGTTATCCTTTTAGCTGGTTTTTATGTGCTTTTTTTAGCCGGCTTAAGCTGGAAATTTATAGGTTCTGCATTTGCAGCTTTTATACTTTCCTTGCCTTATTTATGGAATAACTTGCTTGAGCCTTTTCAAAGACAAAGAATAGCTACACTTTTTAATCCAGATGCTGATCCATTTGGTACAGGTTGGAATATAACTCAATCTAAAATAGCTATTGGCTCTGGCGGCATATTTGGCAAAGGATACGGCGCTGGCTCTCAGGCTCACCTTGATTTCCTACCTGAAACTAAAACAGATTTTATCTTTGCAGTTATAGCCGAAGAGTTTGGATTTCTTGGAACAGTGGTTTTGATGTCGATATACTTTTTCATTTTATTTAGATGCTTTTATTTATCCTTTAATGCTCGAGATAGATTTTGTAGACTAGCAAT
Source organism: uncultured Gammaproteobacteria bacterium (assembly GCA_964546275.1). Lineage (GTDB taxonomy): Bacteria > Pseudomonadota > Gammaproteobacteria > Magnimaribacterales > D2472 > MED-G78. The sequence goes on from CAZJJG010000008.1 coordinate 25,687, forward strand.
TGGAGGACTCAGCTTAATTTTTGTTACAACAATATTTGTTAATTTAGGAATGGTAGTTGGAATCCTTCCAGTAGTTGGAATGCCTTTACCGTTTATCAGTATGGGAGGAACATCACTACTATCATTCTATATTGCGTTTGGTATTATTATCTCAATGGCTTCACATAAAAAATTAATTCAACAATGAAATATCTTTTATCCATATTTCTTATCTTTAGTTCTTTTATAGCTTCGGATTATTCAGAACATCCGGAGGCGCAAGATTTAATTGATATCCTTGTAAACGATCATGGTTTTGAAAAAACATACGTAATTGATGTATTAAAGTCAGCAAAAAGAAAAGACAAGATATTAGAATCAATGTCATCACCTGCTGAATTTACATGGACATGGGATAGATATAAGAAGCTCTTTATTGAAGATAAAAGAATTGCTAACGGAATTAATTTTATTACTGATAATAAAGATCTATTTGATCAAGTGGAAAAAGAATTTGGAGTCCCAAGAGAAATCATTACTTCGATACTGGGTGTAGAAACAAGGTATGGAAAAATTAAAGGTAGTTATAGAGTTCTAGATAGTCTTGCAACATTAGGGTTTGATTTTCCAAGAAGATCAAAATTTTTTAAGAGTGAATTAGTAGAATTTTTTCAGCTAACTCAAGAAAATAATCTGGATATTTTTTCAGTTGAGGGTTCGTATGCCGGTGCTATGGGCTATGGTCAATTTATCTCATCTAGCTATAGAGCATACGCAATTGACTATGATGGCGATGGTTATGCTGACTTATTTAACTCAGTTCCAGATGCAGTGGCAAGTGTGGCAAATTATTTAAAAGTTCATGGCTGGAAGAGGAATGCAAATATAGTTCAGCAAGTTAAATTTAATAATGTCAGAAAGCCATATAAACACAATAAAGAATCTAAGAAATTTATACCCCTTATGTTTACCGAAAGAGAGCAAAAGATGTATGTAGTTGCAGAAGGAGATTCCTTATTAGATATAGCTATAGCTAATAATTTGAGCTTGAATGAAATTCAGTCATTAAATGATTTAGATAACACAGACTTTATTCGAGTAGGGCAAGAACTTATCTTGAATAAGAAAAAAGATCTTTATTTTGTAGGTGATGATAACTTTATCGCCATTACCAAATATAATATTAGCCACTTTTACGCCATGGCAGTATATTATTTATCATTAGAGCTAAAATCATGAAAAAAATATTATCATTATTAATACTATCTCAATCACTGATGATGCAGGCACAGTCGTTTGTTCCTAATCCACCTGAATTAGATTTAAAAAGTTATATATTAATTGAACCAAATACTAATACAGTTATTGCTGAATTTAATTCAGATGCTCAAATAGAGCCAGCAAGTATGACAAAAGTTATGACGAGTTATGTAATAGCCGATCAAATATCTAATGATCTTATAAGATTAGAAGATGAAGTTTTAATTAGTAATAAAGCCTGGAGAATGGAAGGTTCCAGAATGTTTATTGAGGCTGGTAAAAGGGTTCCAGTATCTAAATTATTAAAAGGCATTATTATTCAATCAGGGAATGATGCTTCTGTAGCCATGGCTGAATATGCAGGTGGTACAGAGGATGGATTTGTAGATCTTATGAATGCTTATGCAGGATCTTTAGGTTTAAGGAATTCACTTTTCCAAAATTCAACAGGGTTACCGGACGCAAATCATTTCACAAGCACAAGCGACTTAGCAAAACTTACAGCTAGTTTTATAAAAAATTTCCCTGAACACTACGCTATATATAAAGAAAAACAGTATACATATAACGATATTAAACAGCTCAATAGAAATAGGCTCTTATGGAAAGATGATTCTTCAGACGGTGTTAAGACTGGCCATACTGAATCAGCAGGCTACTGCTTAATAGGCTCAGCAAAAAGGGGTGATATGAGATTAATCACTGTGGTTGCCGGAAGTCCATCTGATAATGCTAGGTTTGATAGTTCACAAAGACTTTTGGAGTATGGGTTTAGATTTTTTGCAACCCAGAAACAATTATCAAAAGACCAAGCTCTTAAAGATATAAGAGTTTGGGGTGGTCAATCTGAATCAGTTCAAATAGGCTCAGCAGAAGATGTCTATATTACTCTTCCAAGAATGGCATTTAAGAATTTAACAGTGAATTATAATTATAAAAATAATCTAAAGGCTCCTATTCAAAAAGGTCAGGTTATAGGCTCCATTGATATTATTAGTGAAGATAAGGTTGTTACTACTTCTGAGTTAGTGGCTCTAGCAGATGTTGAGGCGAAAGGTTTTTTTGGAAGACTTTGGTCGAGCATATGGTTGTGGGTGCTTAATCTCTTTGGGCTAGCTGGTGACTAATAAAATCCAAGGAATCTATCAGGGTAAGTTAGATAATCTTGATAACATAAAAGTCTCACCCTTAAGCAGAGCATATCTTTTTTCAGACAGTCTCTATGAAGTCATTCCTTTTCAAGATAAAAAATTTATTTATTTCCAACAACATATTGATAGATTAATTTACAGCTCATCAGAATTAAAAATTTCAATTAATATTGAACAAATACAAAAAGAGATAATTTGTCTATTAGACCAATCAAAACACAAAAATGGATACATTTATTATCAAGTTTCAAGAGGAATAGATGCAATCAGATCTCATATCTATGATTCAGGAATATCTTGTGAGACGTTTGGTTATCTCATGCCCTTAGAATTCAAATCTAAACCTTTAAAAGTGGCCATTTGCAATGATATTAGGTGGGGGAGGTGTGATATCAAAACAACATCATTGCTAGGTAATGTGCTTCAGATGAATAATGCTTCTCAAGATGACTGTGATGAGATTATCATGCATAAAGATAATCTTCTTACAGAGGGAGGAGCAAGTAATATCTTTTTTGTAAAAGATAATAAAATTCACACTCCTTGTCTATCAAAACAGATTCTACCAGGAATCACTCGCGCAATTCTTATTGAGATTATTAAGGAAAATAAAATGCCTTTTGAGGAAGGTAGCTACCACATTGATGAATTAAAAGATGCATCATGCATCTGGTTTACTAGCTCAACTAAAGGAGTAGCTCCAGTTAGTGAAGTTATTAATTCTAAAAATATTTTAGATTTAGATAATGAATTAATGAAAAGATGTCAGGATCTATTCCAAAAGAAAATAGCTAGCTAGCGCCAAGCCTGCAAATAAGAGATTCTAACTCTAACCAAAAATCTTTTTTAACGAGACCTTTTAAACAGAGGTCTAAGTCATATATATACTTTTGCATAAGATTTAGATCTTCTTGAGTTTGATTTTTAATAAATGACAAGTAGTCATTCATTTTTGATTGCCAGACCCCATTATTTTTTAAATATGTTTGGGGACTTTTTTCATGAGATGCCAAGGAAGCTAGATTTGTTATTTTACCCAAAATGAAAACTAACAAAGGTCCACTATAACTATCTGCCTTCCTTAATGATTTAACTATTTCAAGTGCCCTTACTGTTTTACCTTGAAGGATTGCGTCCTCTAATTCAAATGGGCTAAATTCAGCAGAATTTATCATATGATTCGTAATATCAGATAGATCTTTTTTATCTTCATCTGAATCTAGATACAATAATTTTAGGAGTTGAATTTCATTTTGTTGAGCTACTAAATTACCTGAATTCATATCAGACAATAGTCTAATAACTTCTGATCTAAAATTATCAGGTATAAAAGCTAGATTCTTCTTTAACCATATCTGCTCCTCGAATGATTTTAGTTTTTTACATTCCACTATAAGAGATTCAGCTTCCATTTTTTTTGCCCACTTCGATGACAAACTTAGTTTTTCAGAATGGCTGTTTATAATAATGCTGATATTTTCAGAAATATGTAAATTATCTGTAAAGATCTCTGTAATAGCATCAGGCAACTTTCCTGATACATGTCTTAGCTCAATTATTAAATTAGATCCAAATAGCGATCCCCCAGCATTAGCAGCAATTGTAGGTTTTATCTCTTTAAAATTTTCCTGATCTATAACAACTTTCTCTACAAACCCTCTAGAAGATAAGGTTTCTAGTATTCTAGATTTAACATGATTTTTTAGGATAATTTCAGATCCGAAGATATAGAAGATATTTGGAGATTTTCCAATATGCTTGCCTAGATTAATTGCTTCACATTTCAAGAATCTTAACCTCGAAAACAAGCTGACGAATTAACTCACTTTGCAGGGCTTTTTCTAACTCTTTTATAGTTTCTTTTTCAGCCAAAGGATTTAATTCATTAGAGCTGTAGTTCGTTATGGCAGTTAAATCCTTTGTAACCTCATTACCATTTTTAGTAATAACAATAATAATTTCAGCTTTTAATTCGCCTTCTAAAGCTCGCAAAGCAGAGCCTCCATATATTTGACGCTCTTTAAAGGAATATTTTTTGATATCCAGGGATATATTATTTATTTTATTTATATCAATTACTTTAAATTTAATCTTCATAGATTCAGGAATATTTTCAGAAAAAATAATTTGACCCACCTCTAACTGATCTTGATTTTGAATCGGCATGAAGCCACAACTGGAAAGACCAATTAACATCAAGGATAGTAATATAAAGCTTTTTTTCATTTAACTGAGTTAGATATTTACATCAATAACTATATAACAAAATTAATAATTTTTTCTTTTATATAAATTACTTTTTTAATTTTATTATCAGCAATTGCATTGGATACGTTCTCTATTTTCAAAACTTCTAATTCGATCTCTTTCTCCCCAAGACTCTTATTTATAATAGTCTTACCTCTAACTTTTCCATTCACCTGAACAACTAATTCAAATTCTTCAACTACAAGTAAATCTTCATTGCATTCAGGCCACCATGAATCCACTGAAGAATCATCTATATAAAAACTATTCCATAGATGCTCAGTTATATGAGGAGTAATAGGAGAAAGCATCTTAAGCATAAAAATAATTGCTTCATCTAAACAAAATTTCTGAGCATCTGTTGCATCAGCTGCTTTATATTCCTCTGGAATAAAATTTAATAATTCCATTATTGAAGCTATTGCAGTATTAAAGGCAAACTTCACCTCATAATCATGATCTACTTTTTTAAGAGTAGCGTGTGATTTTCTTCTAAGAGCTAATTCATCTTTATTGAATTTAGGCAGTTCTTTATATTCTGTATATTTTCTATTTTGAGCCAAATTCCATATTTTCCTTAAGAACCTTGAAGCTCCCTCAACAGAAGATTCACTCCATTCTAGACTTTGCTCTGGAGGGGCAGTAAACATCATATAAAGCCTGACAGTATCTGCTCCATATTTTTCAATATATGGTTGAGGATCAACAGTATTACCTTTTGACTTAGACATCTTGGCGCCATCCTTTAGGACCATACCTTGTGTTAGAAGTCTCTTAAAGGGCTCATCGTTTTCAACCATGCCAATGTCTCTTAACGCCTTATGAAAAAAGCGTGAATATAGTAAATGAAGAATTGCATGCTCAATACCACCAATATACAAATCAACTGGAAGCCAGTAGTTAGAATCTTCTCCAAAAATAGCTTCATCATTATCAGCTGAAGGAAATCTGGCGTAATACCATGATGAATCCATAAATGTATCAAAAGTATCTGCTTCTCTTTTTACAGCATCTGACACATTTAGAAAATCTTTATTTTTACTAAGAGGAATTGGCGCAGTTCCCTCTTCTAGTTTTGGAAGTTCTACTGGCAACTCATCTTCATTCAATATTCTAGGAATACCATCTTCATATACAACTGGAATAGGACATCCCCAATACCTCTGTCTGCTTATACCCCAATCTCTCAGTCTAAATTGAACCAGCTCTTGGCCCAGCTCATTGTCTTGAAGGAATTCTTTAATCTTGGTTATAGCTTGATCTGAAGACATTCCATTATATTGAGATGAATTCATCAAAGTACCTTTTTCTAACAAGGGCAATTCATCATCTTCAGTTTTTTGTATGACTTGTTTGATCGGGATGTTGTACTTTGATGCAAATTCATGATCTCTCTGATCATGCCCAGGAACACCCATTACAACGCCTGTTCCATAATCCAATAAAACAAAATTTCCTATCCATACTGGGATGGGTTCATTGGTAATTGGATGAATTACCTTTATATCTGTTTCAAAACCTAATTTTTCTGCTTTCGCCATATCAGCTTCAGCAGAAGATATCTCATTACATTGAGCTAGGAAATTTGCAATTGAATCATTATCTTTAGCTAAGTTAGTTGAAATTTCATGATTAGGAGATATTGCAATAAAAGAAACTCCAAAAATTGTGTCTGGTCTGGTTGAAAATGCAGTTAGATATTCATCTGAGGTGGCTAATTTATATTTAATTTCTGCACCACTAGATTTACCAATCCAATTTTTTTGCATTGTTTTTACATTATCAGGCCAATCTAATCCATCTAGAGAAGCTAATAATTCTTCAGCATAGTCAGTTATTTTTAAAAACCATTGATCAATTTCTTTAATCTCAATCTGAGCTCCAGATCTCCATCCTTTTCCATCTATCACCTGCTCATTTGCTAGAACAGTATTATCAACAGGATCCCAGTTAACGATTGCCTTTTTTCTATAAACAAGACCCTGGTCTGCAAATTTTTTAAAAATGAGTTGTTCCCATCTGTAATAACTTTTATCGCATGTTTTTAACTCTTTTGACCAGTCATAACTTAAACCCAAAGATTTTAGTTGGACTTTCATGTGCTCAATATTTTCTCGCGTCCAATCATCAGGACTAACATTATTGGCAATAGCTGCATTTTCAGCAGGAAGTCCAAATGCATCCCACCCCATAGGCTGAAGGACGTTAAAATTATTCATTCTTTTATACCTTGAAATTACATCGCCAATTGTATAATTTCTAACATGTCCCATATGAAGCTTTCCAGATGGGTAAGGAAACATAGATAAGCAGTAGAATTTCTCTCTATCGTCTGCTTTAACTTCATATCTACTATCTTTTTCCCAGCTTGACTGAATAGCTTTTTCAATGATATTAGGTTCGTATTGTTTATTCATAATTTTTAAAAAATTCGTTTTCTAAGTAATTTATTGTATGTTCATTTTTGTTAAAAACAGCATCATGCATTAATTCCTGATGAAGCGAATGATTGGTATCAATACCTTCAACAAAAAATTCATCTAAGGCACTCGTCATCCTTTTAATGCAGGAGTTCCTAGAATTAGCTGTTGTAATAATTTTAGCCAATAAAGAATCATAATATGGAGGAACAACATAACCAGAGTAAATATGAGAATCAAACCTGACTCCAAAACCTCCAGGTGGATGCATTTTGCTTATTAAACCAGGCGATGGAGTAAATGTTTTAGGATTTTCTGCATTTATTCTACATTCAATAGAATGGCCTCTAAAAAAGACTTGGTCCTGATCAAGGCTCATAGGAATCCCAAGAGCAATTTTTAATTGCGCTTTAACTAGGTCAAAGCCGGTAATCATTTCAGTAACAGGATGTTCGACTTGAATTCGTGTATTCATTTCGATGAAGTAAAAAGTATTATTTTCATATAAGAATTCTAAAGTACCCACTCCTTCATATTGAATATCTTTACATAATTTAATGCATGAATTTAAGGTATTTAAAAGCGCATCAGGATCTAGATTTGAAGCTGGGGCTTCCTCAATAATTTTTTGATGTCTTCTTTGAATACTGCAATCTCTAGTTCCTAAATGAATTGCTTTTCCTTTTCCATCTCCAACAATTTGAACTTCTATATGCCTAGGATCTGAAATAAATTTTTCTAGATAAACCACTTTATTACCAAAAGCATTTTCAGCTTCCTGCTTTGTAATCTCTATGTTATGTATTAAATTATCCTCAGATTCAACAAGTCGCATTCCTCTTCCACCACCTCCTGCTGTTGCTTTAATCATAATGGGGTAGCCAATTTCCCTAGCAATAATTTTAATTTCTTCTGGATCTTCAGGAAGCACTTCCTTATAACCAGGTACTATTTGAATACCAGCTTTTTCAGCAACTGTTTTAGCAGTAATCTTATCGCCCATCATTTTAATAGTTTCTGAATTTGGACCAATAAACTTAAATCCACTTTGCTCACATTTCTCTGCAAATGTGTAATCTTCTGCTAAGAAACCATAGCCTGGATAGATAGCATTCACTCCAGTTACTTCGGCAGCCGAAAGAATCGCAGGAGCATTTAAGTAACTTTCAATGGGACTTTCAGGACCTATACAAACAGTTTGATTTGCAAACCTAAGATGCTTGAGGTCTTTATCGCCAGCTGAGTAAACAGCAACCGTTTCAATATCAAGCTCTTTACAAGCTCTAATTGCTCGTAAGGCTATCTCCCCTCTATTGGCAATAAGTACTTTATAAGACATATTATTCTATGATGAGCAAAGTTTGATCAAACTCAACAGGCTGACCATCTTCAACAGCAATAGAAATAACTTTTCCACTAAAATCAGATTTAATTTCATTCATCATTTTCATAGCTTCTACGATGCAAATAACGTCACCTTTTTCTATTATGTCTCCAACATTTATAAATGGAGGTTTTTCAGGATTAGGTTTTCTATAGAAAGTTCCAACAATGGGTGACTTAATTTCATGTCCAGTTATCTTGGCTTGAGTTTCAATAACTTTTTCAATAGTTGCATTGCCAGGCTGATTATTAACTGCAATAGAATTATTGTTCCCACGTGAAATTCTTACGGATTCTTCACCTTGACTGACTTCAATTTCACTCAGATCAGATTCTTGGAGCATCTCTATTAACTTTTTGATTTTTCTAATATCCATTTTAGGACCTCTTAAATTTTGATATTGCTTCTAATAACGCTTTTTCATAACCTTCTACACCTAAACCAGAAAAGCTATTAATAGCTATGTCTGAAAAAAATGATTTATGTCTAAACTCTTCTCTGGCAAAAACATCAGATATATGAATCTCATAAAAAGGAATATTAACTCCAAGCAAAGCATCTCTTATAGCTATACTTGTATGAGTAAAAGCTGCAGGATTGATTAAAATTACTTCTACTTTTAAATCAAGCGCATTATGAATTGCATCAATTATTTCATGCTCAGCATTGCTTTGGATAAAATCAAGCTCACACTCATATTGATTTGCTAGATTGAGTAAATTATTTTCCAAGCTTTTAAGAGTAACATCACCATATATACTAGCTTCTCGTTTGCCTAGAAGATTTAGGTTAGGACCATTAATTAATAATATTTTCATGTTTGATGATTTTAGCTGTATTTTCGAAGGTATTATAGGATTTTGTCTGAAATTCTATATGTAAATGATTCCATAGGATAACAAAAGCCAGCCTCTGCACACCCTCTATAATTGATGACAATAATATCTTTTTTTTCTAATTCTGGTACTGGTGTTAAAAAAGAAATTTTAAATATTTCTTTTAAAATCTCAACATTACCAAAGAAAGCATCTTCGAATGAGCTCTGAGAGCTTTGCTCTATAGTGAAGTCTAAAAATGTCTCATTTAACTTAATGCTAATATCATCAAGGTATAAGTAATGTTTTGGAGCAATTTCCCAAGAAATGCTACTCTTGTTTTGGTTAACTAATAAGGACATCTTAAAAGCATCCTTTGCATCAAGTATTTTACCTTTGTTGCTAATTTCATCTAGGAGGTCGGCCTGCAAAAGGTTTACATGAATAAATACTAATAAAAAGTATAATAACTTTGAAGCTCTTAATAACATTAAAGCATTATATAAAATTAATGTTAGTAAGGGATTATTAATTTTATTTATATTGAGTGTTATTTCGAATGTCGTATAGAAGGTTTTTTTTAAATATCTTTTTTTTCATACCATCATGGGTGTTAAGAATATTTTTTTGGAAAAAAGATTCTTATATAAGAGGACAAGTTCTAGATTTTAAATCATCCTTACTTATAGCTTTAACACCCATAAGTACTTTAGGTGAGACTGAATTTACAAATAAGCTAAGGCTTTCAATAAATCAGACAAGGGCTGATACGCCTGTTTCAGTAAACCGACCTAAAACAGTTATATCAAAAGATCATAATCTTCTTTCAGAAGAAACCTCTCTCTTATTAAGAGAATACATACCTCAGAATATTTTAAGCAAAAAGGTAATTTTATATTTTCACGGAGGTGGATATGTAATTGGCGATGTCATGACTCATGATAGATGGGTTGCAAATATGGCAAATGCAATGGGAGTAAGAGTTTTTTCTTTAGATTACAGTTTAGCTCCAGAAAATAAATTTCCAAAAGCTATTAACGATGCTCATCTAGCAATGAGCTGGCTAAATAATCAAAATATTACAAATAATAATATAAGTTTATGTGGGGATAGTGCGGGAGCTCACCTTGCAGCTGCAACATCAAACTATCTTGCTTTAAATAACATGACGCTACCTTCAAGCCAATGTTTGATATATCCGATGACAGACCCATTCTGTTCATCAGAATCACATAGCTTATTTGCCGAAGGATATTTTTTAACAAGTGATATAATGGTGTGGTTTTGGGAGCAGTTAAGAAGTTCTAATGAAGACAACGAGGATCCATGTTTTAATTTAACTAAGTTTCCAAATGGCTTAAATAATCCAAAAACATTAATCATTACTGCTGGATTTGACCCTTTGTGTGATGAAGGTGAAGAATATGCCTCTATTTTAGACAAAGAGGGAGTGGAAGTTGAACATATTCACTATCCCAATATGTTTCATGGATTTGTAACCATGACAAAATTAAAGGCAGCCAAATTTGCAGCTTTTGATTTTTTAAATGATTATAAAAAAATATTATGAATAAATTGCTAGAAATAAATAACTTATCGGTCGACTTTAACGTCAGAGATACTCTCTTTAGAGCAGTAGACAATATCAGCTTATCTCTTGATAAAAATGAGACTATGGCATTAGTGGGAGAATCAGGTTCTGGAAAATCTGTTACAGCAATGTCAATTCTCCAATTATTACCTGAATTGAAATCTTCATATGGAGATGATTCATCTATATTTTTTGATGGAATAAATATTTTAAACGCTTCAAAAAATGAACTTCGTTCAATTCGCGGCAATCAAGTATCAATGATTTTCCAAGAACCTATGACATCATTAAATCCTTACCATCGAGTTGGTAAGCAAATTATGGAGTCAGCATTATTGCATTCAAGCCTGACCAGATCAGAGGCTGAGCAAGAAGCTAAAAATCTTATGCAGCTTGTAGAGATACCTGATGTAGAAAGAAGGTTTAAATGTTACCCACATGAATTATCAGGAGGGCAAAGGCAGCGAATTATGATTGCAATGGCTCTCGTGAATAAACCTAAATTATTAATTGCTGATGAGCCCACCACAGCATTAGATGTAACAATTCAAGCTCAAATCCTTGATCTTATGGGGAAACTAAAATCTGAACTTGGCATGTCTATACTTTTTATAACTCATGACCTTGGCCTTGTAAGGGAGTTCTCAGATACTGTGAGTGTAATGAAAGATGGCAAGATTGTAGAACAGGGTATTACAAATGAAATTTTTGATAATCCCAAAGATCCATATACAAAAAAATTACTAGATGCCGAGCCTCTTCCAAAAGAAGAGCTATTACTAGAATCAACTTCAATGATTAAAGTGGAAGATCTAAATATATTTTATGACATACCTTCTGTTAAATTTTTTCAAAAAAATAGATTTCATGCGGTAAAAAATATCTCTTTTGATATTCAAAAAAATACCACTATAGGGCTTGTTGGAGAATCAGGTTCAGGTAAATCTACTTTAGGAAGGGCAATTGCAAATCTTATTAAATATGAAGGCAAGATTAAGTATCAAGGAAAAGATCTTCAATCATACAACTCAAAAGAAATGAAAAATCTAAAAAAAGATATCCAGATTGTTTTTCAAGACCCATATGGATCTCTTTCGCCAAGAATGACTATTGGAGAAATTATAGGGGAGGGTCTGGACGTTCACTTCAGTCTTTCAAAAGATGAGAAGAATAAGAAAATTGAAGAAGCAATGATTGATGTTGGAATAGATCCTAATATGAAATTTAAATATCCCCATGAATTTTCAGGGGGCCAAAGACAAAGAATAGCAATTGCTAGGTCTATAATATTACAACCAGCGTTTATGATTTTAGATGAACCAACATCTGCTCTTGATAGATCAATACAAATTCAAATAATTGACTTACTTAAAAAGATTCAAAATAAATATGAACTTACATACCTTTTTATTAGCCATGATTTAAAAGTTATTAGATCAGTTTCTGATTCAATTTTTGTAATGCAAGATGGTAATCTAGTTGAATCAGGAAAAGCTAATGAGGTTTTTGACAATCCTAAAAAAGAATATACCAATAAACTCCTTACAGCCGCTTTAAAATACGCAACTAATTAAAGACCCATGACCAATAGAAAATATTCAAAACACTTAGTGGATGGCCCTCATCAGGCAGCCTCTAGATCTATGCTTCGAGGAGTCGGTTTTACCAGCGAAGATTTTAATAAGTCTTTTGTTGGCATTGCATCAACTGGCGCAAAAGTTACCCCATGTAATATGCATATAAATGATTTAGCTGATACTGTTGAAAATTCTATAACCGATGCTGGAGGTAAAGGCGTCTTATTTAACACTATTACGGTATCTGATGGAATATCAATGGGCACGCAAGGTATGAAATACTCTCTTGTCTCAAGAGAAGTTATTGCAGACTCAATTGAAACTGTTGTTGGTTGTCTTGGATATGATGGAGTGATAGCTATAGGTGGCTGTGATAAAAATATGCCAGGCTGCATTATTGGTTTAGCAAGATTGAATAGACCTTCAATTTTTATTTATGGTGGCTCTATAAGGCCGAGCAAAGATAATACGGATTACGTAACAGTTTGTGAAAAAGTGGGTGAGTTCGCTAAAGGCGATATTACAGAACAAGAATTAATTGCTGTAGAGACTATTTCAGTTCAGGGTCCTGGATCATGTGGTGGAATGTATACAGCAAATACTATGGCATCAGCTATTGAAGCGCTTGGAATGAGTTTACCAGGAAGTAGTAGTCAAGACGCATTATCTGAAAGTAAAGTAAATGATTGCAGAGCTTCTGGTGAAGCTGTTATGCATTTGCTCGAAGAAGATATAAAACCTTCAGATATCATGACTAAAAAAGCATTTGAAAATGCTATTACTGTTGTCATTGCTTTAGGTGGATCTACAAATGCTGTACTTCACTTACTTGCTATGGCTCACGCTATTGATGTTGATCTTCACTTAGATGATTTCAGTAGAATAGGCAAAAAGACTCCTGTCTTAGCTGATCTTAAGCCATTTGGAAGTCATTTTATGTCCCAGTTAAATGCTCAAGGTGGCATTGAGCCAGTGATGAAGATGTTGCTAGATCAAGGCTTGCTACATGGGGATTGTTTGACAGTGACTGGAAAAACAGTGAAAGAAAATTTAGAAAATATCGATGGCTACACAAAAGAACAATCAATTATTATGGGATTAGATTCACCAATTAAGGAAAGTAGCCATTTAAGGATACTTTATGGAAATTTGGCGCCTGAAGGAGCTGTTGCTAAAATCACCGGCAAAGAAGGTACTTCATTTAGCGGAAAGGCAAAGGTATTTAATTCCGAAGAAGAAGGCTTGAAAGCAATTCTTGATAAGAAAATTCAATCTGGAGATGTAGTTATCATTAGATATGAAGGGCCAAAAGGTGGTCCGGGTATGAGAGAAATGTTAAAACCTACATCAGCAATAATGGGACAAGGACTTGGAGATAAAGTTGCTTTTCTTACTGATGGAAGATTCTCTGGAGGTACTCATGGTTTTGTTGTTGGGCACATAACGCCTGAAGCGTTTGATGGCGGACCTTTAGCTTTTGTTGAAGATGGAGATAAGATCACCATTGATGCAGATAAAGACTTATTAATCTTAGATATATCTGATGAAGAATTATCTACTAGAAAAGCTAAGTGGGTTAATCCAATTCAACTCCCTAAAAAAGGTGTATTGGCAAAATATGCAAAAAGTGTAAAATCTGCAAGCCTTGGGGCGATTACTGACTAAAATTAAAAAATACTCAAATGAATTATAAAAGAAAATTTCCTTCGACCCGCCTTAGACGATTGCGATCAAGTGCCTTTATAAGAGATATTGTGAGAGAAAATATTCTTACAGGAGATGATCTAATCCAACCTATCTTTATTAAAGAAGGTTTAAGTGGAACTGAGCCTATTGATCAAATGCCAGGTATTTTTAGATTTGGACTGGATTCAATTGAAAAAGAAATAGAAGAGCTTCTAGAGTTAGGCATCAAGTCAGTAGCTTTATTCCCAGTTATAGACCCAGATAAGAAAGATGCAGAAGGAAGTGAGGCAATTAATCAAAATAATCTTATTTGTAATGCTATCAAAAAGATCAAATCAACATCTTCTGATTTAATAGTTATTTCAGATGTAGCCTTGGATCCATATACCACCCATGGCCATGATGGAATTCTAGTTAATAATTATGTAGATAATGATAAAACTTTAGATCAATTAGTAAATCAATCCTTAGCACTTGCTAATAGTGGCGCAGATATTATTGCTCCTTCAGACATGATGGATGGCAGAATTAAATTAATCAGAGAAGCTTTAGAGAAAAATGATTTTAAAAACACTATTCTTTTATCTTATGCTGCTAAATATAACTCTAAATTTTATGGGCCATTTAGAAGTGCAGTTGGGTCTAGCTCAAATCTAGGTAAAGCCAGTAAAGCTCAATATCAAATGGATGTTGCAAACTCAGATGAAGCATTAAACGAGGTTGCTTTAGATATTAACGAAGGCGCTGATATAGTTATGGTGAAGCCAGGAATGCCTTATCTTGATATAATAAGTAAAGTAAAAGAAACGTTTAATGTGCCTACATTTGCGTACCAAGTTAGCGGTGAATACAGTATGCTTAAAGCAGCAATTCAAGAGGAATGGTTAGAATCTGAGGCAATAACAGAATCATTAATGTGTTTTAAAAGAGCGGGAGCTGATGCAGTTCTTACCTATGCAGCAAAAGAGATTATTAAGGAGTTGAATAAATGAATAACGTAGTTGAAGTGAATGTAGAGAATTTTGAATCTGAAGTTTTATCTCATGATAAACCAGTATTAGTTGATTTTTGGGCTGAGTGGTGTGGGCCATGTAAACAGCTAGGACCTACTGTTGAAGAAGTAGCTGGTGAATATTCAGATCAAATAAAAGTTTGTAAGATGGATGTTGATGCAAGTAGAGATATAGCGGCAAAATACGGCATTCGCTCTATTCCAACATTAATTATATTTAAAGAAGGAGAGCCTTCAGGAACTGAAATAGGAGCGTTATCAAAACAACAACTTGTGGAATTTATAAATACAGAAATATAAAATAACCACACAAGCTTTGCATCTTTTATAAAAAAGACTTATCATTTTTAAACCTAGCCAAGGGGCTATCCCGTTTTTTACTCCCACAAACATTAGGAAAATAACATATGAACTTAACAGATATTAAAATCAAGCCAATCAGCGATCTAGTTGATATAGCTACCGAGCTTGGACTTGAGGATGTTGGTAGGTTAAAAAAACAGGATATTATTTTTAAAATATTTAAACACCAAGCTGGTGAGGGTGTAGATATCTACGGCGGTGGTGTATTAGAGATTCTTAATGATGGTTTTGGATTTTTAAGATCTCCAGAGGGATCATATTGCGCAGGACCTGATGATATTTATGTTTCACCAAGTCAAATAAGAAAATTTAGTTTAAGAAAAGGCGACTCTGTTCAAGGCAAAATTAGACCACCTAAAGATCAAGAACGATACTTTGCTTTAGTTCATCTAGATACAATTAATGGAGAAGCTCCTGATAAAACTAAGAATAAAATTTTATTCGAAAATTTAACTCCATTATTTCCTAATCAAAGATTAACTTTAGAGCAAGGCAGTGGATCTAATGAAGATTTATCTTCAAGAATCATTGATCTAATTGCGCCGATAGGTAAAGGGCAAAGAGGGTTGATTGTTTCACCACCTAAAGCTGGTAAAACTTTAATGCTTCAAAGCATAGCCCATTCTATAAAGAACAATAATCCAGAAGTTGAGTTGATTGTCCTACTTATTGATGAAAGGCCAGAAGAAGTAACAGAAATGTCCAGAACAGTAAAAGGTGAAGTGGTAGCAAGCACATTTGATGAACCGCCTTCAAGACATGTTCAAGTTGCCAATATGGTAATTGAAAAAGCCAAAAGACTAGTTGAGCATAAAAAAGATGTAGTAATACTTCTTGATTCTATTACAAGATTAGGCCGAGCCTATAATTCAGTTCAGCCAGCCTCTGGAAAAATACTCAGTGGTGGTGTTGATTCTAATGCACTTGAAAAACCAAAAAGATTTTTTGGAGCAGCAAGAAATTTAGAAGAAGGTGGAAGCCTTACAATTTTAGCTACTGCACTAGTAGACACCGGCTCTAAGATGGATGAAGTGATTTATGAAGAGTTTAAAGGTACTGGTAATATGGAAATTCATTTAGAAAGAAAGATTGCTGAAAAAAGAATATATCCAGCTATTAATATCAGAAGATCTGGAACCAGAAGAGAGGATTTACTAACATCTGATGAAGAGCTTCAGAGAATGTGGGTTCTTAGAAAAATTTTAGATGAAATGGAAGATGCTCAAGGTATTCAATTCTTAATTGATAGACTTAAATCATTTAAAACAAATGAAGAATTCTTTTCATCTATGAAAAGCGGAAACGGCAAAAAAACTAAATAAATTTTTTAGCTTCTTCTAGCATGGAATAATCAGAAGGATCTTTAGCAATAAAAATTCTTAAATCCTCGTTTTCAATTAATTCTTTTGCTTTATCTTTAATACGTTGTGAAGCAACTATAAAAATCTTATCCTCCAGCAATCTATGATTAATATTGCTCAGCAAAAAAGACAAAGTTAAAAAGTTATATATCAATATAATATTTTGCCCGCTTGAGATTTTATCTAGACCAAATTTTAAATATATTAATTTATAGCAAATAATTTCATCAATATCCTCATTGAGATTTTTTTGTAAGTATCTATTAGAATTTTCTCCACAAAAAATGAGATTTCTGCCTGGGTAATCTTCAGAAATTAACTTTAAAAGGCTTTGAGAAGAAGGCTCATCAGGAGAGACGGAATTTATATCTTGTTTTAATAACAGACCTTTAGTGGCAGAACCTATAGAAAAAATATTACAGTCTTGTATTTTTATATTAGTTTGATTTAAAAGAATTGAAATTCCAATCATAGCTGCAGCTTGGCTATTAAATATAATATTTTTGTAAGAATTAATATTACTAAGTTCTAACTTACTCTTCTCTAATACTTCTTCTATCAATAAGGGCTGAATTTCTGAAAGATGTGCATTTGTTATAGATATTTTTTGATCTGCACAAAGACTTATTATTTTATTTGATAAAACTTCAGGTCTTGTATTAATTATCATTCTTCTAGAATTATTGAGTTAGAACCATTGGCTTTAAAATAATCTGCCAAGGAAAGAATATCCTGGGTTAGATCAGTCTTATTGGATTCTATTTTTTTATATATCTTTTTCTGGCCATTATGTGAAAGTACTTTTGCCATAATATGAATTATTTCGTTTTTTGCATAACAATAAATCGCAATTGGAGATAAACATGAACCATTAAGTTGCGCCACAAATAATCTTTCTGCACTAGCTAAAAGCATCTCATCTTCATTATTAATTTTTTTAAGAATATTAATAATCTCAATATTAGATTTTAAGCACTCGACTGCAATAAACCCCTGTGATGCTGATGGCAACATTTCATCTAAGGTAAATTCATATGTATTAGATAAATCTAAATTAAGACGCACCAAAGCTGCTTTAGCTACGATTAATCCATCAAACAACCCATTTTTTAATTTACTAATTCTTGTAGCTATATTGCCTCGTACTGGAACAGTTTCAAGGTCAGATCTTGCATTGAGTATTTGAGCTTTTCTTCGAGGGCTTGAAGTTCCTATAATTAATTTATGAGGGAAATCTTTTAAAGTCCAACCCTCTTTTGATAATAATATATCTGATGCATTTTCTCTTTTAAAAATTGCTTCGAGTGAAAAATTATCATCCAGTATTGCTGGAACATCCTTTAAGCTATGAACTGCAATATCTGCATCGCCATCAAGTAGTGCCGATTCTAATTTTTTAATAAATAATCCTTTCCCACCAATTTCATGAAGAGGCTTTTCAGTTTGATCCCCTTCTGAAAGTAAGGGCACTAATTCAACTTCAATACCCTCAAGCTGAATTAATTTTTTTGCTACATAATTTGCTTGAAATAATGCTAGCTCGGATTTTCTTGTGGCTATTTTAATTTTCATTTATACAAAGCAATAAGGCTTTTACATCTCCTACAGATTTTTCTTTAAGAATTTTTAAAGATTTAGGAATTTCTAAGTCAGTAAATTTACTGTATTCGAGGTAAATTTTACAAGAAGATTTTAATTTTTTTTGCTGGGTAAGAAAACTTAATATTTTCACTTCAAAATTTTGATCAAATGGAGGGTCTAAAAAAATAAGGTCATATTCTGACAAGTCTGCATTTTTTATCCATACATATGCGTCTTTAAAAAAAACTTTACCTCTGTCTTTTAAACCTAACTCAGAGATAGTTTTAGATAAATGCATATAATTTTTTTTGTTTAATTCAACAAAAGTAACTTTAGGTGCATGTCTTGATAGGGCTTCTATGCCAATAGATCCAGTTCCAGCAAAGAGATCTAGACAAATAGAATCTTCTATTTCAAATTGGAACCAGTTAAATATTATCTCTTTGAGCTTATTAGAAGTTGGCCGAAGAGTGCTTTTGAAATCAAATGGTATCTTTTTTCCCTTTAAAGATCCCCCTGATATTCTTATGCTATTTTTCATCTTAATTTTTTTAATACAAGTATAATTCATTGGATGGTAATTAAATCTAATTCTATAAAAGTATTAAAAAATGTGAGCTATTCTTTTGCCTTAATGCTTTCTTTTCTAATTTCGAGCACAGTTTTTGCAGAAGATTGTAAGACTGGTTCTCCTAAAGTTTATTTTATTAGTCCGCAAGATGGAGTTTCATTAACATCGCCAATAAAGGTTATATTTGGAATTGAAAACTTTAATATTTCCCCAGCTGGAATAGATAAATGTAATGCAGGCCATCATCATTTAATTATTGATGCAGAAATCCCTGATTTAAGTATGCCAATACCTAGCAGTAAAAATTATATTCATTTTGGAGGAGGGCAAACTCAAACAGAGATAGAGTTATCACCTGGAAAGCATACATTAAGACTACTTATGGGAAATTATGCACACATGCCCCAGTTTTATTCCGATCAAATTGAAATTGAAATACAGGAAATTAAATAGTAAGAAGATTATTAATCGATTTACTTAAATAGTCATCAAAATTATTTGAAAGACTGCTAATAGCAGACATTGGTCCATGTTCCTTTGCTACTCCCAGATCTTTTGCAATTGCATTCTTTCTTAAAATTCCAACTATGCCATGCTGAAATGCCCATACAGATATACATTTTTCTTGTATTATTTCTTCACTAATATTTGTATGACCCAAATCAATAAAATGATTTTTTAGATCACTTCTTAAAGTTTCAAAAGCAATCTCAGCTTCTAATTGCAGTTTGGGGTAAACACTAAAACTACCAAGAGCAGTTCCAAACATAAGGTCATAGGTATTTTGATACTTTAATGCAAACTCACAATATGCAAGACCACTATCTAAAAATTTTGAGGTCTTTTTAAGACTATCAGACAATCGCATAAATCCCATGGCCGCAACTTCTGCCAATAATTCTTCTTTAGTCTCAAAATGCCTATATGGAGCTGTTTGCGATACATTTAATGCCTTTGCAAGGCTTCTTAAGCTTATATTTTCCCAACCAGAATCCTCGCAAGCAATGCAGGCTTGTTCAATAAGATTTTCTCTTAAGTTGCCATGATGATATTTCATAATTTATCTTAAAATTTAGCTACTAATATGTTGACACTGTAAACATATTAATTATATTATGTTTTCACTGTAAACATTATTATATTAAAGTCAAAGTTTTACATATTAAAAAATGAACAATTATAAAAAATTATTAATAATTTTCTTAAGCAGCATTCAATTAAACGCTGAACCTTTATCTCTTGAAATATTAGAAGTTTCTATGTTGGATAGCTACAAAGTGTCCAAGCAATTGCCTGGAAAATTATTTCCAGTCCAACAATCAAAAGTAGCCTTTCAGATTGGTGGAAAAATCCAATCTATCTATGCTGATATTGGAGATGCTGTTACTAAGGGTGCACCATTAGCTGAGTTAGACAATAGAGAAATTTTAGCTAATTTAAATCAAGCTAGAGCTAAACATCAATTAGCAGAACAGCTATTAGAGCGTTTTAAAGATCTAAAAGCTCAAGGCCATATTTCTATACAAGAACTTGATAAAGCAGAATCTGATTTTTTAGTTGCACAATCACAACTTGATTTTTATAAGGTCAAATTAGAACAAACTAAAATATTAGCTCCTTTTAATGGATTGATACAAAGTAGATATTTAGATGAAGGGACTGTAGTAAGTGCAGGGTCACCAATCTTAGAGATACTAGACTCTGACCAAGTAGAAGCTCATATATCTATACCTTTGGATTTAATAGATAAATTGTCACTACAGAATCAGTATGATTTTGATTTAAACGGAGAAGCTGTCAAAGGAACCTTGAAAAGGTTTTCACCAATGTCATTGGGTGGTTCAAATAACAGGCTAGCAATTTTTGAGTTTAATACATTCTTTGTTCCAGGCGCTGTTATTAAACTTAATTTACAAATTACTCAAAAAGCAAGAGGGACTTGGGTTCCAATGCAAGCACTGTCTCAATCAGATGGGGGCTTATGGACCGTTTATACTATAGATAACACAAGCACTGTTACCAAAGAGCTTATCGAAGTTATTTATTACGAAGGCAATAATGTTTTTGTTTCTGGCACTTTAAAAAATGGAGACCTAGTAGTTAAAGGTGGAGCTAGAAAAGTTATTGAAGGACAATCTCTAAAATAGCAATGAGCTTAATCAACATTTTTATTGATCGACCAAGAATTTTAATACTTACCTTGGTATTTATTTTACTTGCTGGAGCTTCTTCGTATATATCAATACCTAGACAAGAAAACCCTGAACTTGCTCAAAGATGGGGGTCTATCATTATTATCGATCCAGGATCTTCATCTGCCAGAATAGAAACACAAGTTGTTACCAAGCTTGAATCAGCACTTCAAGAAATAATAGAAATTGACGAGATAGATGTAAATATTCAGCCTGGTTCAGCGCAGATTTTAATAGAGTTTAAAGATAGTGTTACTTTTGAACTTATAGAGCAAACTTGGTCTGAAGTTTTAAATAAGATCACCCAAGTTAAGCCGCAATTACCTGAAAGTGCATCTGTAGAGTTAATACGATCTAGCGGCCCTCCAATTTCAGTTCTCTATGCCCTGTCTTGGAAAGGCGAGGGCAAGGCTCCAATTATTTTGATGTCAAGACTGGGAGATGAGCTTAGAAGAAAATTAGCCTTTGTTAATAATACTGAAAGAACTGGTTTATTTGGCATAGCTGATGAAGAAATCTTAGTTGAGATAGATACTAATAAATTAGGGCTTCTAAATTTGTCATTAGCACAAGTTAGCCAAGCTATTTCTAATTATGACAGCAAGAAACCTATTGGAAAATTTACTAATTCTAATGAAGAAGTTCTATTAAAAATCAAAGAAAATCTAATTAGTGTTTCTCAAATCAAAGACTTACCTATTCAAGTAATAGACGGCTATGGTGTTATCAGGCTTCAAGATATTGCGACTGTAACTAAGCAGCCACATACTCCCATTGAGGACATAGCGCTAATCAATGGCAAAAGATCAGTTCTGGTTGAAGCAAAAGCTTCCTTTGGACAAAGAATTGATCTGTATGTTGGCCAAACTGATAAAGTAGCAGATGAATTTAGATCATTACTTCCTGAGCAAATTGTTTTAGAAAATATTTATAGCGAATCTTTCTATACAAAAAAAATGTTTGATACGCTTACTAGAAGCATAATTTTTGCAATTATTCTTGTATTAATTATCAGTTTTTTTCTTCTTGGATTAAGAGCTGCAATTATAGTCAGTGCTATTCTTCCATTCACAATATCTTTGGTCTTAATTGGTTGCAGAATTCTAGATATGCCTCTTCATCAGACATCTATCACTGGTATTATTATTGCTTTAGGTTTATTAATTGATAATGGAATTATTGTTGTTGAAGACTACAAGCATCGTAGGTCCATTGGTTTAGAGCCAAGAGAAGCAATTAATAAGACAGTTAACCAGCTAGTTGTTCCTTTACTTGCAGCTACTTTTACAACTGTTTTTGCTTTTTTACCAATAGCAACAGGAGAAGGGCCAAGCTCAGAGTTTGTCGGCGGAATGGCAGTGACTGTAATTTTAGCTATAACATCATCACTTTTTTTAGCTCTTACTATTGTGCCAGTTTTAATGGCATATCTAGAGAAGGTAGCTTTCTTTCAAAAAATTTCTATTAATAAAAATGGATACTCTAATAAAAAATTATTAGAACAATATAGAGCTTTACTTTCATGGGCTTATTTCAAACCAAGAAGAGCCATGAGCATTGCATTATTTTTACCTATTTTAGGCTTTGCATTATTTCAAACTATTCCTCAAGACTTCTTTCCTGCTCAAGATAGAAACATGTTTAGGGTATCTATTGAATTACCATCGAATTCAACTGTTACTGAGACAGAAGAAAAAGTTCAAGATATTAGACAGCAAATTTTAAAAACTGGAGTAGTGGATAGAGATGTTTGGTTTATTGGAAGAAAATTACCACGTATTTTATATAACGTTGTATCTGGAGATTCTCCAATAGGGTCAAATAACTTTGCAGAAGGGGTTTACTTTGCTACAAGCTTTAAAGAGATGATGCCAATTCTTCCAAGTCTTGCAAAAAAAATTGCAAGGGATAATCCAGGAGTAGATGTTAGGATTGATAAATTTTATTCTGGACCACCAGTTTTTGCAGCGATTGATTATTCAATTAAGGGAGATGATCCAGAAGTTCTTCAATTACTTGGAGAAAAATTAGAATTGATTATAAGCAGGGCACCAAACATTAGCTCTACTTCTGCTACAAGGTCATCATATGAAACTAATCTTGAGATAGACCTTAATAATTCAAACATGGCTTTATCTTCTATACGAATGGAAGCTATTCTAATTGAATTAGCAGCAGCAAATAATGGGATTGTTGTAGGCTCTATGCTCGATGGCAACAAAGATCTTCCAATAAGAGTTAAAAGCCAAGGCAGTATTGGATCAACATTAGGCGGAGTTGGATTGCTAACTTTACCTGGACCTGCAAGTGTGGACTATATAGAAAGCTTTGGAGAAACAGCGCTGACAAGAACCTCAGAATTGATCCAAAGAAATAATGGAGAAAAGAAAAATTCAGTTGAAGGCAAAATATGGACTGGAACATTAGCTTCAGGAGCTGAAACCTCTATCAAAGATGATATCGACGCATTTAGAGAATCTTTACCCGCAGGATATATCTTAGATTCTGATGGGGAGGCTGATACAGCTGCAGAGTCTCAAGGCCAGATCCTTTCATCAGCTGCAATTTTCTTTGTTCTTATTATTATAGGACTTGTAGCAGCCTTAAATTCTTTTAAACAAGCAGGGATCATTCTTTCAGTAGCAATCTTATGTGTTGGTCTATCTTTTGTAGGGCTAGTAGTTGGCCAACAAAACTATGGTTTTATTGCAACTGTTGGAGCTATTGGCCTGGCAGGATTAGCTATCAATGATTCTATCGTTGTCTTATCGCATATAAAAGAAGAAGCTGAAAAAGATAACTTAACAAAAGCTCAGCTAGTTGAGGTGGTTATAAGATCTACTCGACATGTATTAACAACATCAGCAACTACCATAGGAGGATTTCTACCTCTACTATTTGCAAGTCTTTTCTTTCGACCACTTGCATGGGGAATGGTTGTAGGTGTTCTGGGATCTTCAATAATTGCTGTTTTTTATATACCTGCAATGTTTATTTACTTAAATAAGATCAAAACATAAATATATTTATCGATAAGCTACATTTTAACTATTAATAGAATTCAATCTGTCATACGATGTGCAAAAACAAGAACCCTACACAATGAATCCAAGAATTAAATCTGCCAATACGGCAATTCAACGTCTTTTAGATGAATCTATATTTAATGAAAATATTAGTGATTCTATGAAATATTTTCAAGATACCTCTTATCGATTTCATTTTTTATTAGCATTTATGTATCGAGTAATGAGTGGCAAGGAAACTACTCAGGAAGCTGCAATTAGAGTTGTTCCAGGTAAAAAAATTGCTTCAAGGGCGACGCGAGTAACTGAATTAAAGAAGGCTGTTAAAGCAGGCTATATAATCGAAGAGAAATCAATCAAAGATAAAAGAGCCAGAGTATATAAACCATCTGATGAAATGTTCAGTGATTTTCTAAAAATGACGGACGATGTATTTTTTCCAGAACTTAATTAAGCTTCTTTTTTATATTCCTGAGCTAGGACTCATTCCTATTAAAGATTTCCATGACCAAGAGCTTGAATCGCTTGATTGAGTCTGAGATTTTGAAGCGTTTAGAGCAATGATGGTTTGGGTATCTTTATACAATTCAGAATAACCTAGCGACTGGTATGAAGTTGATAAAATATTCAAAGCTCTAAGGTTTTGACTAGAGTTAGGTATATTTTCTATAACATAGTTAGCCCTTCTTATAGCAGCAACATGTGCCCCTCTTTTTATATAATAATCAGCAGCTGCCAATTCACCACTAGCTATAAGATTTCTAAGATAAACAATTCTTTGATTTGCATAAGGTGCATATTGGCTATCAGGGAACCTTGTCAAAAATTCAGTTAATTCTGAAAATGAATCTTTTGCTCCTGAGATATCACGTTTTGATAAATCTGTTCCAACAATTCTTACAAGGAAACCTTTATCAGCAGTAAAGCTAGATAAACCTTTCATAAAATATGCATAGTCAATATTTGGATGTCTAGGGTGTAATCTAATAAACCTTTCTGCACTTGAATGAGCAGCGTCATCTTCTGCATTCATAAAGTATGCATATATTAATTCAACTTGAGCTTGTTCTGAATATTTTCCAAAAGGGTATCGAGTTTCTATTGCAGTCAAAGAGTCAATTGCACCAAAATAATTTCCACCCTTCATTCTTCTTTGCGCTTGGTCGTAATAAATTTTTTCAGGTTGTTCAAGCTCTTGCGGTTCGCTTTTACAACTAGAAAGTATTAAAGAAGAGGCAATAACACTTATACTTAGATAAATTATAGAAACTGTTTTTTTATTCATAATTAGTATTTTACATTTATTATCGGTAATTAAACTTTAAATTCATTATTTAGATAGAAAAATTTTATTAAAGTTCAATGACTACACTATTAAAAGTTTTAGAAGATAACAATAATATGCGCTTAGATGTTGTAGCAGCAAGAATGTTTTCTGATTATTCTAGAACACAATTAAAAAAATGGATTCTTCAAGGAAGAGTCTTAGTGAATGGTGATATTTGTCAGCCAAAAGATTCAGTATATGAAGGCGATGAGATAGAGATTCATCCTTTAAAAGAAATCAAGGTGTCTTGGGATCCAGAAAAAATAGAGTTTGAAGTTTGCTATGAAGAAGAAGATTTTCTAATTATAAATAAACCATTTGGATTAGTTATGCATCCTGGCTCGGGTTGTTATAACGGAACGCTGGCAAATGGACTCTTGTATAAATACCCTGAGCTCATTAATTTGCCTAGAAGCGGGATTGTTCATCGCTTAGACAAAGATACATCTGGAGTTTTAGTCGTAGCCAAAACAGAGTCTTTTAGGAATTACTTCATTCAAGAAATGCAAGAAAGAAAAGTTATTAAAAAATATATTGCTATATCAGTCGGAGATACCATTGGAAGTTTTGAAATTAATGAACCGCTTGGAAGAGATTCTAAGAATAGAACAAAAATGGCCATTAGGAGTGATGGCAAAGAATCTATTTCATTTGTGAAGTTAATTAGTAAATCTAACGGATATGCAATTCTTGATGTTCTAATAGAAACAGGACGAACGCATCAAATAAGAGTTCATTTAGCTTCAAAAAATTTACCAATTATTGGTGATTCCACTTATAACACTAGAAAGAAAATAGCTAAAAATACTTCTCCAGAATTAATAAAATATATAAGAGAATTTCCAAGACAGGCTCTTCATGCTGCTCATCTTTCATTCTTTCATCCTACATCAAATGAGCTTTTTGAATGGTTCATCCCTATGCCTGATGATATGAAAGAACTTGAGAATAATATCATCTTAGGATGAAGCTCATTTCAAAGAAAGTGACAAAAGACTTGTTTTTTCTAGTATAAAATAATATAAATCCCACTCTTATTTTTTTTAAGGTCCAAGTGAAACTTTCTGGCGGCGACATGTTACTTAGAGCTCTTCGTGAAGAGGGGGTCAAATTTATCTTTGGTTATCCTGGTGGTGCAGCATTGCATATGTACGATGCTATTTTTAGACAAAAGAAAATAGAACATATATTAGTAAGGCATGAACAAGGTGCCACTCATGCAGCTGATGGATATGCCAGAGCTACTGGAAAACCTGGGGTTGTATTTGTAACCTCTGGTCCAGGCGCAACTAATGCTATTACGGGATTAGCTACAGCATATATGGATTCTATTCCTTTAATTGTTATATCTGGTCAGGTAGCTAGCCATCTTATCGGAACTGACTCATTTCAAGAAACAGATATGATCGGTGTCTCAAGACCAATTGTGAAACATAGCTATATTGTTCAGAAAACTGAAGACATTCCTTCAATTATTAGCGAAGCTTTTCATATAGCAACCACTGGAAGGCCCGGACCTGTTGTTATAGATGTTCCAAAGGATATAACGGCACCTGACAATAAGGTTGAATATAAAAAACCAACATCTGTAAAATTAAGATCCTACCAGCCAAAAATTCATCCGCATCCTGGACAAATAAAAAAAGCAGCTAAAGCAATTCTTTCATCAGAAAGACCAGTTATTTATGCTGGAGGTGGAGCTATTATGGGTAATGCTTCAACTCAATTGAAAGCTTTAAATAAAATTTTAAATATTCCTGTTACCAATACTTTAATGGGTTTAGGTGTATATCCAGCAACAGATAAGTATTTCATGGGAATGCTAGGTATGCATGGAACCTACCAAGCAAATATGGCAATGCATAATGCTGATTTAATCTTGGCAATAGGCGCTAGATTTGATGATCGTATAACTAATACACCTTCAAAATTTTCACCTGGCGCAAGAATTATTCATATAGATGTAGACCCAGCTTCAATTTCTAAAATAATAAATGCCGATATCCCAATTGTCGGTCAGGTAAAAGAATCTCTAGATGCTTTAATTAAAGAAATAAAGAGATCAAAGATAAAAATTGATTCCGAAGCAATCAATAAATGGAATAATCAAGTTTCAGAATGGACTAAGTTGCATGGTTTAGATCATGAGATGTATCTAAAGAAATCAAAATCTAAAATGATCATGCCTCAAGAAGTAGTCCAACAGGTTTATCAAGTTACTAAAGGAGATGCATATGTAACTTCTGATGTTGGACAGCATCAAATGTTTGCAGCTCAATATTATCATTTCGACAAACCGAGAAGATGGATTAATTCTGGAGGGCTCGGAACTATGGGGTTTGGACTTCCTTCAGCGCTTGGAGTGAAGTTGGCATTTCCTAATAAAGAAGTTGTATGTATTACAGGTGAAGGTAGTATCCAAATGTGTATTCAGGAACTATCCACTTGTTTACAGTATGGACTTCCAGTAAAAATTATTAATATAAACAATCAAGCTTTAGGCATGGTTAGACAATGGCAAGATATGAATTATGGAGGGAGATATGCAGCCAGTACATACGAGGAGTCCTTGCCTGATTTTGTAAAATTAGCAGAGGCTTATGGACACAAGGGCTTTAAAGTAACCGAAAGAAGTAAATTAAGATCAACATTAGAAAAGGCATTTAGTCTAAAAGATAAACTTGTTTTTGTTGATGTGCATGTTGATCAATCCGAACATGTATATCCTATGCTTGTTGCTCCTAACGGAAGCATGAAAGACATGTGGTTATCCAGAGGTAAAAAAGCATGAAGAGAGTTTTAGCAATGCTTGTTGAAAATAAACCAGGCGCACTTGCTAGGGTTGTAGGATTATTCCACCAAAGAGGATATAACATTGAATCTCTTAATGTGGCTCCAGTTGATGATGGCTCATATTCTAGATTAACTGTTACTACTAGAGGCTCAGAATCAGCAGTAGAACAAATTATGAAACAGATAAATAAACTTATTGATATCATAAAAGTAGCTGACCTGACTGAAGGTGATCATCATGAGCTTGAACTTGCTTTAATAAAAGTAAATAAAGTAGCTGATATAAGTAGTCTTAAGAAAATTATTAAACCTTTAGATGGCAAGATTTTAAAAAATACTGATTCAGATTGTGTTATTTCTATTACTGGGACATCAATTGATATAAATCAACTCTTAAAAAATCTTAAAAAATATAAAATTATTGAGACCGTTAGAACAGGAACCATTGGTTTACACGAATCACAGAAAACACTAACGCTATAAAAGGATAAAACATGAAAATATTTTATGACGATGATGCTAATTTAGACATTATTAAAGGAATGAGAGTGGCTATTATTGGCTATGGATCTCAGGGACATGCTCATGCAAATAACCTTAATGATTCTGGAGTTAATGTAGTTGTTGGCTTGCGTTCAGGTTCTTCTTCTTGGAGTAAAGCAGAAGAAGCAGGCTTAAATGTTGAAAATGTTGAGGAAGCGGTTATTGATTCTGACCTAGTAATGATCTTAGCGCCTGATGAATTTCAAAAAGATATTTATGAAAAACAAATTCAACCTAATTTAAAAGCAGGAGCAATATTAGCATTTGCACATGGCTTTAATATTCATTTTAATAAGATTATTCCAGATGACTCTACTAGTGTAATCATGATTGCCCCTAAAGGTCCTGGGCATACTGTTAGAAGCACATATAAAAATAGTGGAGGAGTGCCATCTTTAATTGCTATATTTAAAGATGCTATATCAGATAAACCTTTTTCAGCAAAGGACGTTGCGCTTTCATATGCCAAGGCCAATGGCGGAACAAGGGCTGGTGTCTTAGAAACTTCTTTTAGAGAAGAAACTGAAACAGACTTATTCGGAGAACAAGCTGTCCTTTGTGGTGGGATGACTGCATTGATTAAAGCGGGATATGAAACTTTAGTTGAAGGTGGCTATAGTCCAGAAATGGCTTATTTCGAATGCTTGCATGAAACAAAACTAATAGTAGATCTCATTTATGAGGGCGGAATAGCTAATATGCATTATTCAATCTCTAATACTGCTGAATATGGTGATTATGTAAGCGGGCCAAAAGTTATAACTGAAGATACTAAAATTGCTATGAAAGGGATTTTAGAAAATATTCAATCTGGGAATTTTGCTAATGAATTTCTTGATGATTGCCGTCAAAGCAACGATGGATCAGGTGGTCCAACTATGAAAAGTAACAGAGAAGCAACAAAAAATCATTCAATTGAAGCAGTTGGTTCAGAGCTTAGATCAAAGATGAAATTCTTAAATACGAAGAAACTTGTAGATAAAGAAAAAAATTAAAAAAAAAGCTATCTAAATAATAATTAACCGTTTAGAATACGCGTCCGTCCTAGAGGCGGTTGTTCTTTAAAAATATTTGGTTACTCGTGTGGGTGTTCGAAATACGAGAAAAAATAATTTAGATTTTTTATAAAAATCAACAAAACATGATAAT
>CAZJJG010000009.1:0-49219 GCA_964546275.1 uncultured Gammaproteobacteria bacterium
TTTAAAGGATGTCTGTCTGCTGAGGCTTGTTTACGCTCATCAGTTGATAAAATATGTTCTGCTAATTTAGTATCAACAATTGATGGAGCCACGCAATTTACAGCAACCCTTGGAGCTAATTCAGCCGCTAAGGTAATAGCCAAACCTTCTAATGCAGCTTTAGAAGAAGCAATAGATGAGTGCATTGGCATTCCAGTATTAACAGCCACTGTTGAGAATAAAACAACAGAAGCGCCTTCATTCTTTTTTAAATTAGGTAATACTTTTTTAAGTATATTAAAAGCACCAAAGAAATTAATATCCATCTCTTCTTTCATCTCATCAAGCGTTAATCTTTGCAGTGATTTTAAATTGATAGAGCCTGGGCAATAGACCAAGCCGTGGATATCTTCAGGCAAATTATCTAAAGCATCTAAATTATCATTTGGATCTATGTGTATAAAATTATCATACTCACTAGCTAAATCTTCACTTCTTGATGTTGCATAAATAGTATGACCATCTGCTGTTGCAAGATTAATAATGGCTGCTCCAATAGAAGAGCTAGCACCGATGATGAGTATATTTTTAGACATAGTATTTTTTAAAAGTTGTTATTTTCTAGGGTTAGTAGTTCTTGGAAATCAGTCACTGCTGTTGCTTCTAATGCCGCTTGATTAGTGCATAGTGCATAAATCTCATCGCATGTAGCTGCATCATAAGTAATTTTTAAATTGCTCATAAACTTTTGCTCTAAAACAGGAATGCCTTCTTCCCTTCTACGTTTATGCCCAATAGGATATTCAACTTCGATTACATTAGTTGATGATCCGTCATTGAAATGTATTTGAATTTTATTGGCAATAGAGCGTTTATCAGCTTCATGATATTCAGTTGAATATCTTGTATCTTCACTAATAATCATTTTTTCTCTTAATGCATCTACTCTTGGATCAGCTGCAACATCATCTTCATAATCTTCTGCTATTAAATTACCTTTTAACAATCCAATAGCAACCATATATTGCAAGCAATGATCTCTGTCTGCGGGATTGTTTAGCTCACCAACTTTAGAGATAATTCTAATTGCAGATTCATGTGTTGTAATTTCAATAGATTTAATGTCATCGAGTCTGTCTTTAATTTGAGGATGTAAAGTAACAGCTGCCTCTACTGCTGTTTGTGCATGGAATTCAGCTGGAAAACTAATTTTAAATAAAACATTTTCCATTACATAGCTTCCAAATGCCTGAGGTAATACTAATTTGTTACCTTTAAAAGCAACATCTTCAAAACCCCAAACTGGAGCAGATAATACCCCTGGATATCCCATCTCACCTGAAAGAGTAATCATAGCTAAACGCACAGCTCTACTAGTTGCATCTCCAGCAGCCCAGCTTTTTCTAGATCCAGCATTAGGAGCATGACGATATGTTCTTAAACTTTGTCCATCTACCCAAGCATGACTAACCGCATCCATAATTTGCTGCTTCGTTCCGCCCATTAATTTAGTAACTAAGGCTGTTGATGCAACTTTAACTAGCACTACATGATCTAGTCCTACTTTATTAAAACTATTTTCTAAAGCTAAAATACCCTGGATCTCATGCGTCATAATCATAGACTCAAGTACTGTTCGCATAGTGAGTGGATCTTTACCTGCGGCAATATTTTGTTGAGAAATATAATCAGTGACTGCAAGAATAGCGCCTAGATTATCAGAAGGATGACCCCACTCAGCAGCAAGCCAAGTATCGTTATAATCTAGCCATCTAATAGTACAACCAATATCAAAAGCGCCTTTAATAGGATCTAATTTAAAATTAGTTCCAGGAACTCTCACGCCAAATGGCACTGAAGTGCCTTCAACTACTGGGCCTAACATTTTAGTACAAGCGGGAAATTTTAAGGCTAATAAGCCACAACCAATAGTATCTATTAAACAGTTTCTTGCAGTATCTAAAGCAAGATCAGATTCTATTTGAAAATGAGTAACGTAATCAGCGATTTCTGTTATGACAGAGTCATAATCAGGTCTGATATTAAGATCAACATTAGAAGACATAACTTACGACCTATCTTCTATATCAATCCATTCAGAGCTTTCAACTCCAATATAATCTGCGCTTGGTCTAATAATTCTATTATTAGCTCTTTGCTCCATACAGTGAGCTGTCCAGCCTGAAACTCGTGACATTACAAAAATAGGTGTAAAGAGTTTAGTAGGAATGCCCATATAAAAATATGCAGGTGCGTGGAAAAAGTCGGCGTTAGCAAACATTTTCTTTTCATCAGCCATAACTTTTTCAACTTCTTCTGCTACTTGATATAAATCATCATTGTCATGCAATAAAGAAAGCTCTTTAGCAAACTCTTTAATAACTGCATTTCGAGGATCACGAATAGAGTAAACAGCATGACCAAAGCCCATAATCTTTTCTTTATTAGCAAGCATAGCTAAGATTTTTTCTTTTGCTTCATCTCTGCTAGTCCAATTTTCAATAAGCTCCATAGCTTTTTCATTAGCGCCGCCATGTAATGGTCCTCTTAAAGAACCTATAGCTGCAACAACACATGAATGAATATCAGACATAGTTGAAGCACATACTCTACCGGTAAATGTTGAAGCATTAAATTCATGCTCAGCATAGAGAACTAATGACACATCCATAACTTTTCTGTGTAATTCTGAAGGAGTTTTACCGTGAAGAATATGCAAGAAATGTCCTGCCATAGAGTCTTCATCATTTACTAAATCAATATCTTGTCCATCGTGAGTAAACTTATACCAGTAAGTAACAATCGAAGGCATGGTTGCGATCATTCTATTAATTGCATTGAGTTGATTTTCAAAATCACCTTCTGGTTCTAAATTACCAAGCATAGAGGTACCTGTTCTCATAACATCCATAGGATGGGCTGCTGCTGGAATTTTTTGTAATACTTCTTTTAATGCTTGAGGTAAATCTCTTTGTGACTTGAGTAAAGCTTTATAAGCATCAAGTTCAGTTTGATTTGGTAGTTTGTCATAGAGCAACAAATAGGCTACTTCTTCAAAAGTTGCTTTATCCGCTAAGGTCTCTATTTTATGACCTCTATAGGCTAGTCCTTCTATTTGTCCAACAGTTGAAAGCGATGTTTCGCCTGCTACTTGTCCTCTGAGACCTGCGCCTTCTAGTTTTTTAACCATTATTTTTCCCCTTCTTCAGAAAATAATTTATCTAATTTTTGTTCGAACTCGTGATAATTTAGACGCTCGTATAATTCTTCGCGTGTTTGCATTATATCTAAAACATTTGTTTGAGTCCCTTCTTTTAGAAGAGTTTCATAGACTTTTTCTGCAGCAAGACTCATAGCTCTAAAAGCAGATAGTGGATATAAACTCATATCAACTCCTACTCCAGCTAATTCTTCATTAGTAAACAAAGGCGTCTTACCAAACTCGGTGATATTTGCGAGTAAAGGTGCATCTATTTGATTTTTAAATGTCTTATAGTCTTCTAAATCAGTAACAGCTTCTAAAAATATTCCATCGGCACCAGCTTCAAGATATAAAGATGATCTATCAATAGCAGCTTGCATTCCCTCTGAAGCAAATGCATCAGTTCTGGCCATAATAAAAAATGATTCATCATCCCTTGCATCAACTGATGCTTTAATTCGATCCGCCATTTCATTTGCACTAACTAGACTTTTATTTGGTCTATGTCCGCAGCGTTTTTGAGAAACTTGATCTTCCATATGCACAGCTGCAACATTAGCTTTAATCATTTCTTTAGTAGTGCGAGCAATATTAAAAGCACCGCCCCATCCGGTATCAATATCAACAAGTAAAGGGAGTGAGCTAGCTGCTGTAATTCTTTTTGCATCAATTAGGACATCATCCATTGTTGTTATTCCAAGATCTGGAATTCCATATGATGCAGCGGCAACTCCGCCTCCTGATAAATAGATTGCTTTATGATTTTGTCTTTCAGCAAGCATTGCTGAATAGGCATTTATAGCGCCCACAATCATAAGAGGATGATTATCCTTAATTGCTTGTCTAAATTTATTTCCTGGTGTCATAAAAAGTGAGGCTATTGTACAAGACACAAAGGGTGTTTCCCAAATTAGGAATTATGAATAAAACTTTACACCTCTGATAATTCTGTCTTTATTATTTTTCATTCGCCATTTATTAGTATCTCTGAGACTATAAACACATCCACAATATTCTTGTTGATAAAAATTTTCCTGCTTTGATATTTCAATCATACGTGAGGAGCCGCCTTGCTTTCTCCAGTTAAAATCCCAATAAGTTAGTTCATCATATCGAGCAGCTGCCTTATCACCAGATGTATTAATTTGATCCATATCTTTCCATCTAGAAATTCCCAAAGTGGTAGCATAAACATTGAAGTCATTTTCATGAGCGTATAGAGCTGATCTTTCAAACCTCATGTCAAAACACTCAGTACATCTTTTGCCTCTTTCAGGCTCATCTTCAAGACCTTTTATTCTCTCAAACCAATTATCCTTATCATAATCAGCATCAATAAATTCAAACCCTAACTTGTCACAGAACCTTTTATTTTCATCTTTTCTAATTTCATATTCAGCAATTGGATGAATGTTTGGATTATAAAAGTAAACGGTTGTTTTAATATCTGATGCTGCTACAGCTTCCATGACTTCACCTGCACAGGGAGCGCAGCAACTATGCAAAAGCAGACTATCGTTATCTCCGGGCAAATCTAATTGCGGCCTTTCATAATTCTTTAATTTTAAATGCTCACTCATGATACAAAAACAGAATGCTCCTTAAATGCTTCTTCTAGATCATTATAGTTATCAAATGCGAGAATATCAGGATGAGACTCAGAAATTTTTTCTGGTGCATTTATAAAAAAACCTTTTTCTGCTACTTCAAACATCTGAATATCATTATAAGAATCTCCGGCGGCAAGACACCTATATCCCATTGCTTGAAATCCTAAAATCGCTTGTTTCTTGGCGGTTTCATGCCTTAATTTATATCCAGTGATGCTTCCATCATCTGCAACGGATAAGTTGTGACACAGTAATAATGGATAACCTAATTTTTCCATTAATGGGCTAGCAATCTCATGAAAAGTGTCTGAAAGAATAACTACCTGAAAATTTTGCCTAATTCTATTTAGGAAATCTAAAGCTCCTGGAAGAAGCTCTAATTGTGCTGCAGCGCTTTGAATGTCACTAAGCTTTAAATCATGCTCTTGCATTAAATTTAAACGAAAATCCATAAGCTCGCTATAACTTGGAATATCTCGAGTTGTTTTATTGAAGTCTTCGATGCCGGTATTGCGAGCAACCTGCTCCCATATCTCAGGAGTAAGAGTGCCTTCCATATCAAAACAAATAATTTCCATAATTACTCTTTATTATTTTTAATTCCATAAGGCACATGGCCTGATGCGGTGCCTTTAGATGCTTCTATTATATTTGCTTCTTGGTCATCAAAAAATATATCAGCTTGAAAAGATTTTAAAAAATCTTGCTTTGACATGCCGCCAAGGAATAATGACTCATCAATTCTAACTCCCCATTCACGCAGGGTTTTAATAACCCTTTTATCAGACGGAGCTGATCTTGCTGTAACTAAAGCAGTCCTAATGGGACATTCATTAATTTTAAATTCGCTTTGGAGCTTGTTCAGCTCAATAATAAAATTTTTAAATGGTCCGGCTTTTAAAATACTAGTAGCTTTCTTTTCATTATCAATAAAGGCTTCTAATCCTTCATTATGAAAAATTTGTTCAGATTCATCTGAAAAAATAACAGCATCTCCATCAAAAGCTATTCTTAAAAGATCATCATCATTGGTTGCTGTTGCAGAGTTCTTCTTAGAAATAATCGTAGCAGCTGCAACTTCGCTTTCAATAGCCATTTTTACATCTTCAATACTGCTGGATAAAAATAAATGTACTCCAAAATCTTTTACATATTTATGCGGGCTTTCTCCACCACAAAAAGCTGCTCTACTAATATTAAGATTATGAGCTTCTATTGAATTTCTAATACGTAAGCCAGTGTCCGAAGTATTTCTTGAAAGCAAAATTACTTCTATACGATCGTTCCCTGGATAAAATGAATTGATGTTTAATATTTTTTGAACAAGCGGGAATGCTTCACCTGGCTCCAAAGTTTTATCCTCGTTATCAATCTGATATTTTTGATAAGCTTCTAAGCCTTTTTCAAGATAAATCTCATGACTGTCATCAAGGTTAAATAATGCTCTTGAGGATATTCCTATAATTAGCTTTGACTCGTCCATTTAAATAATTCTTGCCATATAAGTGTTTTAAGTAATATACTGTATAAATATTCAGTACTATTTAATAATATTATGAAAGAAATAACAATCCAACAAAATAAAGTACTTGATTGTATTCAAGATTACCTTAATAAGACAGGATTTCCACCTACTAGAGCTAATATTTGCACTGAATTAGGGTTTAAATCGCCTAACTCAGCAGAAACTCATCTTAGAGCTTTGGAAAAAAAGGGTTTTATAAATATAGAAAGTGGAACATCTCGAGGAATTTCCTTAGTAAATCCTAAAGAGCAAGAAGAAGATGCAGGGTTTCCTATTATAGGTCTTGTTGCAGCAGGCTCTCCTACATTAGCAGCAGAAAATATTGAGAAGACTGTTCATTGTCCACAAAACTTCTTTGGAAATAATTTTGATTACTTTTTAAGAGTTAAAGGCTTAAGTATGAAAGATGCTGGAATTATGGAAGATGATCTAATTGCTGTTCAAAAGACACAAGATATTAAAAATGGTGACATTGTTATTGCTAGAATCGATGATGAAGTTACTGTTAAATATTTTGAAAGGAAATCTCCAGAAGTTGTCCATTTAAAGCCTGCTAATGAAGACTTTAATGATATTGAAATTGATCTTAGAGAAACAGAGATTTTTATAGAAGGAAAGAGTGTTGGTCTTATAAGAGAGAACTAATGCAGGATGACAGGTTTTTTTATAGAGTTTCCTTTTTGGGATTCTAGAAATTCATCAAAGTCAGTAACATTTCCACTCACACTTTCAATACCAGCTCTTATCATTTCTTTCGCTACATTCAGTTCTTGCCCTTGAAGGAAATCCTTAGATTCACCTGAAAATTCTATTTTTACAATAGGGTTATCGTGATCATCCGATCTTCTAAGAACAACAGTTCCATCGGGTAATTGAGCAAGTTCTAGGTAATTTGACATGTATTCTCCTTATTAAAATAGCTTAACATTCATCAAGAGTTTTGCGAAGCAAGTCTATCCATCTATATGAACTATCTAGTAACAGATTTAATTTTTTCAAGTCAATAGAGGCATCTGTTGATATTAAATTTTCATCTATTGGGGATATGAGGGTATTTTGATATGCACCAATTAGATATATGACTCCCCCACCTTCTATTTCAGGGAGTATTAAATTTCTAATTGTGTCGATTTCAGAAAGCTTCTTCCATTTTTCTGCGCAAGAATATATTTGTATTGAAGTGGTTTGTAGGGACTTAGTTTTTTCAAAAATTTCATCTGCAAAATAAGAAAGGCTTTTCTCTAATGAAATTAAGAAAAGATAATCTGCATTATTTACAGGATCTTTATCTAATAGGTTTTTAGCAATATCTTGATATAAATTAGCAAGTTCGGTTGAATTAGCTATTTCTTTAATTGCTCTCTCCATTCACCATTATCATAAATAGCTGTCCATTTAGTTTTCTTGCCATCTTTTTCTGATGCCAGGTAATGTGTATCTTCGGTTTTGTTATATCTAATGACATAAGGATGCCTATCTTTGTCCGCTAAAGGTCCTGATAAAAGATAAAAATGTTTT
This sequence comes from uncultured Gammaproteobacteria bacterium, assembly GCA_964546275.1. Classification (GTDB taxonomy): domain Bacteria; phylum Pseudomonadota; class Gammaproteobacteria; order Magnimaribacterales; family D2472; genus MED-G78. Next base: position 7,835 of record CAZJJG010000009.1, read on the forward strand.
TTAGGATCTTTTAAGTATCTACATGCTTCAAGCAGATTATCCTCAGTGACAATGCTAATAAATTCAGACAATTTAGGAGCTCTAGTTTCTCTATTTTTAGGGTACTTGCTTGCTGCTAAAAATAAGCCTTTCATGCTGTCTCTGAGCAAATAATGGTCTTCAAATTTTTCACACGCCACTTCAGTTAAGATTGGCTCCATAACAATAGGTTTTGGCTCACCATTTCTCTGTAAATTTCTTGTAGTGCCGCAATTATCATTAAGACATAAGAAATATTTACCAAATTTACCAGTATTAAGCTGCATCTCTGAACCACATTTATGACATTCTAATAAAGGTCCGTCATAGCCTTTAAGTTTAAATGAACCTTCTTCAATTTTATAACCAGAGCAGTCAGGATTATTTCCACAAACATGCAGTTTGCGAGTTTCATCCATTAGAAAATTATCCATACTAGTTTTACATAACTGACATCTTTCTTTAATCATTAGATTTGAAGCTTCGTCTTGATCATCCAAACTTATAGCTTCATCACCAGAAATAAGATTTAAGGTTTTTTTACACTTATCATCGCCTTCATTGTTGTACCCATTACAACCCAAAAATACACCAGTGCCAGAATTTCTTATTACCATTTGATCTGATTCACATTCAGGACAATTAATATCAGTTGGTGTTGGGGTATTTTTTCTCATACCTTCATCAGTAAATGCTAAATTTAGATCTTTTTTGAAAGCGCCATAAAAATTATCCAGAACAGATTTCCACTCAAGCTTACCTTCTGCTACTTTATCAAGCTCTTTTTCAAAGTTAGCTGTGAAATCATAATCCATAATGTCACTAAAGCTTTCCAGCAGTCTATCAGCTACTATTAGTCCAATTTTATTAACAAAGAATCTTCTATTTTCAACTGCAACATAACCCCTATCTTGAATAGTCGAAATAATAGAAGCATAGGTAGAAGGTCTGCCGATACCTTTTTTTTCTAACTCCTTAACCAAAGCTGCTTCTGAGAATCTTGCTGGTGGTTTTGTGTACTTTTGCTCTAAATTTAGTTCTTGCAAGGACATCATTTCGCCTTCACTTAATGGAGGTAAGATAGCTTCATCAGGATCTTTTGAAGCATTGCCAGCTATTTTTGTATAACCATCAAAAACAACCTCTCTGCCTCGTGCAGAAAATACATAGCCCTCTAAGTCAATTTTTGCAGAAGTAGATAAATACTCAGCATCAGGCATTTGCGAAGCGATAAATTGCTGCCATATAAGATCATATAACCTAGATTCTTCTTCTGAGTGATTAAGTAGCTGATTAGATGTTGTAAATGCATTTGTTGGTCTGATAGCTTCATGAGCTTCCTGTGCATTTTCTGTACTTGAATATATTCGCGGTGCATTTGTTAAGTAAGTTGATCCCACTTTTTCATTGATATAGTTTCTTGCATCTAAAATTGAATCTTTACTTAAACTTGGAGCATCTGTTCTCATATAGGTTATGAGACCTGCTTCATATAGTCTTTGGGCAACTCGCATGGTTCTTTTAACATTAAAGCTTAGTCTTGTACTTGCAGCTTGTTGCAGAGTTGAGGTGATAAAAGGCGCTTTTGGTTTAACTTTGACTGGTTTTTTAAGAATATCTTGAATCTTAAGATCAGATGAATTAATGAGCTTTTCAATGCTTCTTGCTTCTTCTTCTTTTAAAAGAGGATCAGATTTTTTTCTATTTAAAGAAAACTTAATGCTATGACTAGAAGAGTTAGCTAACTGCATGCTAATTTCCCAAAACTCTTCAGGAATAAAGGCTTGAATTAAATGCTCTCTTTCTACCAATAATCTTAGTGCTACTGATTGAACCCTTCCTGCAGAGAGATTTCTTGCTATCTTCTCCCATAACAAAGGAGATAGCTCAAATCCAACAACTCTATCAAGAAACCTTCTAGCTTGTTGAGCATTAACAAGATCTAAATCTATCTCTTTAGGGTCAGCAAAGGAATCTAAAATAGCAGTTTTTGTTATCTGGTTAAAACGAACTCTGGAGAATTCATGTTTATTTGGGCCTAAGGCTTCTTTTAAATGCCAAGCAATGGCTTCACCCTCTCTATCCAAGTCGGTTGCTAGATATATATGATCAACATTTTTAGCTGCAGCTCGAAGCTCTTTAACAACCTTCTCTTTACCAGGAGAAATTTCATAAGTAGCTTTCCATGAATTTTCAGGGTCTATACCCCAACGCTTAACATCTGCTTTTCTTTTATTAATTTTCTTAAGAATTTCTTTTTCTTCAGCAGAAATATCTTTTGGCATAACATTTCTTTTTGCAGGATTTTTAGATTTGCCCTTTGGTAGATCTCGAATATGGCCGACACTTGATTTAACAATATACTCAGCACCTAAATATTTAGATATAGTTTTTGCTTTTGCCGGTGATTCAACAATAACTAGAGATTTGGTCATAATAAAAATCCATTCCTTTTTTTATAAATAACATCCAATGAATACTTTTGGCAAGTTAAATTTATAATTTTTTTAAATTACTATTAATTCTTTCTAATTCTTCAATACCTAAATTCTCATCCCAAAGAAATGCAATAACTGCTTTAGAAAAAATTATTTCTATAATCGATTCTGGCAGCGATCTAATGCTCTTTAATAGATCATCATAATCATTTGAATACTTTAGTCTGGATGGAGAATACAAAATAAAATCATCTTTGTCTTTAATAAAGTGAGCTTCTTTTATATTTGTTGCATTTTTTAAATGGTAGCTAGCTAGACCTGGATCTTTATTTTTAAAGGAAATATTGCCATATGCTGGTGAAGAAATTTTAAAACCAAGCTTGACAGCATCAAGTCTTAATTGCGCCAAATGCCTAGATCTTTTTGAAGGCCACATAAAACTTACTGATCCTAAAAAAAATATTATGACCAATATACTTATTAAATAGCCCACTAAAACTCCATGAATTGAAATTATTATTCTTTAACTTAAAGGCATAAATATTAATCTAGTAATTCAGAAATAATATTAGGGCCTTTTAATATAAAGCCAGTATATATCTGAACTAAGTCTGCTCCAGCATCTATTTTTTGATTAAAATGCTCTTTTGAGATAACTCCACCAACACCAATAATTGGAATTGATGCATTCATATTTTTAATTGATTCAATTAATTTTGTAGATTTATTAAATAGTGGCTCACCTGATAAGCCGCCTGCTTGATCAACAAATGATTTATTGTTTAATAGAGATTTATCAACAGTGGTATTAGATAGTATGAGTCCAGAGAGGCCAAATTTCTCAACTGCACCAACTATTACCTCTAGAGTTTCTAAAGTTTCATCAGGAGATATTTTTAAGAATATTGGCTTAGTAAATTCAAAATTATTTTTTTCATTATTTATTGACGCTAATAAACTATAGATGTTTTCTTTATTATGCAGATCTCTTAAATTTGGCGTATTGGGTGAGGATATATTTATAGAGATGTAATCAGCATACTCATAGACCTTTTTAAAACATTCAACATAGTCAGAAATTCTCTTATCCCCATCTGAGTCTTTGTTAGCACCGATGTTAACTCCAACAATTCCTTTATATTTTCTTGTTTGTAGCTTTTTAACCAAATAATCTACACCTTTATTATTGAATCCTAAACGGTTAACGATAGCGTTTTCATTAAAGACTCTAAAAATTCTAGGCTTAGCATTTCCAGGTTGCGCCAATGGTGTAATAGTCCCAACTTCTATAAAACTAAATCCAAGTGCACCTAGAGCATCTATATAATCTCCATTTTTATCCAAACCAGCCGCTACACCTAATTTATTTTTAAAAGTTAAATTTTCAATAGTACTAGGGGTTGAAGCGATATCTTGCTTTGCAATAAGTCTAATTAACCCAAGTGAATGAATTAATTTCAAGCTATTTAAAGCAATGCTATGAGCTATCTCTGGGGAGAAAATTCTTAAAACTAAATATATAAATTTCAACTTAGTAATGATTCTAAGGACTGTTTAATGTCTTTACTAATATCTTTATCTAACATTGCAAGAGAAAGAGTTGCCTTTACATAACCTTCTTTACTTCCACAATCAAATTTCTTGCCCTTATAGGTTGCTGCTAAAACTTTTTCAGAACTAATTAAATCTTTAATTGCATCTGTAAGCTGATACTCTCCGCCAGCACCAGTACCAATATTTTTAAGATGATTAAAAATTTCTGTTTTTAAGATATACCTACCTGAGACTGCTAAGTTTGAGGGAGCATCTTCTAATTTAGGTTTTTCAACAATCTGATTTATTTCATAAATTTCTTCTGAGATTTTTATTGGATCAATAACGCCATAACTTGAAAGTTTTTCATTTGGAACTTGATTAATAGCAATTACTGAGTTTGATGTTTCTAAATATATGTCAGCCAGAGTTTGAAGGCAGCTCTTGCCGCTTGAAATATATAAATCATCTGGCAATAAAATTGCTACTGCATCATCTTCATCATTTAGATAATCTTCTGCAAGTAATATTGCGTGTCCTAATCCTTTTTGCTCTTCTTGGTTAACAAATGTAAATTTAATATTCTCAAATTGTTTAGGATTAATTAAGTCAATATATTCAGCTTCACTTTTATTTCTTAAAGATTCTTCTAAATCTTTATTTGGTAGAAAATGACTTTCAATTGATTTTTTTGCATGACTAGTAATAAAAATAATCTCTGTAACACCTATATCAATAGCTTCTTCAACAGCATACTGAACTAATGGTTTGTCAATTATTGGAAGCATCTCCTTCGGAATTGATTTAGTGGCTGGTAAAAATCTTGTACCTAATCCAGCAACTGGAAGAATAGCTTTACGAACTGGTTTCATGATTCCCTCATTGATCCTAGTATTTTAGTAAGCATACCAAAAATTAGACCAGATATAAGTCCCCCAAGATGAGCAAAGTTAGCAATAGATCCAAAACCAAATAATTCTAATATTCCAAAAAATCCTAATAACAACCAAATAATCATAAATATATAAATAGCAGGAGGAAGTCCATATCTCGCATTTTTTAGATTTAGCTCAATTAAAAAGCAATAACCAAGCAAACCGTAAACAACTCCAGACAAACCTCCAAATAGAGAAACGCCGCCCCAAATATACTGAATATAATTGCTAGCAACTCCTGTAAATATTACTAAAACAAGAAATAAAAAATTTCCATCAAGCTCTTCTATTTTTGAGCCTAGTATATAAATCCATAAAGCATTAAAGGCTAGATGGCTTAAAGAAAAATGTATAAATACTGGAGTTAAAAGTCTCCACCATTCATTTTGCATTAGATAAGTTTCATTAAATGAAAGAAATTCAAGATAAGAGCCTGATTGCTTAAAATCTAAGAAAGAAAAATACTTAATTATTTCAAAATTAAATCCAAAACTGGTTATGAGGGTCAATCCACTTGCAAAAATAATTATCGGGATATGAAAATTCTTTACGTTCAAGAAATTGAATTATTTTTTGTTATATCTAAACTCCACCCAAGCTTTTCTCTGCAAGCTTCAAAAAAATCATTATTTTTAGGGTGAACAAGTTTTAAGGTTTTATTCATTTTTGAAATGGTAACCATAGTTTGATATTCAGCAGATATGTCTTCTTGGCCATCTGCACAAATTTTTGCATCTTCAAGAGGTCCGCTTAATAATTCTATTTCTATTTTTTGATCAGATGAAATGATAAAAGGTCTAGATGATAGGCTTTGAGGCAAAATTGGTATTATGCTCCAGACATCAAGACTAGGATGAATAATCGGACCGCCAGCTGATAAAGCATAAGCAGTTGATCCTGTGGGAGTGGCAATTATAAGACCATCAGATCTTTGTTCATATACAGCCTTTCCATCAACACTTAGTTGGTAACGCATTAATTGAGCATAAGCGCCAGAGTGAATTACTATTTCATTAAGGCCAAATAATGTTTTGCCTGGAAAGCTAGCTGAAACAAGAGATCTTTCTTCAATTTCATAATTTCCATTTAAAATATCTTCAATAATTGATTCAAAATTATCTATATTTACGTCAGTTAAAAATCCAACAGCGCCTAAATTAATACCCAGAATAGGAATATCATTTTCTAGAAAACGTCTTGCAGAACCTAGTAAAGTTCCGTCTCCACCGAAGACAATAAGTAGATCAACTTTATTTGCAAAAGCCTCTGGAGAAAGCTCAGTAACGAGATTGTTGCTATCAAGTTCACCCTCTTCTGCATAGATGTCATTGGTATATTTAGAAAGAATAGGCAACAAGGAATCTAGGAATAATACATCCCCAATCTCCTGATTTTTTTTAACAACAATACCTATATTTTTAAACATAATGAGGCATTATACTCCCTGATAGATTAGTTTATAAACATATGAAATTAACAAATAAAATAACTGAGTTTTTAGAGCTTATTAATGAAGCTAAAAAAATTGTTATTTTAACTGGTGCAGGAATTAGTACTGAGTCTGGACTGCCTGATTTTAGAAGTGATGATGGTTTCTGGACAAAAAATAAACCAATATTATTTAGAGAGTTTCTGCGCGATGAGGACTCTAGAAAATTATCATGGGAAAGAAATTTTGAGTTAAAGGAGAAACTGGCTTCTATAAAACCAAATAGTGGTCACTTCTTTGTAAGAGATCTTATAAACACTTCATCAAATCATCATTTAATAACTCAGAATATTGATGGACTTCATGCAGATACAGGTCTTGAGAGAGAAAAAATTATTGAAATTCATGGAAATGCTACAAAAGCATCATGCTTAAATTGTTTTAAAGAATTTAATCCAAGCTTATTTCATGATGCTGCTATAAATAACTGCGATATACCAAGCTGCGATGATTGTGGATCTCTAGTTAAAGTTTCTACTATTTCATTCGGTCAGCCAATGAATGAAAAAGATCATACTGATGCAATGTACTTAACTCAAGCAGCTGACTTGTTTATCGCAATAGGAACATCGTTAAGCGTTCAGCCCGTTGCAAAACTGCCTGAGCTTGCTAAAAAAAATGGAGCAAATTTAATTATACTCAATAGAGAAGAGACCCCATTAGATGGCATTGCAGATTTAGTAATTAATGGTGAGCTAAAAGATTTATTTGCAAAAATATCAGAAAATATATCAATCGTGCATTAAAGCTGCTCTTCCTAAAATTTTACCTTCTTTTAAATCAATTAAAGTTTGGTTAGCCTCTGATGCATGTCTTTTTTCAACAGGTATTGGATCAATCTTATCCTCTTTAACAAGACTCATAAGCTCTTTCATATTTGATAAACTTCCAACATATGAGCCTTGAATATTTCTTTCCATTAAAACCATCATTGGCAAAGGATGATTTAACTCACCGCCATATAGGCCAACAATAATATATCTACCACCCTTTCTTAATAGATTAGTAGCAAATCCAGTTGATAAATCAGAGCCAACAAAATCAATTACAGCAGATACACCTCCTGTTATAGAATGAATTCTTGCTGCTGCATCTTCGTCTTTTGAGTTTATGGCATGAGATGCGCCAGCTTCTAGAGCAGCATCTAATTTCTTTTGATCAACATCTATAACAATAGGCTGAACATTAAAAGCTGCTTTAGCAATTTGGATTCCCATCATTCCTAGGCCTCCAGCTCCAACGATAACCAATGAATCGGCAGAATCTTTGATATTAGCTTTCTTTAATGCTGTATAAGCAGTTAATCCAGAACAGGCATAACTTCCAGCTAAATGTTCAGGCGTGTTACCAGCATCCATTAAGTATCTAGAATGAGGTACAAGAACATGATCGCCAAAACCGCCACCCTTTTGAACACCTAAAACAGGTCCACCTGCGCATAAATGCTCATCTCCAGCACTGCATACATCGCATTGATTGCAGCCAATCCAAGGATAAATAACTCTTTTATCTCCAATATTCACATCTTGAGCATCAGGACCAAGCTCAACTACTTCAGCAAATATTTCATGGCCTAGTGTATAAGGCATTTGTAAAGGTAAAGGTAGCTTATTTCCGCCTCCTAAATCAAAGGATCCTTCATGAATATGAACATCTGAATGACATACACCGCATGCAATAGTTTTTAGCAAAACTTCACAACCTTCAGGTTTTGGAGTTTCAAATTCATTTAATTGTAATGGTTGTCCGGATTCTATTACTTGATATGCTTTCATTTATTTACCTTCTATTTATAAATTGATTTAAAAAGTTTAAATTAGTATTACTAATTTATCACAATTCTTAAATTAACAAATAGGGATCTTTGTATGAGATCTAAAAGCATAAGACTAGAAAAAAAATATTTTGTGCTTACAATAGTCTTGAAATAAAAAAATTCAGGAAAAATTTATAATGGAACATTTAGAATCTTTTAGAGCAGAAGTTAAAGAATGGCTTGAAGAAAATTGTCCTCCCTCTATGAGAAATGGATCTGCTGTTAATGCAAGTACTGCATCAGATGAGGTTTGGGGAGGAAGAAATGCAGTTTATAAAAATCCTGAATCCAAGATATGGTTAGATAGAATGGGTGCCAAAGGATGGACCATGCCAACTGTAGCAAAAGAATATGGTGGTGGTGGATTATCCAAAGATGAGACTAAAATTCTGAATGAAGAGCTATGGGCTATAGGAGCAAAACAAGCTTTATTAAGTTTTGGTGTTTGGATGCTAGCTCCTGCTCTTTTAGAATATGCAAGTGAAGAACAAAAAAGATTACATATACCAAAGATTATTAAAGGTGAAATTAGATGGTGTCAGGGATATTCTGAGCCTGGATCTGGATCTGATTTAGCAAGTTTATCTACTAAAGCTGAAGACATGGGTGATCATTATTTAGTTAATGGTCAAAAAGTATGGACTTCCTATGCTGATAAAGCTGATTGGATTTTTGCCTTAGTAAGAACTGGCCCTCAAGAACCAAAACATAACGGTATTAGTTTTTTACTCATTGATATGGCTTCAGAAGGCGTCAGCACAAAACCTATTACTCTTATTAGTGGTAAATCACCATTTTGTGAAACTTTTTTTGATAATGTAAAAGTTCCTAAAGAAAATTTAGTTGGTGAAGAGAATGCTGGTTGGACAATTGCAAAAGCTTTGCTTCAGCATGAAAGAAATTTTATCTCTAACTTTGGTTTAGCTGGCGCTTCTGCTGCTGGTGGCGGGGGCAATGATGTTATTAGTCTTGCAAAAAAACATTTTGGTGAAGAGGATGGAAAAATTGCAAATAGTAAATTTAGAACAGAAGTGACTAATCATAAGATGAAAGAGCATGCTTTTGGCCTAACTTTAAAAAGAGCTGGTGATGAAGGTGGAAAAGCTTCCGCAGTAGCCTCAATGTTTAAATATTATGGAACTGAACATAATAAAAAAAGACATGAGATGATGATTTCAGCAATGGGCTCACATGGAGTTGCATGGGATGGTGATGAGTTTGATCAAGAAGAAAAAGATCTAACAAAGGCATGGTTAAGAACTAAAGGAAACTCTATTGAAGGTGGTACTTCTGAAGTGCAATTAAACGTTATATCTAAAAGGGTTTTAGGTTTACCTAGTTAATCTCATACGATTAATATAAATATTAGAGGAAATAATGAAATTAGTACTTAATGAAGAGCAACAAATGTTAAGAGATTCTGCAAAAGATTTTGCAGAGCAAAAAACACCTGTCAATCACTTTCGATCCTTACGAGATAATAATGACTCTCAAAATTGGGACAAAGGAATTTGGCAGCAAATGGTTGATCTTGGTTGGTCGGGAATCCTAATTCCAGAAGAGTTTGGTGGTTCAGATTTTGGTATTGCTGGCATAAGTGTAATTATGCAAGAATGTGGTAAAACTCTTACGCCCTCTCCTTTATTTGCAACTGCAGTTCTTGGGGCTTCTGCAATTAATGCTTTTGGTACACAAGAACAAAAATCTGAATATTTACCTAAGATTGTTTCTGGTGAGATTACTACTGCATTAGCGGTAGATGAAGAAAGTCATCATGCTCCAGCTAATACAGTTGCCAAAGCAGAATTAGTAGGCAATGAATGGGTTTTAAACGGAAAGAAAAAATTTGTAGTTGATGGAGCTAGTGCAGATATTTTAATTGTTTTAGCAAGAACTTCTGGTTCTAAAAGTGACAATATGGGCTTAACTTTATTTATTCTTGATGCAAAACAAGACGGCGTAGAGATTATTAAAACCGATATGGCTGATTGTAGAAATTATGCAAATATAATTTTAGATAACGTTAAATTAAGTAAAGATAATGTTCTAGGCGATCAAGAATCTGGCGGCGAAGCTATTGATAAAATACTAGATCAAGGAAGAATTGCTTTATCAGCTGAAATGCTTGGCAATGCTGAAGCAGCTTTTGAAATGACTCTTGGTTATTTGAAAGAAAGAAAACAATTTGGTGCACTGATTGGGACATTCCAGGCTCTTCAACATAGAGCTGCAGAGATGTTTTGCGAGATTGAGCTAACTAAATCAGCTGTGATGGCAGCCATGCAAGGTGCGGATGAAAATAACAATGATCTTCAAAGAATGGCAAGTCTTGCTAAATCTATTGCAGGAGAAACCTTATATTTAGTATCCAATGAATCTGTTCAGATGCATGGTGGAATTGGTGTTACAGATGAATATGACATTGGCTTTTATATGAAAAGAGCTAGAGTTGCTGAAGTAATATTTGGTGGGGCTAATTTCCATCAAGAAAGATACGCTAAATTAAGCAACTTTTAATAACCCAAATTTTAAGTATTTAAGTTGATATAATATCTATCTCTATTGAATAGAGATAAAAGTTATGAACTATTTAAAATCTAATCTTATCGGAATTATTACCTTATTATTAATTCTTACTGAATTAATAATAGGTTTTTCCACTTTAGCATTAGTAAATATTCCTCGTGCTCTAATTCGAACAAAAAAATTAAAAATATCCTTATACAAGTTATCTAATTGGATTGGTGAAATTACTGTTTTATACCTTAAGCTCATCATGCAACTTATGCATGGAAAAAATTCTATCCAGGTCTTTGATGATAATAATTTATCTAAAGATGAGTGGTATTTAGCTATTTCAAACCATAGCTCATGGGCTGATATCTTTATTATCTTAACTGCAACCAATTATAAAATTCCATTATTGAAGATTTTTATGAAAAAAGAATTGTGGTGGATACCCTTTGTATTTCTTGCTAATACTACTCTTAATATGCCTTTTGTTCATAGGCATTCGAGGGAAGCTTTAAAAAAGAACCCTGAATTAAGATATAAGGATTATGAAAGCACTATAAAATCATGCAAAAGATTCCACAGAACTCCTACTACTATATTTAGTTATGCAGAAGGAACAAGACATACGTCAGAAAAGCATATTGAGCAAAACTCACCATATCAGAATCTGTTAAAGCCAAAAGTTGGTGGAATTGCTACTGCTTTATCTGCAGTTCCTCAAATTAATAAGCTTTTAGATTTTACTATAGTGTATGAGTCTTCTAAAAAAAGTTCATGGTCATTTCTAAAAGGTGACATGAGGAACGTTAAAGTGGATATTCAAGAATACTCGATACCAGATAATCTTAAAAATAAAAACTACTTAGATGATGGCTCTTACAGGGCTGATTTCAAGCAATGGATTGAAGCTCTTTGGGTAAAAAAAGATGCAAGATTTGAAGAATTAAAGTTTTAATTCTTTTTTAGATATTACCCAGCCATTCGAGTCGAAATAAACCCAATTTTTTGGTTTAATTAAAATACCACCAACAAAAACTTCAGCTCCAATATCACCCATTCCATTTTTATCTGTTTTTTTAGGAATTGATCCTTTTGCATATATTGCTATTGGAATTGTTTTTAATATCTCAACATCTCTTATAAATCCATTAACAATAATTCCATTCCAATTATTTTCTGCTGCTTTAGCTGCAATCTGGTCTCCAACCATAGAAGCATGAGAAACCCCACTTGCATCTATGATTAAAACTCTATTATTGCCTGGTGTATTTAGAATATCCTTAACTAAAGAATTATCATCAGGACATTGAATTGTTTCTATTTCTCCAAAAAAACTATCCTTTGCTCCATAAGAAATTAAAGATAAATTAGCTACTTGAATACTTTGAGGATGATCATCACAAATATCAGCTACAGAGAAATCTATATTTTTATTCATTTTTTAATTTTAATACAATTGAAAGGAAAATGTGAGCTTAGAGCTTTTAGTAAAATTGTAGAAATTATTTAAATTAAGATAGAATAATTACAAAGTTAGAAAATTTTAGGAGTATGAATTATGAAATCACCAATATGTGAAATGTTAGAAATAGAATTTCCAATGGTTGCGTTTAGTCATTGCAGAGACGTGGTTGTTGCCGTATCAAAAGCTGGAGGAATGGGAGTTTTGGGAGCTGTTGGTCATACACCAGAAATGCTTGAACAAGATTTAAAATGGATTGATGATCACATCGATGGAATGCCTTATGGTGTTGATTTATTAGTTCCTAATAAGTTTGAAGGTAAGGGTTCAAATAAAACTTCAGAGGATTTAAGAAATATGATCCCTCAAGAATATAGAGAATTTAGAGCTGATGTTCTTAAACAATATGATATTGATGGTGAATCTCTAAGAGGTGGAAGTGAAGCTAAAGATATTGAACTTAAATCAGACTCTAGATTTGGAAAAAATTTAAAGGAAGAAGGAGCTCAAAAACTATTAGAAGTTGCCTTCTCTCATCCTATTAAATTAATAGCTAATGCATTGGGAGTGCCTCCTAAATGGATGCTTGATATGGGAAAAGAGAATAACGTTAAAGTTGCGGCTTTATTGGGAGCTAAAGAGCATGCAATTAAACAAGTTCAAGCTGGTGTTGATATTTTAGTAGTCTCTGGTACAGAAGGTGGAGGTCATTGTGGCAGTGTTTCTACTATGGTTTTAGTGCCTGAAGTCAAAAGAGCAATTAAAGAATATGGAGATATACCCATTCTTGCTGCTGGTGGCATAGCAACTGGAGAGCAGATGGCTGGTGTCATGGCAATGGGTGCAGATGGAGTTTGGTGTGCTTCTGTATTCTTAACTACAACTGAAGCTGAGACTTCAGAAACTGTTAAAGAAAAAATGGTTAACGCTTCTTCAAGTCAAACTGTTAGATCAAGAAGTAGGACTGGTAAACACTCAAGACAACTCAAATCTGCATGGACTGATGCCTGGGAAGCAAAAGATGCTCCTGAACCATTACCTATGCCTTTGCAAACTATGGTTGGAGAACCGGCGTTAGCGATTATTAGTAAACATGCTGAAATTGGACATGAGGGTGCAAAAGATTTAGAAACTTATTGGGTAGGTCAAGGAATAGGACTTGTTAATGAAACTATTTCAGCTGGGCAAACGGTACAAAAATTTAAAGAAGAGTTTATTGAAGGCTATGAAAGAATGACTTCACTTTTTGAAGAGTAATTATTCAAGTTTATTTAAAACGGTTTAAAGTTTTGAATACCCACCATTGCAGTAGAGTAATGGATCTGGAATATCACTATTTAAGATAACATTCTCAATAGAAAGTATTAGTATTGAATGAGTGGCGTATTCAACCATCTCTTCAATTCTACATCCAATTATCGATTGAGACCCATGTAAATAAGGTATGTCATTTTTATCATATGACCAATGATTATTTTCAAATCTACTTACACCCAAGTCGCTTGAACTGCATATTGTTGAAATTTCTTCTTGGGAAGAGCTTAATAAATTAACATATAAAAAATTATTTCTTTTCAATGCTTTATGAATAGAGGCTGATTTATTAATACAAGCCAATAATGATGCAGGCTCTATCGATAGTGAAGTCATAGAAGAGACTGTGATTGCATTTTTTTTATCATCTTCTAAGTTAGAAATGATACAAACAGGATAAGCTAGATTTCTAAGCGCTTTAATAAATTTATCTTGATCGTTCATATCCGGATTATATATAGTTTTTTATATTAAATAGTTTTTCTTGGGACAAATTCTAAAACTGTTGCATTAATGCAGTATCTTGGCATTCCATTTGGTCCATCTGGAAAAACATGACCAAGATGAATATCTGATGTCTTGGATCTGATTTCTATTCTTCTCATGCCATAGCTATTATCTTCAAGCTCATATACAGATCCAGCAACCGGACTGGTAAATGAAAGCCAGCCAGATGAAGAATTAAATCTATCTTTAGTATCAAACAATGAAGCTCCGCTTAATTTATCTATAAAAACACCATCTGGTGTATTTTTAAAAATTTCATACTGCTGGCAGAACCTTGAATCAGTTCCTTCATTAAAAGCTACCTTATAGGCATCAGAATTACCCAACTTAAAAGCACCAAGAAATTTATAAAAAGTTTTAGGTTCTAAATATCCTTGATGACCAAAGACCTCTACTCCGTCTTCAAGAAATAAGATTGTTGGTGTGGCCCAAGTGGGTGTCTCTAGTTCTAAGCCTTCGAGATTGGTAGCTAAGCGAAATGACATAGGTATAGTGCCTTTGTAATCATTTGCAACATCTTCTTTAAACTTTTGGCAATATGGGCAAAAATCTTCAGGCTCAATTACGACTATTTGCTTATTTTGCTTTAAAAGACTGTTATCGAATTTTAGTAACTCATCTTTAGAATCAAATTTAACTCCAGTTGAGTGATCAGGACAATAGCCATTTGGATTTTTAACAATATAGTCTTGATGATATTCTTCTGCAGGATGGAATTTATCCAGCTTTTTAACAACAGTTTTTATAGTGCTATAGCCAGATTTTGCTAGTAGATTTTGATATGTATTCAGCACCCCAATTGTTGTTTGTCTATCATTATCGTTCTCATAAAGAATGATTGATCTATATTGAGTGCCTACATCATTGCCTTGTCTATTGAGTTGAGTTGGATCATGGCTTTCAAAATAATGCATTAAAAGCTCATCAATGCTTATTATTTGTGAATTAAAAATTACCTTAACAACTTCAGCATGATTATTAGGGTTTAATCTATTCTTTAATTGGGTTATTTCTCTATAACTTGCTTTAACTCCCTTACCATCAGCATATCCAGAAATTGCATCTATGACCCCTGGAAGAGCTTCATAACCCTTCTCGGCTCCCCAAAAACAGCCAGATCCTAAAACAATAGATTGAATATGATTCGTGCTTTGATTTTTATCTTCTGCAGATACATTAAAGCCAATAAAGCATAAGCAAATATATAAAGTCAGGAATTTATGTAATGTATTCAATTTATTCTTTTGCCTCCCATTTATAGCTTTTTGCTTTCTGAAAAGCCTCTCTTTCAAATAACATATCTGTCCAGCGTGTAATATTAGGCTTAAATGCTTCTTCAATTCCTAAAGATTTTGCTAAAAATAATGCATAGCTTACACATATATCAGCAATCGTAAATCTATTTGAGCAAAGATATTCTCTATCATCTAAGGTTTGTTCTAAAAGCTTTAATCGAGCTACAAACCAGCGTCTATAACCTTCAGCCGCTTTATCAGCAACTCCAACTTCTTGAAATGTATATCTAAGGACAACTGTTTGAGGAAAAGTAAGTGTCGCATCAGAATGAGATAACCAATTTAAATAATTTCCATAATCCGCTTCATCAACATTTACTTTTAAATCTGTTGGTCCGTAGGTATCTACAAAGTATTGGCTCATTCCAACCGACTCTGTCATTCGAACATCACCATCTATCATATAAGGTATTGTTCCTAGTATATTTATATCCATAAACTCTTTATGCAGAAAACGTGGAGGAAAAGGCATCATTTCTACCTCATAATCTAAACCCATTTCCTCAGCTGTCCATATAGGCCTCATTCCTCTGGAGCCATCGCAGCTATAAATTTTAATAGTCATCTCAATTCCTTGATTGATTTACTGGAGTAATAATACTCTTTTTAAGTGGTAATATTAATATTAATATATTACCATTATGTAAATTATTTTAATTTATTATCTCATGCATTCTAAAAATATAGCGCCCCAATTAAGAAGTAACCTAGATACTAGATCTGAAGAGTATCTAGAAAATAAAAAAATTATGCTTGAAAAGCTCGACTTTATAGATGACTTGCTTGATCAAGCAGAATTAGGTGGCGGAGCATACCATCATGAAAGATTGGCTAAGAGAGGCAAGATGCCAATTCGTGAAAGAGTCATGAATGTTATTGATGATGACACTCCCTTTTTAGAAATTAGTCCATTTGCAGGCTATGGAACAGACTATACCGTTGGTGGAGGCTGTGTATCGGGCATAGGAATGATATCAGGTGTTGAATGTGTAATTTTTGGAAATGATCCTTCTGTTAAGGCTGGTGCTATGACGGTTTATGTTGGAGAAAAATGGAGAAGAGCTATTGAAATCTCTAGAGAAAATAAAATTCCTTTTATTAGTTTTGTAGAGTCTGCTGGTGGTGACTTAAGCATGGGAACTGGAAGCAAGAGTGGTCAAGCTCCAATATCTCCAACCATTCAAAATACTCACTTTGCTGCTACAGGAAGATTTTTTTATGAAATGACTGAACTTTCAAAACTTAAGATTCCTGTTATCTCAGTTGTCTTTGGCTCTTCTACTGCTGGCGGGGCCTACCAACCTGGCATGTCAGATTACAATATTTTTATTAAAGATCAATCGCAAGTATTTCTTGCAGGCCCGCCTCTTGTAAAGGCTGCTACCGGAGAAGAATCTGATGCTGAGACTTTAGGTGGTGCAAAAATGCATTCAGAAGTCTCAGGACTTTCTGATTATCTTGCTGAGGATGAAATGGATGCCCTTAGAATTTGTCGAGAAGTTGTATCTCACTTAAATTGGAAAAAAATAGGAGATAAACCAAAAAAAATACCAACCGCTCCAGTTTATGATCAAGAAGAATTATTGGGATTGATTAGCGAAGATCTTAAATCTCCTGTTGATATTAGAGAGGTGATAGCTAGATTTGTAGATGGTTCTCAGTTTGAGGAATTCAAATCATTATATGGACCAACAATGATATGTGGTTGGGCAAGTGTGCATGGTTATCAGGTAGGCATTGTGGGTAATAATGGTCCTATTTATCCAGAATGCGCTGAAAAAGCTGCAAGCTTTGTTCAGTTATGTAATAAAAGGAATATCCCACTTATTTTTCTTCAAAATGTTACTGGTTTTTTAGTTGGTAAAGATTTTGAAAGACAAGCAATTATTAAAAAAGGATCTCAATTAATAAATTCTGTATCAAATTCAACAGTTCCACATATTACTATTATTGTTGGAGCTTCATATGGAGCTGGTACTTATGCTATGTCAGGCAGAGCATATAACAATAGATTTACTTTCTTGTGGCCTACTGCAAAGGTTGCCGTCATGGGTCCAGAACAAATTGCCAGAGTAATGTCTATAGTAAGAAAAGCTAAAGCTAAAAGAACTGGTGAAAAGTTTGATGAAAAAGTTGATGCACAAATTAGAGAAATGGTTGAGGCTGCAGCAGAAAGAATGTCTCATGGCTTGGTTGCAAGCAGTATGCTTACTGATGATGGAATAATTGATCCAAGGGATACTAGAACAATACTTGGATTCTGCTTATCAGTAGTTAGCAACATTCCTGTTGAAGGCGCTTCAGAATATGGGGTATACAGATTATGATTTTTAATTCATTACTTATCGCCAATAGAGGTGAGATAGCAGTCAGAATAATTGAAACAGCTCATGAGATGGGTATCAGGTGTATAGCTGTATATGTTGATGCTGATGCTGATGCTTTATTCGTAAAAGCTGCTGATGAGGCAGTGTATTTACCAGATGGAGGTTATCTTGATGGCAATCTGATAATTGATGCTGCAAAAAGAACAGGAGCTCAAGCCATCCATCCCGGTTATGGATTTCTCTCTGAAAATGCTTCTTTTGCTAGAAAAGTTTTAAAAGAAAATATTGTTTGGGTTGGGCCTTCTCCTCACGTTATATCGGTTATGGGTGATAAGCTAAAAGCAAAAGAATTAGCTACTAAGGCTGATGTACCTACCCTGCCAATGACGTCGGTTCCATCAGAAGCAAAAAAAATTGGCTATCCTCTTTTAATAAAAGCTGCTGCTGGCGGTGGTGGAAAAGGAATGAGAGTAGTTCAATCACAAAAGGACCTTAAGGAATCTATAGCAAGCGCTCAGAGAGAAGCGCTTACTGGTTTTGGAGATGACAGAGTCTTTATAGAAAGATATGTAGAAAAATCAAGACATATAGAAATACAAATCCTTGGAGATGCTCATGGCAATATTGTTCACTTAGGCGAAAGAGAGTGCTCAATTCAAAGAAGGCATCAAAAAATTATAGAGGAATCACCCTCTCCAAGAGTATCTCCAGAAATAAGAGATGCTATGGGTTCAGCTGCAGTCAAGTTGGCAAAGAAAATTAAATATCAATCTGCGGGAACCGTAGAATTTTTATTTGATGATAAAACTGGAGAATTTTGGTTTTTAGAGGTAAATACAAGGCTTCAGGTTGAGCATCCTGTTACCGAAGAAGTCACAGGTATGGATCTTGTCTATGAGCAATTAAGAATAGCAAGAGGTGAAGAACTAGGCTATGAGCAAGATGAAATCACTTGGAATGGTCATGCAATTGAAGCAAGACTATATGCTGAAGATCCAAATAATGACTTCCTTCCTGAAACTGGTACTTTAATAGCATTTGAAGAAGATTATGACGCTGAAGCGCGATGGGATACTGGAGTTGAATCAGGTTCTGTGGTCGGCACTTCTTTTGATCCTATGTTAGCTAAAGTTATCTCATATGGAGCTACTAGAACTGATGCAGCTATAAAATTAGCTAGAGCTCTTGAGGCAGCCCATATAGGAGGATTAACAACTAATAGAGACTTTCTAATATCTACTTTAAAAACAAAAGAATTTTTAGATGGTGACACTACAACAGATTTTATTGATAGAGTTAAACCTTCTCGAGTATTAGAAATTAGCGATGAAGATATGAATCATACAACAGCAATTGCAGCCTTATGGATTCAGGAACTGAATAGACAAGATGATAATATTTTAGGGCACCTTCCATCAGGATGGACTAATGGAAGAACTCCAAAACAAAATATTCAATTTAAATATAAAGATCAAGAGATAAATGTTGAATATAGAGCTAAACGAGATGGCTCCTTTGCTATTCATAACTCATCAATAGCTTTTATATATGAGTGTTATGAAAATGGTATAGATCTTGAATTTGATGGGAGGCGTCATTTTTCAAAAGTAACAATTCATAAAAATCTTCTTCTTGTTCATATGCCTTTTGGTGATATTTTATTAGAAATTATACCTAGATTTGTAGTGCCTGGAGTCGAAGTTCAAGCTGGCGGACTAGTTGCCCCTATGCCGGGTAAAGTTATTGATTTAAAAGTAAAAAAAGGTTCTAAAGTTAAGTCTGGTGAGACATTAGTCATTTTAGAAGCTATGAAGATGGAGCATTCTATAAAGGCAACTGAAGATGGTGTAATTAGTGAGTTATTTATAGCTAGTAATGACCAGGTAGAAAATGGAGCTCTTTTAATGGTGCTGGACTCAGATTAGTTATGGGTATTAATGAGAATGTTCAACATATTCAAAAGACATCTATTAAACCAATTACAAAAAAGCATGAGCAGGTTATTGATGCATTAGAATTAATGTTGGAGCAAGGGATTCCTGACCATACTATGTCTGAATTAGCATCTAACTTAAAAGTATCTTTAAGAACTCTTTATGAAATTGCTCCTAGCAAAGATCACTTAATTAGAATGACTATTGATAGAATTTTAAGAAAATTAGGAAAGGATGCATTAGACGCTGTAGCCAATATTGAATCTCCTATCGAAAAATTAGGCAAGTATTTAGAGCATGCCAATCAAGCCGTTGGACCAAAATTTAAAGTGTATTTACAGAGTCTTGGTAATAATAATAAATCTAAAGAGATGATCGATTTTCATGAAAATTATATAACCTCTTATACAAAAGAATTATTAGATGCGGCTGTTAAAAATAAAGAAATAAAAAAAATAGATACTCAAGCCTTTGCCCTACTTCTTGGAGGTATTGGAAGAGAATTTGCAAAAGAAACTAATATCAAGAAACTTTCAGATTCTCCAGAAAAATCTGCTAATTCAATTACTAAAATAATCTTAACTGGAATAAGGCTAGGAAACTAAAATGAGTAAAGACGTAATAAAAATAGCTAACTGTAGTGGTTATTATGGTGACAAGCTATCAGCAGCTAAAGAGATGGTAGAAGGTGGTCCAATAGATGTTTTAACTGGAGATTACCTAGCAGAATTAACTATGGCCATCCTATTTAATCAAAGAATGCAAAGAGGTGAAGACAAAGGTTATGTAGGAACTTTTTTAAAGCAAGTTAAAGAAGTAGCTCAAGCATGCAAAGATAAAAATATTAAGATTGTGACTAATGCTGGCGGCTTAAACCCTTCCTCTATGGCAACAGAAATTGAAAAAATACTTAAAGAGTTATCAATAGATCTCAAAGTAGCTTATATAGATGGTGATGATTTAATGCCAAGGATAGATGAGTTAAATAAAGAAGGTGAGCTTTTTAATAATATTGATAAAAAGATACCTCTTGCTGAATCTGGATATCAAACACTTACTGCAAATGCTTATCTAGGAGCTTGGGGAATAAAAGAAGCATTAGATTTGGGTGCAGATATAGTGGTTTGCCCAAGAGTCACAGATGCTGCTGTTGTTATTGGTCCTGCAGCATGGAAATTTGGATGGGATAGAACTGATTATGACCAATTAGCTGGAGCGTTAGCAGCTGGCCATGTTATAGAATGTGGATGTCAGGCTACTGGTGGAAACTATTCTTTTTTTAAAGAAGTCCCTAGTTTTGATAATGTTGGCTATCCTATAGCTGAAATTGAAAGTGATGGGAATTTTACTATTACAAAACATCCAGGAACTGGTGGATTGGTTTCAGTGGGAACTGTAACAGCTCAACTGCTATACGAAATTAGTTCACCTGCTTATTTAAATCCAGATGTTATTGGCCATTTTGATACCCTAAAGATTGAGCAAAAAGGTGAAGATCGAGTGTATGTTTCTGGCTGCAGAGGCAGCACCCCTCCTTCAAGTCATAAGGCTTGTATTAATCTTGCTGGTGGTTATAGAAATGGGATGGATTTAGTTTTAACTGGTCTTGATATAGAAGACAAGGCAGCAACCTTTACAGATGCTTTATTTAATTCGGTGGGCGGGAAAGATCAATTCGATGATATTGCTATAGATCTTCATAGAACTGATAAAAGTGATCCAAATTCTAATGAAGAAGCTATGGCAACATTATCTATATCAGTAAAATCTAAAAACCCTGATTTAGTAGGAAGACTGTTTAGTGCAAAAATAATTGAATTGTCGTTAGCAAACTATCCAGGATTCTTTTCAGGTGGTGGTGGTAAAAAACCTGGGCCTGTAATCGTATATTGGCCTGCCTTAATCGATAGCAAGCATATTAAAGAATATGTTCATTTGAATGGTAAAAAAATTGAAATAAGCCCAACTAGTCAAATGGGATTTGAAGATAATTTTTATCAAAAAAATCCTATTGAAATAGCACCTGCTCCGATTGGAGAAACAAGCAGAATACCTCTTGGAATTTTGTATGGAGCGAGATCTGGAGATAAAGGCGGGTGTGCAAATCTAGGAGTATGGGCAAAAACGGACTCAGCATATTCATTTCTCCATGAATTTCTAACAATAGAGAAATTAAAGGAACTGCTGCCTGATTTAGAAAAATTTGAGATAGATAGATATGAACTTTCTAATATCAAATCACTAAATTTCTATGTGCATGAAATACTTGAGGATGGAGTATCTTCAAATAATAGAAAAGATGGTCAGGCTAAATCATTGGGTGAATATCTAAGAGCAAAAATAATAGATATACCTAATGTACTTTTAGAGGGAATTAAATAATGAGTATGAACAAATTATCATTAGACGGTCTTGTATTTCAAGCAACAAAAATAGATATTTCAAATAATATTTTGACCATTACATTAAATCGTCCAGAAAAAAAGAATGCTATTAATAATGTCATGATGAATGAGCTTAATTACGCTTTAGCATATGCAAAACAAGAGAGATCAATAAGAGTCGTTGTTATTGCTGCAGAAGGTGATATTTTTTGCGCAGGAGCTGATTTAAGAAGAGAGGAATCAGAGTCTAATATTCCAAAATTAGAAAATGCAGATGATGTTAGTTTAGCTTTAAGACATTTATACAAACCTGTTATATGTAAAATTCAGGGTTCTGTCCTTGCTGGAGCTCTCTTAATGGTTTCAAATTCTACCCATGCAATTGCTATAAAAGAAGCAAAATTTTCAGCTCCTGAAATTAAAAGAGGATTATGGCCTTTTATGGTGATGGCTGGTTTATTTAGAGTTATGCCTAGAAGAGCTGGTTTAGATTTTGTCATGAGGGGTCAACCCATTAATGCAAAAAAAGCCGAAGAATGGGGCTTAATTAATGAATCAGTTAATAAAGACGAACTTGATAGTAGAGTGAGTAATCTTGCCTCAGAGTTAGCCAGCTTAGCACCGGGAACTATGCAATTTGGATTAGAGGCATATGAAAAACAAGATTCAATGAGTTTTGATGAGGCATTGCCGTATCTCCAAAAACAAATTGCCAAATGTTTTGAGGGTGATGATGCTAAAGAGGGTATTTCAGCATTTCTAGAAAAAAGAGAGCCTGACTGGGATAAAACAACCGAGGAGTAAACTATGAATTTAGAGTATGGACCCAAATATGAAGACTATAAAAAGAAGGTTCAAGCTTTCTGTGAAAAGTATAAAGGAGTTCAGTTTAGCGATGCAGCTAAAGTCCCTTTGGCTGCAAATAATAAATCTGGCGGACCAAAGATGCCTAGATCTGAATGGCAAAAAATTCTTATTGAAAATGGTTATTTTGCAAGGTCTATTCCTAAAGAGTATGGAGGTTATGGAGGAGATTCAGATGTTATAAAAAGTCGTATAACTGCATCTGAATTTTCTAATGCTCGAATACCCGGGCCAATGGGTGGTCAAGGTATCGATATGCTTGTACCAACATTACTTGAACTTGGAACAGAAGAACAAAAGAGTCAATATATTCAGCCTACTCTTCATGGAGAGATGATTTGGTGTCAAGGCTACTCTGAGCCTAATGCAGGTAGTGATCTAGCTAGTCTCCAAACTAAGGGAGAATTAATTGATGGTAAATGGGTAATTAATGGGCAAAAGATTTGGACTAGTACTGCTCAGTATTCCCAAATGATGTTTTGTCTTGTAAGAACAGAGCCTGAAGCTTCAAAGCATGCAGGTATTAGCTACTTATTAGTCCCAATGGAAACTCCAGGTTTAGAAATAAGACCATTGGTAGATATGACACTTCAAGCAGGCTTTAATGAAGTTTTTTTTACAGATGTAGCCATTCCTGAAGCAAATATAGTTGGTAATAGAGGCGAAGGTTGGGCGGTAGCTAACGCTACTTTAGGACATGAAAGAGGCTCTCTCGCTAACCCTAATGCAACAATGAATAGACTTAATATGCTTATTAATAGAATGAAAAAAGAAACAATTGATGGCAAGAGATTGATAGATATTCCAATCTATCGAGATAGGCTGCTTACAGTTCAGGGCAAAATTATGGCATTTCAATCTCATGCGCTAAGAATCCTTTCATCAAAATTAAACCCTGGTCAAGATGTAAAAGTGGGCAAGATGATACAAAAATTAGTGGGTACTGAGCTAAGGCATGAATTAGAAGGCTTAGGTATAGATATAATGGGAGAGCTTGGAACCTTGTATGAAGATAGTCCTCACTTAAGAGATGGGGGATCTTGGCAATTTACCTATATGTATTTCCTTGGTTTAATAATAGGTGGTGGAACAAGTCAAATTCAGAAGAATATAATTTCAGAAAGAGGTCTAGGTCTTCCTAGAGAACCCAAGGTTCAAGGAGTTTAATATGTATTTTGGATTATCAGAAGATCAAACATTTTTTCAAGACAATGTGAAAAAATTTCTTGAAGATCAAGCATCACTAGATGTTATTAGAAAAATTGCTGCTGGTGAAGGTAATGAATTGCAGAAAGAAATTCATAAAGGGCTTATTAATTTAGGTCTCAATGCTTTATTGATTCCTGAAGAATATGGAGGGCTGGAATTAGATTTACTTTTTGCAGCTGCTGTATCTGAAGGGCTTGGATCAGGTATTGCTCCCATTTCTTTTACAGGATCATATGTTATGGCGCCACTTGCAATTATGCATGGTGGTAATAATTCTCAAAAAGAAAATTACTTAACCAAAATAGCATCCAATGATATTAAGTTTGGCATAGGATTAACCGAATATATTGGTGCACGTGAAGATGCAGGAATAGAGATAAAAGACAATACAGCTAATGGAAGAGCATTGTTTGTAATGGATGGTGAAAATTCATCTCATTTTATATTAACTAATAAAGCTGGAATGATGTGTGTCATTTCTGCAAATGATCCAGGGTTAGAAATTGTAGAACTTACATCTGTTGATAAAACTAGAAGTTACATTGAGGTTTTACTTAAGGACGTTGAAGCAGATGTGCTAGAGAAAACTATCGACAGTAACGAGGCCATAATAAAAGCTATAGATGCAGGAAGAATTATGCTAGCTGCAGATAGTGTTGGAGCTTCGCAAGTCATGATTGATAAATCTGTTGAATATGCCAAAGAAAGAAAGCAATTTGGACGAGTGATTGGTTCTTTTCAGGCTGTAAAACATATGTGTGCTGAAATGGCCGCAGAACTAGAGCCTTGCTATGCAATTGTATGGCATGCAGCTCATTGCTTTAGTCATATACCTGATGAAGCAAGATTGATGGCATGTCAGTCAAAATCACATGTTTCTGAAGTAAGTAAAATGGTTTCTAAAAAGGCTACCGAAGTTCATGGAGGAATGGGTTTTACTGATCTCTTAGGTCTTCATTACTGGTTTAAAAGAATAGGAATGAATAGGCAGTTATTAGGCTCTCCAGAACTTGTTAGGGATGAAGCTGGAAAAATTCAAGGCTTTTAAAGCAAAGACTTTTTTAATAGGCTGGATAAAAGTTCCAGCCTATCATTACCAAAAAATATTTTATCTTTATAAAAAAAGGTTGGTGTGCCAAAACCGCCCTTTTCAATTAGATCTTCAGAATTTTTAATTAGCTCTTGTTTTGTTGATGGCATGGTAATAAATTCAAAAAATTCTGTAGGATTCATATCATTTTGAATACAAATTTCTTTTAAAACTTCATCTGAACTAATATCTTTATTATCAGTCCAGTAGGCTTTAAATACATCTAACGCAAAGTTATGAATAGTATCTTGTGAGTTAGCATAAATGCATCCACGCATAGCTTTAACTGAATTAATAGGAAATATCGTTGGCCAATTAATGGTGATATCTCTTATTAAAGCCCAACTCTGAATATCTTGAGAATAATATAATTCTTTTGAAGGAATTGGATTTTCTCTACTTTTGTAAACAGAAGGATTAACACTATTAAATATTCCACCTACCAAGATAGGCTTATATTTAACTTCTAAATTGTGTTCTTTTGCAAGATTATTTAAAGCATTAAAAGATAAATATGTCCAAGGACTTGAACAATCAAAGAAAAATTCGATATAGTTAGCATTCATCATACAAAACTATACATCTAAATAATAAATTGAACATCAAAAAAATAAATTTAGCTTCAAGCCTTCTCATTTTTGTAATATTTTTTCAATCAATATCAGCAGAAAGTATTTCATTTAAACCAGAAGAGGAAAAACTATTATTAGCTGATGAAGTATTTAACAAACTTAGTCAGAAACATTATGTTCAAGAATGGGAAGATGGATTTAATTATAAGTACATAGAATATTTAATAGATGAGCTGGATGGAGATAAAAGATATTTTACAAAGTCAGAGGTTGCGCGTTTTTTAAATTCAGCTAAATACTTTAATAACTCAAAATATGAGTTTGATCTGAAAGCTGCATACAAAATAATTAATCTTTACTTTAATAGACTAATAGAGTTTTCAGAGTATCAAATAAAGTTAATTAAAAAAGAAGATTTTAGTTTTGATGGTTCAGATTTTTTAGATATTTATGCTGAAGATAATGTGTGGCAAGCTTCTAAAAGCTCACTCAAAAAGTTATGGAAACAAATCACTAAAAATGATCTTTTAACCTCTCAATTAGCTGAAGAATCTGATGAAGATTCAATTGAAAATATTAAAAAAAGATATACCAATAGAATTAGAAGAATCACTCAAAGAAAAGATGGAGATATCTTCTCAATCGCAATGAGTTCACTAACCAGCCAATTTGATCCTCATTCAACTTATTTCTCTCCTAGGTCTGCTGAAGATTTTGAATTAAATATGAGCCTAAAATTAGAAGGAATAGGCGCCCTTTTAACTACTGAAGATGATTATGCAAAAATAGTTAGCTTAGTTCCAGGAGGTCCGGCTGAAAAATCTGGAAGAATAGATCCTGAAGATAAGATTACTAGAATAAAACAAGAAGATTCAACAGAATATGTCGATGTTATTGGATGGAGAGTTGATGAAGTTGTTGATCTAATTAGAGGGAAGTCTGGGTCTAGTCTTGACATAGAATTTATCCCATCTGATTCTGAAGATAATAGCAGTAGAAAAATTGTAAACCTTATAAGAGAAGAAATTAAACTTGAAGATCGTGCTGCAAAGTCGTCGATACATTCTATAAATATATTAGATCAAGAATATAAAATTGGAATCATTGATTTACCTACTTTTTATATTGATTTTAATGCATATAGGAAAAGAGATCCTAATTACAAAAGCAGCAGCAATGATGTAAAAAAAATATTAAAAGAATTTAATAAAGCATCGGTAGATGCTGTAATCGTTGATTTGAGAGGGAATTCAGGTGGATCTTTGTTAGAAGCAAATAAACTTACTGGGTTATTTGTTGCCGCTGGTGCCACTGTTCAAGTTAAAGAGAGTTCTGGGGAGATAGGCTCATGGGGAGACTATTATGCGAGGCAGGCCTGGAAAAAACCTGTAGCAGTTTTAGTAGATAGATATTCTGCATCAGCATCTGAAATATTTGCAGGAGCAATTCAGGATTATAAAAGAGGTCTTATTATTGGTCATAGGACATTTGGTAAAGGAACTGTTCAAGCAATCCAAGATTTATCTTTAGGTCAGATAAAAATCACTGAATCTAAATTTTATCGAGTTACAGGTGAAAGCACACAAAATCGAGGAGTCATTCCTGATATTGAATTACCTTCAACATGGGATATTGAGACTATTGGAGAAAGCTCTCTTCATTTATCCCTTCCATGGGATTCAATTAATCCAGTGAAATATAGAGCTTTTAAACTTGATCAAGATATTATGGCAGCTGTTAAAAAATCTTACTTGAGTCGTCTAAATGATAGTCCTAACTTAGAATATTTAAAAAATCTAAGGATGCGATATGACGAATCTTCAGATAAAAAAGAATTGAGTCTTAATATCCTCAATAGACAATTTGAGAAAGAGCAAAGGCGTGCTTGGATTCTTGATACTGAAAATAATAGAAGAGAAGAGTTGGGTTTAGATATTTTTAAGCTCTATTCGGATATGGAAGATTTTAATAAAGAAAAAAATGAGGAAGATATAGATATTGATGTTGATAATGATTATTTGCTTCAAGAAACCGCAAATATTATTGGGGACTATGTATACTTGAACGACAAAATTTTTAATCTTAAAACCTAATTAGTAATTATGCGTATAGTTTGTTTCAATATTAATAGTATCAGAGCAAGACCACATCAATTAGAGCATATTAGAGACGTTCTAAAGCCCGATGTGATTGGATTACAAGAGACTAAAGTCAATGATCCTGATTTTCCTTTAGAAGTCATAGAGGAGATTGGATATCATGCTGAATACTGGGGTCAAAAAGGACACTATGGTGTAGCTCTCTTGAGTAAAGAGAAGCCTATTGAGACCCAAAAAGGTTTTATAGGTGATACAGAAGAAGATCAAAAACGCTTTATACAAGGTACTTATGACTTTAATGGATCAAAAATAGTAATTATGAATGGATATTTTCCTCAGGGAGAAAATATTCATCATGAGACTAAGTTTCCTAAAAAAATAAAGTACTACAAAGATTTGCATGAACACATAACCGAGCTTCAGAAAAAAGAAGAAAATCTTGTAGTTATGGGTGACTTTAATGTTTCTCCAGAAGATATAGATATTGGTATTGGTGAGCAAAATATGAAACGCTGGCTAAGAGATGGTAAGACATCCTTTCAACCACAAGAACGCGAGATGTGGAATAGTATTAAAAATCTTGGTTTTCAAGATTCTTGGCGTTGTATTAATCCAGATGAATCAACTATATATTCTTGGTTTGATTACAGATCTAGAATGTTTGATGATGATCCAAAGAGAGGCTTGCGAATTGATCACATAATGCTCTCAGATAACCTTGTACAAAATATTCACTCTGTGGGAATAGATCATATAGCGAGAGCTATGGAAAAGCCTTCAGATCATTGCCCGGTATGGGTAGAGCTTAAAAATTAATCTCTTTTTGCTTTAAAAAAATCTTTTAAAATTTTACTAGTCTCATTTTTAAGAAGACCATTTTGGCAATCTATTTTATGATTAAATGGCTTGGTATAAAGAGTATCTATCGACTGAATGGCGCCTGTTTTTGGTTCCAATGAAGAATATATAAGTTTTGATACTCGGGCATCAATCAGGGCTTTAGCACACATATGACATGGCTCTAAAGTAACGTATATAGAAGTATTGTTTAATCTATAGTTATTTAATGCTTTGCTAGCATCTTGAATTGCAACTATCTCAGCATGAGCTGAAACATCATTCCGAGAAATCACTTTATTAAATCCTCTGCCAATAACTTTATCATCTAAAGTTATTACTGCACCAACCGGAACCTCGCCAGATAAAGCTGCTTCTTTAGCAAGCTCAATAGCTTCCTGCATAAATGCAAAATCAAGCTCAGAGAACATTAAATAACTTAGTAAAGTTCGATTCTAGCTAAATCAACTTCTGCATAGAAATCTTTTCCATAGGCAACTATAGCAATCCAATTAACCTTGGAAGATTTAACTTTACGAGGAACATATGCAGGACCAACTCTTTTAAAAGAGCTAAAAGGTATATCTATAATTTCCCAATCGTCATTTGCTGTGAAAGTAGCTTGATAGTATTGCCAAGGTAAGAATGTTGCTGAGGTTCTAAGATGAACTTGATATGCTTCGCCATTTCCTCTGGTTTTAATTCTTACACCTTCAAAATTTTTATTGCCAGCATCCACTCTTGAGCGATATTGAATAAAACCGCCATTATTTTTTGTGCTTACATTACCCTCAAGTCTATAAAAACTTATTTCATTATCAGTTAATTCTGAAAATTTTATTTCAGAAAGCCCGCCCATAACCTGATCTGATACTGGATTCCAATTAGCTCGATTGTTTTGAAAATCTTCAATAACTAAATTATCGGCAAATACAGAGAGTGAGAATATTGAGATTAAAAGTATTTTTTTCATAGGATTTTATTAATTTAAGTTTTTTTATTTATTCTTTCAGCTGGAAACCATGGCCATTTACAAACAGTAGCCATTTTATCTCCATCTGGGGTAGAAACAGAAAAAGTCATATCAGTATCACTAAACTCAATTGGCACATTTGCAAAACCAATATTTTTATCAAGTCTTGGAGAATAAATACATCTTGATACATGTCCTATTTTTAAATCATTATCTAATACTGGCCAAAATTGTTCTGGTGGACTTTTAATTGGGTTACCTTCGACAACTATTCCAACTAGCTTTCGTTTTGTGCCCTCTTCCTCTATTTTCTTTAAAGCTGCCTTACCAATAAATTCAACTGACTGATTGGTATCCACTAACCTATTTAAACCTATAGAAAAAGGAGTGTCTTCTCTAAGAATATCAGAGGCATAAGATAATAGACCACCTTCTATACTTCTAATGGCATTTGGCGCTATTGGAGTTATATTAAATTCTAAACCAGCCTCTCTAACTATTTCCCATAATTGATTACCAAGCTTGTGGTTACGTAAATAAAGTTCATAGCTTATTTCACCACTCCAGCCAGTTCTTGCTAATACTAAAGGTATGCCTTCTAAAGAAGTCTCCATTGCTCTGTAATATCCAACATTTTTATGGTCTTCATCAAATAATTTTTCTATGAGTAAGTGAGCTTTTGGACCTCCTATTTGTAAGGGAGATACATCAGGCTCAAATACATTAACATCCATTCCAGAGTTAACAGCAGCACCCTGAATCCATAATAAAACTCCACTATCTCCTGGTGATATCCAAAACTGATCTGGCTTCACTCTCAATAAAACTGCATCATTAATGATTCCGCCATCTTCGCCAGTTAATAAGATATATAAGCAATGACCTATTTCACATTTTTCAAGATTTCTAGGTGTTAGAGTTCTAATAAACTTATAAGCATCTGGTCCATTTATTTCAACTTGTCTTTCAGCTGCAACGTCCCACATGGTGACATCATTTGTCAAACTAGAATATTCATCTTCTGGGCTTGTATAGACCGTTGGCATATACATATGGTTATAAATAGTAAAACCTTTAGCTCCGTACTTTCTTGTTGAATCATAAAATGGAGATTTTCTAATTCTAGAGCCAAATGAGATATTTGCTGGCGGATAAATAGTTGTCATAAATTACTCCTTAATGCTGTAATTATTGCTACTTTAATTCCTTTATCATCATCTTTTCAAGCTTTTTATTTTCTTTAAAGGCTTTAAATATTGGCAGCTTTAAATTTGGTTGCAAATTATCAGCCATTCTTTTTATTTGAATGTAAAACCATGCCTGTTGTGAGAAAGCATTCAAGGCTTGAATCAGTAAAAAAGGGCTGCTTGGAGATAACCACCATCTTCCTATTTGAAGTGTTTTTTCAAAGGATGGGAGTTCTTGAATAGTGCCAGCAAGAAGATCATTTAAGACCAAAGGTTCTGCACATAAAGGTCTTCCTACTCCAATCAAATCACATATCTTAGATTTTATTGCAGCATTCATTCCTGCTGAAGTTCTAAAACCACCAGTAACCATTAATGGAATATTAATAGCTTCTTGTATTTTATCTGCATAATCTAAAAAATATGCCTCCCTAGCAATCGTACTGGGTTTTCTTACTTCGCTTCTGTCTTTGTTAACACTAATTTCATCAAATCCTAACAACCTAGGCTGCTCATAAGTTCCACCAGAAATTTCAATCACATCAACTCCAGCATTATTTAAAAATTGGGCAACTTTTATAGAGTCATTATTACTGAAACCACCTTTTTGAAAATCAGTTGAATTTAACTTAACTGATATTGGAAAATCATCACCTAACTCTGCACGACATCCATCAATAATCCTAAGCATAAGTCGAGATCTATTCTCAATCGAACCACCCCACTCATCTTCTCTTAAATTTATATCAGGCGATAAGAATTGAGAAAGCAGATAACCGTGAGCTGAATGAAGCTGAATACCAGTAAAGCCAGTTTCTTTTGCAACTTTTGCTACAAAAATAAATCTCTCAATTACATCCTCAATATCATCAACTGTCATAGGAATTGGAACTCCATAATTAGCACTTGGAATTTTTAATTGAACTGATGATGGAGATAATGGATTTGGATTTAAATCTCCAGGAGTTTGTCTTCCAGCATGACTTATTTGCATCCAAAGTTGAGTATTATTTCTTGTGCCGGCTGCAGCCCACTTTTTCAAAGTTTCAACTTGATCTAAATAAGAATTTTTTTCTATTGCAACATTTCCAGGACCTTCCATACATCTTCTATCAACTTGGACATTACCGGATAATAAAATACCAGCTCCTCCAGATGCCCATTTTTTATATAGATTTACATGTCTTTGGGTTGCAAAATTATTTGAATCAGCAATTCCTTCTGTCATAGCAGCTTTGCAGAGCCTATTCTTTAGGGTAACACCGCAAGGCAATTTAAAATTAGATCCAATTGTCATAATTAATTAAAGTAAATGGTGAATATTTTCAGGGGGTCTTCCTATTATTGCTTTATTTTTAGTAATTATAATTGGTCTTTCAATTAATTTAGGGAACTTAATCATTATATTAATAATATCTTGATCGGAATGAGATAAGCACTTTAAATTATTAATTTTATAATCATCTTCACTTTTTCGGAGTAAGTCTCTTGGTACCATCTCTAATTTATTAAGGATATCTGCAAGTTCAAGAGGGGTTAGCTTTTCTTCTAAATATAGTCTGATTTCATACTTCCAATTATTATCTTGGATAATTTTTAGAGCTTGTCTGGATTTACTGCATCTAGGATTATGATAAATTAAAAATTTGGTCATTATGCTAATTCTTCTAGCATCCTCTGCATTTGCATATGAATAATATTTACAGCTTGCAAAGGTCTTATCATCACCTTAAATTCTGAAATTCTACCATCATCATTAAAGGTAATAATATCAACCCCGTTTACATATTTACCTTCAATCTTTGTTTCAAACTCAAGTATTGCTTGGTTACCAGTTAAAACTTCTTTTGTATAACGAAAACTAGACTCTTTTAAGTCACCTGAATTTTTAGCCTCATCACCACCGAAAGTGTTTCCAGCTGCCATTAAATAAAGTTTAGTGAGATCTTTTCCTTTTTGAGGTGTAAAAACAACCGGAGAATAGAACACAACGTCATCAGCTAGTAATTCATCCAGACCTCCTGGGAAATTACCATGAGTATGATCATGCCATTTTTTAATATTCTCTTTAATCATTAAGATTCAATTAAAAATGTAAGTCCTGCATTAGCTTGAAGTCTTTTGATTAATTTATTACCCATGGATGAGGCTGGTGTATATATTCCTCCAACAAGATCATCACATTCTCTTACTAAGCAAATAGCACTTTCAGTAATCATTTTAGATGTTGAGCCATAGCCAGGATCCATATCACCCTTTACAGAAACATGAACAGATTCTTCATTCATATCAGCACAAAATAAAATATCGTAGCTTCCCTTCTCTCTTGATTCTCTTGAAGGGCCTTCTCCAGGCTCAGGCGCATCATTCATGAAATTTACAGAAGCTACCATTTTAGCTACGGCTTTACCCTCATCTCCTGGACCTGAAACCCACATCTCGTTATAAGAAAAATCTTTTCCATAAGAATGGTTCATTAAAGCATTAGACCTATGAACATTTTTAGTATTGATTGGAGCCATAAAAAATGGTGCTACCCAAGTCTGTAATTTTTCATCATATATTGGTGCATTATCCGGTGCCTGCTCAGGACCATTAAATCCTTCAGATAAAGAAAATGGATTAATTAATACACTTAGTAATTCTGGTTTTACTTTTAATGAAGCCATAGTTGCGCCCAAAGATGCTGCAGTACCCCCAGAAAACTCTCCATCCATCACTCTAACTCTTCCTCTAACATTAGTTGAAGGCTTTCCATATCTTTTTATTGCTTCTTCTTGGGCATATAAAACGCCTAAATCAAAAGGAATGCTATCAAAACCACATGAAAAGATAATTCTAGCTCCAGAAGCTTTTGCAGCTTCGCTATGAGCCGCTATCATTTCATACATCCAACCGGGCTCTCCACATAAATCAACATAATCGGTTCCATGAGAAGCACATTCTTCAATAAGATCAGATCCATACAGCTGGTATGGTCCTACAGTTGTTAGAACGCATTTAGTTTGTTTTACCATATCAGTGATGCTTGTTTTGTCTTCACTATCTACAGTTAAAAGAGCAATTTCTGCTGGAACTCCTAGCTTTTCTTTAACAGCTAATAACTTTTCATGACTTCTCCCAGCCATAGCCCATGAAATACTATTATCATTTCCATATTGTTTAAGCATATATTCAACAACTAGCTTTCCAGTAAATCCTGTAGCACCGTAGATAACAACATCAAAATTCTTTTCATTCATACAATTCCCCTTATAAATTCTTATTATTAGTAACTAGTAACCAGCCTCTTGAGAGTTAATCTTATCTAACCATTCTTGATCAAGGACTTCATAAGTACTAGAAGATGGTTTTAAGCAATAAACAACATCATTAACTTTATTTAAATCAAAGCCCTCTTCTCGTAGATCATTTTTTTTCAGCTTAAATGTTCCAGTAGTATCCATTTCCTCAATAATTCTTATAAATACTGGTCGAGCATACTTTGCTAGATTGGTTTCAACGTGATCAGAGAATGCATTCCAATTAAAGTTTTGAGCATCTTCTAAACTAAATGCAGCCATACCAGCACGACCCTCACATCCAGGCACTTGAACACCATATACATTTGACATGTTTACGTCGGCATAACCATTTAAAATTTCACCCACTTCATTGGTTGAAACATTTTCTGCTCTCCATCTAAAGGTATCGCCTACTCTATCTACAAATTGGTAATGCTCTTTTCCAAAAGCAAATCCAACATCAACTGTTTTAATTAAATCTCCTGTATTAAACCAAGCATCTCCATCTTTAAAAACGTCTCTTAAAATTTTCTTTTCACTTGCTTCTTTATCGGTATAACCATTAAAAACTGCATTTGGACCAATCTCAATAACGAGAAGTCCTGGCTCATGATTAGTGATTTTTTTATAGAATCCATCTTCATTTTTAAGAATTTCATCCTCTGCTACATCATATTCAAGCAAAGCAACATCGGCACTTGTCATGCCAATAGTCTTATTTTTATTAAACAAATTCATAAATAAAGCATTGCCTTCACTTGCACCATAAATCTCTATGATTCTATCTACATCAAACCTGTCTTTAAAGGAATCCCAGACATCAGGTCTGAGTCCATTACCTACCATGCTTTTTATTGGATTATTAAGTTCAGCTTCTGAAGGTTCTTGATTTCCCAGATATCTACAAAGCTCTCCAATATAAACAAATGCGGTAGTATTATATTTATGCGAATCTTTCCAAAAAGAAGAAGCAGAAAATTTTCTCTTAATAAATGAAGCAGCTCCAACATGAACGGCTCCGCATAGACCAAGCATCAGACCTGTAGAATGATACAAAGGTAAGCAGTTATACATGCAATCCTCATGATTAATTCTATAACCAGCTTGCGTTATGTTTACAGCTGCTGCTATAAGTTTTCTATTTGGACATACTGCAGCTTTTGGAACTCCTGTCGTACCAGAGGTAAAGATATAGCATGCTATATCTTTAGATGTTACTAAATTAGTTTCTTCTAAATTGTCATCATCACTAAAATCTAAGCTATTTTTTAAATCTGTTGCCCATTCTGGTAAAACATATTCCTGGGTATCTTCAACCCATAAAAGATCATCTTTTTCTGTAATATTAATTTGATCCAAAACATCTTCTAAAGGCTTAGCTCGTTCAGCACCTACTATGCATTTTGTAGAATCAGAAGAATTGATACAATGAATTAATGGATCTCCTGTCAAACTGGTATTAATTAAAACACCAATTGCTCCTAATTTATTTAAAGCAAGAAGTGAGATCACGTAATAAGGTCTGTTTTCCATAAACAACACAACTCTATCGCCATGCTTAATACCATTTTTTGTAAGATATCTAGCAAAGCTATTAGCTGCTTTATTGATTTGAGAATAAGACCAAGTTTCATCTTCAAAATACACACAAGGGCGATCTCCAAATTTATCTGTTGAAGCTTGAAAGGTATGAGCTAATGAAACACTGCTATCTGGATCCGGCCATTTATAGCGCAAAACAGGAATCATATACCTGAGCTCCCCCAGCATTCTAATAAATTCTTTCATATTATCCCCCTTAAATTAATGCAAAATTATAATGACATTATGAATGCCATATAAAGCACAATTATATCGTGAAAAAAAATAATATAGCAGTCAAGTATTGTTTTATTAACTAACTTAAAAGACTTTTGCAGCCAGTTCCCTCTAGATATGAATTTACTCTATTTTTATCATGCTCTGATAAAGCGTTAAATTCTTCTCTAATCCAATTCAAGCATTTAGCTTGGTAATTAAATGTTTTTTGAGTCCAATGACAATTATCTATTTCAGCCTCCCATTCCTCATCACCATTTAAAGTAGCTTGATTATTGGCAAGTAAAGCAGGCACATAGCCTCTTCCTAGCTCGCAAAGCAAACTCTTTAAAGTCATAGGTAGCTCTTCTAAATCAATCCAGTTTTCTGAAGATTCAAGGCCAGAGAGGTCTTCAGCATTATAAGTCCATGCAACTGTTCTTGGTGATATCTGGTGAGCAAGGTTTCTTGGAGTTGGATCAAAACCTATTAATTGAGTTAATTGACCAAAAAATGCAAAATCTGCAGATGCAGGCTTATTTCCAAAAAGAAAAGGCATTTCAGCCAAGTGAAGCTCCATAAGTGTTAAGAACCTTTTATAACTTGCATCAATAACTGGTGCTGTGAGATCGTTTGATCCAACTACCCATAATCGATCAATTTGTCTCGGTCCTATATAGTCACTAAAGATCTTATAAGAATCATTATCTAAATGATCTGAATGCGCAACAGGTAAAATTTTAGCAGCATTTTTAGCATCCTCTTCAGGATACCAGCGATAGTGAAACATGTATTTAGTGATCCATTCATCAGCAAAATCTTCTAATAAATAATTAATAAATGCTAAAGCTGGATCCTGAGGTATAACGCCTCTTTCAAATATTTCTTTTTCTAGTCTTCTTATAATAGGAGTAGAGTCACATTGAGCTATTAAGTCACCATCTGTATTTGGAAGAATAAATGTAGGTAATAAAATTGGCTTTGGAGCTTCTATTTTAAACTTCTCTAATTCCGTAGCGACTTGACCTGATTTAAATACATATGGAATCCTTCTGTATCGAAGAAGACCAAGCATCTTTCTTGTATATGGCGAAGGCGGGCTTCCTATCAAAGTGAGAGAATTTAGGGAAGTCATAATAATTAGTCCTTAATTAAAGCATCGTGTAACTGATTGATTATTAACTTATTTATATCATTGGTACTCATATTTTGATGACATTTAAGTCTATGCCAACATTCAAAAGAAGCTAAGGCAATGACTAGCTCTTGTTGTTCCTTAGATAATTTTTTTACTTCAGGTAAACATTCTAGAAAATCGTCCCTCAATGTCTTATTGACCAATTTGTATTGATTTTCTAGAAACTTATAACGCCACCTTAGTGCATTATTGGCTAATATAAAATTCTGCATTTTTGTATAAGCTTTGCTTCTGGTTTTAATCTTGTTTGCTATTCTCTCTTGCAGAGTTCCTATTTTATCTAAGGGTGAAAAAAAGTGGCTATTTTCAGATTGATTAACTTTAATAATTTCTTTAAACAGATTTTCCATATCATTAAAGTGTCTGAAAACAGTTCTTATGCCGACTCCAGCAGTTTCAGCAACCTGTTGCGCTGTGGGAATTAAAATTCCCTCATCAATAAGCTCACGCACAGCTTGAATGATTTGATCGCGACTCTTTTTACTTCTCTCTAGCCTACCATCAGCCTTATCACTCATGAGTGAAGGCATCATGTTGATTGTCAACAGCATTTTTAAGAAATGGTAAAACTAGTAAATTAAGTAAAACATAACTAATGAGAACTATTATTCCTATAATATTTTCATAATATTGCAGTCCTGCTATAGCACATAGGCTAAAAATAATTAGTCTTGGAATTTCTAAATGCATAGCAGACTTTCCATCCAGCCATTTAGTTGTAGATATCATGGTAAAGAGGATCATTCCAACTCCCAGAGCCCCAAGATAATAACTCGAAGCTTCATCTTCAATAATAAAAGGTGCTGCAATAGTTAAAATAATTAGCTGTATAAACCCATAAATTGCGACAATTCTATTAACAGCAGGATCATACTTAACAAAGCTAGACGCATCGAATTCTTTGGTGGGATTTACTTTTTCAATGTCCTCAGGCTGCCAACCAGTTCTTGCTACTAATACATGAAATTTATCTTTCCAATTTTTGGTTTTAAAGAAGTTTCTAAAAATGCCAAAATAAATATGAACATTAGCCCATAAAGGGTTAAAAGTCTTAATAGGACCTCGTATGCCGTAAATACAAGGCTCATCTTCTTGCTCTTCTTGAAAAGTTCCAAAAATTCTGTCCCAAATAACAAAGATTCCACCGTAATTCTTATCTATGTAAATTTCATTCTGAGCATGATGAACTCTATGATTTGATGGAGTTATAAAGAAAAGTTCATACCATCCTAGTTTAGGGATATGTTGACTATGAACCCAAAATTGATAAATTAAATTAATAGAAGCAACAGTAACAAAAACCATAGCAGGCATTCCTATTAAAAATAATGGAACATAAAATATCCAACTCAATAGAAAGCTCATACTCGTTTGTCTTAATGCTGTAGATAAGTTGTACTCTTCACTTTGATGATGAGCAACATGAGATGCCCAAAAGATTTGACGCTCATGACCAAATCTATGTAACCAGTAATAACAGAAATCTTGAGCTACAAATGCAAATATCCATGTAATAACCAGGCTGTCATCCATTCTCCAAAGCGCATAGTGAGTTTCAATAGCATAGAAAACACTTCCTCCAACTCCTATAAGAACTATTTTTGATGCTGTACTGAGGGAGCCCATGAAAAGACTACTTATAGTGTCATTGAGACGGTAAGTATTATTTTTTTTAACCCATCCATAAATAAACTCTAAAAGAATAGCTAAAATAAAAAAAGGAACTGCTAAAGGTATATAACTCATTAATTAGATCTCATAGATTTGATTTTAGAAATAGTATTTAGTCTTCTAGGGTCTTCTTTAAATTGATCCCAAGATATTTGTTTTGTTTTTAGCATGCTGACAATTTTACCTGATGAAGATATATTATTACTAATAAGATAATTAATAACTTCCTCAACACCCGGTCTATTATTGCAGACTAAAATCATATCACAGCCAGCTTCTAAAGCTTTTCTAGCTTTATCAGCATAATTTCCTGCTATATCTGCGCCTTTCATTGAAAGATCATCACTAAAAATAACACCTTTAAAACCTAACTGTTGTTGAAGAACAGTATTTAGCCAGAAAAAAGAAAAGCTAACAGAGTTCTGGTCTATGTTTGGAAATGTTATGTGTGCTGACATGATGCCAGCCAATAAATCTTGAAGAATAATATAAGGCTTCAAATCATTTTGTAATAAATCTTCAAACTCTCTAAGATCGATGGGAGCTTCTAAATGGCTATCCTCTGCAACACCTCCATGACCTGGAAAATGTTTTCCTGTTGCTGACATTCCAGCTTCTTGCATACCTTGTATTAATGCTTCAGAGACATCAATAACTAACTGAGGATCTTCTCCGAAAGATCTATCACCAATAATAGTGCTTTTATTCATATCTAGATCAAGCACTGGCGTAAAACTAATATCTAGGCCTGCTGAAATTAACTCTGAGGCTAGAAGCCATCCAATATCTTTAGCAAATGCAAGGCCTTCAATTTGATCTTTGTTTGCAAGGTCGCCTAAAGCCTGCATTGATGGGATATGGGTAAAATCTTCATGAAAACGTTGAACTCTTCCACCCTCATGATCTACAGCTATTAATATATCTTCTTTTATTTTTCTAATACTAGAACATAAGGATTGAATTTGATGACGAGATTGAAAATTTCTTTCAAAAAGAATAATACCGCCTACATGTGGATTTTCAATTAAATTTACATCTGCTTCTGATAGAGAAACTCCATCAATATCTATCATTAGTCTGCCATGTTTTTGAACTAACATTTTTCTTGGTAACTTCTAATCTTTTTCATTTCCTGGCATTAAAAAATCTTCAAATTGAACTTGAAGTCTTTGCATGCCTGAAATCCATCTATCTCTATCATTGGCTTTTCTTTGAACATATTCGGCAACCTCTTTATGAGGAAGAATAAGAAAAGTTTCTGCTTCTATAGCTTTCAAAACATCATTAGCAACAACATCAGGTTCAAGCATTCCATCAACTCCTGCAACGCCAGCTCCACCAGCTGTCATAGCTGTTCTGACTGCTTGCGGGCACAAACATGACACGCCTATACCTTTGTTTCCATAGGTAATTTTTATCCATTCAGCAAAACTAACTGCTGCTGCCTTAGTTACTGCATAACCAGATGCACCTAATTGAGTTAATAAGCCAGCAGCTGATGAGGTATTAACTAAATAACCCTCGCCTCGCTCTAGCATCTGTGGAAGGACATGTTTAGCAGCATGAATATGGGATTGAACATTAATTTCCCAAATTGTTTGCCAATCCTGAGCTTCGGCTTCAAAAAATCCTGGGACGCCTCCGATGCCTGCATTTGAGCAAAAAATATCTATTCCGTCAGAAAACTCATTAGCTTTCTCAATAACATTTTTGATGTCATCTTCTTTTGCAACATTAGCTTCAACAGCTATTCCTCCAACAAGATCTGCAGTTTCTTTTGCTCCTTCTATATTCATATCCACACAAACAAGTGATTGAGCGCCTGCTTCTTTAAAAGCTATGCAAAGAGCTTTTCCTATCCCACTTGCAGCTCCAGTAACAACAACTCTTTTATCTAAAATTTTCATTGGAAATCCTCTTAATAAAATTTATTTATTATTTAAATATACAAACTGGGAAATTACATGGACTAAAGACTGATGAATATCTTCAATAATTCCATAATTATCTATCGAAACATGGATATTTAAACTCGACTTAACCTTTGCATCTCCTCCATCGAAACCAGTTAATGTGATGCTTTTAATACCTCTTTGATTTGCATAATCAATTGCACTGATTATATTTTCACTATTTCCTGAAGAGGATATTAGTAAAATTACATCATTATCATCAAGATAATATTCTAATTGTTTTGAGAATGACTCTTTATAAGAAAGATCATTAGATATAGCTGTGAATAATGGAGTATTTGAATTTAAAGAAAAAGACTTCAACTTTGAGTGATCTGTATAGCACCCTTTTGTAAAGTCACACACCAGATGATCTGCAATAGCGCTAGAGCCTCCATTGCCCATGGAATAGACTGTTGAACCAGAATCAATTGTTTGTTGAATTACCTTAATAATCTCAGGAAGATCAGATAAATCCATGCTCTTTTGAGCATCACTCATAGCTTGAAAATACTCTTGAGTAAACTCAGTTGGTGAAGCAGCATTAAATTCTATGTTTTTATCTCTTGTATCGCTCATATTTAATATATTTTATTAAAATAATATTTTAATAGATTTACTGATTTTAAGATATTATAAAAATTATGATCGCAAAACAAAAAATTTATGATGACTTAATGTTTTTA